>NZ_CP093342.1:610477-1220954 GCF_022637555.1 Microbacterium sp. H1-D42 | reverse complement strand
CCTGACCGGCGACCTCGGGGTGCGCTGGACCGACCTGTGGTCTTCGCCAGCCACACAGTGAACCACGCACCACGATTTCGCGGAATTCTTGTGGGGAGTCGTCAAAACGAACGCCCTGGCACTCGCTAGGCTGAAGCTCATGCCTCACATCGCCAAGGTGCTCATCGCGAACCGCGGCGAGATCGCCGTACGCATCATCCGTGCCGCCCGGGACTCCGGGATCTCCTCCGTCGCCGTGTACGCCGACCAGGACCGCGACGCGATGCACGCGCGACTCGCCGACGAGGCATATGCCCTCGACGGATCCACCAGCGCCGACACCTACCTTCAGATCGACAAGATCCTCTCGGTGGCCCGCCGCTCCGGCGCTGACGCCGTGCACCCCGGTTACGGCTTCCTCGCTGAGAACGCCGAGTTCGCCCGCGCGGTCGTCGGTGCGGGCATGACCTGGATCGGCCCGTCCGCCGAGGCGATCGAGTCGCTCGGCGACAAGGTGACCGCGCGTCACGTCGCCGAGAAGGTCGGCGCTCCGCTGGCGCCTGGCACCCCCGGCCCCGTGTCCGGTTCCGACGAGGTCATCGCCTTCGCGCAGGAGTTCGGCCTGCCCATCGCCATCAAGGCCGCGTACGGCGGCGGCGGGCGCGGGCTGAAGGTGGCCCGCGAGCTCGACGAGGTCGCCGAGCTGTTCGAGTCCGCCACCCGCGAGGCCGTCACGGCCTTCGGTCGCGGCGAGTGCTTCGTCGAGAAGTACCTCGACAAGCCCCGTCACGTCGAGACGCAGTGCCTGGCGGATGCCGAGGGCAACGTCGTCGTCATCTCGACCCGCGACTGCTCACTGCAGCGCCGCCACCAGAAGCTCGTGGAAGAGGCGCCTGCACCCTTCCTGACCGACGAGCAGAACGACCTGCTGTACTCCGCGTCGAAGGCCATCCTCAAGGAGGTCGGCTACGTCGGCGCTGGAACATGTGAGTTCCTCATCGGCGCTGACGGCACGGTGTCATTCCTCGAGGTGAACACCCGTCTGCAGGTGGAGCACACGGTCTCCGAGGAGGTCACCGGTATCGACCTGGTACGCGAGCAGTTCCGCATCGCAGCCGGCGGCACCATCGACTACGACGACCCCACCCCGCAGGGACACTCGTTCGAGTTCCGCATCAACGGCGAGGACCCAGGGCGCGGTTTCCTGCCGCAGCCTGGCCCCATCACGACATTCAAGACGTTCGGCGGCCCCGGCGTGCGTCTGGACTCCGGCGTCACCGCCGGCGACGCCGTCTCGGGCGCCTTCGACTCGCTGCTGGCGAAGATCATCGTCACCGGCCGCGACCGCGCCGAGGCGCTTGAGCGCTCGCGCCGTGCACTCGACGAGTTCGAGGTGGCCGGCCTCCCCACGGTGCTGCCCTTCCACCGTCAGGTCGTGCGCGAGCCGGCGTTCATCGCTGAGGACGGCGAGTTCGGCGTGTTCACCCGCTGGATCGAGACCGAGTTCATCAACGAGATCCCGGCATGGGACGGCGAGCTCGACGACCCGACTCCCGCCGCCGGTCGCCACACGGTCGTCGTCGAGGTCGGCGGCAAGCGCCTCGAGGTGAGCCTGCCCGATCGCGTCGCGGCCCCCGTCGCCGGCACCGCCGGTCGTCCCGCCGCCGTCCCGCCGTCGCGTCGGAGCCACACCACGACCGCCAACGCGGGTGCCTCCGGAGACGCGGTGAAGTCGCCCATGCAGGCGACCGTCGTCAAGGTCGCCGTCGAGGAGGGCCAGCAGGTCGTCAAGGGCGACCTCGTGGTCGTGCTCGAGGCGATGAAGATGGAGCAGCCGCTGCAGGCCCACAAGGACGGCGTCATCGGCAACATCAACGCCGCGGCCGGAGCCACCGTGTCGTCCGGACACCAGCTGCTGACGATCTCCTGACGCATCTCTCAAACGACAGCGCCCGGCCCTCGAGTGATCGAGGGCCGGGCGCTGTCGTTGCGGGCGCTGCGTCGAGTGCGCTGCGCTCAGGCGCTGTTGACCTCGTGCATCGCGCGGCTGGCGTCGGTGATGCTCGAAGTCAGCGACGGGTACGCCGCGAAGACGCGCGAGACCTGGTCGACGTTCAGGCGACGCTCGACCGCCATCGCAAGCGGGTAGATCAGCTCGGACGCCTTCGGCGCCACGATCACACCGCCGATCACCGTGCCCGAACCTCGGCGGGCGATGATCTTCACGAAGCCGTCCTTGATGCCCATCATCTTGGCCCGCGGGTTCGCCGCGAGCGGCAGCTTGTAGGCGACCCCCTCGGCTTCGCCGTTCTCGATATCGCGCTCCGAGTAGCCGACCGTGGCGATCTCGGGCGCGGTGAAGATGTTCGCGGTGATCTTGCGGTGCTCCAGTGGGATCACGATGTCTCCGAGAGCATGGAAGACCGCGGTGCGCCCCTGCATGGAGGCGACGGATGCCAGTGGGAAGAAGTTCGTGCAGTCGCCGACGGCGTAGACGTTGGGCACCGAGGTGCGCGCCACGCGGTTGACCCGCACGTGTCCCGAGTCGTCGAGCTCGATGCCGGCCTCTTCCAGGCCGATGCCTGCGGTGTTGGGGATCGACCCGACCGCCATCAGGCAGTGGCTGCCCTCGACGGTGCGGCCGTCTGCCAGGGTGACCAGCACACCGTTCTCCGTGCGCTCGACCTTGTCGGCGCGGGCCTTGGAGAGGACCTGCATGCCGCCGCGCTTGAACACCTTCTCGAGCACCTGTGCGGCGTCGACGTCTTCACCAGGCAGCACCTGGTCGCGGCTGGAGACCAGCGTGACCTTCGCGCCGAGGTTCATGTACGCCGAGGCGAACTCGGCGCCGGTGACACCGGAGCCGACCACGATGAGGTGCTCCGGCAGGGCCTTCATGTCGTACAGCTGCGTCCAGGTGAGGATGCGCTCCCCATCGGGCTTGGCCGAGTCCAGCTCGCGCGGCGAGGCGCCGACCGAGACGACGACGGTGTCCGCTTCGACGCGGTCGAAGTCGGTGCCGCCAGGACCCGTCGCCACGATGATGGCGTTCGGGCCCTCCAGCCGCCCGTGTCCCGAGAGGATGCGCACACCCGCCTCGAGCAGCGTGGCGCGCATGTCCTCGGACTGCTGACCGGCAAGGGCCAGCAGCCGCTTGTTGACGGCGGCGAGATTGATGGCGATCTCGGGCTTGAGGGGCTTGTCATGCGAGCCCTTCGCGTAGAACTGCACGCCGAGATCAGATGCCTCGGCGATCGCGACTGCGGCGTCGGCCGTGGCGATCAGGCTCTTCGACGGCACGACGTCGGTAAGCACAGCGGATCCACCCACTCCGACCCGCTCGACCAGGGTGACATCGGCGCCGAGCTGCGCGGCGGCGAGAGCGGCTTCGTACCCGCCGGGTCCGCCACCGAGGACGGCCACGCTCTGCCGGTTCGCGAAGGAAGTCTGAGACATGCTCTCCATTCTTCCGCAATCCTGGCTCCACAGCCGCCACCTTCATAGAGTGGTCTCATGCCTGAAACATCCTTGAACCCTCTCGACGATCCGAACGCCGATCCGTTCGCGATCGCCGCCAAGGCCGCTGCCGACATCGCGCGCCTGACCGGGGTAGATCACCACGACATCGCGCTCACCCTCGGCTCCGGCTGGGGCAAGGCCGCCGAGCTCATCGGTGAGACCGTCAGCACCATCCCCGCCACCGAGGTGACCGGCTTCTCCAAGCCCGCCCTTGAGGGCCATGTCGGCACGCTGCGCAGCATCCGCACCCCCGACGGGAAGAACGTGCTCGTCATCGGGGCCCGCACCCACTACTACGAAGATCACGGCGTGCGCCGTGTGGTGCACAGCGTGCGCACCGCGGCGGCCACGGGGGCGAAGATCATGGTGCTCACCAATGGCGCCGGCGGCATCCGCGAGACGTGGACGCCCGGCCAGCCAGTGCTGATCAGCGACCATATCAACCTCACAGCCGATTCCCCTCTCGAAGGTGCGAAGTTCGTCGACCTCACCGATCTGTATGCCAAGCGACTGCGTGACGTCGCCCGCACGATCGACCCGACGCTCGACGAGGGCGTCTACACGCAGTTCCGCGGGCCGCACTACGAGACGCCGGCGGAAGTGCAGATGGCGAAGCACATCGGCGGTCACATCGTCGGCATGTCCACGGCCCTGGAGGCCATCGCCGCCCGCGAGGCCGGGATGGAGATCCTCGGATTCTCTCTCATCACGAACCTCGCAGCGGGCATCCAGCAGACCCCCCTCAGCCACGCCGAGGTCATCGAGGCCGGACGCGAGGCAGAGCCGGTCATCTCGGCGTTGCTGGCCAGAGTGATCGAGGCCCTGTGACCGAGACGAGCCCTGTGACCGAGAAGAGCGCTGTGACCGAGAGGGAAACCGTGAACGAGACAGGCACTGCGACTGAGCGTCTCGACCAGGCCCGCGCCTGGCTCCGCCAGGATCCAGACGCCGAGACCCGCGACGAGCTCGCCGGCATCATCACGCGCGCGGCCGCCGGCGATGCCGCCGCCGCTGCCGACCTCGACGACCGGTTCCGCACCCGACTCGAGTTCGGCACCGCTGGGCTGCGCGGCGCGCTCGGACCCGGCAGCAACCGGATGAACCGGGTGCTCGTCACGCAGGCGGCCGCCGGCTTCGCCGCGTACCTGCGTGAGCGCACGCCAGGCACCCCCACCGTGGTCATCGGCTACGACGGGCGCCGCGGCTCCCGCCGCTTCGCCGAGGACTCCGCCGAGGTGTTCGCCGGTGCCGGGCTCCGGGCCATCCTGCTCCCCCGCCTGCTGCCGACCCCTGTGCTCGCCTTCGCCGTGCGCCACTACGGCGCCGATGCCGGGGTGATGGTCACCGCCAGCCACAATCCACCGGATGACAACGGCTACAAGGTGTACCTGGGCGGCGCGGACAGCGGCGCGCAGATCGTGTCGCCTGCGGATGCTGAGATCGCCGCGCACATCGCGCGCGTGGCGGATGCCGGTGACATCGGCGCTCTGCCGCGTTCGACCTCCTACGAGACCGCGGGTGAGGAGGTCGTCGACGCGTACATCGTCGCCACCGCCGGCATCGCCCCCGCACCCTTCGGCGTGCAGGAGATGCGCTGGGTGTACACCGCTATGCACGGTGTCGGCTGGGAGACGTTCTCGCGCGTGCTGAAGGCGGCCGGCTACCCGGCCCCGCGCGTGGTCGACGAGCAGCGCGACCCCGACCCGACGTTCCGCACCGTGTCCTTCCCGAACCCGGAGGAGCCGGGTGCGATGGATCTCGCGTTCGCCCGTGCCCGCGCCGTCGACGCCGAGTTCATCATCGCGAACGACCCTGACGCCGACCGGCTCGCCGTCGCGATTCCGGATGCTGATGCCGCCGGCGGCTGGCGCCGCCTGACCGGCAACGAGGTCGGCCTGCTGCTCGGTTGGCGCGCCGCGCGGTCTGCCGGAGAGTCTCCGGCACCTGGTGCCTCGCTCGCGTGCTCGCTGGTGTCCTCCCCCGGGCTCGGCACCATCGCCGAGCGGTACGGCCTGGACTTCCATGAGACGCTCACCGGGTTCAAGTGGATCTCCCGCGCCCCCGGCATCCTGTTCGGATTCGAGGAAGCGCTCGGGTACCTCGTCAACCCCGGGACGGTGCGCGACAAGGACGGCATCTCGGCCGCCGTCGCGATGCTGAGCCTGGCGGCGGATGCCCGTGTGCGCGAGACGACGATCGCGGGTCTGCTCGATGAGCTGGCGGCAGAGATCGGACACTTCGCCAGCGGGCAGGTGTCGATCCGGGTCGATGACCTCTCGGTGATCTCCGGCCTGATGGCTTCGCTGCGTGCACAGCATCCGACGTCCTTCGGCGCGCGTGCCGTCGCGAGTGCCGAAGATCTGTCGGCGGCAGCCGCCGGCGAGCCGTCCGGCGATGTGCTGCGCTACCGACTCGCAGACGGATCGCGGGTGATCGTGCGCCCCAGCGGCACCGAGCCGAAGCTGAAGGTGTACATCGACACGCACGCGGAGACGCCGACAGAGGCGGTCGCTGCGGCAGCCGAACTCGAGGCCGCCGTGCGGGAACTGCTCACGGAGCGGGGATGAGCACGCTGCGTCGGCGGGTCACTGTCGCCGTCGACCACGGCGTGCACGCACGACCTGTGGCCGAACTCGTGCGACTGGCAGAAGCGCACGGCGCACCCGTGCTGCTGTCGACGAGCGAGGGCGAATCCGTCGACCTGTCCAGCGTGCTGGCGGTGATGGATCTCGCCATCGCCTCGGGTGACGAGGTGACCCTCGAGGTCGCCGACTCACCGCACGCGCAGTCCCTGCTGGACGCGCTCTCGGCGGTTCTCGACCCGGCGTAGCGGGCACGGCGGCGGCGAGGTCGTGACGCTCAGCCGTCGATGACCGCGACCAGCTCGTCGAGGAAGGATTCGAAGTCGGTGGAGCGTCGCACGATCCGGTGCACGCTGCCTGGCTCGCTGAACACCTCGACGAGCTGCTCGAACACCGTCTGGAACGCTTCGCGGTCACTGTCGCTGAACGCGGCGAGCGCAACCACCTGCACGCGGCCGCTCCCCCACGCCACAGAGCCGTCCGCGATGCCGATCGCGATCGCGGTGCGCTGCGCGCTCATCTGCAGCGCGTGGGGCACCGCGAGCGCGTCGGTGAACGCCGTCGATGACATCCGCTCGCGTGCGATCGTGTTCTCGACGTAGTCCTCGCCGATGAGATCGGATGCTGTCAGTGTCGCCCCGAGCAGACGGATGATCCGCTCTTCGCCGGCATCCGGCAGCGGCACCAGGAAGGCGTCGGCAGAGAAGTAGCGCTGCAGCTCGTCCCGCAGTCGTCGCAGGCGCCTGGCCCGCCGGATGCGGCCGGCGGCCTGCTGCACCCGCTCGACGTCGCCATCCGAGAGGAACGGCTGGATGCGCACGATGCGCTCGTCGGCCCCCGCCAGCGGAACGGTGCTGAGCACGAGGTCGGTGTCGAGCGCGCTGCCGTCGGGGTCGACGCTGGTCTCGACGCGGACGACCTCGATCAGCCGACCGAGCGAGCGGTCCACACTCGAGCGCAGCAGCTCCTGCAGCTCCTGATACCCGGGGCAGACGATGGTCGCCGTCAGGATGGCATCCGCCGCCCTGCTGCGCTCGAGACGCCCGCCGACGTGCATGGCGATGTAGGCGATCTCGTCCTCTTGCAGCGGCACGCCCAGCCGGTCGTGAAGGCCGCTGGCGATCGACACGGCGACCTCGAAGATCATCGGATACGACGACTTCAGCGACCGGGTGAGCGGATTGCGGGTCCACGCCTGCTGCTGAGACCGCTGCAGCAGGTTCTGCACGTGCAGGGTGAGTCGAAGCAAGAACGCGTCGTCGATGAGATCGACCTGGTAGTCGCTTGCGGCCTGCTCGATCTCGGCACGCACAGCTTCGGCGACGGCGGGATCGACCGGCGGCGCAGTGCTGCGCCTGGCATGATCTCCGGGCGCGACGACCCTGGTCAGCACGAGGCCGGCGAGGTGCTCGCGATCACCCTCGCCGAGCACCACCCCGAAGTGCTGTTGGGCGAGGCCGGCGATCGCCGTCCCCACCGCGGCCACAGCGTCGTCCGCGGCGACCGTGCGGGCCTCCAGGGCACGCCCGGCCGCCACCCGCTCGGCCGCGATGGTGATGTGCAGCAGCACATCGCTGATCGCGAGTTCGTTGACGTAATACCCCAGTGCGCCGAGTTCGGCGACCAGCGCCGATTTGAAAGGGCCCACGGCGCCTGCGGGCACCGTCTCTGGCGCGAGCGCGCGCTGCAGCGCGTCGGCACGCAGCGGACCGACATCCATCTCGTCCTGAGCCAGCCTGCTCAGCAGTCGTCTCAGCGACTGCTCGTCGCCGCGCAGTCGCACCTGGTCGCGATCGCGCTCCAGCCGCACCGGGCTGCCGTCGAGCAGGGCGCGCACGCGAGCGAGGTCGTTCTCGAGTGTCGTCTCGCTGACGTGCAGAGCGAGGGCGGTGTCGTACACGTCGACGCCGTCGGCCTCATCGATCAGCGTGCGCACCAGCCGGTGCAGGCGGGCGCGCGGGGTGCCTGCGGCCCCTGCCGCGTCCAGCGCGACGCCGGCTCCTGGACCGGGCCGATAGCCCGCCGGGCCCGACTCGACGGCGTCGGCGGTGGGGACACGCGCGTTGAGACCGGCGACGTAGGAGCGGATGCTGCGCGGAGTCACCCCGAGCTGATCAGCCAGCCCCGACGCGGTCGACCAGGAGTCCTGGCGCAGGAGCAGACCGAGGAGCTGATCCTGGCGCTGGCGTGACATCCCTTCGCCTTCCTCATCGACGACGTCTGCGCCTCCATGATGCCAGCCGCGGCGACGCCAAGGGCGGAAATCCACGTTCCGCAGGGGCGGAAGGAACCCTGGTGGATCCCGCGGCGGGCCGCTGGGCACACTGGGAGCGGAAAGGGGCATCGATGCGGATCCTCGTGGTGTGCGGCGCCGGAGCGTCGAGCACGTTCGTCGCCCAGCGACTGGCGCGTGCGGCCGGAGCTGCTGGCCTGCCGTGGTCCACCGAGGCCGGCACCGAGCGCACGGCGCTCTCCGCGGCCGGCGTCGATGTGGTGCTGATCGGCCCGCACCTGGCTGATCACGCCGACGGCATCCGCTCCTCCCTCTCCGCACGATCTCTCGTCGTCACCCTCCCCGACGACGCATTCAGCGACCTCGACGGCAGCCGCACGCTGCGCCTCGTCCGCGACGCGATGGCCGCGCCGCAAGACCAGAAGGAAACACCATGACCGCCTCCCGCACCGTCCGCGTCGGCTCCTCGCACGGCCTGCACGCCCGCCCCGCCAAGCTGTTCGCACAGGCGGCGAAGGACACCGGCATCCCGGTGACGATCGCGAAGGACTCCGGCAAGGCCGTCAACGCCGCCAGCATCCTCAGCGTCATCTCACTCGGCATCGACTTCGGCGACCATGTCGTGATCACCGCCGACGGCGAGAACGCCGAGCAGGTGCTCGACACCCTCACCGAACTGCTGACCACCGACCACGACGAGTCGGCGTGAGCACGGTGTCTGCCCACTTCTTTCGCGGCGTCGGCATCGGCCAGGGCGTCGCGACAGGGATCGTCGTGCGCATGGCCGAGGCTCTGCCCGCGCCGGAGAGGCAGAGCAGCGCACTCGACGTCGAGGCGGAGCGCACGCGGGTCCGCGACGCGGTCGGCGCTGTCGCGGCCGATCTGCAGCGGCGGGCGGATGCTGCCGGCGGCGCCGCAGCGGAGGTGCTCGAGGCCCAGGCGATGATCGCAGAGGACCCCGCGCTGCAGGATGAGGTCGACACCAGACTCGACGAGGGCACCACGGCCGAGTGGGCCGTGCACGATGCGTTCGCCGGCTTCCGCGCCACGCTCGAGGCGGTGGGCGGGTACCTCGGCGAGCGCGCGGCCGATCTCGATGACATCGCACAGCGGGTGCTGGCGCACCTGCGCGGGGTCACCGCCCCCGGCGTGCCGGACCCTGGGCATCCGTTCGTCCTCGTCGCACGCGATCTCGCCCCGGCCGACACCGCCCTGCTGAACCTCGATCAGGTGCTCGCTCTGATCACCACCGACGGCGGTCCCACCTCGCACACGGCGATCCTCGCCAGGGAGAAGGGCATCGTCGCTATCGTCGGCACCGCAGAGGCTGCGGCGCTCGTCGACGGGCAGAGTGTGATCGTCGATGCCGCCGCGGGCACGGTCAACGGCGCACCGACCGGGCAGCAGCTCGCCGCGGTCGCGGAGCGGCTCGCCGCACGCGCCGCGGAGGAGGCTGGTCCCGTCGCGCCAGGCGCGCTCGCGGACGGCACGCGGATCGGGCTGCTGGCCAATCTCGGCAAGCCTGCCGATGCGGCCGACGCCGTGGCCCGCGGGGCAGAGGGTGTGGGGCTGTTCCGCACCGAGTTCCTCTTCCTCTCGGCGGGGCAGGCGCCGACGATCGAGCAGCAGCGGGCGAGCTACATCGAGCTGCTGCAGGCGTTCGAGGGCAAGAAGGTCGTCGTGCGACTGCTCGACGCCGGCGCCGACAAGCCGCTCGCCTTCCTCAACGACGCGCACGAGGAGAACCCCGCCCTCGGCCTTCGCGGCCTTCGGGCGCTGCGCGCCAGCGAGGACATCCTGCGCGAGCAGCTCACCGCCCTCGCCGAAGCGGATGCCGCCACCGCAGCCGACCTGTGGGTGATGGCGCCGATGGTCACCACGGTCGAGGAGACGGCGTACTTCACGACGCTGGCGCACGAATACGACCTGAAGACCGCCGGCGTCATGGTCGAGGTGCCGGCCAGCGCCCTGCTCGCGGACCGCGTGCTCGCGCACGCCGGCTTCGCCTCGATCGGCACCAACGACCTCACCCAGTACACGATGGCGGCCGACCGGCTGCTCGGCTCGGTGGCCTCGTTCCAGGACCCGTGGCACCCGGCCGTGCTGCGACTCGTGCGCGAGGTCGGCGACGCCGGCGCGCGGACCGGCAAGCCGGTGGGAATCTGCGGCGAGGCCGCCGCGGACCCGCTGCTGGCGGTCGTGCTCGTCGGCCTCGGCGCGACGAGCCTGTCGATGGCGCCGGCGGCCCTCGCCGACGTGCGCCGCTCTCTCACTCGCTACACGGCGGCAGATGCGCGACGCCTCGCCGAGGCCGCTCTGACCGCCGACGATGCGGCCGGCGCCCGCGAAGCCGCCGGCGCCATATCCCCCACCCCGTGACACCTGACACGAGAAAGAGACACATCATGACGACGACGTCACCGACCAAGCCCGGAGGAGCCCGCGTAGCGGTGCAGCGCTTCGGCACGTTCCTGTCCGGCATGATCATGCCGAACATCGCGGCGTTCATCGCCTGGGGCTTCATCACGATGCTCTTCATCCCCGCCGGATTCTTCGGCGCGAACAGCCCGTTCGGCCAGGCCTGGCACTGGTATCCGGTCGCCGAGATCATCGGCGGCGGCGGCGACTCGGAGGCGATCGGCTGGCGCGGAGCCATGACGGCCCTCGCGGAGGGCGACGCAGGCAACTTCGCCGCCTACGTCGGACTCGTCGGCCCGATGATCACGTACCTGCTGCCCCTGCTGATCGCGAACACCGCCGGCCGCATGGTCTACGGCGAGCGCGGCGGCGTCGTCGCCACGATCGCCACGATGGGCGTCATCGTCGGCACCGACATCCCGATGTTCCTCGGCGCGATGATAATGGGTCCGATCGCCGGCTGGATCACCAAGCAGATGGACCGACTGTGGGACGGCAAGATCAGGCCCGGCTTCGAGATGCTGGTGAACAACTTCTCGGCCGGCATCCTCGGCATGATCCTCGCGATCGTCGGGTTCTTCGCCTTCGGCCCCGTCATGCTCGGCATCAGCGCTGTGCTCGGCGGTGCGGTCGGCTGGCTGGTGTCGATGCAGTTGCTGCCGCTGGTGTCGATCATCGTCGAACCAGCCAAGGTGCTCTTCCTGAACAACGCCATCAACCACGGCGTGTTCACGCCGCTGGGCATCGAGCAGGCGGCCGATGCGGGCAAGTCGATCCTGTTCCTGATCGAGGCCAACCCCGGCCCCGGTCTCGGGCTGCTGCTCGGCTTCACCTTCTTCGGGATCGGCGCTGCGAAGGCGTCTGCTCCAGGGGCGATCATCATCCAGTTCTTCGGTGGCATCCACGAGATCTACTTCCCGTACGCCCTGAGCAAGCCGATGACGATTCTCGCGCTGATCGCCGGAGGCGCCGCCGGCGTCACCACGAACATGCTCCTCGGCGGCGGGCTCGCCTTCCCGGCAGCACCCGGAAGCATCATCGCGGTGACCGCGGCCGCCGTCGGCCCCGGCGTCGGCAACCTGATGGTGGTCTACCTGTCGGTGGTCATCGCCGCTGTGGTGACCTTCCTCATCACCGGCATCATCCTGCGGGCATCCCGTCGCCGCGACCTGCTGGCCGAGGCGGACTCGTTCGGTGCGGCGATCGCGCAGACCGAGGCGAACAAGGGCAAGAAGTCCGCCGCGATGGACGCGCTGCGCACCAGCGGGGACACGGCTGCGGCAGAAGAGCTCGTCGACAAGCTGGAGACGCAGGTCGAGACCGGCGGGGCTTCCGACGGCGGCACCCTGGCGACGAGGCAGATCACGAACATCGTGTTCGCGTGCGACGCCGGCATGGGCTCGTCCGCGATGGGCGCCAGCGTGCTGCGGAACAAGATCAAGAAGGCCGGCATCGAGGGCATCACCGTCACGAATGCGGCGATCGCCAACCTCGACGGCACGGCCGATCTGATCATCACCCAGCAGCAGCTCACCGACCGCGCGAGGGCGAAGTCGCCGGACTCGATGCACGTCTCCGTCGACAACTTCATGAACTCGCCGCGCTACGACGAGGTCGTGGAGATCGTCCGCAACACCAATCCGAGCCAGGAGGAGAAATGAGCGTTCTGACACTCGACCGCGTGCGCATCCACCCCGGAAGCGCCACCCGCGATGAAGCGCTGCAGGAGGCATCCGACGCTCTCGTCGCCGCCGGCGCCGTCACGGGCGACTACCTCGCCGCGATGCACGAGCGCGAGAAGGCCGTGTCGACCTTCATGGGCAACGGCCTGGCCATCCCGCACGGCACCAACGACGCCAAGGACGCCGTGCTCGGCTCGGCCCTCAGCGTCGTGCGGTACGACGGCGGGGTGGACTGGGACGGCGACAGCGCCACGTTCGTGATCGGCATCGCCGGCAAGGACGGCGAGCACCTCGAGATCCTCTCGCAGATCGCGATCCTGTTCTCGGACGACGACGACGTGGCGGCGCTGAACGCCGCGGCGACGCCGGAGGAGCTGTTCTCGCTGCTGTCGGCGGTGAACGAGGCATGAGCGACGAGCGGGGCACGAGCGGCAGGGCCGTGCACTTCGGCGCCGGCAACATCGGGCGCGGCTTCGTGGGTCTGCTGCTGCACCAGGGCGGCTACGACCTGGTATTCTCCGACGTCGCCGCTCCGCTCGTCGACGCCATCAACGCGGCTGACAGCTACACGGTGCACGAAGTGGGCGAGGGCGGCGTCGACACGGTCGTCACCGGGTTCAGGGCGATCAACAGCGCCGAGCACCCCGACGCGCTGGTCGCCGAGATCGCCGACGCCGACATCGTCACCACCGCGGTGGGCCCCACCGTGCTGCCGTTCGTGGCCGCGCCGATCCTCGACGCGCTGCGCAGGCGCGAGCCGGATGCCGCTGCCCTGCGCGTCATGGCGTGCGAGAACGCGATCGGCGCCACCGACCTGCTGCGGCAGGAGATCATCGCGCGAGCCGGCGAGGACTGGGGGGCCCTCGCCGGCCGCGCGGTGTTCGCGAACACCGCGGTCGACCGCATCGTCCCCGGCCAGCCGGAGGGGGGCGGCGTCGACGTCACCGTCGAGCCGTTCTACGAATGGGCGATCGAGCGGGGACCGTTCGGCGGCGACCCGCCGCACATCCCCGGCGCGCACTTCGTCGACGATCTGACCCCCTACATCGAGCGGAAGCTGTTCACCGTCAACACCGGGCATGCCACCACGGCGTACTTCGGTGCGCAGGCCGGCATCGAGCGCATCTCCGAGGCACTCGCCGACCCGGCAATCGAGGCGAAGGTCGCCGCCGCACTGCGGGAGACCTCCGCCCTGCTGGTCGCCAAGCACGGCCTCGACCCTGGCGAACTGGCCGAGTACAGGGCGACGATCCTGCGGCGCTTCTCGAATCCGGCGCTGCCTGACACCGTCTGGCGGGTGGGACGGCAGCCGCTGCGCAAACTGTCACGGCACGACCGTTTCATCGGTCCCGCCGCCGAGGCCGCGGAGCGCGAACTGCCCACCAGTGCGCTGATGGCAGCCGTCGCGGCGGCACTCTCCTTCGACGATCCCGAGGACGTGCAGTCGGTCGAACTGCAGCAGCGGCTGCGCACCGAGGACGCCGTCGCGCTGGCATCCGATGTGACCGGCCTCGATGACGGACACCCGCTCTTCGCGGCCGTGCGGGACGCGTTCCTCGCGCGCGCCGCCGAGGTGGCGGGCGCTGGACACTCCTCGGCCTAGGATCGACGGATGGCCCGACGGGCGGGCCGCCGGGAGGTCGCTGACGGATGCTGGTGCTCACCGCCGCGGTGACCGTGCTCGCCGCGGTCATCCAGCGCGTCACCGGGCTCGCATTCGTGCTGGTGCTGATCGGTCCGATCGTGCTCGCGTACGGACCCGTCGAAGGTGTGACCGTCGCCGTGCTTCTCGCCGTGATCGCCTCGCTGTTCGCCGTGCCAGGTGCGTGGCGTGAGGTCGACTGGCCGCGCACCCTGTGGCTGCTGGGTGCTGGGATGCTGGCCGCACCGCTGGGGGCGCTGACGGCATCCGCGTTGCCGGAGCCCGCACTGCTGCTGCTGATCGGCGGCATGGGCGTGCTGGCGCTGAGCGCGCAGCGACTCGGTCCGATCGCGCGACATGTGCGCGGACGCCCTGGCGCGATCGGCGCTGGGGCAGTGGCCGGCTTCATGCATGCCTCCAGTGGGCTGTCCGGCCCTGCACTGGCATCCTTCGCCCTCGGTGACGACTGGCCGCAGCGCCGCTTCGCGGCGAGCGCGCAGATCATCTTCCTCGGCTACGGCGCCGTCTCTGTCGCCCTGCGCGGCCTGCCCACGATCGCCCCAGCGGACCTGCTGGTGCTCGGCGCCTGCACGGCCGCCGGCATGCTCGCCGGCGTGTACGCGGCGCGCCGAGTGCCGCCGTCGGTGGCACGCCGGGTGATGCTGCTGTGCGCCTGGGCGGGCACGCTGGTGGTGCTGGTGCGCGCCATCATCGCCTTCGTCGTGTGAGTTCGGCGTTTCGAACCGCTCCGTACCCGATACGATCAGATCACCCGGGGGGATGATCTGCGAGGCACGCCGTCGTGCAGGAGTGAAATGAACCGATACGCCCTCATCGGCGCCGGCCCCTCAGGGCTCGCCGCCGCGCGCGCCCTGCAGCGGCGCGGCATCCACGTCACCGGCTACGAGGCGTCCTCCGGCGTCGGCGGCCTGTGGGACATCGACAACCCGCGCAGCACGATGTACGAATCAGCGCATCTGATCTCATCGCGCACGACGACGGAGTTCACGGAGTTCCCGATGGACTCCTCTGCCGACTACCCTGGGCACCGCGTGCTCAAGGGCTACTTCGACGCTTACGCCGACGAGTTCCGGCTGCGCGAGCTGTTCCGCTTCGACACCAAGGTGACGAGGCTGCAGCCGTCCGGCGGCTCCGGTGACGGCTGGATGCTGCTCGCCGAGGGCGATGAGCCGCGGCACTACGACGGGGTCGTGCTCGCCAACGGCACGCTCGCCGAACCGAACATCCCGTCGTTCCCCGGCGAATTCGCCGGTGAGATCATGCACACCAGCCAGTACAAGCGCGCCTCGCAACTGACCGGCAAGCGCGTGCTGGTGATCGGCGCAGGCAATTCCGGCTGCGACATCGCCGTCGACGCCGTCCATCACGCCGCCTCCGTCGACATGAGCGTGCGGCGGGGCTACTACTTCGTGCCGCGCTATCTGTTCGGAAAGCCGAGCGACACCCTCAATCAGGGCCGTCCACTGCCGGCCAAACTGAAGCAGGCCGTCGACACCAGGGTGCTGAAGTCCTTCACCGGCGACCCGACGCGCTTCGGGTTCCCCAAGCCCGACTACCGCATCTACGAATCGCACCCGATCGTCAACACGCTGATCCTGAACCATCTCGGGCAGGGTGATCTCAGCATCCGCGGCGACATCGAGCGCTTCGACGGCGACACCGTGCACTTCGGTCCGTCAGCGCACTATCCGGACGGCTCATCGGCGCAGTACGACCTGATCCTGCTCGCCACCGGCTACACGCTCGACTACCCGTTCGTCGACCGCGAGCACCTGCACTGGCAGAAGGCGTCGCCGAACCTGTTCCTGAACCTGTTCCCGCCGTCGTTCAACGGCCTGTACGTGATGGGCATGATCGAGGCCTCCGGCATCGGCTGGCAGGGCCGCTACGAGCAGGCAGAACTGCTCTCCGCCTACCTGGATGCCGTCGAGAACCGTCCCGATGCCGCGGCGGCCTTCCGGGCGCGAGTGACCGGCCGCCCCTGGCCCGACACCACCGGCGGGTACAACTACCTGGGGCTGGACAGGATGGCGTACTACGTGAACAAGGACGCATACCGCTCTGCGGTGCGCACCGCGACCCGCAGCCTGGAGGCGTGATGGATTTCGATGACCTGGTGCTGAACTTCACCCCCGGCACCCTGATGATCCTGAACGTCGTGCTCGGCCTGATCATGTTCGGCATCGCCCTGGACACCGCGCCGAAGGACTTCAAGGTGGTGGCCCGCCACCCGAGGCCATTCATCATCGCGATCCTCGCCCAGCTGCTGGTGCTGCCGGCTGTCACCTTCGGCCTCACCCTGCTGCTGCCGGTCAGCGCATCGATGGCACTGGGCATGATCGTCGTCGCCTGCTGCCCGCCTGGCAACATCTCGCAGGTGCTCACCCACCGCTCAGGCGGCAATGTCGCCCTGTCGGTGTCGATGACTGCGGTCGGCAACCTGATCTACATCGTCGCGATGCCGATCAGCATCGCGTTCTGGGGCTCGCTGCACCCCACCGGGCGCGAACTCCTGCACACGGTGGCGCTGGACCCATGGAAGATGCTGCTGGAGATCGTGCTGATCATCGGGCTGCCGTTCGCCCTCGGCCTGCTGCTGCGCGCCTGGCTGCCCCGCTTCGCGAAGCGCGTGCAGCCCTTCGTGCGGTGGTTCAGCCTGATCGCGCTGCTCGGCTTCATCATCGGCGCCCTCGCCGGCAACTGGGCCATCTTCCTCAGCGTGATCGGCACCGTGCTGATCGTCGTCGCCGTGCACGATGCGGTCGCCCTCGCCATCGGCTACGGCACGGCGGTCGCCGGCGGCCTCGGCACCCGAGAGCGCAAGGCGATGACCTTCGAGGTCGGCATCCGCAACGCCGGGCTCGGACTCGGCCTGATCTTCGCGTTCTTCGGAGGCCTCGGCGGCATGGCCGTCGTCGCCGGCTGGTGGGGCGTCTGGGACATCATCGCCGGGCTGATCGTCGCTGCGCTGTGGGCCAGGCATACCAAGAAGCGCACCGGCTCGGCGCAGGGCGACGCGAGCCGGCACGCCGTCGCGGCCGAGGCATCGGATGCTGAGGCATCGGATACTGAACCTGAGGCCACCCGATGACACGCGTCCTCGTCACCGGCGGCGCCGGATTCCTCGGCTCCCACGTGACGGCACTGCTGGCGCAGCATCCCTCCGTCGATCTCGTCGTCAGCGGCGACGTACGCGACTCTGAAGAGGCCGGCGTCGTCTCGGCGCGCTTCGACGTGACGGATGCGGCGTCCCTCGCCCCTGTTCTCGCGGAGCACCGCATCGACACCGTGGTGCACCTGGCGGCGATCGTCAACCCCGGCCGTGACGTCGCGCTGGAGTACCGCGTCGACGTCGAGGGCACTGCCAACGTGCTCGCGGCATGCCTCGAGAAGGGCGTGCGGCGCATCGTCGTCTCCAGTTCGGGAGCGGCGTACGGCTACCATCCCGACAGCCCGGACTGGCTCACCGAGGACGATCCAGTGCGCGGCAACGACGAGTTCCCGTACTCGAAGCACAAGAGGCTCGTCGAGGAGATGCTGGCGGATGCCCGTCGCGCCCACCCCGAGCTCGAGCAGGTGATCTTCCGCATCGGAACGATCCTCGGTCCCGCCGTCCGCAACCAGATCACCGCGCTCTGGGACGGCAGCCGTCTGCTGCGCGTCGCCGGTTCCGACTCGCCGTTCGTGTTCGTCTGGGTCGACGATGTCGCCGGAGCCATGGCGCGGGCCGCCACCGAAGGCCCCGCCGGCATCTACAACGTCGCCGGCGACGGGCGCATGACCGTGCCCGAGATCGCCGCGCGCCTCGGCAAGGGGATGCTGACGCTGCCCGCCTGGGCCCTCGGCGCCGCCCTCGGCGTCGGCAGGGCGCTGCGCATGACGCCGCACGGACCGGAACAGGTGCGCTTCCTTCGTTACCGACCGGTGCTGGACAACACCCGGCTCAAGCAGACGTTCGGCTACGTGCCGCGCCTGAGCAGCAGCGAGGCGTTCGAGGAGTATCTGCGCACGCACCCCGGCGTCGCCCGCGATTAGCCTGGAGAGATGCCGAACACGCGCACGGACGGGACCACGCCCGCAGCCCAACGCAAGCGTCGCTCGAGGGCGCTCCGGTGGACGCTGTGGGGTCTGCTGGCCGTCGTGGTGCTCGTCATCGTCGGGACGATCGCGTGGAGTCAGATCGGCGTGATGTCCGCCGAGCCGGAGCCACTCGCCAAGGCACGGGCGAATCCTGATCTGGTGATCGAGGATGCCCCGCAGGGCATCGTGCTGACACCAGCCGACGGCGCATCCACGGAAGGTCTCGTGTTCATCCCCGGCGCGAAAGTGCAGCCCGAGGCATACATCGCGATCCTGCACGATGTCGCAGCCGTTGACGGGGTGACGGTCGTCATCACCCGACCCTGGCTGAACCTCGCGTTCTTCGATCTGCGCGGCCTGGACGCCTTCACCTCCGCCGCCCCCGACATCGACACCTGGATGGTCGGCGGACATTCCCTCGGCGGTGTGCGCGGCTGCCAGCTGGCAGACGGCGCCGACGCGCTGCTGCTGTTCGCCTCGTACTGCGCGAACGACCTGTCCGATTCCGACCTGCCGGTGCTGAGCCTGTCCGGCAGCGAGGACGGCCTGTCCACGCCCCAGAAGATCGCGGACGCCAGACACCTGCTTCCAGCGGATGCCGAGATGATCGAGATCGACGGTGCCTCGCACGCCTCCTTCGGCGACTACGGCCCTCAGCCCGGTGACGGCACACCGACGATCTCCGATGACGACATGCATGCGCGCGTCACCGAACTCGTCGGCGACTTCGCCTCGACGCTGCACTGAGGCCGCCGCACCCGACTTTCTCGACGTCGTTCATGAAAGGCGCATGAAAGCGGTGCGGGTGACACTCCCCTGCGGGCCGGAAACTCCGGCCGAGAAGGGGGGTCCGGATGACCGGCATGAGCCGCTTCCGGATGATCATCATCTGCCTGGCGCTGCTGCTGGAGGGCATGAGCACGTCAGGAATCAATGTGCAGGTGGGTGCGCTGCGCGCGCAGTTGGCTCTTGATGAAGGGCAGCTGCAGTTCGTGGCCAGCGCATTCCTCATCGCCTATGCGGGGCTGCTGCCCATTGCCGGAAGTCTCGCCGACGCCTTCGATCGACGTCGCGTCTTCCTCACCGGCATCGTGTTCTTCGGTGTCGGTTGCGTGCTGTGCGCGCTGGCCTGGTCTGCGGAGGCGCTGATCGCAGGACGCATCGTGCAGGGTGCTGGGGCTGCACTGAGTGCCCCCGCAGCACTGGCGCTGATCACGGCTGGCCTGCCGGAGGGTGCACAGCGCAACCGCGCCGTCGCGATCTACAGCGCCATGGGCGCCGTCGGATTCTCACTCGGGCTCGTCGTGCCAGGCGCGGCAGTGACCTGGTTCGGATGGCGGTGGAGCTTTCTCATCTCGGTGCCGGCCGTGATCCTCGTGCTGATCGCGACCATGGGCATCTCCTCGGCGCAACAGCGCGTGCGCCGACGCCCCGACGTCATCGGCGGAGTGCTGCTGACCGTGGCGCTGATGCTCGCCGTGCACCTGATCGGCTCGGCATCGACGGCGGCGCCGCTGGGGATGCTGATCCAGCTCGCCGTGCTGGTCGTCGCCACCTGCGCCCTGGCGGTCCGCGGCGGCGTGCGGGGAATCCCTCGCGCCGTCCTGGCTCAACCGCGCTTCATCGCTGCATGCCTCGCCCTCGGTGGGCTGTTCGCCGGCGTGGTGGGCTCGATGTACGCGCTGAGTCTCTCGTACGCCGGCGGCTCCGGCGACGGCGGGCTGACCGTGGCTCTGCTGATCGTGGCGCAGCCGGTGCTGTTCAGCCTCACGGCGGGGCTCGGTGCCAGGCTGGTCACGTTCTGGGGTCCGGCTCGGGTGTTCGCGCTCGGTGCCGGCGTCTTCGTCCTCAGTCTGACCTGGCTGGCCTGGGCTCAGGATCTCCTGGTGCAGGCGCAGACGCTTCCTGAGCAGGCGCTGCCGGTGTGGACGGCCATGATCCCGGCGATGGCCGGGGTCGGCGTCTCGCTCGGGCTGTGCTTCCCCGCAGCCTCCGTCGGGGCGGTGGATGCCACGCCGGCCGACTTCCGCGCCACGACGGCGGGCCTGCTGACCACGGCACAGAACGTCGGCGGCGCGTTGGGCATCGCCGTGCTGACTCTGGTCGGGGCGATCCCGGCCGGTGTCGGGCCGGGTGAGGGTCTGACCGCGGCGCTGCTGTGGTCGGCGGGCTTCGCGTGCATCGGCGTCACGGCATCCGCGTTTGTGCTGCTGTTCGCACCGTCGCGCGTGCCGACCCCCGCCCCCGCGGGGGCGGGGGTCGCCTGATGGGGCTGCACGTCGCCACCGACCTGGATGGCACCATCTCGTTTCGCGGACGACGACCGGACGACACGATCCTCGCAGTGCTCACGGATCTCGCGCACCGCGACGATGTCGCCGTCACCATCGCGACAGCGCGGTCGCCGCGGGTGGTCACCGAATGGTTCGCACCGCTGAGCGAGCATCTCGGGCGGGTGTGCTGCAACGGCGCGATGGTCGCCACTGATCGCGCGACGATCATGCGATCCGAACTCGACCCCGTGCTGGTGCGCATGCTGATCGGCTGGCTGCGCGAGCGTGACCAGGGGTTCTGCCTCGAGTACGGTGATCGGTTCGCGGCCAGTCACCCCGACGCCCTGCCCTGGATGGGCACTGAGAAGCGGATCACCCTCGGCGAGGCCTCGCCGATGCTGGACGGCGTCCTCAAGATCAGCATCGCGGCCGGCGCCATCTGGTCCGACATGCTGGCGCTGCTGGTCGGGGCGGCCGCGGAGGTGTACCCGCACGTGACCGGGGATGCTGACATCGTCGCGCGCGGGGTGGACAAGGCCGTCG
Source organism: Microbacterium sp. H1-D42 (assembly GCF_022637555.1). NCBI lineage: Bacteria > Bacillati > Actinomycetota > Actinomycetes > Micrococcales > Microbacteriaceae > Microbacterium > Microbacterium sp. H1-D42. The sequence continues at coordinate 1,199,982 of NZ_CP093342.1, read as the reverse complement.
GCGTGAGGCGACTGCATCCGTCCGGCGATCGCCTGCTCGCTCTGGGCAACGATCGCAACGACCTCGGCCTGCTGCTCACCGCCGACGTGGGGATCGTGATCGGCGAACAGCTGCCGGAGCTCGACCTGTGCTCACACGTGCGGCGGGTGCCTTCTGACAGCGCAGCCGTCGTGGCAGCCCTGCAGCTTGCGGCCGCCCGGCTGCTTCCGGAGCGCTTGCGCGCGTCGGCGCGCTCGTCTGTCTGACGCGGAGCGCGAGATGCTTTCGTCAGGCGGCCTCCAGGAACCGTCGGTGCAGTGCCTCGGCCTCCTGCTGCGCAGGGAGGGGATCAGCACCCGTCCTGACCAGCAGCGTGGCGAGGGCGAGCAGTGCCTCTCCCTGCTCCCACGGCAGTCCCTCGTCCCCGAGCTGTGTGGCGAGAGCGCGCATCGCTCGGCACGCCGCGTCCTCGGCCCCCTCCGCGAATCGCAGCCGCACGAGCAGGATGCGCAGCCGCGCGGCGCCTTCCAGATACGCGATGCGGGTGCTGAGCTCCAGCGCTGCCCTGGCATCGGCAGTGGCCTCTTCGAGGCGTCCCTGCTGCAGACGCGCATCCGCACGCACGCGCAGCGCCACCGATCGACCGCGCTCGGATCCTGCGGTGCCGGCCGCCTCGAGCGCCCGCTGCGCATAGTCCTCGGCGTCGGCGAGATGATCCGCCCCGAGCTTGCACAGGGCGATGTTGGCGAGGTGCAGCGTCATCCGGGTGTAATCCTGATGCTGTCGCGCAAGGTCCAGCGCGGCACCGAAGTGGCTCTCGGCCAAGGTGAAATCGCCGGCCAGACGGGCGACTTCACCCAGATTGTTCAGGCAGGAACTCTCTCCCTCCTCGTCGCCGATCCGTCTGCTCAACGGCAGCGCAGCCTCCAATCGACGCCGAGACGCCGACAGCCCCTTGGTGTGCACCTCGACCCCTCCGATCAGACGAAGAGCTGCGGCCTGCACAGCCACGTCACCGATGCGTTCACCCCGGTGCAGCAGTTCGCCGTACAGGGCGGCAGCCTCACTGAGATAGCTGTCACCGACGGCGTAGGCGCGCAACCGCAGCAGCATCCGAACGACCACAGCGTCGTCCGCCGCATCCGCACCGCGCACCACGTCGACGATCGTCTGCCGCTCCCGATCGATCCATGCGCTCGCCTGCTGGATATCACCAGGCGCCTCGGGGCGCGCCTCGGCCGGCAGCGTGCTCGCCTGCGGCGCCCGCCCATCCAACACCTTGATGGACGACAGATCCTTGCCGGCGTCCAGCAGGTCAGCAGCGGCATCGACCGCGAGCGCGTAGTACTCGACGAGGCGTGATCGCGCGCGAGCGACCTCATCGGCATCAGCCGCGTGGTCCAGCGCCTGCACCGCCAGCTCGCGCACCAGATCGTGTTGTGCCAGGCGTGCGTCGTCGAAGCGCTGCAGCAGGTTGGCGCGCCGAAGGCGCCGCACAGCCCGGGCTGCCTCCGCGACGTCGCCACCGGCCATCGCCACGACTGCGGACGCGGTCATCGGCGAGGTCAGCATCCCCAGCAGCCGGAAGACGCGCTGCGACACCTCATCGAGACCGTCCAACGACCATGACAGCACCTGCGCGACGTCTGTCGCGTCATCACCGGTCTCCAGCAGTGGCAGGATCGGCGCGCGGAACGCACGCTCGGACGCATCATCTGCGGCATGCGCGGCCACGACGATCGCAAGCGGCAGGCCTCCGCAGGCAACCGCCAGACGGCGTGCCATCGCCGTATCCGGCGCGCGACCGGACGCGCTGAGCGCATCTGCCGCAAGCACCGCGGCGGCCTCGGCGCCGAGCGGCCCGACGGTGATGGTCCGCGCCGGCGCCTGCACGCCGAGTCCGGTGAGGGCCTCGCGGCTGGTCACCAGCGTGACCGGCCCGTCGCCCCCCGGCAGCAGCGGCCGCGCCTGCGCTTCGGCGCGCACGTTGTCGAGGACGACGAGCATCCGCCGGCCGGCAGTGGCACTGCGGAACAGCGCCGCCAACTCGTCCGGCTCGCCCATAGCCGGGACCCGGTGTCCGAGTGCCCGCAGGAACTGCTGCAGTACGGTCTGCGGGGAAGCCTCGACTCCCGGCCCGAATCCGCGCAGATCGGCGTACAGGATCCCATCGGCGAAGTGTTCGCGTCGGCTGGCGGCCCACGAGAGGGCGAGAGTGGTCTTGCCGGCGCCGCCCATGCCGCAGATCAGCACCAAACGCGTGACGCCGTCCTCGAGGCCATCCAAGACGCTCAGCTCTTCTTCACGTCCGATGACCGCATCCACATGCGCGGGAAGCTGCGCCAGCACGGTGACCGGTGGCGGAGTGCGGCCATCGAGCAGCTGCAGGTGCAGTTCTTGAAGGGGCTCCCCCGGCGCCGTGCCGAGCTCGTCCGCGAGCCGACGCCGCAGCGACTCGAATTCGGTGAGCGCCTCCGCCGAACGACCGGTGCGGGCCAGCGCTGTCACCTGGGCCGCCGTGAGCTCCTCGTCGTAGGGGTCCTCCTCCCGTGCCGCTATGACGTACTGCAGCACGAGTTCATCGTCCCCGCGGCGCACGGCAGCCAGCAACGCATTTCGCCGCACCACGGCGACGCGGTCGGCGACATCGCGTCGCGCTTGGTCGAAGAACTCCCCGGCGATGCCCGCGAACGGCTCAGCGGCGGCCATCTGCAGCGCTGTGACCGGGCTGTGGTCGGCGAGGTCGTCGAGCGCCTCCAGATCGATCCACGTCGATTCAGCCAGCCGATAGCCATCAGCCGTGCGCTCGATCGCATCCGCGCGTCCCAGCGAGGCACGGGTGCGGTGCACCAGCAGATGCAGCTTCGCTGTCTGCTCGAGATCGTTCCAGAGAATGCGGCACAGTTCGTCACTTGCCACGCCCGTCACACCGACGACCAGCGCAGCGATCAGCATGCGTGCCAGTCGCCCGTGCGGAGTGGCGTCGATTCCTTCGACGCTCACCTGCACACCGCCGAGAACCGCAACGCGGATGCTCGCGGCAGGATCCCCCTCGGTCGCGCCGGACATGAGCGAAGAGTTTAGCCTGCCGCACCCCGAGATGCCAGTATCCCCGCGGGTCACCACAGCAGCGGCGCCAGCGCTGAGCCGGTCAGCGCTCGAAGCCCTCCGCGATCATCTCCACCAGCTCCTCGCGTTCCTCCACAGGCAGGAAGGCGGCAGACGCGGCGTTGAACTGGAACGCTTCCAGGTCGTCGAGGTCGTAATCGAACGCGTCGATCAGCAGCCCGAGCTCGCGGGTCAGAGTGGTGCCGCTCATCGTGCGATTGTCGGTGTTCACGGTGACCGAGAATCCGAGCTGGTAGAGCAGGTCGAACGGATGATCCGCCAGATCGTCTCCCCACTGCGCGATGGCGCCGGTCTGCAGATTCGAAGACGGCGAGAGCTCAAGCGGGATCTCGCGGTCGCGCACCCAGCGAGCGAGATCGCCGAACTGCACCTGCACCTCGTCGCCCTCCTGCTCGATGACCTGCAGGTCCTCCGCGATGCGCACACCGTGACCGAGCCGCAGCGCGCGTCCGTCGATGAGAGCGGAGCGGATGGATGCCGGCCCTGCTGCCTCACCGGCGTGCACCGTCACCGGGAAGAACTCCGCGGCGAGGTAGTCGAACGCGTCGCGGTGCTGCGAGGCGGGGAAGCCGTCCTCTGGGCCTGCGATGTCGAAGCCGACCACGCCGCGCTCCCGGAAGGCGACCGCGACCTCGGCGACCTCCTTGGCGCGGCCTTCGTGCCGCATCGCGGAGAGGATCTGCGTCACCCGGATGCTGCTTCCGGCAGCATCCGCATCGTCCTCGCCCTGCTCGATGCCGCGCTGCACGGCGTCGACGGCCTGCGCGAGGGTGAGCCCGCCTGCGACGTGCTGCTCAGGCGCCCAGCGCACCTCGCCGTAGATCACGCCGTCCTGCGAGAGGTCGACGACGAACTCGCGGGCGACGCGGGTGAGCGCCTGCTCGGTCTGCATCACGGCGGTGACCAGGTCGAACGTCTTCAGATACTCGGTGAGCGATCCGGAATCGGACTGCTCGGAGAACCAGCGCCGAAGGCTTCTGGCGTCGTTCGCCGGGGTGGGGATGCCGGCCTCTGCCGCCAGTTCGAGGATCGTCGCTGGACGCACTCCCCCGTCGAGGTGGTCGTGCAGTGAGATCTTCGGCAGCCGCCGCAGGGAGAGTCCCTGCACCTTGCGGTCGTCGTGCTGGTCGCTGGTCATCGGGTGTTCTCCTCAGCGGTGATGCGCTCGCGCACGATGGGTGTTGCGGCGGGCGCTGCGGCGCCGATCTCGTACGCTCCGTCGAGCGCCTCCAGGGCGCGGGCGAAGCGGGCGTCGTCGTCGGCCGACAGCGTGAACAGGGTCTGGCCGGCCACGACGCGGTCACCGGGCTTCACCGCCAGGTCGATGCCGGCGGCATGGATCACCGGGTCCTCGGCGCGGGCGCGACCGGCGCCGAGGCGCCAGGCGGAGATGCCGAACGGCAGTGCATCCATGCGGGTGACCACGCCGTCGCGATCGGCCGTGACTGCGTGCGTCTCCTTGGGCTGCGGCAGCGGCGCCTTCGGGTCGCCGTCCTGAGCGCGGATCATCGCGTTCCAGCGGTCCATCGCGCGACCGTCGTCCAGCGCAGCCTCGACATCAGCATCCGGCTGTCCTGCCAGCGAGAGCATCTCGCGAGCCAGGGCCACGGTCAGCTCGCGCACGTCGGCGGGTCCCCCGCCTGCGAGCACCTCGACCGACTCCCGGACCTCGTTGGCGTTGCCGATCGCGAGTCCGAGAGGCGTGTTCATGTCGGTCAGCAGCGCAGTGGTCGAGACACCCGAGTCAGTGCCGAGCGCGACCATCGTGCGGGCGAGCTCGCGGGCGCGGTCGATGTCCTGCATGAACGCGCCGCCGCCGAACTTGACGTCGAGCACCAGCGCATCAGTGCCCTCGGCGATCTTCTTCGACATGATGCTCGAGGCGATCAGCGGGATCGCCTCGACCGTGCCGGTGACGTCCCGCAGCGCGTACAGCTTCTTGTCGGCGGGGGCAAGGCCCGAGCCTGCGGCGCAGATCACCGCACCGACCTCACCCTGCATCTGCGCGAACATCTCGTTGTTCGAGAGCGCAGCGCGCCAGCCGGGGATCGACTCCAGCTTGTCGAGCGTCCCGCCGGTGTGCCCGAGACCGCGACCGCTGAGCTGGGGAACTGCGACGCCGAAGACGGCGACCAGCGGCGCGAGCGGCAGCGTGATCTTGTCGCCGACGCCACCGGTGGAATGCTTGTCGACGGTGCGCTTGCCGAGGCCGGCGAAGTTCATCCGCTCGCCGGAGGCGATCATCGCGTCGGTGAGCACGCGGATCTCGTCGCGCGCCATTCCGCGCTGGAAGATCGCCATCGCGAAGGATGCCATCTGCGCGTCAGAGACGTACCCGCGGGTGTAGGCGTCGACCATCCAGCGCAGCGCGGGCTCCGGGACGGCTCCTCCGTCGCGCTTCGCGCGGATGACGTCGATTGCGTCGAACGGCTCACTCAACGGGCTTCCTCCAGATCTCGCGGTCCGAACGCATCGGGCAGGACCTCATCGATTGTGCGGATGCCCGATACCGTCTCCAGCAGCATGTCGGGCGTCGCGTGTTCGTACAGCAGCTGACGACAGCGACCGCACGGCATGATCGTCTGTCCGTCACCGTTCACGCATACGAAGGCGACGAGGCGACCGCCGCCCGACATGTGCAGGTCTCCGACCAGTGCGCACTCCGCGCACAGGGTGACGCCGTACGAGGCGTTCTCGACATTGCATCCGGCGACGATGCGACCGTCGTCGACGAGCGCCGCTGCACCCACCTTGTAGCGGGAGTACGGCGCGTATGCCTTGCGCATCGCCTCCGTCGCGACTTGACGCAGCTCGTCCCAGTCGATGTCGGTCATCTCTCTCCTTCGTCCAGCCTGCTGCTGATGACTCGAGGCTCGCGGCCTACGACTTTATGTACGGTTCGCCGTCAGCGGCTGGCGGTCGCGAACGCCCGACCAGTCCCGCCACTGCGAAGATCGTGACGACGTACGGCAGCATCAGCATGAACTGGCTCGGCACCGGCGACCCGATGACGCTCAGCACGCCCTGCAGGTTGGTGGCGAAGCCGAACAGCAGCGCAGCCAGAGTCGCCTTGATCGGATCCCACTTGCCGAAGATCACCGCGGCGAGGGCGATGAAGCCGGCGCCCGCTGTCATCTCCTGGTTGAAGCGCGGCACCGAGACCAGTGTGTAGAAAGCACCGCCCATGCCTGCGACGGCACCGCCGAGCAGGATCGCCCGGTAGCGGGTCGCCGCCACCTTGATGCCGACGGTGTCGGCCGCCTGCGGGTGCTCGCCGACTGCCCGCAGGCGCAGACCCCAGCGGGTGCGGTACAGCGAGAAGGCGACGAGGGCGACCACCGCGTACATCAGGTACACGATGAGCGACTGCTGGAACAGGATCGGACCGAGGACCGGGATCTCGCTGAGCACCGGGATCGGCAGCACACCGAAGGTCTCGGGGCTGTTCATGGTCTCGGTGTTCGGTGCGAGCACCTGACGGAACAGGAACGTGGTCATGCCGACGACCAGCACGTTCAGCACGACGCCGACGATGACCTGGTTGACGTAGTACGTGATCGTGAAGACACCGAGCACGAGCGCCACCAGCATGCCCGCTGCCATGGCCGCGATCAGTCCCGCCCACGGCGTGCCGGCCAGGGTTGCGGCGACCGCGGCGGTGAAGGCGCCAGCGAGGAGCTGCCCCTCGATGGCGATGTTCACGACACCGGCCCGCTCGCCGATCACGCCGCCGAGCGCACCGTAGATGAGCGGCGTCGCCAGCGCGAGCGCGCCGCCGAGAAGGCCGATCATCGGCAGAGTCGCCCCGGCTGCTGCCCAGGCGAGGAATCCGATCAGCAGCACCGCGACGTATCCGACGATCAGCCAGAGCGAGATCTTGCGGCGGCTGCGCACGGCGACGGCGGCGAGCACGGTGCACACTGCCAGCAGCGCCACCGCCACCCACGCGGTCAGCGTGGCCGGAAGCACGACGTCGGGCACGGGGATCGCCGCACTGTCCTCGGCGAGCCGGAACGTGGTCACGCCCTCGCGCGGCGCGAGCAACGGCAGCAGGGCGAACAGCACGGTGAAGATGCCGAAGATGATCGGAGTCTTCCAGGAGACGACGGCGACGCGACGCGGCTCGTCGATCTGCGCTTCGCTCAGCTCGGTCGTGACGCTCATGCCGACACCTCCTTCTTGGCCGCGGCGCGCTTGCGGCGCCGAGGCGGACGACCGGGCTCAGGGAGCCCGAACATGGCGCGCACCAGAGGCGGCGCGGCGATGAACAGCACGATCAGGGACTGCACGACCAGGATGATCTCGACAGGGATGCCCTGCGAGGACTGCATGGCGAAGCCACCGGTCTTGAATGCACCGAAGAGCAGACCGGCGCCGAGGATGCCGAGCGGCGACGAGCGTCCGAGCAGGGCGACGGTGATGGCGTCGAAGCCGATGCCGGCGTCGATCCCACCGCCGAAGCCGTTCACCTCGGTGCCGAGCACCTGGCTGACGCCGGCGATGCCGACAAGCGCACCGGCGATGAGCATGACGACGAAGTACATCCGGCCGACGTCGATTCCCGCCACGCGGGCAGCAGCCGGGTTCTCGCCGACGGCCCGGAACCGGAAGCCGAGCGCCGAGCGCTCGAGCAGCCACCAGGTGAATGCCACGGCGAGAAGCGCGAGCAGGAAGCCGGCGTGCAGCTTGTAGCTGGGGCCGAGGATCAGCGGCAGCTGCGCCGTCTCCGGCATCGGCGCGGTCTTGGGGTTGCTCGAACCCGGTGCCTGCAGCAGCCCCTGCGTGGCGAGCATCCAGGCCAGCAGGTAGAAGGCGATGTGGTTGAGCATGATCGTCGTGATGACCTCATGCGCCCCGGTTCGGGCCTTGAGGTATCCGGCGATGCCACCCCACACTGCGGCGGCTGCCATACCGGCGACGACGGCGACGATCAGGTGCAGCACGATCGGCAGGTCCATCGTTGTGGCGACGTACCCGGCCGCGGCTGCGGCCATCAGCATCTGCCCCTGGCCACCGATGTTGAACAGACCGGCGCGGAAGGCGAGGCCTACGCCGAGACCGGCGGCGATCAGGGGGGTCGCGAACTTGAGCGTCTCCGTGAGGGGCTTGATCCCCTGGGCGAACGTGTCGGCGTTGTAGTTGTAGATCGCCCCGCGGAACAGAGCCGCGTATGCGCCCGAGATCGACTGCCAGATCGCGGCGAACGTGTCCATCGGCTGGGCGAAGAAGTAGCTGGCCGCGGCCTGCACGTCCTCGTCGGTCGCGGCGATCATGATCGAGCCGACGACGACCGCGATCAGCACCGCGAGCAGCGAGATGATGCCGTTGCCGGTGACGATGGCCTGCAGCGTCACCTGCCACCGTGACGGCGCGACCTTCGTCTCCGGCTCGGCGAGCGTGGTCTGCGTCTCCGGGGCGCTCATGCGATCTCTCCGTTCGCGTCGGCGGGGGTCGTCTGCGTCGAGCTCTCGGCGGAGGCGACCGCCTCGGACATGCCGGCCATCATCAGGCCGAGCTTCTCGCGCGAGGTGTTGCCTGGGACGATCCCGACGATCCGTCCGCGGTACATCACCAGGATGCGGTCGGCGAGTGCCGAGACCTCATCCAATTCGGTGGAGATGAGCACGACGGGCACTCCGGCGTCCCGCGTCTCGACGATGCGTTTGTGGATGAATTCGATCGAGCCGACGTCGACGCCGCGGGTCGGCTGCGCTGCGACGAAGAGCGACAGTTCACGGCTCAGCTCTCGGGCCAGCACGACCTTCTGCTGGTTGCCACCGGAAAGTCGCCCTGCCGACTGCGCAGGACCCTGCGTGCGGATGTCGAACTCGGCGATCTTGTCGTGCGCGAACTTCTCGAGCTGGCCCCGCTGGACAGTGCCGGCGACGACGAAGGGTGCGCCATGCGAGCGGTCGAGCATGAGGTTCTCCGAGATGGAGAACTCCTTGACCAGTCCGTCGACGCTCCGGTCCTCAGGGACGAATCCGACGCCGGCCTCGAGAATCTGCCTGACCGTGCGTCCGACGAGCTCCTTCCCGTCGAGGCGGATGCTGCCGCGCACGTCGTTCTGCAGGCCGATGATCGCCTCGGTGAGCTCGGTCTGGCCGTTGCCCTGCACACCGGCGATGGCGAGCACCTCGCCGCCCCGCACCTCGAACGAGGCGCGGTCCACCGTGACCGTGCCGACCTCGTCGGCGACGGTGAGGTCTGTGACGACGAGTCCGTTCTCGCGCAGCACTGCAGCGTCCTTGCTGACGGTCAGCTCGACGGCGCGACCCACCATGAGCGATGCCAGTTCGGCGTTGGTCGCGGTGGGCGATGCCTCGCCGACGACCTTGCCGAGGCGGATGACCGTGATGCGGTCGGCGACCTCGCGCACCTCGCGGAGCTTGTGGGTGATGAACACGATCGAGGTGCCCTGCTCCTTGAGCTGGCGCATCGTCGCCATCAGCTCGTCGGTCTCCTGCGGAGTGAGTACCGCGGTCGGCTCGTCGAACACGAGCACCTTCGCCTCGCGGGAGAGCGCCTTGATGATCTCGACGCGCTGCTGGACGCCGACCGGGAGGTCTTCGATGAGTGCGTCCGGGTCGACATCGAACCCGAAGCGGTCGGAGATCTCGCGCACCCTGGCGCGCGCGGCGCCGATGTCGAGGCGTCCGCCGAATGTGGTCTGCTCGTGGCCGAGCATGACGTTCTCGGCGACGGTGAAGACCGGGATCAGCATGAAGTGCTGGTGCACCATGCCGATGCCAGCGGCCATCGCGTCTCCTGGTCCCGCGAAGTGCTGCTCGACGTCGTCGAGCAGGATGTCGCCCTCATCGGCCTGGTACAGGCCGTACAGCACGTTCATCAGCGTCGACTTTCCCGCGCCGTTCTCACCGAGAAGACAGTGGATCTCGCCTGGCTCGACCGTGAGGTCGATGTGGTCGTTGGCCGTCAGCGCGCCGAACCTCTTCGTGATGCCGCGCAGTTCAAGCTTCATGTGTCGATCCTATTCAGCAGACCGTCCTGAGCGGGAGTCCCCCGACAGGCAGAATCGGGGAGGTCGGCGTCCGCCGACCTCCCCGATTCCGATGCGTCACTTGTTCAGGTAGGAAGTGACCTCGACCTTGCCGTCGATGACGTCCTGGCGCAGCTGCTTGACCTCGTCCTGCAGACCGGAGTCCACCTTGTCGGCGAAGTTGTGCAGGTCGGCGATGCCGACGCCCTCGTTCTCGAGCGTGCCGACGTATGCCGTCGCGTCGAACTCGTCCTTGCCGCTGGACAGCACGGCCTGGTACGTCGAGAGGTCCATTGCCTTCAGCACCGAGGTGAGCACCACGTCAGCGGTGCTCGGGTCGGTGACGAACAGGTCGGCGTCGGCGCCGATCAGGGCGATGTCCTTGCCGGACTCCTTGATGGCCTGCTGAGCCGACTGGTAGATCGGTCCGCCGACGGGGAGGATGACGTCGACACCCTGGTTCAGGATGTTGACCGCGACCTGCTTGGCGTCGGGGTTGGCCTCGAAGCCGCCGGTGAAGGAGCCCGTCTTGCCGTCCCAGCCGATGACCTTGACGTCCTTGCCCTTGACCTCGTTGTAGTGGTTGACGCCCTGGAGGAAGCCGTCCATGAAGATCGTGACGGTGGGGAACTCCATGCCGCCGTAGGTGCCGACCTTGCCGGTCTTCGAGTAGCCGGCCGACAGGTAGCCCGCGAGGAACGCGGCCTGGGCGGTGTCGTACAGCAGCGGCTTGATGTTCTCGGCGTCCTTGGTGCCGTCGAAGTCGTTGTCCGCAGCGTCGTCGACGAGGATGAAGTCGGTGTCCGGGTTGGCGGTCGCGGCCTCGACCGTGGCGGCCGACAGTGCGAAGCCGACGGCGACGATGGCGTTGCAGCCCTCGCTGACCAGGTTGGTCATGTTGGGGCCGTAGTCGGTCTCGGCGTTGGACTGCACGTCCTTGAGCTCGACGCCGAGCTCATCGGCAGCCTTCTGCGCACCCTCGAACGAGAGCTGGTTGAACGACTTGTCGTCGAATCCGCCCATGTCGGAGACGATGCAGGGCAGGAAGTCGAGTGCTTCGGGAGCCCCGCTGCCCGCGGGCTTCTCGGTGGGCGCCTGGCCACACGCGGCCAGGCTGAGGACGACGCCGGCGGCGAGAGTCGCGCCGAGCAGTTTCTTGGTGATGGAGATGGACACTCATGCCTCCCTGAACGAAACCGCGGACATCGCGGATCGATCGAGATTACCGACTGTTACGCGCTGTGCGCATCATTTCCCCTGATGTGCTGGCGAAAGGTTACAAAGCTGCAATGATGACCGCGCGATGCGCCCGCCATTGCGCCCAAGTCGGGCTACAGCACGTCCCCGCGTCCGGTGAGCTTGAGGGACTCCACAACGCCCTTCACGCGCTGTGCGTGCTCGACGGTCGTCACCAGCAGGGCATCCGGGGTGTCGACCACGACGATGTCCCGCACGCCGACCAGGCTGATCACCCGGGAGGTCTGACTGACCAGGATGCCGCTGGCAGCATCCGACAGCACCCGCGCCTTCGGCCCGAGTACGGCGAGGTCGTTCTTGCGGCCGTGGGTGATGAGTTTGGTGAGCGAGGCGAAGTCGCCGACGTCGTCCCAATCGAAGTGCCCTGGCACGACGGCGAGACGGCCACGCTCGGCGGCGGGCTCGGCGACGGCGTAGTCGATGGCGATCTTCTTCAGCCGCGGCCAGATGCGATCGACGGCGGGTCCGCGCCGCTCACGGTCATCCCATGCCTCGGCGAGTTCGAGCAGGCCCGCGTGCAGCTCCGGCTCATTCGCCGCGATCTCATCCAGCAGCACGCTCGCCTTGGCGATGAACATCCCCGCGTTCCACAGGTAGCCGCGATCGGCGAGGTAGGCCTTCGCCGTCTCGAGATCCGGCTTCTCCACGAAGCGCTCCACCAGCGCCGCCTCGCGGGCGCCTTCGATGATCAGCTCGCCGCCGCGCTTGATGTAGCCGAAGCCGACAGACGGCTCGGTCGGCGAGATGCCGATCGTGCAGATGTACCCCTCGCGCGCCACCTCGACGGCGTCGCGAACCGCGAACTCGAAGACCCGAGTGCCGCGGATGACGTGGTCGGCGCTGAACGAGCCGATGATGACGTCGGGTTCGCGCCTGTGCAGGATCGCCGCGGCGAGACCGATCGCCGCTGCCGAGTCCCTCGGCTCGGACTCGAGAATGACATTCAGGTCGGCGATGCCTGGCAGCTGCTCCTCGACCGCGGCGCGGTGGGCGCGACCCGTCACCACGGCAATCCGATCCGGCCCTGTCAGCGGCACCAGACGATCCCAGGTGTCGCGCAGCAGCGACTGCCCGGACCCGGTCAGGTCATGCAGGAACTTCGGCGCGTCCGCTCGGGAGAGCGGCCACAGCCTGCTGCCGATGCCGCCGGCCGGGATCACGGCATAGAAGTCGTCGATTCTGCCCATGGCATCCAACCTATCCGCGACGGGGCCTCTGCACGATGCACGCCCGCGTGACGCGCTAAGGGTCGCCTTCGTCGCACTCAGCGTTCTGACAGGAATAGGATGGACACGGCGGGGCGTGCCCTGATGCACGCACCCGACATCTCATCGATCAGGGAGGACGACGTGTCCACGAGCACACGCTTGACACCGTCGATTTCGGAGACCACCTCGAAGGCTCCGCGCGGCACGCTCTACCGGGGGCGAGAGGGAATGTGGTCCTGGGTGCTGCATCGCATCACCGGCGTCGCGATCTTCTTCTTCCTGCTGGTGCACGTGCTCGACACGGCGCTCATCCGGGTATCTCCCGAGGCGTACGACGCGGTCATCGGCACCTACAAGAACCCGATCATGGCGTTCGGCGAGGTCGTGCTGGTCGCCGGCATCGCGTTCCACGCCATGAACGGCCTGCGCATCATCATGGTGGACTTCTGGTCCAAGGGTGCCAAGTACCAGCGCCAGCTCTTCTGGATCGTGATCGGCGTCTGGGCAGTGATCATGGCCGGGTTCATCCCCCGCCACCTCGCCCTCGCGTTCGCCGGCTTCGGAGGAGAGCACTGATGTCCACCCAGACCGCTGTCGCACCAGCGCGCCGCAAGCGCGGATTCAACCTCGAGAAGTGGGGCTGGCTGTTCATGCGCGCCTCGGGCGTCGTGCTCGTCGTGCTGATCTTCGGCCACCTGTTCGTCAACCTGATGCTCGGCGACGGCATCCACGCCCTCGACTTCGGCTTTGTCGCGGGCAAGTTCGCCGACCCGTTCTGGCAGTGGTGGGACGTGCTGATGCTGTGGCTCGCACTGATCCACGGCGCGAACGGCATGCGCACCATCGTCAACGACTACGTCACCCACGCCAAGGTGCGCACCGCGCTGGTGTGGGCTCTCGGCCTGGCCGCAGGCCTGCTGATCATCCTCGGCACCCTCGTGGTGTTCACGTTCGACCCCTGCCTGGGTGTGACCGAATCCAGCACGCTGTGGGAGACCTGCCAGGCGCAGGGCTAGAGAAGAAGGCAAACAGACTGTGACTACGCAGACCCAAGATTCCGTCGTCCGCGACGGCGTGCATTACCACCAGTTCGACATCGTCATCGTGGGCGCCGGCGGCGCCGGCATGCGTGCCGCGATCGAAGCGGGCCCCGGCGCGAAGACCGCCGTGATCTCGAAGCTGTACCCCACTCGCTCGCACACCGGTGCGGCGCAGGGCGGCATGGCCGCAGCGCTCGCCAACGTCGAGGACGACAACTGGGAGTGGCACACCTATGACACGGTCAAGGGCGGTGACTACCTCGTCGACCAGGATGCCGCCGAGATCCTCGCCAAGGAGGCCATCGACGCGGTCATCGACCTCGAGAACATGGGTCTGCCGTTCAACCGCACCCCCGATGGCAAGATCGACCAGCGTCGCTTCGGCGGGCACACCGCCGAACACGGCAAGACTCCCGTGCGTCGCGCCTGCTACGCCGCGGACCGCACCGGTCACATGATCCTGCAGACGCTGTTCCAGAACTGCGTGAAGCTCGGCATCAACTTCTTCAACGAGTTCTACGTGCTCGACCTCGTCACCGTGAAGGATGCCGAGGGCAAGACGCAGGTCGCGGGCGTCGTCGCCTACGACCTCTCCACCGGCGAGCTGCACGTGTTCCAGTCCAAGGCCGTCATCTTCGCCACCGGCGGCTTCGGCAAGATCTTCAAGACCACGTCCAACGCACACACCCTCACCGGTGACGGCGTCGGCATCGTGTGGCGCAAGGGCCTGCCCCTGGAGGACCTGGAGTTCTTCCAGTTCCATCCGACCGGACTCGCCGGCCTCGGCATCCTCCTCACCGAGGGCGCCCGTGGTGAGGGCGCCATCCTGCGCAACGCCTCGGGTGAGCGCTTCATGGAGCGCTACGCCCCCACCATCAAGGACCTCGCACCCCGCGACATCGTCGCGCGCAGCATGGTGCAGGAGGTCGCGGAGGGCCGCGGAGCGGGCCCGCACAAGGACTACGTCTACCTGGACTGCACGCACCTCGGGGCCGAGGTGCTCGAGACGAAGCTCCCCGACATCACTGAGTTCGCTCGCACATATCTGGGCGTGGACCCGGTCGTCGAGCCGGTGCCGGTGATGCCGACGGCGCACTACGCAATGGGCGGCATCCCCACCAACAACAACGCCGAAGTGCTGCAGAACAACACCGAGACCGTCCCCGGCCTGTACGCCGCGGGCGAGTGCGCCTGCGTGTCCGTGCACGGCTCGAATCGCCTCGGCACCAACTCGCTGCTGGACATCAACGTGTTCGGCAAGCGCGCCGGCCGCAATGCAGTCGAGTACGTCAAGACCGCAGAGTTCCAGCCGATGCCTGAGGACGCAGTCGATGGCGTGCGTGGCATGATCGAGGGCCTTCGCAGCAACCAGGGCACCGAGCGCATCGCCGTGCTGCGCAAGAAGCTGCAGGACGAGATGGACAAGGGCGCGCAGGTGTTCCGCACCCACGAGTCGCTCGAGCATGTGCTCGGCGTCATCAAGGAGCTGCGCGAGCGCTACAAGAACGTGCATGTCGACGACAAGGGCAAGCGGTTCAACACCGACCTGCTCGAGGCAGTCGAGCTCGGCTTCCTGCTCGACATCGCCGAGGTCGTCGTCTACGCCGCGCAGAACCGCGAGGAGAGCCGCGGCGGCCACATGCGCGACGACTTCCCGAACCGCGACGACGAGAACTACATGAAGCACACGATGGCCTACCTGACCGGCGACCCGCACTCGTCGACCCCGGCCGATCACATCAAGCTGGACTGGAAGCCCGTCGTCTTCACGAAGAACGACAAGGGCGAGTTCAATTACCCGCCGATGGAGAGGAAGTACTGATGTCCGAGGCACTCGTGGAACCCGATCTGGCCGCCGCGGCAGAAGCCGCGGATGCAGCATCCGATTCCGGTGTTCAGTCCTACCTCGTCACCTTCAACATCCGTCGGTTCGACCCCGAGGTCGATGAGGAGCCGCGCTGGGTGGACTACGACGTCGAGCTGTACGCGACCGACCGCGTGCTCGACGCGCTGCACAAGATCAAGTGGGAGGTCGACGGTTCACTGAGCTTCCGGCGCTCCTGCGCCCACGGCATCTGCGGATCCGATGCCATGCGCATCAACGGCCGCAACCGGCTCGCCTGCAAGACGCTGATCAAGGACCTCGACATCTCGAAGCCGATCTACGTCGAGGCGATCAAGGGTCTGCCGCTCGAGAAGGACCTCATCGTCGACATGGAGCCGTTCTTCGCCTCCTACCGCGAGGTGCAGCCCTTCCTCATCGCGAACTCGACGCCGGAGAAGAACAAGGAGCGCGTGCAGTCGATCTCCGACCGCGCGATCTACGACGACACCACCAAGTGCATCCTGTGCGCGGCGTGCACCTCGTCGTGCCCGATCTTCTGGACCGACGGCCAATACTTCGGTCCGGCGGCGATCGTCAACGCCCACCGCTTCATCTTCGACTCGCGCGATGACGCGGCCGACGTGCGCCTGGACATCCTCAACGACAAAGAGGGCGTGTGGCGCTGCCGCACGACCTTCAACTGCACCGAGGCGTGCCCCCGCGGCATCGAGGTCACCAAGGCCATCGCCGAGGTCAAGCAGGCCGTTCTGCGCGGCGGACGCTGATCTGATCGCTACTCTGGGGTCGTGACCGAGACCGAGCCTGCGAAGACGGCGAGTCCCAGCGCGCGTGACAGACGCGGCGTGGCCGCTGAGGCTGCGCGCGAAGAGCAGCATCTGCGCGAGCGCTGGGAACTCACGCAGGAGAGCCTGCGCGAGCGGTTCGACGTGCCCATCGAGCGGGCCACGAAACTGACCCGCCGCACCATGGCGCTGTTTCCGGTGCGCGTGTGGCGCAACTTCCTGCAGCACGAGGGCTTCCTGCTGGCCGCAGGCGTCAGCTATCAGACCCTGTTCGCCTCGTTCGCGGCGATCTACGTGGCGTTCGCCGTCGTCGGCCTGTGGCTGGGCAACGACGACGAGGCCGTATCGAACCTGATCGACGCCATCAACACCTTCATCCCCGGCCTTATCGGCGAGCACGGCGTAGCCACCGTCGCAGATGTGCAGGAGATCACCACCAGCATGACGGGCACGCTGGGGATCACAGGCGCCATCGCCTTGGGTACCCTGATCTGGACCGCCATCGGCGCGATCTCCTTCGCTCGCCGGGCCGTTCGCGGCGTCTTCGGCATCGCGCCTGACCGCCGCAACTACTTCCTTCTGAAGTCGCTGGATCTGCTCGCGGCGATCACCTTCGGCGTCGGTCTGCTAATCGGAACGGCCCTGAGCACCATGGGCACCTGGGCGCTGAACACCGTCTTCACTCTGGTCGGGATGAGTCACACGTCGACGTTGTTCAGCGCCAGCGTCCGTATCCTCACCATCGCCGTCCTTTACGTCGTGAACACGGCTCTGCTCGCCGCGCTGTTCCGCTTTCTCACCGGCACCAGCCTCACCTGGCGGCGCATCCTGCCAGGCGCGTTCCTCGGTGCCAGCGCGACCACGGTGCTGCAGCTCGGATTCGGTCTGTTCCTGAGCTACTCGCCGTCCAACCCTCTGCTGGTCACCTTCACTGTGTTCATCGTGCTGCTGCTGTGGTTCCGGCTGATCGGAATCGTGCTGCTGGTCGCCGCATCGTGGATCGCGGTGGCCGCATCCGACAACCACGTGGCACTGATCCCGCAGACCGAGGCCGAGCGCCTGGCGAAGGAGCATCAGGCACTGCTGCTTGCCGCCCAGGTGCGGCTGCGCACCGCGGTCGACGAGCGTGCGACCGCACCGTGGTATCGGCGCTGGGTGGCTGACCGCGCCGTACGGGATGCGCAGGAGGAGCTGAAGCAGGTGCAGGATGCCACGCCGCCTGCCCCCGTGGCCAGGAAGCAGAAGAGTGTCGGAGCCGATCATTAGGCTGGTGACATGCCTCATCTGCGTATCGCCTCAGTCAACGTCAACGGGATCAGAGCGGCGGTGCGCAACGGCCTGCACGGCTGGCTGGACGCCGCAGACGTCGACATCCTGACGCTGCAGGAGGTGCGTGCTGACGACGAGCATCTCGAGGCCGCGTTCCCCGACTGGTCGATCGTGCACGACAAGGCGACGGCGAAGGGCCGTTCAGGCGTCGCCGTCGTCAGCCGCCATCCTGCGCTGGCCTCACGCACGACCTTCGGTGATGACGACTTCGACTCCGCCGGCCGCTGGATCGAAACGGACTTCGCACTCGGCGAGACCCCCTTGACCGTCGTGAGCGCGTACGTGCACTCCGGCGAAGCCGACACGCCCAAGCAGGACGAGAAGTGGAAGTTCCTCGACGCCATGGAGCAGCGGATGTCACAGCTCGGCGCCGACGGCGCTCTCGCGCTGGTGACCGGCGACCTGAACGTGGGGCATCGACCGCTCGACATCCTGAATTGGAAGGGCAACGTCAAGAAGTCCGGCTTCCTGGCGCGGGAGCGAGCGTACTTCGACCGCTTCCTCGGCACCGCTGGCGAGCCCGTGGTCGGTCAGGAGGGAATCGGCCGAGGTATGGTCGGTCAGCTCAGCGACACGCGCGCGCACGCTCCGGAGGGCGAGGGCAAGGGACTCGGCTGGGTCGACGTGGGCCGCGCGCACCACGGCGAGGTCGAAGGGCCCTACACCTGGTGGTCGATGCGCGGCAAGGCGTTCGACAACGACAGCGGATGGCGGATCGACTACCACCTCGCCACCGCTCCCCTCGCGGCACGCGCGACCGGCTACTCGATCGCCCGAGCCGCCACGTACGCCGAGCGCTGGAGCGACCACGCGCCCGTCATCGTCGATTACACGTACTGACGCGGGGTTCCTGAGGTTGCGTGCGCGCACCATAGGATTGACACCGTGACCAGACCACGCCTCTATTCCGGAATGCAGCCCTCCGCCGACTCCCTCCAGGCCGGCAACTACATCGGGGCGCTCCTGCAGTGGCGTGACATGCAGACCTCGTACGACGCGTTCTTCTCGGTGGTCGATCTGCACGCCATCACGGTGCCGCAGCAGCCGGAGGAGCTTCGCGAGAAGACGCGGCGCACCGCCGCGCAGTACATCGCCGCCGGCATCGAGCCGTCGAAGTCCACGCTGTACGTGCAGTCGCATGTGCGTGCGCACGCGGAGCTCGCCTGGATCCTCAGCACGATCACCGGCTTCGGCGAGGCCGGTCGGATGACCCAGTTCAAGGACAAGTCCGCGCGCTACGGGCAGGACTCCACGTCGGTGGGCCTGTTCACCTACCCGGTGCTGATGGCAGCCGACATCCTGCTGTACCAGAGCGAGCTCGTGCCTGTGGGCGACGACCAGAAGCAGCACGTCGAGCTGACCCGCGATCTCGCTGAGCGGTTCAACAAGCGCTTCGGCAAGGCGTTCACTGTGCCGATGCCGGTCATCCAGAAGGAGACCGCGCGGATCTACGACCTGCAGAACCCCAGCGCGAAGATGTCGAAGTCGGCCGAGAGCGACGCCGGCGTGCTGTGGCTGCTGGATGACCCGGCCAAGTCCGCGAAGAAGATCATGCGCGCCGTGACAGACAACGAGGGCTCTGTGCGCTTCGACCGCGAGAACAAGCCGGGCGTCTCGAACCTGCTGACGATCTATGCGGCACTGAGCGGCCGCCAGGTCGGCTCCATCGAAGACGAATACGCGGGCCGTGGCTACGGCGACTTCAAGAAGGGCCTCGCAGAGGTCGTCGTCGAGGAGTTCGGTCCGGTGCGCGAGCGTGCGAACGAGCTGCTCGCCGACCCTGCCGAGCTCGATCGCATCCTCGCGGTCAACGCGGCGAAGGCGGATGCTGTGGCGGACGCCACGCTCTCCGACGTCTACGACAAGGTAGGGCTGCTGCGCCGTGTCTGAGCCCTTCGGATCCCCTCCCCCTCCCCCGCCGGCGCCGCCCTCGGGCGCGTACGGCGTGCCGATCGGCGGCTACCCTGCTCCGGCCGGCGGATACATGGTGCCGTACGTCGAGCCCCCGGCATCGCGTGCCACCGGCGCGATCGCGCTGGTGCTGTCGTTGATCGCGGCAGTGGTCGTCCCGATCGTCGGCGCGGTGTTCGGCTACCAGATCGGCGTGCTCGTGCCGGTCACGGCCATCGACGTCAGCGTCGAGTCGACGTTCCAGGACGACCTCGCCCTGCTGGCACCCGCACGCATGCAGGTGCTGTGGGCAGAGGTGACGTTCTGGGTCGGCACGGCCATCGGCATCACGGCCCTGGTCATCGGCATCATCGCGACGGCGAAGCGGCGTGGCCGCGGCCTCGGGATCACCGCGATCATTCTCGCGGCGGTCGGCCCGGCGTTCTTCTTCCTCGCCGTCTTCGCGACATTCGGCGTCGGCGCAGCCGTCGGGTCGCTCTGAGCCCCGGCGTGCTGCGGCACGCGCACGTCAGCCGCGCGGTGCGTGGTGCTTCTGCTGCGCTGTGAGCAATCCGTCGCCGACCAGCTGCTCGACAGCATCCGCCGCGTCTGAGATCAAGATCGGCAGCGTCTTCTGCTCGGCTGAACCGAACGGCGAGAGCACCCAGTCGGCCGGGTCCTGACGCCCAGGAGGGCGTCCGACGCCCACGCGCACGCGCGGGAACTCCGCCGTTGTGAGGGCGAGGGCGACGTCTCGGACGCCGTTGTGCCCGCCGTGACCGCCGCCGATCTTGAGTCGGATGCTGTCGAACGGGATGTCCAGCTCGTCGTGCACGACGACCACGTGCTCCGGTTCGACGGAGTAGAAGCGCGCCAGTGCTGCGACAGGGGTGCCGGAGACGTTCATGAACGAGTTGGGCTTGGCCAGCACCAGTTTGTCGCCGCCTGGGCGGAGCCAGGTTTCGATGACGCGCGCGCCGGCCTTGTGCTCGCGGAATCGCTCATTGCGGCGGTCGGCGAGCTCATCGAGCACCATCTGACCGATGTTGTGCCGGGTCGCCGCGTAGCGGGGTCCCGGATTGCCGAGCCCCACGATCAGCCACGTGGACGCCATGCTCGCTCCTCTCGCTGACAATTGTCGCTCACCATTGTGAGCCGGATATGACAGAGGGGACGCGATCAGCTCGCGCCCCCTCCGTCGACATCTCAGCGGATCACTCCGCGGCGGCCTCGGCGGCCTGTTCAGCGGGAGCTGCGGCAGCCTCCTCAGCGTTCTCCTCCGCGACCTCAGCGGCCGGGATGGAGACGGCGACGAGCAGCACGTCGGGCTCGTCGAGCAGTGCAGCGCCCTTGGGCAGCTTCACGTCGCCGGCGGTGATGTGAGCGCCCTCCTCCAGGCCCTCGACGCTGACCTCGAGGTGCTCGGGGATGTGGGTGGCCTCGACCTCGAGCTTGATGGTCGCGACGTCCACCGTGACGATGGTGCCGCTGAACGACTCGCCGGTGACGACGATCGGAACCTCGACGACGACCTTCTCGCCCTTCTTGACGACCAGCAAGTCGATGTGCTCGATGATCTGGCGCACCGGGTCCTTCTGCACGTCCTTGACCAGCGCGAGCTGCGACTTGCCGTCGATGTCGAGGTCGAGCAGCGCGTTGGCGCGACGGATGATCAGCGAGACCTGGTGGCCGGGCAGTGCGACGTGCACCGGGTCGGTGCCGTGGCCGTAGACGACCGCGGGGATCTTGCCCTCGGCGCGCAGGCGACGGGCGAAGCCCTTGCCGAAGTTGGTGCGGAGGTCGACGTGGACCTTGTTGTCGTCAGACATGGTGGTTCTCCTTCAGACGCGCGGGATGTTCGCGCGGTGGTCATGGATCGGCGCCTCGGACTCGGACACGAGGAGGTGCAGCCACGATCTTCAGAAGACCCGTGATCTTCGAAGGACCACTGTGCTCACATCACCGCGTCGATCACGGATGTGTCGCGCGTGCACGACTCATCCCTCGCCGAGGAACTCCTCCATCGTACCGGAAACGTCGATATGCTGTTGCCATGCTTGATGCCGCCTTCATCTCCCACGCGATCCTCTGGCTGATCGGGCTCATGGCCGTCGGCGCTGTCGTCGCCACTTTCGGTGCACTCTTCGCGATGGGCCGCTCCGGCTACCGCAAGGACTGAACTCCGCGCCGAGGGTTCGGGGCGTCACATGCGCCCGGGTGCACGATCGGTGACGGTACGCTGATAACGATCCACCCGTTGCCCTCGAGGAGTTCACTGTGCCCGAAGCATCTGCCAACATCGGAGTCGTCGGCCTGGCTGTGATGGGGTCGAATCTGGCCCGTAATCTGGCCTCTCGCGAGGGCAACACGGTGGCGGTGTTGAATCGTTCCCGGGTGAAGACGGATGAGTTGGTGGCCGCGCATCCGGAGGCGGGGTTCGTGCCGGCGTTCTCGTATGAGGAGTTCGCCGCGTCGCTGGTGAAGCCGCGGACGGCGATCATCATGGTCAAGGCCGGTGGTCCCACTGATGCGGTGATCGATGCGTTGACGGCGGTGTTCGAGCCGGGTGACATCATCGTCGACGGTGGTAACGCGTTCTTCCCTGACACGATCCGCCGTGAGAAGGCGGTGCGGGAGACGGGCATCAACTTCGTCGGTGCCGGGATCTCCGGTGGCGAGGAGGGTGCCCTGCTGGGCCCGAGCATCATGCCGGGTGGGTCGGATGAGTCCTGGGTCACCCTCGGCCCGATCCTCAAGTCGATTGCGGCGGTCGCGGAGGGGGAGCCGTGCGTGACGCATGTCGGCCATGACGGGGCTGGGCATTTCGTGAAGATGGTGCACAACGGCATCGAGTACGCCGATATGCAGTTGATCGCGGAGGCGTATGACCTGATCCGCCGCGGCACCGGCAAGACCCCCGCGCAGATCGCGGACATCTTCGCGGACTGGAACCGGGGCGAGTTGGAGTCGTACCTGATCGAGATCACCGCCGAGGTGCTCCGCCAGATCGACGCCACCACTGGGCTGCCGCTGGTGGATGTCATCGTCGACCAGGCCGGCGCCAAGGGCACCGGCGCCTGGACCGTGCAGACCGCCCTCAGCCTGGGCGTGCCCGTCTCCGGCATCGCGGAAGCCACCTTCGCCCGGTCGCTGTCCTCCCACCCGGAGCAGCGCGCCGCTGCTGGGGGGCTGCCCGGCCCGGATGAGGCGTTCACCGTCCCGGACGACCAGGTCGAGCAGTTCATCGAGGATGTCCGCCTGGCGCTGTATGCGTCGAAGATCGTCGCCTACAGCCAGGGGTTCGATGAGATCCGTGCGGGCGCGGCCGAGTACGACTGGAACATCGACCTGGGTGCTACAGCGAAGATCTGGCGTGGCGGGTGCATCATCCGCGCCCAGTTCCTCAACCGCATCGCCGACGCCTACGCCCAGACCCCCGACCTGCCCGTGCTGATGGCCGCCCCCTACTTCGCCGACGCCCTCACCCGCGGACAAGCCGCCTGGCGGCGCGTCGTCATCGCCGCCGCCACCGCCGGCATCCCCGCCCCCGCCTTCAGCTCCTCCCTGTCGTACTACGACGGCATCCGCGCCGACCGCCTCCCCGCCTCCCTCGTCCAAGGCCAACGCGACTTCTTCGGCGCACACACCTACCGCCGCACCGACAAACCCGGCACCTTCCACACCCTCTGGTCCGGCAACCGCACCGAAATCGAAGCCGAAGACACCCACTGAGCACATAGCTGGATCCCAGCCCACACCCAGCGGGTTCCATAGATTTTCCATAGCTGATTCGTCAGAATGGATGCATGAGCACCGAGCACCCGGAACTGCGCCGCCCCGACGGCACGCCCCTGCGCATTCTCGCCGTGGACGATGAGCCGATGCTCACCGACCTGCTCGCGATGGCGCTGCGGATGGAGGGCTGGGAGGTGCGCACGGCAGCCTCAGGTCTTGAGGCGCTGACGGTCGCGCGCGACTTCGAGCCCGACGCACTCGTGCTGGACGTCATGATGCCCGACCTCGACGGCATGAGCGTGCTGCGCCGACTGCGCGAAGCCGGCAATCTGGTGCCGGTCGTGTTCCTGACGGCGAAGGACGCCGTCGCCGACCGCATCGCCGGCCTCACCGCCGGTGGCGACGACTACGTGACCAAGCCGTTCAGCCTCGAAGAGGTGATCGCACGGCTGCGCGCCGTCATCCGCCGCTCGGGTCAGGGTCGCGCCGAGGACGAGCAGGCGATCCTGCGCGTCGCCGACCTGTCACTGAACGAGGACAGCCACGAGGTGATGCGCGGCGACGACGAGATCGAGCTGACCGCCACCGAGTTCGAGCTGCTGCGCTTCCTGATGCGCAACGAGCGCCGCGTGCTGTCGAAGGCGCAGATCCTCGACCGGGTGTGGAGCTATGACTTCGGAGGCAAGTCGTCGGTCGTCGAGCTGTACATCTCGTACCTGCGCAAGAAGATCGACGCCGGTCGCACTCCCCTGCTGCACACCGTTCGCGGTGTCGGCTACATGATCAAAGCACCGCAGTAGGGAGTACGCATGCTCGCCCGTCCGCTGAGCCTGCAGGCCCGGCTGATGGCCGCGGTGATCGGGTTCGTCAGTCTCATTCTCGTGATCGTCGCGATCATCACCAGCGCCACGCTCGGCAACACCCTGGAGATCCGGCTGCAGGAGCAGGTCAATGCCGCAGCTTCCGAGACCGTGCCGCTCGTCACCAAGCGCGCGCAGACCGCGGCAGTGTTCGGAGAGCCGCTGACTGCCGAATACGCAATGGACGGTCAGCAGGTGGCTGGCAACAGCCTGTTGCTGGTGCTGGCCCCGCCGAACACCCCGCCGTCTGGCATCATCGTGACCCCGGACGAGCGCACCGCGCTCTCGGCCGAGGATCTGCTGATCCTGACCTCGGCGCTGCACGACTCGCGCAATGCCACCGTCATCCTGCCTGACTTCGGGTCGTACCGGGTCACGGCCGATCGGACCAGCAACGATGTGGTCGTGATCACCGGGCTTCCCAGGGCAGATGTGCAGCGCACCATGACCTCGCTGTTCACCACCGTCGCTCTCGCGACACTGGGTGGCCTGATCCTGCTCGCGATCACGACGGCGCTCACCATCAGCATGGGGCTGCGGCCGCTGCGCGCTGTCGCCGCGACGGCGACGCGCGTCGCGAGTCAGCCGCTGGATCGCGGCAAGGTGACCATCACCGAGCGCGTGCCCGAGTACGAGGCCGATCCTCGCACCGAGGTGGGCAGAGTCGGTGTCGCACTGAACACGCTGCTCGATCACGTCGACACGTCTCTGGCTGCTCGCCAGCGCAATGAGGACCGGATGCGACGGTTCGTCGCCGACGCCAGCCATGAGTTGCGCACTCCGCTGGCATCTATCCGCGGCTACTCCGAGCTGTCGCTGCGGGCGCTGGGGCAGGGCCATGGGGCGGATGCCCTCGAGCACACCACCTCGGCACTGGAGCGCATCCAGGCCCAGTCGCTGCGCATGACCCGCCTGGTCGAGGACCTGCTGCTGCTGGCGCGACTCGACGAGGGCACCGAACTCGTGCACGGCACCGTCGACCTCTCACAACTGGCCGTGGAGGCTCTCGCCGACGCTCAGCCGACCGGCCCCGATCACATCTGGAAGCTGGAGGCGCCGGAAGAGCCGGTGACCGTCCCTGGTGACACGGGACGGCTGCACCAGGTCGTGGCGAACCTGCTCGCCAACGCCCGCACCCACACGCCTGCCGGCACCACCATCACCCTGACCGTCGCAGCCGTAGACGGCGGAGCCGAGTTGCGCGTGCACGACGACGGCCCCGGCATCGACCCCGCGGTGCGCGACGAGCTCTTCGCCCGGTTCGCGCGCGGCGATGTCTCGCGTGCCCGTCAATCGGGCGGAACAGGTCTCGGCCTGGCGATCGCGAAGGCGATCGTCGAAGGACACGGCGGATCGATCTCGGTCGCCAGCGAGCCGGGTGACACGACGTTCACCGTGCACCTGCCCGCCGCCGAGCCAGCGCCTGCAACGCCGCCCGCAGCGCCGGCTCAGTAACCGGCGAACGCGTCCGTCGTCAGACCCCGCGCCTTCTGCAGCGCCGGCGCGAGGTCGGCGATGAGCCGCGGCGGGCCCGAGATGTAGGCGTGGCGCATCGCGAGGTCGGGCACGACCCGCTCCAGGCCGTCGGCATCGAGTCGGATGCCACGGGCCCACGTCCACTGCTCCGGAAGATCCGCCGGCTGGTCGCGCGTGAACACGATCGTGGGCACGCCGGTCTCCTCCAGCTCGGCGCGGAAGGCGAGTTCGGATGCCGCGGCGGCGACGTACACCAGCACGATGTCTCGCTCGACTCCTGTGGCCCGCAGCTGGCGCAGCTGTGAGACGAAGGGGGTCACCCCGATGCCGGCGGCGACCATCAGCACCGGTGCGGTGCCCCGCGGCAGCACGAAGTCTCCCCAGGTGCCCGTCACCGGCAGCACGGCCCCTGGCTCGGCGGCCTTCAGCGCCCGCTTGTAGCTGGATGGATGCTTCTGATCGCCGTCCTTGTAGGCGATGCGCAGCGTCGGCAGGTCGGCCGGCGCCGAGACGATGCTGAACTCGCGGCGCGTGCCGCGGGCATCGGGGTTGCGGTGCGGCACCTCGAGCTCGAGGTACTGCCCAGCCACGAACGAGAGCCTGCCCTTGGTGCGGAAGGTGAGCTCCTGTGCGGTCGGGGTGACGAACTCGCGGCGGGTGAGGACCAGCCGCACGGAGCCGCGCACCGCGAAGGCGAACGCCAGCAGGTTGCCGATCAGCAGCGCGCGCTCCTGGCCGAGCGTGAACATCCCACCGACGAGGATCGGCCAGCCCGCGACCACGCCGACCAGCCCGGCCACGCTGAACTGCTGCCAGCGCCGCGGCGGGAGGGTGAGGGGCTCCGAGAGCATGAAAGCGCCCAAGAACAGGTATGGCGTCTGCGTGAGAGCGAACAGCGCAGCATCCGACACGGCGAACGCAAGGCCCGCTGACTGTGCCTGCACGGCCTGACGCACCACCGAGACGCCGACGGCGACCAGCAGGAACACCAGCACGACCCGCACCTTCTCGGTGCGCCACAGCACCACCAGTCCCAGCACGGCCACCGGGATCGCCATCGCGGGCGCGCCCACCCACCATGCCGAGAAGGTGCCGAGCCCGAAGATCGTCACCACCGCCGCGCCGAAGGCGGCCGGGTTCAGGATGTGCCTCCCGCGCCAGGCGATCACGTACTTCGACAACGCAGCCAGCGCTCCGGCGAGCGCGTTGCCGGCGAGACCTGTGAGGGTGAGCGACGGCTGCAGCACGAACAGCAGGATCAGGGCGGTGACCAGTGATGACTCGATGCGCCAGGGCAGGCGCAGCAGGCGCTGTGCGGCGGCGTCGACGAGCGAGATGACGACGGCGAGCACGAGGAAGGATGCCAGGATCGAGGCCGCCGACGGCCCGACCAGCCCGGTGAATGACAGGCCGATCGCGATCACCGCCAGCGCGATGAGCGCGAACAGCACGAGTCGGTACATCGAGAGGGCGCCGAGCACCGCGAGAACTCGCTGCCTCAGCGCCATGAAAGAGGTGGTCACACCCTCTACTCTTCCCTATCTACGAGAGGAAGAGCTCGCCTGCGAACCCTTGGGACCGCTCCACGCGCCCGTCCGTCGCCATTCGCACCCAGTCGACGCCCCAACGCCGGGCCAGCTCCGCTCCCCCATCGAAGAACAGCGCCGTCGCGACGGCATCCGCTCGCATCGCGTCTTCGGCGAGCGCCCAGGTCGCCGCCCACGTGCGCACCGGCAGTCCAGTGCGCGCATCCAGCACATGGTGCAGCCCGTCACCCCAGGCACGTCTGTTCACCGCAGAAGCGCACAGCGCGCGCTGGGTCACCTCCGCGATGCCGATCGCCGAAGTCGGGTCGTACGGGTGCTCGAGCGCGACGCGCGCCGTGCCACCGCGCACGCGCAGGTCGCCTGACGCGTCGACGATCACCCGTCCCGGCACGTCGGAGAGCACATCCACAACCAGGTCGACGAGGCGCCCCTTGCCGAGCGCACCGACGTCGATCACTGCGGGTGCGTGCACCGACACCGCAGAGCTGCTCCACGTCAGCATCCGCTCCCACCCCGACGGCGCCGCCTCGGGCACACCATCTCGCAGGGTGAGTGCCGGGTCGTAGCCCAGCGCCTCGAGACCTGCGCCGACCAGCGGATTCACCGCCCCGTTCGTCGCCCTGGCCAGGTCGCGGTACGCATCGAGCATCGGCACGGCATCCCGCGGCGCATCGATCGTCCCGCCACCGCGCAGCGCCGACACCAGCGAGTCGGGCCGAAAGCGCGACCACTCCTGGTCGAAGCGCGCGATCGTGATC
Organism: Microbacterium sp. H1-D42; assembly: GCF_022637555.1. Lineage (NCBI taxonomy): Bacteria > Bacillati > Actinomycetota > Actinomycetes > Micrococcales > Microbacteriaceae > Microbacterium > Microbacterium sp. H1-D42. The sequence continues at coordinate 1,172,146 of NZ_CP093342.1, read as the reverse complement.
GTCACACCGTCACGCAGGCCGGACGACAGCGGCGCCTCGGTCTCGATCTCCCAGAGGGTGCCGATCGCGTCGAAGCGCCACACCGGCATCCGGTTACTCCGTCGCGGCAGCGGCCGCCGCTTCGTCCTTGATCCGTACGACGGCCTGATCGAACCCACCGCTGGTCAGCGAGGAGCCGGCCACGCGGTCGACTTCGAGTTCATCGAGCTTCTTGCCCACGACGACATCGGCGATGCCCGCGGTGAACTGTCCCTGAAAGCGGATGCTCTCGGGCGCGACCGGGTCGCCGACGACCTCGACAGCCGTCACGACGTCGTCGCTCAGCGTCATGGTCACCGAGATCGTCTCCACCGTCTCGGGCGTCTGATACGACCCCTCAGCGGTGTAGGTGCCGTCTGCGTAGGGTGCGGTGGCATCGGTCGAGGTCGGTGCCGGATCAGCCTGACGGGTGTCGGCGTCGGCTGCACCGGAGCAGCCGGCGAGCAGCAGGGCGCCGGCGACGCTCAGCAGCGCCGTGCCCGTGCGGACAGGACTCAAGCGTCTCCGCCGAACATGCTGGTGACAGAGCCGTCCTCGAACACCTGCTTGATCGCCATCGCCAGCAGCGGCGCGATCGGCAGGATCGTGAGGCCGTCCCAGCGGCGCGATTCGGTGAGCGGGATCGTGTCGGTGATGACGACGTTGTCGATCGCGTCGTCCTGCAGGCGCTCGGATGCCGGGTCGCTGAAGACCGCATGCGTGGCCGCGACGATCACCTTGCGGGCGCCGTTGGCCTTCAGCGCCTGGGCGGCCTTCACGATCGTGCCACCGGTGTCGATCATGTCGTCGACGAGCAGGCAGGTGCGGCCGTCGACAGCACCGACGATCTCGTGCACCGAGACCTGGTTGGCGACCTTCGGGTCGCGGCGCTTGTGGATGATCGCCAGGGGTGCACCGAGGCTGTCCGACCAGGTGTCTGCGACGCGCACTCGGCCCATGTCGGGCGAGACGATGGTGAGGGTCTCGCGATCCTCTGGCGTCAAGGTGCTCTCGAAGTGCTCGAGCAGCACGGGCTTGGCGAACAGGTGGTCGACGGGTCCGTCGAAGAAGCCCTGGATCTGCGCGGCGTGCAGGTCGACGCTCATGACGCGGTCAGCGCCCGCGACCTTGAGCATGTCGGCGACCAGGCGCGCCGAGATCGGCTCCCGGCCGCGGCCCTTCTTGTCCTGGCGCGAGTACGGGTAGTAAGGGGCGACGACGGTGACGCGCTTGGCGGATGCCCGCTTGGCGGCATCCAGCATGATGAGCGTCTCCATGAGCCACTCATTGACCGGCTCGCCGAAGGACTGCACGATGAAGAGGTCGCAGCCGCGGATCGACACCTCGAACCGGGCGTAGATCTCACCCGAAGCGAACGTGCGGTGCTCGACCGGGGCGACCTCCTGGCCGAGTGCCGCGGCGACGGCCGCGGTCAGCTCGGGGTGAGAGCGCCCACCGGCGACGACGAGGCGCTTCTTGGTCTTCGCGATGAGGCCGGGTGCGACCCCGTTCTCACGATCCAGTGCAACCTTCTTCTTCTTGTGCCCCATGCGAACCCCGCCTATTCCGCTGATCGTTCCCGGGCCGCCGCATCGGCTGCGCCCGTGCCTGCTCTGTTCTTCTCGACCCACCCGACGATGTTGCGCTGGGGGGCCACGCTCATGGCCAGTGCGCCCGCGGGGACGTCCTTGCGGACGACGGCGCCGGCACCTGTCTTCGCACCTGCACCAAGCTTAACGGGAGCGACGAGCACCGTGTGCGAGCCGGTGTGCACCTCGTCGCCGATCTCGGTGCGGTGCTTGTTCACGTCGTCGTAGTTGGCGGTGATCGTGCTGGCACCGAGGTTGACGCCGCGGCCGATGGTGGCATCGCCGACGTACGACAGGTGCGGCACCTTGCTGTTCTCGCCGATCTGCGCGTTCTTCGTCTCGACGTACGCGCCGATCTTGCCGCCCGCGCCGAGCACCGTGCCCGGGCGCAGGAACGAGAACGGACCGACGGTCGCACCCTGGCCGATCACGGCGAGGTTGGCGTCGGTGCGGCGCACGACGGCATCCTCGCCCACCTCGCAGTCCACGAGGGTCGTGTCGGGGCCGACGGTGGCGCCAGCGGCGATCACCGTCGCCCGCAGGATCTGCGTGTTCGGCAGGATCGTGACGTCAGCCGCGAGCTTCGCGTCGTCGTCGATCCAGGTGGTCGCAGGGTCGATGATCGTGACGCCCTCACGCTGCCAGTGCCGCACGATGCGCTGGTTGAGCACGCGGCCGGCCTCGGCGAGCTGGGCGCGGTCGTTCACGCCGAACGTCGATGCCGCATCCGCGGCGAGCTCGGCCGCGACCTTCTCGGCGGCACCGCGCAGCAGGCCGACGACGTCGGTGAGATAGATCTCGCCCTGGGCGTTGTTCTGGTCGACCTTGGCGAGGTAGGTGCGCAGCGCCGGGGCGCGGAACACGTAGACGCCGGCGTTGATCTCGGTGACCGCGGCCTCGTCGGCGGTGGCATCCTTCTGCTCGACGATGCGCTCGACGACGCCGTCGGAGCCGCGGATGATGCGGCCGTAGCCGGTGGGGTCGTCGAGGTGGGCGCTGAGCAGGGTGGCGGCGGCGGATGCTGCGCGGTGACCGGCCACGAGATCTTCGAGCGTGTCGGCCTGCAGCAGGGGCACGTCGCCAGAGAGCACGAGCACGTCGCCGTCGAAGTCGGCGGGCAGTGCGTCGAGCGCGACCTGTACAGCGCGGCCGGTGCCTGGGATGTCGTCCTGATCCACGACCACCGCGTCGGGGTACTGGTCGACGAGGGCTGCGATCACCTGATCGCGCTCGTGTCGCACCACGACCTCGATGTGCTCGGCACCGAGTGCGCGCGCCGTCGTGAGCACGTGGCCGACCAGCGGCCTGCCGCCGATCTCATGCAGCACCTTCGGCAACCGGGACTTCATGCGAGTGCCCTGGCCTGCGGCGAGGACGATGATGGCGAGTGGATTCTGCGACATGCTCCGCCGCCAGGACTCGAACCTGGACCTAACAGCTCCAAAGGCTGTCGTGCTGCCATTACACTACGGCGGACCACGGCCGACTCCCATGTGGGTGTGGCCGCCTGACAATTCTGCCATGTCCGACCTGTGGGCCTCGTCCTGCCCCGCGCCCGCGACACGCGATAATGGAGACATGAGCGAGGCGGATGAGGTCGATCGCATCGTCGGTGCGTGGAACACTCAGCGCCCCGACCTGGACTTCTCACCCCTCGAAGTGCTCTCGCGCATGGATCGCCTCTCTCGGCACCTCGACCGCGCACGCCGCGAGGTGTTCCACCGCAGCGACATCGAACCGTGGGAATGGGACGTGCTCTCGGCGCTCCGGCGCGCCGGCGCCCCGTTCCGCCTCTCACCGAAGCAGCTGCTGCAGCAGACGCTGGTCTCCAGCGGCACGATGACCAACCGGATCGACCGCCTGGTCGCGCGCGATTTCGTGCGGCGCGAGTCCGACCCGGCCGACGGCCGCAGCATCCTGGTCATCCTCACCGACGACGGCAAGGTGCGGGTGGATGCTGCCATCACCCGCCTGGTGGATGCCGAGGCCGAGCTGCTGCAGGCGCTCCCCCGCGCCGACCGCGACCGGCTGGCCGGCCTGCTGCGCAAGCTGAGCCTGAGCTTCGACACATGAGGGTGCGCTGATGGCGATGGCATCCCCGCTGCCGGTGCGCGACGGCGTCGGCGCGACCCGGCTGCACCTGCCGATGGAAGGTCCATGGCCGACCGCGGTTGCGTACATGACCGAACGCTTCTTCCACCTCGATCCCGAGCACCTGCTGGAGAGATTCGACCGCGGCGAGATCATCGCAAGCGACGGCGCCGCCCTCACCCGCGACACCCCGCTGGGAGCTGCGGAGTTCGTCTGGTACTACCGCGACCCGCCGGTGGAGCGGGATATCCCGTTCGAGGTCGAGGTGCTGCACCAGGACGACGACCTCGTCATCGCAGACAAACCGCACTTCCTGCCGACCACCCCCGGTGGCAAGTACCTGCAGAACTCCGCGCTGGTGCGGCTGCGAAACCGCCTCGGCATCCCCGAGCTCACCCCGATCCACCGGCTCGACCGCGCGACGGCAGGACTGCTGATGTTCTCGGTGCGCCCAGAGACCCGCGGCGCCTACCAGCTGCTGTTCCAGGACCGACGCGTCGAGAAGGTCTACGAAGCGGTCTCAGCGCTGCCGGAGGGCTGGGATCCGGCATCCCCCGCCCTCGACGGAAAGCCGTTCCCGATCGTCTACCGCAACCACATCGAGAAGCTGCGTGCGAGCGTGTGCGTGCAGGTGGATGCGGAGCGCGAGCCGAACTCCGAGACGCTCATCGAGCTGATCGATGCCGACGAGCACGTCGTGCACACGCTGCTGCGCCCCCACTCGGGCAAGATGCATCAGCTGCGCGTGCACCTCTCGGCGCTCGGCGCCGGCATCCTGAACGACGGCTTCTACCCCGACCTGCTGCCGGAGGTGCCGGACGACTTCGACAAGCCCCTGCAGCTGTTGGCGCGTGAGCTGCGGTTCATCGATCCGCTCAGCGGTGCGCCGCGTGAGTTCACCACGCAGCGCACCCTGAAAGAGGCTCCTGGCGTCTGACTGTGCGTATCAGCGCCGCATGACGACGCGGGCGAGCTTCGTGCCCAGCATCTGCACCAGGTGCACGAACACCACGATCAGCACGATCGCCGCCCACATCACGACGGGTTCGAAACGGCGGAAGCCGTAGATCTGCGCGAAGGCGCCGAGGCCTCCGCCGCCGACCATTCCGGCCATCGCCGTCATGTCGATCAGCGCGACGACGACGAACGTGTAGCCGAGGATCAGCGGTCCGAGAGATTCCGGGATCGCGACGGTGAACAGGATGCGCCACGGGCCGGCGCCCATCGAGCGCGCGGCCTCGATCACGCCAGGCGAGACCGACACCAGGTGCTGCTCGACGATGCGTCCGATGGCGAAGGCCGCCGCGATGCCGATCGCGAAGGCCCCAGCCGTGGTGCCGATGCCGATGCCGATCACGGCGCGGGTCACCGGCTGCAGCACGGCGATGAAGATGACGAACGGGATCGGGCGGAAGAAGTTGACCAGCAGCTCGAGGATGCCGTTGACCAGCCGGTTCTGCATGAGACCGGACGGCCGGGTGACGTAGAGGCCGATGCCGATGAGCGTGCCGAGGATCCCTGCCAGGACGAGCGCGAACGTCGTCATGTAGAGCGTCTCGAGTGCGGCCTGCCAGAACTCGGGCCACAGCTGGTTGAGCTTGTCCATCAGTGCTCCGCCTCCGACTCGTCACGGCCGGGTTGCGCGAGCTCGGTGACGGATGCATGCGCGCGGATCTTCTGCAGCGTCGCATCGATGTCAGCATCCGCCCCTCTGATCGCAAGCGTGAGATGACCGAAGGCGCGACCGCGGATGTCGTTGATGCCGCCGAAGACGAGCTCGAAGCCGAGGCCGGCCTGCGCGAGGTCGAGGAAGACCTGCGCCTGGGATGAGTCCCCTTCACGGAACGAGAACGTGACGAGGCGACCCTCGTGGCGCTCGCGCAGAGCTGCGCGCTCGGCCGGAGACGGGATGCCCTTGACGACGGTTCCGACGAAGCGTTGCGAGGCCGGATTCTGCGGGTCCGAGAAGACCTCGAAGACCTCGCCGGTCTCAATGACGCGACCGTTCTCCATCACGGCGACCTTCGTCGCGATGGTCTGGATGACGTCCATCTCGTGCGTGATGACGACGATCGTGACGCCCTGCTCCTGGTTCACGCGCTTCAGCAGCGCGAGCACTTCGTGCGTGGTCTGCGGGTCCAGCGCGCTGGTGGCCTCATCGGCGAGCAGGATGGCCGGCCTCGGCGCGAGCGCCCGCGCGATGCCGACCCGCTGCTTCTGCCCACCCGAGAGCTGCTCCGGATACGCCTTCGCCTTGTCGGCGAGGCCGACGAACTGCAGCAGTTCGGCGACTCGCTCCTCGATGTCGCCCTTCGACCAGCCGGCCAGCTTCAGCGGGTAGGCGATGTTGGCCTTCACGGTCTTGGACGAGAACAGGTTGAACTGCTGGAAGATCATGCCGATGCCGCCGCGCACGGTGCGCAATTCGCGCTCGGAGAGCGTCGTGATGTCGACGCCGTCGACGAGGATCGAGCCGCTGGTCGTCGGCTCGAGGGCGTTGATGAGCCGCACGAGCGTCGACTTGCCTGCTCCCGAGTATCCGATGATGCCGAAGACGTCTCCGCGCTCGATGTCGAGGGTGACCCCGTCGACCGCGGTGACGGGGCCTGCGCCTTTGGCGGCAGGAGGGTACATCTTCGTGACGTCTGTGAGGGTCACGATGGGCATGGTTGATCTCTCTGTGAGCGGGCTGGCTGCGAACGCGGGAATCGGGCGGCGCGAATGCGCACCGCCCGATTCTCTCGCAGTCTGCTGAGGGCCTGGCTCAGCCCTGTGCAGCGGTGTCCTTCTCGACCTTCGCGAGCGAGGCCTCGAGGTCGGCGACAGGCGTCTGCAGCGGGACGATCGTGTTGCCGGATGCCTCGGCGAGGCCCTTCTGCACCGCCTCGTCGGTCTGGAAGATCTCGACGAGCTTCAGGTACGTCTCGTTGTCCTTCTGATCGGCGGGTGCCGCGAAGATGTTGACGTACGGCAGTGCGTTCGGGTCGGACGGGTCGTCCTGCGCGATGGCGTCCTCGAACTTCAGGCCGGCCTGCGTGACGAAGTCGTTGTTGATGATCGCGGCGGCCGCGTCGGGCAGCGAGTTCGGGATCAGCGCGGCTTCGAGAGCCGTGACCTTGACCTTGGACTTCGCCTCGTCGATGTCGGAGAGGTCGGAGAAGATCGTGCCACCGCTCTTGAGCTCGATGAGCCCCGCCGACTGCAGCACGAGCAGAGCGCGTGCCTGGTTCGACACGTCGTCGGGCACGAGCACCGTCTCGCCCTTCTTGATGTCCTTCACATCGTCGACCTTCTGCGAGTACAGGCCGAGCGGGTAGATGCCGGTCGAGCCGATCGGCGTGAGGTCCTCGCCGGAGGCGACGTTGTAGTCGGCCAGGTAGACGATGTGCTGGAACTGGTTCAGGTCGAGCTCGCCCTCGGTGAGGGCCGGGTTGGGCTGCTCATACGAGGCGAAGTCGATGAGCTCGACATCGATGCCCTCTGCTGCCGCGGCCTCGACGAATGCGGGCCACTGCGGGTCGCTCTTGCCGACGACGCCGATGCGGACGACGTCGTTCTCACCCGACGGTGCGTCGGCGCCGCCATCCGCGGCGGGCGACGAGGCACAGCCTGCGAGGGAGGCGATGAGGGCGGCCGCTGCTGCTGCGGCCGCGAAGGTGCTGATGCGACGGGACATGGTGTTTCCGTTTCCTCTCGTGGGGGACTCTGAAACGTTACGTGCGCGCCGTCCAGGCTCTGAATCGAGGCGTCACACGGCGTCACAGCACACACCCCACCGGTCTTTCGCGCGCTCTACGATGAGACCAGAGCCGTGGGGAAGGACGACGATGTTCACACATCGGCTGGGGATCGACCGCTGGTCGGACGCCGTTGCCGCGCGCCTGCTGGATCTCAGCATGGATCTCGCGTGCGTGGCCGGATACGACGGATACTTCCGTGAACTGTCGGATGACTGGCCTGAGCTGCTCGGCTACTCACGCGAAGAGCTGACCTCCCGACCGCTGCTGGAGTTCATGCATCCCGACGACGCCGTGGCGACCGCACAGCAGCTGCAGAATCTGCGCGACGGCGCTGACGTCCGTCACTTCGAGCAGCGATTCGTCGCCCGCGACGGCAGCACGCGCTGGCTGGCGTGGACGGCGATCGGCATCCCGGACGAACAGGCGTACCGCGCTGTGGCCCGCGACCTCACTCCCGAGCATCTCGCCGAGCAGGCGATGGGCGACAGCGAGCAGCGCTACGCCGATCTGATCCAGTCATCGCACGACATCGTGCAGTCGATCACGCCCGACGGACACTTCTCGTTCGTCAACCGCGCGTGGCACGAGCACCTCGGCTACACGCCGGAAGAGCTGCCAGGTCTGACCCTGATGGACATCGTCGTCGAGGCGGACCACGACCACTGCTCGCTGCTGATCCGGCAGATGATGACGGGCCAGTCCTTCGACCATGTCGAGGTCACCTTCGTCGCGAAGGACGGCCACACGTTCCCCGTGGAGGGCAACGCGACGGGTCGGTTCCGCGATGGCGTGTACATCGCGACGCACACCTTCTTCCGCGATGTCAGCGACCGCAAGCGGTCCGAGGCCCTGGCCGCCGCGTATCAGCGTCAGCTCGAGGAGGAGGTCGCCGAGCGCACGGCCGCCCTGGTGCGCAGCGAGAAGCTCGCCACCCTCGGTCGGCTGAGCGCCGGCATGGCGCATGAGCTCAACAATCCGGCATCCGCCGCGCATCGCGGAGCCGTGCAGCTGCGCGACGCCATCGCACGCGCCTATGCCGGCTTCACCGAACTGGGCCGCATCGGCCTCAGCGAAGCGGATGCCGAGCGGCTGACCGCGCTGATCGCCGCCGGCGCGCAGCGCGCGGCCGAGCCGACAGCGCTGGACCCGCTGACGCGCAGCGATCGCGAAGAGCGGATCGAGCAGTGGCTGGGTGATCACGGTGTGACCGACGGGTGGACGTTGGCGGCGCCGCTGGCCGCGCTCGACCTGCACGCCGACGCTCTGGATGAACTGGCGGCGTCGGTGCAGCCCGCCCAGCTGCAGCCGCTGCTGACGGTGATCGCGCACTCGTACTCGGCAGCCGAGCTGCTCGAGCAGATCGGGCACGGCGCCAGTCGGATCTCGCAGATCGTGAACGCGCTGAAGGGCTACAGCTTCATGGACCGCGCGCCAGTGCAGGATCTCGACGTGCATGAGGGTCTCGACAACACCCTGGTGATGCTGCAGGCCAAGCTGCGGGCAGGAATCGAGGTAGATCGCCGCTACGGCACCGACGTGCCGCGCATCGACGCGATCGGCAGCGAGCTGAATCAGGTCTGGACGAACCTGATCGACAACGCGGTCGACGCCATGCACGGCACAGGGCATCTCACGATCCGCACCAGCTCGGCCGACGACGGGGTGCTCGTCGAGATCGAGGACGACGGCCCCGGCATCCCACCCGAGATCGTCGGCAAGGTCTTCGACCCGTTCTTCACGACGAAGGGTCCTGGTCACGGCACCGGGCTCGGACTGAACATCTCGTTCAACATCATCCGCGGCTCCGGCGGCACGATCGACGTCGACTCGCACCAGGGGCGCACGGTGTTCCGGGTGCATCTGCCGCTGCGACGCCCCGAGGCGACAGACACTGCGACGACCGACGCCGAGGTCGCTGCGACGGAAGCGGGTGCGCGATGACCGACGCACCAGCCCGCCGCCCATCGATCCTCGCCGTGGACGACGACCCCGCCGTGCTCACCGCCGTGCACGCCGACCTGCGCGGACGCTACGGGCGCGACTACCGCGTGGTCACCGCGAGCGGCGGCGCTGAGGCGATCGCAGCTCTTCAGCAGTTGAAGCTGCGTGGCGAGGCGGTGGCGGTCGTGATCTCCGACCAGCGGATGCCGGAGGTGAGCGGCACCGAGGTGCTGCGCGCAGCATCTGAGCTGTTCGACGGCGTGCGCACGGTGCTGCTGACCGCGTACGCCGACACCGAGGTCGCGATCGGCGCGATCAACGAGCTGCACCTGGACTATTACATCCTCAAGCCATGGGACCCTCCCGAGGAGCGGCTGTTCCCGATCATCGACGACCTGCTGCTCGACTGGCACGCGGCCCACCAGCCTGAAGACCTCGTCACGCGAGTGGTCGGCAGTCGCTGGTCACCGGCGACGCATGTGATCCGCGACTACCTGCAGCGGAATCAGATCCCGATGCTGTGGCTCGATGTCGACAGCAGCGCTGAGGCGCGGATGCTGCGCGACGCCGCCGGAGAGGGCGCTCTGCCGTTGGTGATCACGCCATCGGGCATCCAGCTCGCTGCCCCAGACGTCGCGGCCCTGGCGGCGGCGCTCGGGCACCGCACGCGTTCAGACGGCGAGACGTTCGACCTGGCGATCGTCGGTGCAGGTCCTGCAGGTCTCGCTGCGGCCGTGTACGGCGCCAGCGAGGGGCTGCGCACGGTGCTCGTCGAGCAGCTGGTTCCCGGCGGGCAGGCCGGGCAGTCCTCGCGGATCGAGAACTACCTCGGCTTCCCGAACGGCATCGCCGGCGCTGACCTGGCGCGGCGCGCAGTGACGCAAGCCCGGCGGTTCGAGGTCGACGTGCTGGCGCCGGCGGCCGTCACCGCTCTGGATCTGTCGGGTCCGTACCCCGCACTCGAGCTGTCGGACGGTCAGAGCATCACCGCAGGCGCGCTGATCCTGGCCTGCGGCGTCTCGTACCGCAGCCTTGACGTGCCGGGCAGCGACCGGCTGGAGGGCCGCGGAATCTACTACGGCGCAGCTCTCAGCGAGCGCGACACTGTCGAGGGCGAGGACATCGTCATCGTCGGCGGCGCGAATTCGGCAGGCCAGGCCGCGGTGTTCTTCTCTGCGCACGCCCGCTCGGTGACGATCCTCTGCCGCGCCGGCGATCTGGGAGCGAAGATGTCGAGCTACCTCGTCGACCAGATCGAGGCGCGCCCGAACATCACGGTGCAGTGCGGCACGGTGGTGCGCGAAGTGCACGGCGATGAGCGCTTGGAGCGTGTCACCGTCGCCGGCGTCGCCGAGGACGCCGAGTGGTCGCTGGATGCGTCGAGCATGTTCGTCTTCATCGGCGCTGTCCCCCGCACCGACTGGCTGCCGGCCCAGATCGGCCGTGACGAGCGCGGCTTCATCTCCACCGGGCCTGCTCTCGGCGAGCGCCGCTACCGCACGGCCGAGGGCGAGCGGGACCCGTTCCTGTACGAGACGAGTGTGCCTGGGGTCTTCGCCGTCGGCGATGTGCGGGCGCAGTCCGTCAAGCGCGTCGCCTCAGCGGTCGGCGAGGGATCCGTGGCCGTGCAGTTCGTGCACCAGGTGCTGCGCACCTGAGCACGCGGCACCTGACGACGCGCTCAGTTGCCGGTCCAGACCGGGTCGCGCTTCTCGACGAAGGCGCGCGCACCCTCCTTGGCATCGTTCGACCCGCGGATCACCGCCGTCGCCTCGCGCTGTCGGGCGAATCGCTCATCGAGCGGCCACTCCGCTGATCGGGTGAATACGGCCTTGGAGACCTGCAGCGCCAGTGGCGCGTTCCGCACGATCGCGGCGGCGAGTTCCAGCGCACCCTCCAGTGCTGTCCCCGGCTCGACCATCCTGTTGACCAGATGCAGTTCAGCCGCCTCGGCGGCGCCCAGCATCCGACCGGTGAGGATCAGCTCCATCGCGACGTGGTACGGCACCCGCTCGCGCAATCGCAGCAGTCCCCCGCCGTTCGCCGTGATCCCGCGACTGACCTCGGGCAGGCCGAACCTCGCGTCGGAACCTGCGACGATCAGGTCGCACGCCAGCGCGATCTCGAACCCTCCCCCGAGTGCGTAGCCCTCGACGGCGGCGATCACCGGTTTGCGCGGCGGCTGCTCGACGATTCCGGCGAAGCCTCGGCCTTCGATGATCGGGATCTGTCCGGCTGCGAAGGCCTTCAGATCCATCCCGGCGCAGAAGCTGCCACCGGCGCCGTGGATGACGCACACCCGCAGCGCCGGGTCTGCGTCGAACCTGTCCAGCGCGCCGGCGATGTGGGTCGCGGTGACGAGATCGATGGCGTTCTTCGCACGTGGCCGGTTGAGCGTGAGGATGAGGATGCCGTCGCGGGTCTCCTCGAGCACAGCTTCTTCTGCGATATCGGCGTCAGCGCCCATCGTCACACCCGCAAGTTCTCGTAGATCGTGGCGTTCGCCATGCCGCCGCCCTCGCACATGGTGTGCAGGCCGTACCGGTGGCCGTCGCGCAGCATCCGATGCACGAGCGTCGTCGCGATGCGCGCGCCTGAGCCGCCGAGCGGATGCCCGAGCGCGATCGCGCCGCCATCGGGGTTGACCTTCGCGCGAGAGGCGCCGGTGTCTGCGAACCAGGCACCCACGACGCTCGCGAAGGCCTCGTTCACCTCGAAGGTGCCGATGTCGTCCAGGCTGAGCCCGGCGCGCGCGAGCACCTTGTGGGTCGCAGGTCCCGGTGCGTCGAGCATGGCGATCGGGTCGGAGCCGACGACCGCGATGGAGTGGATGCGTACCATCGGGGTGAGTCCGAGCTCGCGCGCCTTCTCGCTCGTGGTGACGATCACGGCGCTGGAGCCGTCGGAGATCTGCGAGGAGTTGCCCGCTGTCATCCGGCCGTCCTCCCCGAAGACCGGATCGAGCTGGGCGAGTTTCTCGAGCGTCGACGAGCGACGGATGCCCTCATCCGCAGAGAACAGTCCGTTCTCGGTCTGGATCGCGACGATCTCGTCGACGAAGTGCCCGGCGTCCTGCGCGGCGGCGGCCCGCTGGTGCGACTCCAGCGCCAGCTCGTCGAGCCACTGGCGGCTGAGATCGTGTCGCTTGGCGAGGATCTCAGCCCCGGTGCCCTGGTTCAGCTCGGTGGCGCCGACGCTGGCGAGCAGCTGCTCGCTGAACGGGTCGCCGGGCCCACCGCGGCGGGCGGTGCCGAGCGGGATGCGGGTCATGTTCTCGACACCGCCGGCGACGACGAGGTCGTTCTGGCCAGAGATGACGGTGGCTGCCGCGAAGTGGATCGCCTGCTGGCTCGAGCCGCACTGGCGTTCGATCGTCGTGCCTGGCACGGTGACCGGCCAGCCGGCGGACAGCACGGCATTGCGGCCGATGTTGCTGGCCTGCTCGCCGGCCTGGCCGACGCAGCCCCACATCACGTCGTCGACGGTGCCGGGGTCGATGCCCGCCTTCTCGACGATGGCGTTCAGCACGGCCGCCGACAGGTCGACGGAGTGGATGCCGGCCAGGGAGCCCTTGCGGCGGCCGATGGGGCTGCGCACGGCCATGGCGATGACTGCATCACGCATGTTGTTGTCTTCCTTCTTCGTGTTCGCGTCGTCGGTTCGCGGCTGATCAGCGCGGCGCCATGCGGATGGCGCCGTCGATGCGGATCGTCTCGCCGTTCAGCATCCCGTTGGAGATGATGTGCTCGGCGAGCGAAGCGAACTCGTCGGGGTCGCCGAGGCGACTCGGGTGTGGGATCGACGCGGCAAGCGCGTCGACGATGTCGGGGCGGCCGGCGTTCAGCAGCAGCGGCGTGGCGAAAGTGCCCGGTGCGATCGTACAGACGCGGATGCCGACCTTGGCGAGGTCGCGCGCGGCGGGCAGGGTCATGCCGACGATGGCGGCCTTGGAGGCGGCGTAGTTGATCTGCCCGATCTGGCCCTCGTATGCGGCGACGCTGGCGGTGAGCACGACCACGCCGCGGTCGCCGTCCAGCGGCTCGTTCTTCGCCATGTGCTGAGCCGCGAAGCGCAGCACGTTGAAGGTGCCCATCACATTGAGCTCGACGACGCCGGCGAAGTCGCCCATCGCCGCGGCGTTGCCGTCGCGGTCGAGAATGCGCATCGGCTTGCCGCGGCCGGCGCAGTGCACCAGCCCGCGCAGCGGCGAGGCGGCGGCCGCGTCTTCGAAGGCCGTGGCGACCTGCTGCTCGTCGGTGATGTCGACAGCGGCGAATCGCACGCGCTCGCCCAGTCGTTCCACGACCTCCGCACCGGCAGACCCCGGCAGGTCGAAGATCGTGACGGTCGCACCGCTGCGGTGCAGTCGCTCGACGGTCGCCAGGCCAAGACCGGACGCACCGCCGGTGACGACGACGTGGATGTTCGCGATGCGCATGTCAGAGACCCAGCGACTTCGCGATGACGACCTTCATGACCTCGTTGGTGCCGCCGAAGATGCGGCTCACGCGGGCATCCGCATACAGACGGGCGATCGCGTACTCGCGCATGTAGCCGTAGCCGCCGTGCAGCTGCAGGCACTGGTCGACGATCTTGCCTTGCGCCTCGGTGACGAAGAGCTTCACCATCGCGGCGTCGGCCGGGGTGAGGGTGCCGTCGTCGAGGGCCAGCACGGCCTGGTCGATCATGCTCTGCCCCGCCTGAAGCTGCGTGGCGATGTCGGCGAGGACGAACTTCGTGTTCTGGAAGTGCGCGACCGGCTTGCCGAACACCAGACGCTCATTGACATAGTCGATCGTCAGACGGTGAGCTGCGGTTGCCGTGGCCTGCGCGGTGATCGCGATCGACAGGCGCTCCTGCGAAAGGTTGTTGCCCAGCATGCTGAAGCCCTTGTCGACCTCGCCGAGTACGTTCGCCGCCGGCACGCGCACGTCCTGGAAGGACAGCTCGGCGGTGTCGGACGACTTCAGACCGAGCTTCTCGAGGTTGCGGCCGCGCTCGAAGCCTGGCATGCCGTCCTCGACGACCAGCAGGGTGAGCCCGTGACGACGGTCGGTGTCGCTGTGCGCGGTGCGCGCGGCGACGATGACCAGGTCGGCGTTGATGCCGCCGGTGATGAAGGTCTTCGAGCCGTTGAGGATGAAGTCGTCGCCGTCGCGGACGGCGGTGGTCTTCATGCCTGCCAGGTCGGAGCCGGTGCCGGGTTCGGTCATCGCGATCGAGGCGATCAGCGATCCGTCCGCGAAGCCGGGGAACCAGCGCTGGCGCTGCTCGTCGTTGCAGTACTCCAGGAAGTACGGCAGCACGGTGTTCAGGTGCACCTGCAGTCCGCCGAGGGATGCTGCGGCGTAGCCGATCTCCTCGAACGCGATCATGTTGAACAGGAAGCTGTCCATGCCGCCGCCGCCGAACTCCTCGGGGATCTGCAGGCCGTTGATGCCGAGTTCTGCCGTCTTCTCGAAGACCTCGCGCGGTACCGCGCCGGCCTTCTCCCAGTCGTCGATGTGAGGCACGACCTCGCTGCGCATGAAGTCGCGAACGGCGTCGCGGAACGCGTCGTGGTCCTCGTTGAAGATGGTGCGTTGCATGGTGCTGTTTCCTTACTTGGCTGCGACGGGAGCACTGGCCCCGACGATCGAGAGTTCTGGGGCGTCAGCGAGGCTGACGCCGAGTTCGGCGAGGATCTCGGCGGTGTGCTCGCCGAGAGCGGGCGCTCCGGCGGAGCTGCGGGGTGACGCGGTGCCGATGCTGTACGGCGTGCCGACCGTGCCGATGGCACCGAGCGCGCCGTGCGTGTCGATCAGGATGCCGGTGGCCTTCACATCGTCACTGTGGGTCAGATCCGTGTAGGTGCTGATGCGTCCGGCCACCAGGCCGTTCGAGGTGAGCAGCTCCAGCGCCGACGAGGTGGTGTGCGCGGCGAACGCGTGACGCAGCTCGCTGAGCAGGGCGGGGCGGTTGCGCACGCGCGCGCCGTTGGTGGCGAAGCGCTCATCGTCGATCATGTCCGCGCGGTCGATGAGGGTGCACAGCCGGGCGAAGTGCGCCTGCGAGTACGCGGAGAGGATGAAGGCGCCGTCAGCCGTGGTGATGATGTCTGCGGCCGGCGCCACCGTGGGCTGGCCGCTGCCGACCCGCTTGGGCTCGACGCCGTTCGCGAGGAACGCGCCGATCATAGGCGCCTGCATGTGCATGGCGACCTCGAGCAGCGACGTCTCGACGATGTCGCCGCGGCCGGTGCGCAGGCGGCTGATGTACGCCCCGAGCACTGCGGCGGCTGCGGCGTACGCGGTCGCCGCATCGACGATCTGTGCTCCCACCTTCTGCGGGTCGCGGTCGGGCTCGCCGGTCATGTGCATCAGGCCGCTCTCGGCCTGCGCGGTGATGTCGAGCCCTGCCCGCATCTTCGACGGCCCCGTGGTGCCGAACGCCGAGATGCCCGCGTAGACGAGGTGGGGGTGCGCGGCGAGCAGGGTCGGTCCGTCGAGGCCGAAGGAGGCCATCACGCCGGGACGCATGTTCTGCACGACGATGTCGGCCGAGGCGATCAGGCGCTTGGCGATGTCGAGGCCCTCGTCGCTCTTCAGGTCGAGGACGATGCTGCGCTTGCCGCGGTTGAAGGCGTTGATCATCGCCTCGCCGTGGACGCCGATGGAGCGGGCTGCGTCACCGGACGGGGATTCGATCTTGATGACCTCTGCGCCCATGTCGGCGAGCATCTGGGTTGCGGCCGGGGCGGCGATGAACTGACCGAAGTCGATCACGCGCACACCCTGGAGGGGCTGTGCGCTCATCGGTCGCCTGCCTTCTCGGTGTCGTTCTTCTGACTCAGGTCCCCGTGCACGGCGGCCCAGTCGTTGATCTTGACGAGGTCGCGGTCGGGGCGGATGAAGATCGTGGCGATGACGGCGCCGATGGCGATCATCAGGCCGATCACGGCGAAGCCGGCGTCATAGCCGTCGGCCGGGCTGGCGCCTGCACCGCCGACGGTGAAGCCGAGCACCAGCGGGGACATGATCCCGGCGAGGCTGGAGAGGGCGACGATGCCGCCCATGATGCCGCCGCGCTTCTTGGGGTTGATGATGTCGCCGAGCGCGGTGAAGCCGACGCCGATGGATGCGGTGTTCAGCGAGAACGCGAGGGCGACGAGCGTCAGCTGGAACCAGCCTGGAGGGACCACGGTGAAGCCCCACATCGACAGGCCCGCTGCGGCGACGAGGCCGCCGGCGAGGTAGCCGCGGGAGACGCGGCGGGAGAAGCCGCGCTTGTACAGCCAGCTGGAGACGTAGCCGGCGACGATCGAGAACACCGCGGCGGTGGCGAAGGGCAGGGCGACCAGGCGCCCGACGGTGATCGTGTCGTAGCCGAGGCCGTCGGCCAGGTACACGGGCAGCCAGGCGACCTTGAGACTGGTGGACCAGTAGCTGAAGAAGTTCAGCAGCGCGATGCCGATGACCGTGCTGGTGCCCAGCAGCACCCGGTAGGGCACGTGAGCGGGCTCCTCGGCGACGATGGCGGCCTTGCGGGCGGCCTTCTTCGCGGCGCGGGCGGCCGCCTTGGTCGAGAGGGCGGCGGTGGCGGATGCTGACACCGCGTCGTCTGCGGAGTCGTCGACTGCTTCGCCATCGGTGGCAGAGCCGCCGAAGATGATCCACGCGAGCGCCCAGATGATGCCGCCGACGGCGAGCACGCCGAACGCGGTGTGCCAGCTCCACTGCACGATGATCCAGGTGAGCACTGGGGCCATCACCAGTGGGCCGAGCGAAGAGCCCGCGGTGACGACGCCCGAGGCGAGCGCGCGCTTCTCAGCGGGGAACAGCAGCTGCACGGAGTGGTTGGCGAGTGCGTACGCCGGTCCTGCCGCGAAGCCGAGGATGATGCGGCAGGCCATCAGGGCGCTGAAGCCGATGACGCCCATCAGCGGGATCATCGTGCCGACCCAGACGAGCATGAGCGCTGCGAGGTACCAGCGCAGCTTGATCTTGCTGGAGAGCGCGCCGAGCAGCAGCGCGCCGGCGGCGAACAGCCAGTAGAACGAGCTCTGCACCAGTCCGAACTGCTGGGCGGTCAGGCCGAGGTCGTCCTGGATGTGTGTTCCGGCGAGCCCGACGAGGGCTTTGTCGGAGTAGTTGATGAAGAGGAAGATCGCCAGGAGCAGGGTGATGGTCCAGGCACGAGCCGGGGTCATCTTCCGCTGCGGGCGCTTCACCGGCGTACCCACGCTGGTAGCAATCTGTGAAGACATGTGCATCCTTGAACTGGTCGTCTCGGGTCATCGAACATCCCCGATCCATCCATGGAACGACACAAAACCAATAGCGTCCAATACAAGTATTCGGACAGACCGACCAAGAAATACGATCGGTGGCCGAACGCATCTCGACTCGGGTGTCGGCGACGGCCGTTAATGCGCGCTGCGGGTCGCGGCCGAGGCGCGCGCACGTTCATCCCAGTCCGCCATCGCCTGCGCGGCACGCTCGATGAGCGGCGTCGTCGTGAGCTCGGGCTCGTCGACGGCGTCCACCCAGGACTGCAGCGACGCGCGAGCGGATGCCAGGAACGACTCCCCCGCCATGGTCAGCTGCCCCGGACGCTTGACCAGGTAGATGGTAGTGGAGATGGCCGGTTCGAGTTCGCGGACCACCCCGCCGCGCTGCCAGAAGGCGGCGCCGAGGCGCAGCGGCACGATGCCCATGCCGGAGCCCGTGAGCGCGATGGGCAGAACGGCTTCGCGCTGTCGCGCCTCGAGCACGATCCGCGGTTCGACACCGTGCCTGCGCAGGGTCGTCTCGATGAGGTCGCGCACGTTCGAGTCCCGCTCGCCGAGCACGAACGACTGGTCACGCAGCATCTCGAGCGGCACTGGATCCGGCCAGCGGCTCTCACTGCCGGGCGGGCACAGCAGCACGTAGACCTGCTGCACGAGCCGAATGTACTCCAGGTCTCCGGCGCTCGGCACGCTGACGAAGCCGATCTCGCTGGTGCCGTTGCGGATCATCTCCGTGACTCTGCCGACGTCGGAGCTCTGCTCGACCCGGCAGCGCACCTGCGGGTGCTCGATCAGAAAGCTGGAGATCCAGTTGGCCAGAGGATCGGTGACGAGCTCGGGCAGTGCTGCGATGTCGAGGTGGCCGCCGCGCGCTTCGGCGATGTCGGTCACGACCCGCTGCGCGTTCTCCACCTCGCGCAGAATGGCACGAGCAGAGCCCACCAGCCCCTCCCCGGCAGGGGTGAGCACGATCCCGCGCCCGACGCGGTGGAACAGCGTGGCACCCATGTCCTTCTCGAGCGAGCGCATGGTCTGCGAGACCGAGGACTGCGCCACGCGCAGCGCCTCCGCGGCGCGGTGCACCCCGCCATACTCGACGATCGCGAGGAAGTACTCCAGGTGCCGCACGTTCATGGGATGCCCCTCAGTCGAGCTGCTCCGTGAGCTCGAACCACCGCAACTCGAGCTCTTCCACCTCGTCCTGCTGCGCCTGGATCGCCTGCATCTTCTCGCCGAGGCCTGCGAAGTCGGACTGATCGTGGTCGGCGAGCGAGTGCTTGGCCCGATCGATCTGCTGGTTCAGCTTCTGCATCTTGCGCTCGAGTGCCGACACCTCCTTCTGTGCCGCGCGCAGGGCCGCGCCGTCGAGGCTGGGTGCCTTCGCAGCGCTCTGACCAGCCTGTGGACCTGCCGCCTGCTCGAGCTCGCGCAGGCGCAGGTACTCGTCGATGCCGCCCGGCAGGTGACGCAGGTGGCCGCCCATGACGGCGTACTGCTGGTCTGTGACGCGCTCGAGGAAGTACCGGTCGTGGCTGACCACCAGCAGCGTGCCCGGCCATGAGTCGAGCAGGTCCTCGATCGCCGCCAGCATGTCGGTGTCCATGTCGTTGGTGGGCTCGTCGAGGATCAGCACGTTGGGCTGATCGAGCAGCACGAGCAGCAGCTGCAGTCGACGCTGCTGTCCACCGGACAGGTCTTTCACCGGCGTGGAGAGCTGCGCGGAGGTGAAGCCGAGGCGTTCCAGCAGCTGACCAGGTGTCAGGCTCTGCGACTTGGAGCCGGCGCCGAAGGTGTACTCGGTGCGCAGCCCGTTGATCACCGTGCGCACCGGCACGTTCCAGTGCTGCTCGAGCTCGTCGATGCGCTGGGTGAGCGTGCGCACCTGCACGGTCTTTCCGCGCTTGACGCGGCCGCTGGTCGGCTCGATCGTGCCGGCGACCAGGCCGAGCAGCGTCGACTTGCCTGCGCCGTTGACGCCGAGGATGCCCGTGCGCTCCCCCGGCGCGATGCGCCACTCGACGTCCTTCAGCACCTGACGGTCGCCGAATGCGACCCCGGCATCCAGCAGGTCGACGACGTCCTTACCCAGTCGCGACACCGCGAGTGACTGCAGTGAGACGGTGTCCCGGATCTCGGGGACGTCCGCGATCAGCTCGTTCGCGGCGTCGATGCGGAACTTCGGCTTCGCCGTGCGGGCCGGCGCGCCGCGGCGCAGCCAGGCCAGCTCCTTGCGGGCGAGGTTCTGCCGTTTCGCCTCGCTGACCGCGGCCATCCGGTCGCGCTCGACGCGCTGCAGGATGTAGGCGGCGTAACCGCCCTCGAAGGGCTCGACGATGCGGTCGTGCACCTCCCACGTTGCGGTGCAGATCTCATCCAGGAACCACCGGTCGTGCGTGACGACCAGCAGAGCACCGGAGTTGCGCGCCCAGCGGGTCTTGAGGTGGCCGGCGAGCCAGGTGATCGCCTCGACGTCGAGGTGGTTGGTCGGCTCGTCGAGCGCGATGACGTCCCAGTCTCCGGCCAGCAGCTTGGCCAAGGACACGCGGCGACGCTGTCCGCCGCTGAGCGAGGCGACCTCGGCGTTCCAGTCGAGGTCGCCGACGAGTCCTGCGATGACGTCGCGGATCTTCGCGTCGCCCGCCCACTCGTACTCGGGAGTGTCGCCGACGACGGCGGAGCCGACGGTCAGCGAGTCGTCGAGAGTGTCGGCCTGGTCGAGCACGCCGATGGTGGTGCCGCCGCGGACGGTCACGCGGCCGGCATCCGGTTCACGACGTCCGGCGAGCATCGCGAGCAGGCTCGACTTGCCGTCGCCGTTGCGACCGACGATGCCGATGCGGTCGCCCTCCTCGATGCCGATGGTGACGGAATCGAAGACGACCTTCGTGGGATATTCGAGGTGGAGCCCTTCGGCTCCGAGCAGATGTGCCATGTCGTATCCAGGCTATCCCGCGGCAGCCCCCGCGGCGGCGCGCAGTGCCACGGCCACGGTGGCCGCATAGCGCCGCTCCATCGCCTCGTCCCACATTCCGAGCAGCTCGAAGGTGGCGATCCGGAAGACGAGCGCGCGGATCAGGCATTGCGGGCCGTTCGGCATTTCGGCCAGGAACTGCTCCAGCCGTGCAGGTGACAGACCGTGCCAGCAAGCTGCGTCCGCCAACACGATCGCCGAGGCGTACTCCACTGGCCGCCAGTAGGGCGCCCAGTCGATGATCGTCGGTGGCAGCCGGTCGGCGAAGAGGACGTTGCCGAGCAGGTCACCATGCACGATCTGCGACGGCGCACTCACCGGCGCGAAGGCCTCGACGAGTCGCCGCAGCGTCGCCCGCGCGGGCACCTCATCCTCTTGCCAGGCGATCCGGTCGGCCCTCGACCAGGCATCAGTTGCAGCGTCGAGAAAGCCCGGACGCGGCAGCGCCGCGACAGCCCGGTGAAAGGCACCACCCGCCTGCAGCACGCCGCGTACGCGGGATTCGTCCGCCGCTCCTGGCAGCCATTCCCAGGCCTCCCAGCCCTGAGCCGCCCATGAGCCGGCGAGCGCCCGCACCGGGCGCGGTGCGCGGAAGCCTTCCGTATGAGCGAGCGTCGAGAGCACCTCCGCCTTCCAGCTCACCTCGGCATCGGCCTCACTCGGCCGAAGCACGATCGCACCTGCCCGCCACGTGCGGCCACGACCGCCCGGCAGCAGCTCGATAGCAGCATCCGGTGCACCGAAGGCTGCGAGTGCGAGTTCGGTGGGGCGATCGGATGCCGGCATGCATCGAGACTATGCCCCGATGGACCCGACGCACCCAGAGCCAGAACCCGGGCGAGGTGGTCCGGTCAGCGGATGCGCCCGCGACGGCGCACCACGCTCTGCAGCGTGTCACGCACCGGCGCACCGAGGAACAGACCGAGCGAGGCGCCGGATGCCAGCGCCAGCCCGATCGCACCCGCCTGCAGCAAGTCCGAGAGGCTGAGCATCAGATTGATGACATCGTCCTCGGCCTCGACGACGCCGAGAAGGCCCCGATAGACGACTGAGCCCGGCACCATCGGCACGATCGCGGCGGTGGTCACTGCGATCGAGGGCACGTGCAGTCGGTGCGCCATCAGGGTCCCGATGAAGCTGGCGAGCAGCGCCCCGACCCCGCTGGCGAGCGGAACGCCGATGTCTCCTGCGACAGCCGCGAGATATCCGCCCCACGCGATCGCGCCCAGCACAGCGGACACCACGATCGTGCGCGCGGTGGCGCCGTTCCACACCGCGACCGAGACGGCGATGACGACCACGCCGACGAACTGCATGCCGACCGGGCCGAGTGCAGGCGGATCCGTCGACAGCGGGAAGCCGACGCCGAGGCGCTGGGCGAGTGCGACACCGCCGACGATGCCGATCACCACTCCGAGCGTGAGCAGCGCGAGATCGAGGATGCGGCCTCCTGCGGTCAGTGCGAAACCGTCGATGGCGTCCTGCGCGGCGCCGACCACCGACATCCCTGCCAGCATCATCACGATCCCCGCAGCCACGATCACACCGGGCTGGGCGTCCTCGAACAGCGCCACGTCGTGCACGCGCAGCCAGTTCGTCGCCGCGGCGAACGCCGTCACGACGAGCGCGCCGGCCGCCTGCGAGAAGAAGAACGGCACGTGCGCCCGTGCCATCGCCCGCTGCGCGAGCGCTGCGCAGCATGCAGCAAGGAACGCGACCAGTGTGACGATCCAGGAACTGCCGTAGAGCAGGCACACGCCGACCGCCAGCAGCCCCTGCGCCAGGACGATGACGGCGGGACGGTAGCGGAACGGCAGGCGGCGGATCACGTGGAAGCGGATGCGCGCCTCATCGAGTTCCAGCCCCGCCTCGATGTCGACGACCAGCGCCTGCAGCTGCTGCAGTTTGGAATGATCGGGGACGGGTGCGCGGACGACGCGGATCAGGGTGAACGGCAGGTCGGATTCGCCCCCGTGGTACGACACCGCGATCGAGTTGAAGGTGATGTCGACGTGCACCGGCCGGATGCCATACGCCGCCGTCACCCGCGAAGCCGACAGCGTCACCTCGTTGGCGGCCGCGCCGACGGCGATCAGCGCTTCAGCGATGCGCATCGACAGCTCGATGACGCGACGGGCGTACATCTCGTCGATCGAGAGGATCGCCTGCGTCTCGGGACGCGCGGCCGGATCGACGTGGATCGCCCCGGCGATGCGCTCCCGCCAGCCCTTCCGTGCTGCCATCACCCCATCTTCACAGCAGGGTCAGGCGTGGCTCAACCCCCGGCGCAGAACCCCGGTTCGATCGAACGCCCGGTTCGTCCTGGCTCAGCCTATGAGCTGCGCGCCGGCGACCGGGCCGTGCACGTGCAGGGCCGTGTGCCCAGTGGCCTGCAGCTCCTGCTGCACGGTGCGCGCGATCTCGGGACCACCGCACAGGAATGCGATCGTCGGACCGGATCCCGAGACGATGCCGGACAGCGCACCGAAGCGCACGCCGTCTGCGAGCGCGAGCTCGAGGTCGGGACGACCGTCCACAGCCGCACGCTCCAGATCGTTGAACATCACCGGAGCAAGACCAGTGGCATCCCCCGCGCGCAGCGCCTGCAGCACCGCGATCGGCACCTCGAGCGACATCGGCGGGTCGTCGGCCAGCGCTTCGCCGTGCGCGCGCAGCGCGTCGAGGCGACCGTAGATCTCCGGCGTCGACAGGCCCTGCTCGCTGGTGACCAGCACCCAGTCGAAGCGTCCTCTGGCCAGGGCCGGGGTGAGCTCGTCACCGCGACCGGCACCGAGTGCCGTGCCACCGTGCAGGGCGAACGGCACGTCGGCGCCGAGTCGTGCGGCCAGCTCGTGCAGCCTGAGGGGTCCGAGCTCGGTGCCCCAGAGCGCGTCGCAGGCCACCAACGCCGCCGCGGCATCTGCCGACCCGCCGCCCATCCCGCCGGCGACCGGCACGCCCTTGCGGATCTCCAGGTGCACGCCCGCCGTCACTCCAGCAGTCTGGGCGAGCAGCTTCGCGGCGCGCATCGCGAGGTTGCGGTCGTCGGTGGGCACGTCCGTGACGTCGACCTCGCCGTAGACCTCGAGCGAGAAGCCGTCCGAGGGGTGCGCGTAGACGTCCTCGTACAGCGAAACAGCCTGGAACACGGTCGCGAGGGCGTGATAGCCGTCATCGTGCCGCGGGCCGACGCCGAGGTAGACGTTGATCTTGCCGGGCGCGCGCACATGCACGGCAACCGATCGGTACGCGTTGCTCACGATCTGCCGATGAGTGTCACAGGTCCGACGAGACGGACCACAGGTTGACGTCGATGCCGTGCGAGAGCGCGTCGATCGCGGTGAGCTCCTCGTCGGTGAAAGCCGGGCCGTTCACGGCCGCGATGTTCTCGTCGAGCTGCTCCGGTCGCGAGGCGCCGATCAGTGCCGAGACGACCACGGGGTCGCGCAGCGTCCACTGCAGCGCCATCTGCGCGAGAGTCTGCCCGCGGTCGGCTGCGATCTCGTTCAGTCCGCGCAGCACCGCCAACCCCTCGTCCGAGAGCGGCTTGTCCGAGAGCGATCCGCGCTTCTGGGCGCGCTCGGCGGTCCCGTCGGCGAGGTACTTGCCGGTGAGCAGCCCCTGAGCGAGCGGCGTGAAGGCGATCGCACCGACGCCCTCGGCCCGCAGCACATCGGTCAGACCATCCTCGACCCAGCGGTTCAGGATCGAGTACGACGGCTGGTGGATGACCAGCGGCGTGCCGAGGTCACGCGCCACCGCGATCGCGGCCTCGGTGCGCTCTGGGCTGTAGGACGAGATGCCGACGTACAGGGCCTTGCCCTGGCGCACGAGCGTGTCGAGCGCCCCGATGGTCTCCTCCACTGGCGTCACCGGGTCGACGCGGTGCGAGTAGAAGATGTCGACGTAGTCGAGCCCCATGCGGGTGAGCGACTGCTCGGCGCTGGCGAGGATGTACTTGCGGCTGCCAAGGTCGCCGTACGGCCCCGGCCACATGTCCCAGCCGGCCTTCGACGAGATGATCAGCTCGTCACGGTACGGGGCGAAGTCCTCGGCGTAGATACGCCCGAAGTTCTTCTCGGCCGAGCCGTACGGCGGACCGTAGTTGTTGGCCAGATCGAAGTGCGTGATCCCGTTGTCGAAAGCGTGACGCAGCAGGGCGCGCTGGTTGTCGAGCGGGATGTTGTCGCCGAAGTTCCACCACAGGCCGAGCGAGATCGGCGGCAGGTACAGTCCCGATGAGCCCACCTGGCGGTAGGCGAAGCGCTGGTAGCGATCGGCTGCCGCGACGTACGGGCGGTGGATCTCGGGGGCGTCAGGGCGGAAGCGGGGTTCGGTCACGATGCCAGGCTATCCGGATCAGCCGCGGCCGGCGACGCTGGCGCGACGAGGGCGATGCGGTGGTAGTCATCGACCGTGAGGTCCTCGCCGCGGGCCGTCGGCGCGACGCCGGCGGATTCCAGGACGTCGGATGCTGCCGCAGAGCTCCCGAAGATGCCGGACAGCGCCTGGCGCAGCATCTTGCGGCGCTGGTTGAATGCGGCATCCACGATCTGGAAGGTGCGTCGGCGCTCATCCTCACTGCCGCGCGGCTCATCGTCGCGCACGAACCCGACCAGCAGGCTGTCGACGTTCGGCACCGGCCAGAACACCTGTCGCGAGACGGTGCCGCGCAGCTGCCACGGTCCGTACCAGGCGGCCTTCACGCTCGGGGTGCCGTAGATCTTCGAGCCGGGCTTCGCAGCCAAGCGCTCGGCGACCTCGGCCTGCACCATCACCACGCCGCGCTGCAGAGCGGGGAACGTCTCCAGGAAATGCAGCAGCACCGGCACCGAGACGTTGTACGGCAGATTCGCGACGAGGATCGTGGGGTCGCCCGGCAGCTCGGTGACGCGCATCGCGTCAGCATCCACCACGGTGAGGGCGCCTTCGGCGACACCGCGCTCGGCGGCGGTCTGCGGCAGGCGCTCGGCGAGGCGGTGATCGATCTCGACGGCGGTGACCGATGCCCCCGCCTCGAGGATCGCCAGCGTCAGCGACCCGAGCCCTGGACCGATCTCGACGACCCGCTCCCCCGGCTGCACACCTGCTGCGTGCACGATCTTGCGGACGGTGTTCGCGTCGACGACGAAGTTCTGCCCCAGCTTCTTGGTGGGGGTGACGTCGAGCTCGGCGGCAAGCCTGCGGATCTCGGTGGCGCCGAGCAGTGAGACGGTCATGCGTCCATTCTCGCGTATGTCGGTGGCTGACCCTAAGATCGACCGGGTGACTTCATTGGGAGAGCTCATCGCGCCGCGCCGCATGGGGCGCGACTTCCGCTGGCTGCTGGCGTCCTCGTGGACCAGCAACATCGGCGACGGCGTCGCCCTGGCGGCTGCTCCTCTGCTGATCGCGTCGATGACCTCCTCGCCGATCCTGGTGGCCTCCGGCGCCGTCATGCAGTTCCTCCCCTGGCTGCTGTTCGGCCTGCATGCCGGTGCCATCGCCGACCGCTTCGATCGCCGCCGGCTGGTCATGTTCGCCAATGCCGGACGCGCCATCGTGCTCACGGCCCTCGTCGTCTTCCTGCTCACCGGCACCGCGAACATCTGGATCGTCCTCGCGGTCGCCTTCCTGTACGGCACCGCCGAGGTGTTCGTCGACACCGCGGCCAGCACCCTGCTGCCCATGCTCGTCAAGCCCGCTGATCTCGGCGTCGGCAACGCTCGGCTGCAGGCGGGTTATCTGGTGGCGAACCAGTTCGCAGGGCCCCCGCTCGGCGCGTTCCTGTTCGCGGCAGGAGCGGCGTGGCCGTTCCTGCTCGAGGTGCTCTGCGTCGTGATGGCGATCGTGCTCGTGTCGCGGATGGCGGCGACGCCGGTGCCGCCGCGCGAAGGCGCCGACAAGAAGCCCGCCGTGCACACCGACATCGCCGAGGGCATCCGCTGGCTGTGGCGCAATCCGCCTGTGCGGATGCTGGTGGCGATCATCCTGCTCTTCAACATCACCTGGGCCGCGCCCTGGGGCGTGCTGGTGCTGTACGCGACCGAGCATCTGAACATGGGCGCCGTCGGCTTCGGAGCACTGACGACGGCATCCGCCGCCGGTGGCCTGCTGGCCACATTCAGCTTCGGGTGGCTGGAGCGGCACATCTCGTTCGCGACGATGATGCGCGTCTGCCTGTCGCTCGAGGTGCTGATGCACCTCGCGTTCGCGCTCACCACGATCGGCTGGGTGGCGCTGGTGATCATGCTGTTCTTCGGCTTCTACGCGTTCATCTGGGGCACGATCTCGACCACGGTCCGCCAGCGCCTGGTGCCGCAGGAGCTGCAGGGGCGCATCGCCTCGGTGAACATGGTGGGCGTGTTCGGCGGCATGGTCATCGGCCAGGCACTCGGCGGCGTTATCGCCGAGGTGTGGGGTCTCACCGCCCCGTGGTGGTTCGCGTTCGTCGGCGCGGCGATCACCCTGGTGCTGGTGTGGAAGCCGATCTCGCACATCGTGAACGCGAAGCCGGTGCTGACCGAGACCGGATCGATCCAGACGCAGCCCGGCGGCACGCCGGACACGGCTCGGTAGAAGGCGCGCTCAATAGCGCGCCAGCCGCGCATCCAGCGCGTTGCGCGCTGCCGGCCACTCATGCGGGAGCAGCGAGTAGGCGACGGTGTCGCGCAGTGACCCGTCCGACATGATCCGATGGTTGCGCAGCACACCGTCGAGCTTGGCGCCGAGGCGTTCGATTGCCGCGCGCGACTGCCGATTGTGGAAGTGCGTCATGAAGACCACTGCGATCGCGTCGCAGGCGTCGAAGGCATGCGCGAGCATGAGTCGCTTCATCGCCGGATTGACCTCGGTTCCGTGCGCACCGGCGCCGAGCCAGGTGTAGCCGATCTCGACGCGGCGGTTGGGCTGATCGACGTTGCAGTACGTCGTCATCCCGACGACCTCGCCGGTCGACAGCCGCCGCACCGCGAAGGGGTTCATCATGCCCGAATCGCGAAGTGCGAGTCGCCGCTGGATCTCTGCCGGCACGCCCGCGCTATCCGGAACCGAGGTGTACCAGGCGTGCGAGAGCGTCGCCGCGGCGCGCGCGAGGTCTTCCTCGTGCGCGGGATTCAGCGGCTCGAGCCGCACGAAGTCGTCTTGCAGGGTGATCTCATCGAGAAAGCGCACCCGGCCAGAGTAGCGGCGACCGTGTCAGTCGCTGAACTCGCCGTAGACCGCCAGGGTGTTGACGGCGAGCTGCGTGCTCAGCTCGTCCACGTCCATGCCGAGCTCGGCGGCCATGAACCGCACGGTGATGGGAACCAGGTACGGCGCGTTGGGGCGGCCGCGCAGCGGCGCGGGCGTGAGGAACGGGGCATCCGTCTCGACGAGGATGCGATCGCGCGGCGTCACGGCAAGCGCGTCGCGCAGGTTCTGGGCGTTCTTGAACGTGACGTTGCCGGCAAACGAGAGGTAGTACCCGGCATCGCCCGCGATCCTCGCCATCTGCTCATCGCCCGAGAAGCAGTGGAACACCGTGCGCTCGGGCGCACCGACGCGCCGCAAGGTCTCGAGGACGTCGTCGTGCGCATCGCGGTCGTGGATCTGCATGGCGATGCCGTGCTTCTTGGCGAGTGCGATGTGCGCCTCGAACGACTCGTGCTGCTCGGGGCGCCCAGGTTCGTCGGTGCGGAAGTAGTCCAATCCTGTCTCGCCGATCGCGCGGGTGCGCGGATGTGCCGCAAGCTCGTCGATCACCGCGATCGCCTCGTCGAGGCGACCCTCCGACGCATACGCCGGCGCATCGTTGGGGTGGATCGCGACGGCCGCGAGCACGCGGGAGTCGGATGCTGCAGCATCCACCGCCCAGCGAGACGACTCGATGTCACCTGAGGCCTGCACGACGCCGGCGATGCCGACCTCCGCCGCGCGATCGAGCTGCTCCTTCAAGGTGAGCGGTTCGACGCCGTCAGTGATCTCGAGGTGCGCGTGGTTGTCGTAGACGGGGACGGCCAGCGGCTCTGGAGCCGCCGGATACCGCAGATCCTTGCGTCCGTCAGTGGAGCGCGCCTGAACGTACTTCTCGCTCATATCCGCGCGCTCAGGCGGTCTGCTCCACCCGCGGGAACAGCGGCGCGAGCTTCGAGACCTGCGTGCCGGACTTCAGCGCACCCCAACCACCGGCCTCGCGGATCGGCTGCGCCGTGAGCGCACCCAGCGAGCCTTCGACGCCGAGGGCATCCCACAGCTTCGCGGTCGACTGCGGCATCACCGGCGAGAGCAGCACAGCGAGGGCGCGCAGGCCCTCGGCGCAGGTGTACAGCACGGTGCCGAGGCGGTCACGCTGAGCCTCGTCACCGCTGTCTGCCTGCTTGGCCAGTGCCCACGGCTCGTTCTCGGTGATGTAGTGGTTCAGCTCGTCGACGATCTTCCAGATCGCGTCGATGGCCTCATCGATCCGGAACTGCTCGATGGCAGCATCCGCCGCCGTCGCGGCATCCGCAACGGTCTTCTGGATCTCGAGGTCGCGCTCGGTGTACTCGGCGGCAGCGGGAACGACGCCGTCGAAGTACTTCTCGATCATCGCGACGGTACGCGAGGCGAGGTTGCCGAAGCCGTTCGCGAGCTCGGCCTGGTAGCGGGCCGACAGGTCCTCCCACGAGAACGAGCCGTCCTGGCCGAACGCGATCGCCGACAGGAAGTAGTAGCGGTACGCGTCCGAGCCGAACACGTCAGTGATCTCGGTCGGCGCGATGCCGGTGAGCTTCGACTTCGACATCTTCTCGCCGCCGACCAGCAGCCAGCCGTGTGCGAAGACGCCCTTGGGCACATCGACGCCTGCGGCCATCAGCATGGCCGGCCAGATCACGGCGTGGAAGCGCAGGATGTCCTTGCCGACCACGTGGTACGCCGGCCAGCGGCGCGCGAACTCGGCCTCATCGGCGCCGTAGCCGACGGCGGTGGCGTAGTTCAGCAGCGCGTCGACCCACACGTAGATGACATGCGACTCGTCCCACGGCAGCGGGATGCCCCAGTCGAAGGTCGAGCGCGAGATGGAGAGATCCTTCAGGCCCTGGCTGACGAACGAGATGACCTCGTTGCGCGCCGAGTCGGGGCGCACGAAGTCGGGCTCGGTCTTGTAGAGCTCGAGCAGACGGTCCTGGAACTCGCTGAGCTTGAAGAAGTAGTTCTTCTCCTGCAGCAGCTCCAGCGGCTTGGAGTGGATCGCGCAGACCTTCAGCCCCTCGAAGGGTCCGGTGCCGTCGACGATCTCGGACTCGGGCTTGAACTCCTCACAGCCCACGCAGTACAGCGCCTCGTACTCGCCGGCGTAGATGTAGCCCGCGTCGTACAGCTTCTGGAAGAACACCTGCACGTTGGTCTCATGCCGCTCCTGCGTTGTGCGGATGAAATCGTCGTTGGCGACGTCGAGCGTCTTCAGCAGCGGGAACCAGCTCTCGCCGACCAGCCGGTCGACCCACTCCTGCGGAGTGACGTTGTTCGCCGCAGCGGCGCGGAGCATCTTCTGGCCGTGCTCGTCGGTTCCGGTGAGCATCCAGGTGTCATCACCTGCCTGGCGGTGCCAGCGCGACAGCGTGTCGACGGCCACCGTCGTGTACCCGTGGCCGATGTGCGGCACATCGGAGGGGTAGTAGATGGGCGTGGTGATGTAGAAGGAATCGCCTGCGGGCATGCTGTCGATTCTAGGCGGGAAGCGGACGGTGTTTGGCTTCGTGACTATCCGCTTCTCTCCTCTCCGATTCTTGCTTCGTCTGCGTCTCTGCGTGAGGCAGCACCGAGCTCTGCCTGCCCGCTGGCGTTCCACCCGGGTAGATGCGACGATCAGGTCATGCTCCCTAGGGTCAAGCACGTCACCGCGCTCGCCGCGATCGCCTTCACCGCGACCGCGCTCGCCGGATGCACCGCAGCAGCGCCGCCGATGGCTGTTCAGGTACAGAAGACCGCACCCCCGAACCTGAAGCCGTCCGCGACCCCCACGCCCAAGCCGGTCCCGTCCGAGACGCCCGAAGACCCGTGCTCGTCGGCGCGTCCGTCCATCTCGCTCATGCAAGACGGCAAGAACGGCGGCAACGGCTTCAACCCGGACGGCGGTCCCATCACCGGGCTGTTCGAGGGCGAGCTGGTCGACCTCGGCCCGCGTGCGTTTGCGCAGGGCACCGTCAACCTCAACGAAGCGGGCGAAGTCGTCAGTTACACCGTCGCCGCCGGTGACGTCTACGAGCTGGTCTATGAGCGCTTCTGCTTCTCGGACTACTACGACGTCATCAGCTACAACGGCGGCCTGGAGCCGATGCGGTCTCGCCCTGCCTTCAAGGGGATCGAGCCTGGCGACGTTCTCATCCTCCGCCCCGACCCTAGCGTCGTGTGGGTGCCTCACGCCGACTGATCCCTTCCCAGCGGCCGGCAAGCGCCAGCTACAGCCGCGTGCCGTCGTGGGTCAGGTGTGAGTGGGGACGGTGTGCGCTTCGCGCGGGAATGTGCGCTTCGCACGGATGGAACGTGACGATCGGTCCGCGTTTGGCGTACAAATCCGCGCGAAGCGTACGCGCAGGAGGCTGGCGACGAGCGGTGCGTCAGCGGCGGGTGGCCGTCAGCGAGGCATGTGGGCGGACGCTGATCTCGCCTTCGGCGCGCGGGCGGCGCTCGGATGCTGTCGGCGTGAAGCCTGCAGCGCCGAGGAGCTCGGCGAGGGCATCCGTGGACCAGAAGTATGCGGGTGCGACCGCGTGGGCGAAGGGCTCGCGCGGGGTGCCGTCGAAGAAGCCGATGAGGATGCTGCCGCCCGGTGCGACCACGCGAGCGAACTCGGCGAATATCGCGGACAGGTCCTCGGGCGGAGTGTGGATCAGCGAGTACCAGGCCAGGATGCCTCCGAGCGACGCATCCGGCACAGGCAGTGTGGCGAACGAGCCCTCGAGAAACTCGATCTCCGAATAGGTCGACCGCGCGTGCACGATGAACTGCTCGGACAGATCCACGCCCAGCACATCGCGGTGTCCGCCGTGCAGGAAGCGCTCGTGCAGGAACTGCGTCCAGTGCCCTGGCCCGCAGCCGGCATCCAGCAGACGACCCGGCGTGGCGTCCCGCCACGCGGCGATCACCGCCCGGTCTTCCGCCGCCATCTGCTCGAGGTCTCCGGCGAGCGCGATGTACTCCGCGGCCCTGGTGTCGTAGGCAGCGCCGACGCGCGCATCCGTCACGCCGCACTCATTCGCCGAGTGCACGGGTTCCTGCCGATTGCACGGGTTGTTGGCGTGAAGAAGTCGTGCACTCGGCGAGGTGTCGTGCTCTCGACGAGCCAGGTGCTGGGGTGGAGGGCACGGGCCGGCCGGCCATCAGCGGGCGGCGAGGGCGGCCTGGTAGAGGTCCCGCGAGCTGAGGCCGGTGGCGGCGGCGACCTCGGCGGTGGCGTCCTTCAGGCGGGTTCCGGATGCCACGAGGGCCTGCACCTGCGCCAGGGCATCCTCCGCAGACACCGAGACGGGAGCCGCGCCCTCGACCACGACCACGATCTCGCCCTTCACACCCTGCTCGGCCCAGGCGACGAGCTCGTCGGCCGTGCCGCGACGCACCTCTTCGTACAGCTTCGTGAGCTCACGGCACACGGCGATCCGACGCTCGGCGCCGAAGGCGCCGCCCATGTCGGCCAGCGAAGAGGCGAGCCGGGATGGTGATTCGAAGAAGATCATGGTGCGGGGCTCGGATGCCAGCATCCGAAGCTCCTGGCGACGCTCCCCCGGCTTGCGCGGCAGGAAGCCCTCGAAGGTGAACCGGTCGGTGGGCATCCCCGAGATCGCGAGCGCCATCAGCACGGCACTGGGGCCGGGGATCGCGGTGACCGTGACGCCTGCCTCGATCGCCGCGGCGACGACGCCGTAACCGGGGTCGCTGACGGCGGGCATCCCCGCGTCGCTGACGACGACGACATCCTGCTCGGCGGCGAGCGCTGCCAGCTCGGCCGCCTTGTGCTTCTCGTTGTGATCGTGCAGGGCGATCAGCCGAGGGCGGTTCTCGATCTGCAGAGCCTTGAGCAGCCGCTGGGTGGTGCGAGTGTCTTCTGCGGCGACGATCTCGGCGTTCTCGAGCACCTCGATGAGTCTGCGCGAGGCATCGCCGAGATTGCCGATCGGAGTGGCCGCGAGGATGATCACCCGACCAGCTTAGGCTGGGCCCGTGAGCGCACCAGCAATCCGGATCCTGGACTCGATCGACGACGACGAGATCCGCCGCCTGAAGGATCGACACGAGTTCTTCTGGCTCGATCTCGTCTCACCGACGCAGGAGCAGCTGGAGCACCTCGGCGGGCTGCTCGGCCTGCATCCGCTCGCCGTCGAAGACAGCGTCAACCTCGGACAGCGCCCCAAGCTCGACGTCTACGGCGACACCGCGCTGCTGGTGCTGCGCGCGGGCGTCGAGGTGCACCCTGAGCGGGAGAACAAGCATCCACTCGCCGAGGTGCACTGTCATCTCAGCGGCGACTTCATCATCACTGTGCACGGCAAGCGGTTCCAGGACCTGCAGCATGTGAAGACCCTGCTGGCGAGTTCCAACGTGCCGAAGTCGGAGCGGTACTACGTCTACAAGATCCTCGACGTCATCATCGACAGCTACTTCCCGATCCTCGCCGACCTCGACGAGGAGATCAGCGCGCTCGAGGATGCCATCGTCGCGGGCGCCGGCCGGGCGGAGCTGGATGCGACATTCCGTCTGAAGCGACTGCTGATGAAGCTGCGTCGCGCGGTCGTCCCGATGCGGGACGTCTTCGGCCGGGAGATCGAGGTGATCGCGGATCTCGCCGGGCTCGAGCCGGACAGCCACGACTACTTCCGCGACATCTACGACCATCTCATCCGCATCACCGATGAGCTCGACTCGTACCACGAGATGGTGTCGGGCTGCACGGATCTCTACCTGTCGACGGTCGCGAATCGTCAGGGAGAGACCTCGAAGCAGCTCGCGATCATCGCGTCGATCTTCCTGCCGCTGACCTTCTTGACTGGGTTCTTCGGCATGAACTTCGGATGGCTGGTCTCGCGCGTTCTGGTCGGTCCGTGGTCGTTCATCGGGCTGGGCCTCGGAACCATGGCGCTCTCGGCCGGCCTGATGTGGTTGTGGTTCCGACGCCGCGGCTGGACGGGCTCGGACGCCGGAGCCGCCTAGGCTGATCGGGTGACCTCGACAGACTCGCTGCTGCCGCCTCCACAGGCGCGCGCGACGGCGTGGGAGCGCATGCGCAACGCGGTGGTGGCGGATGCTGCCAGATCGCGGATGCTGTCTTGGCTGGCGCCCACGCTGGTGACACTGGTGGCGGCGGTGCTGCGCCTGACGAACCTCGCCCACCCGCACGAGATCATGTTCGACGAGACCTACTACGTCAAGGACGCCTGGTCGCTGTGGAACCTCGGCTACGAGGGCAAGTGGGGCGACGACGCGAACACGCAGCTGCCCGGGGGCGATGACTCGGCGCTGCAGACCGAGGGCTCGTATGTGGTCCATCCCCCTCTTGGCAAGTGGATCATCGGTCTCGGCATGGCGCTGATGGGGCCAGGGTCGAGCTTCGGCTGGCGGCTCACGACAGCCCTGCTCGGATCGCTCACAGTGCTGGTGGTCTATCTGATCGCGCTGCAGCTGACCCGCTCGCGCACCGTCGCGACGATCGCGGGCGCCATGCTGGCGGTCGACGGCGTGGCGATCGTGTTGAGCCGGATCGCCCTGCTGGACGGCATCCTGACCTTCTTCATCGTGCTGGGGTTCCTGTTCGTGCTGCTGGACCGGCGGCGCACGATTCCCCTGGTCGAGAACCCCGCCGACGAGCAGCGCATGCTCGGTCCGGTGCTGTGGGCGCGGCCGTGGCTGATCGCTGCGGGCATCGCGCTGGGCGCGGCCTCGGCGGTGAAGTGGTCGGGTCTGTACGCACTCGCGGCGCTCGGTCTGTATGTCGTCATCACCGACGGGCTCGCGCGGCGCCGGGCAGGGATCGTGCTGTGGCCGACGGATGCCGTGTTCCGTCAGGGCCTGGCGTCCTTCGTACTGCTCGTCGGCCCGGCACTCGTGACGTACCTGGTGTCGTGGACGGGCTGGCTGGTCACCGCCGGCGGCTACGACCGCGGCGCGAACCCGAACCCGCTGATCGCGCTGTGGAACTACCACGAGTCGATGCTGAACTTCCACGTCGGGCTGGCCAGCCCGCACCCCTATGCGAGCCCGGCCTGGCAGTGGCCGCTGCTGCTGCGTCCGACGGCGATCTGGGTCGGCGACGATCCTGCTCCGTGCGGAACGGACCACTGCATCGCGGTGATCTCCTCGGTGCCGAACCCGCTGATCTGGTACGGCGGCGTCGCCGCGTGCCTCTACCTGCTGTACCGCTTCGTGCGCGGGCTGATCGAGCGCGCCCCGGTGGGTCCGATGTTCACTTACCCGCTGGTGGGGCTGCTGGCGACCTACGTGCCGTGGCTGCTGGTGCCGAACCGCACGATCTTCCAGTTCTACACGGTCGTGATGGTGCCGTTCCTGGTGATCGCGCTCGCAATCGCCCTGCGCGAGTTGGCCGGGCATGCAGACAGACCGCTGCACCGCCGACAGGCCGGGCAGCGCACCGTCGCGGTCTTCCTGGTGGCGACAGTGCTGGTCTCGGCGTTCTTCTACCCGGTGTGGACCGGCATGAGCGTGCCCTACGACTTCTGGCTCATCCACAACTGGCTGCCCGGCTGGATCTGACCCGCCCGTCACCGGATGCCTCCGGCAGAATGGACGGATGCCCGCACCACATGGCTTCGAGCACATCGTCAGAGGCGACGACGTCGTGATCCTGCATCACGGCATTCGAGCCGCCACCCTCCGCGGCGCGAAGGCGACGGACTTCCTCGCCCGCGTGCAGTCCGAGGACCCACAGCTGCTGATGGCGCGCCTGACCGGCAACTACCGACGCGGCAATGAGCGCACGGCGCGCGGGCATCCCCGCAATCAGAACTGAAGCGAGACCCGGGCCCGACGCAGCGGGCGCCAGATCGGCACGCTCAGTGCGCCTCCGCGCCCACCTTCTCCGTGCGGTGGCCCTCGTCGAAGCTGGGCTTCTTGCCCAGCATCCGACCGATGCCGAGCACCACCCCGACCACGATCAGACCCACGATCAGGCCGACCACCGCCGACAGCGCGGTGCCGCCGAGCCACACGACGAAGCCGCCGAACGCGGCCAGAAGGTCTTCGACGCCGTGCAGCAGGTCGGCCAGCCAGTGCAGGCCCACCTCACCGAGGTTGACGACGACCAGGTGCCCACCGACCCAGAGCATCGCGACGGTGCCGATGACGCTGATCACGCGGAACACGGTCGGCATCGACCGCACGATGCGCGTGCCGGTGTGCCGCACGCGGCGCACCGGGTTCTTCGCCATCTTCAGTCCGACGTCGTCGATCTTCACCAGCAGCGCCACCGCCCCGTAGACGACGACCGTCATCATCACCGCGATCACCGCGAGCACGCCGAGCGTCTGCCACAGCCCCAAGTCCTTGTCGAGGCTCGCGAGCGAGATGAGCATGATCTCGGTGGAGAGGATGAGGTCGGTGCGGATCGCTCCCCAGATCAGCCGGTTCTCATCGCGCGCGCCTTCATCGGCGTGCCCGTGCCCGAATCCGAACCACTCGAGCACCTTCTCGGCGCCCTCGAAGCACAGGTACGTGCCGCCGATGATCAGCAGATATGGCAGCGCCCACGGCGCGAAGGCGGTCAGCAGCAGCGCGATGGGGATGATGATGAGGAACTTGTTGCCGATCGATCCGAGTGCGATCTTGCCGACGACCGGCAGCTCGCGTGCCGGTGTGAGCCCCTGCACGTACTGGGGCGTGACCGCGGCATCGTCGATCACGACACCCGCAGCCTTCGCCGATGCCTTCATCGCGGCGCTGAGAATATCGTCGACGACCGCCAACAGACCAACCGACATCTGGATCCTTCCCCGCGGCGCAAGAAGAAGAAGCGCGCCGCAGGCGATAAGACTACTGGGCGCGCGTATCGCGCGTGTGACTCAGCGCGCGGCCCAGACCGCGCGGACGGCGCCGAGCGCCTGCTCCAGGGAGAGCCCGTCCGCCGCCGCCGCGAACACCCGGGCCGCCTCATGCACTGCATCCGAATGCGCCTGCCCCGCGCTCACGCGTGTGCCCGACGCGCGACTGGTCTGCACGAGTCCCTCGTCTTCGAGCAGTGCGTAGGCCTTGGCGACGGTTCCCGCGGCCACCCGCAGGTCGCCGGCGAGCTGGCGGATGGATGGCAGCCGATGCCCGTCGCCGAGTTCACCTGATCGGATGCTGTCGGCGAGCTGCACGCGGATCTGCTCGAACGGCGCGAGCGCGCTGCCCGGATCGACGGTGATCATCGCCGTGCCTTCTCGACGCGCGCGACGCTGTCGCCGATCGTGAAGGCAGTGAGGGCGGCCAGCGTCACCGCGACGACGCTGAGGACGAGCGAGAGGATGCCCATGATCACCAGCACGTCGGCGATGACGTCCCAGACGACGGGCGTCGCTCTCTCGATGATCGCGTTGTTCATGGCGAATCCGGCGGTCATCGAGATGCCGCCGAGCGGGAACAGCACCGCTCCCGTCGAGAGGGAGAGCACGACGGATGCCGAGGCGCGGCGCCATTGCGTGTCGGCGTCGACGTCGTCGGGGTGTGGGAACGCCGCAGTCGCGCCGATCCGCTGCAGCGCGACGATCGTCGCCACCACCAGCACGGCGAGGGCGATGAGCGCGGGGACGCCGTAGAACCATCCGGGGTACGGAGACGCCGTGGACGACTGATCGACGGCATCGAATCGGATGGCCCTGGAGCGGCCCTGCTCGTCGACGTCCGCAGTGAGACCGCAGAACACGATGACAGCGACGAAGATGACCAGGATCTCCACAGACGCGTGCAGCCAGCCGCCGGGGATGACGGTCAGCCACGATCGTCTGGCGAGTCCGGCCGTGCGGGGCTGATCGTCGGGCACCTCGACGCTGCGGGGCGGAGTCGCCGCGTACAGCAGCAGCCCCGCCGCGCCGGCGATCAGCGGCGCAACCGCCAGTGGCATCCCGAGCAGGTTCGGGATCGACACCGCGGCGATGGCGCCGACCAGGAACACCACGACCGCGAACAGCACGGCGATGAGCGCCCGGCGCCGTGCGGCGGTGATCACCGGCGCGCGCCTCGCCTCGCCTCCCGAGAGGTACGGAAGCTCTGCTGTGCGACGACGACGGGTGATCAGCCACACCACGACGACCGCACCGATGACGAGCAGTGCGTAGAGAATGATTGCTGGACCAGCCATGAGACGACCTCCTTCGTGTACTGATGTGATGGTACACAGAAGTCGCGTGGTGTATCAAGCAGGTGACACAGGACCGATCTTCCGCACTGGCTGCCGCAGCAGCGTGCGCAGCTTCTCGGGCGCCACGCGCCGGAAGTCGCTGAAGTAGATCTCGTGGTGCCTTCCGGTGAGCTCCAGCCCGGCATCCGGGATGAACTCGTCATGCATCTGCGCGAGCACCGGCGCCTCGTCGTCGAACGACCCGAGATGCAGCGTCTGCACGCACAGTCCCTCGGTCAGCGACTCGAGCCGCACCTCGTCCAGCCGCGCAGGCGCGTCCTTCTTCGCCGCGACCTTCGCCACGGCGGCGCTCACCATCGCCGCAGGAACCCACTCCGGCGCCATCAGCATCATGGTCCAATGCCACTGCGACTTGTCGCGCGCCGAGGTGAATGAGGTCATGTCGTCTGCCCACCACAGTCCCTCCAGCGGTGGCACGACGTAGTCGCGATCCAGCTCGCGCGCACTGGCGAATTTCAGCGCGTACGCGACGGGATACAGCGCTTCCAGCGCCGCGGTGTACGCCGGCGAGGTGTTCGGATCGCCCCGCCCGTCGACCATCAGGTACGTCATCTCTGGCACCTCGACGACACGGAACTCGCCCCGCTTCGCCTGGTACGCGTCGAGCGTCTTCTTGAGATCGACCTTCGCCATCAGCCCTCTCCCCGTTCACGCCGCACTTCGGCGGGCTCCGACACCGGCAGCAGGCACACGAACGCCCGGCAATCGTAGACGACACCATCAGTGGCGTCCTTCTCATCGAAGAGTGCGAACC
Organism: Microbacterium sp. H1-D42; assembly: GCF_022637555.1. Classification (NCBI taxonomy): domain Bacteria; kingdom Bacillati; phylum Actinomycetota; class Actinomycetes; order Micrococcales; family Microbacteriaceae; genus Microbacterium; species Microbacterium sp. H1-D42. The sequence goes on along the minus strand of NZ_CP093342.1, from coordinate 1,133,429 downwards.
CGGCATCCGAGAACTCGCGCGCCTGCGCCGGAGTGACGGCAGCGACGACGTCGGCGTCGGCGGCCAGCGCCGCCGCGGCGAGCGCGCCGGTGCGATCGGATGCCACGGCGATGACCTGCCGTGGAGCCTCGGCGAGCCCGGCTGCGACTCGCAGGACCGCACCGAAGGCGAGCGGCTGCGCGAGAGCCCTGCCGATCAGCCCCGCAGTCAGCGCCTCGGCGCGCTCACGGTGCGTGTCGCCGGCACCCAGGCGCCACGCGGTGAGATGAGCGGACGCCAGCGCCGCCGTCCCTGAGGGCAGATCGCCGTCGCTCTCATCAGCACCCGCCGGGATTCCGTAGGTGGCCAGCACCGGATCGGGCTGCACGTCGGCGTGCAAGACGGCGAGCGCCCGCGTCGCCCAAGCCGGGTCCCCCGATGCCAGCGCCAGAGCGAACAGCCCCTCGGCGAGCAGGCCGATGTCCGCTCTGGTGGCGACGGCGTCGGACGCCGCGCCGTCGAGCGACGAGCGCACCAGCGCGCCGTGCGCGTCGCGGTTGGTGGCGAGGACGTCGGATGCTGCCGCTGCCGCAGCATCCACCCACGCCTGCTCCCCCAGGCGCGCGCCGGCACGGGCGAGCGCACCGATGGCGAGGCCGTTCCACCCGGTGAGCACCTTGCCGTCGACGGCCGGCGGATCGAGACCTGCGCGGCCGGCCGCCTCGCGGCGGTAGTACCCGCCCTCATTGCGCTCACCGTCGATCCACGACTCCGAGTCCTGGGCGGCGCCGAATCCGCCGCCATCGCGCCGCAGCACGCCGAGCAGGAATCCCGCGATGCCGCGGACGATGTCGTCACGGTCAGCGTCGAGCGCGGACTCGAGCAGTTGCGCGTTGTCAGTCAGCATCCGCTCGTAGTGCGGCACGGTCCAGTCGCGCTGGGTCGCGTAGCGGAAGAATCCGCCGTCGACGTCGTCGCGCAGTTCGGATCCGGCCATCGCGGTGAGTGCCCGGGCGACGGCATCCGATCCAGCGGCGATCGGATGCTGCAGCAACCGCAGCGTCGTCGCCATCGGGAACTTCGGCGCTCCGCCGAATCCGCCGAAGAGCCGGTCCTCGCGCTCGAGGATCTTCGCCGCGGCTGCGCGCAGAGCAGCATCATCCGGCAGGGGCGAGGGTGTGCGGGCGGCCGCCTCGCGCAGGGCGCCGGCGACAGCATCCGATGATTCGATCACGTCGCCGCGCCGCTGGGTCCACGCCTCGGTCACGGCGGTGAGCACGTCGCGGAAGGAGGGCAGGCCGCCGCGCGCGGCCGGCGGGAAATACGTGCCGGCGTAGAACGCGCGACCGTCCGGCGTCGTGAAGACCGTCAGCGGCCAGCCGAGGCTCTGCGTGAACGCGGACGCCGCCGACATGAAGGCCGCGTCGACGTCGGGATGCTCTTCGCGATCGATCTTCACGGGCACGAAACCGGCGTTGATCTGCGCTGCCGTCGCGGCGTCCGAGAACGATTCGCGCGCCATGACGTGGCACCAATGACAGGTGGAGTACCCGATCGAGATGAGCAGCGGCACATCGCGCTGCGTCGCCTCGTCGAATGCGTCGGCGCCCCACGGATGCCAGTCGACCGGATTCTCGGCGTGTGCGCGCAGGTACGGACTGAGAGTCCCCGCCAGCCGGTTGGTCATGCCTTCACGCTACTCGTGACGACAACCGGCCGGGGGGACTGGCGATCAGTTGAATTCGTTCGGGTGCGTGCCGACGCGGCCCGAGCCGTCCAGCGGGTCGAGCCCATCGATGGCGGCGATCTCAGCATCCGACAGTTCGAAGCCGAACACGTCGAGGTTCTCGCGCATGCGCTCGATGCGCACCGACTTCGGGAAGACGATGATGCCCTTCTGCAGGTGCCAGCGCAGCACCACCTGAGCGGGCGTGGCGCCGTGCGCAGCAGCGGCCTCGGCGATGGGCGCCGTGCCGAACAGGTCGTACTTGCCCTGACCGAGCGGGCCCCACGCCTCGGTGAGCATGCCGTGCTCGGCACCCCAGGCGACCTCGGCACGCTGCTGGTAGGCGGGGTGCAGCTCGATCTGGTTCACGGCTGGCACGACACCGGTCTCTGCCGCCACGCGCTCGAGGTGCGCGACGAGGTGGTTCGAGACGCCGATGCTCTTGGTCAGACCGGCCTCGCGCAGCTCGATGAGCTTGGCGAACGCGTGCACATAGTTGTCCTTGGCCGGCGTCGGCCAGTGGGTCAGGTAGAGGTCGACCTGCTCGAGGCCGAGCTTGTCGAGGCTCTCAGCGATCGCGGCACGCGGCTCGTCGCCGTCGTGGCGGTCGTTCCACAGCTTCGTGGTGATGAACAGCTCGTCGCGCGGGATACCGCTCTTCGCGATGGCGGCGCCGACGCCCTCTTCGTTCTTGTAGATCGCCGCCGTGTCGATGTGGCGGTAGCCGACCTCGAGCGCGTCGCTGACCGCGCGCTCGGCCTCATCGGCCGGCACCAGGAAGACGCCGTAGCCGAGCTGGGGAATCGTGTTGCCGTCGTTCAGTTCGAGAGTGGGGATGGTCATGCCCTCAGCCTAGAGGTTGTCATGACAGGGCGCATCGGATGCTGTCATGGGCGTTCATCCGCCCAGCAGTGCCCGCAGTTGAGCGGTGTAATCCTCGAATGCACGCCGACCTGTGGTGGTCAGCGCGATGTAGGTGACGGGCGTGCGCCCCTTGTGCGTCTTCTCGACAGCGACGTAGGCCGCATCCTCGAGTTTGCGGAGGTGCGTGGAGAGGTTGCCCGCTGTCATGTCGAGCAGTTCCTGCAGTCGGGGGAACGTGATCTGATCCGCCGCGTCGATCGTCGCCAGCGCCGCAACGATCCGCAGACGCGCCTGTGCGTGAATGACCGGATCCAGTTCAGCCACGGTCATCCCCGGCGATCCCGAGGCGGCGCCGCTCGCTGTGCTGCCACCACGCTGCCCACGCTGCCACGGCGAGAAACGCGCCGCCTCCCGCTATGCCGTAGACGAGGAATGCCGTCGGATGCGGGAGCACGGCGCCCACGGCGGCGAGAATGACCGACCAGATGCCGAGCACGAGCATCGGGGCGGCAGGCCAGATGAGTCCGGCCGCCAGGTACATGACGCCGGCGAAGAGGATGAACGCGCTCGGGTAGAACGTGACCAGCAGAGCGTCGCGCATGCCGTGCTGGACCAGCCCCTGCCCGATCACCCAGATCGCGATGCTTCCGAGCCACCAGGTGTTGCCGTACACGATGCCGGTGAACGCGGACTGCTTCGTGCCTCGCAGCCCCCTGCCCGACCGTGCACCGAGCACCGTCGACAGAACGCCAGCGGCGATGAGGAGGGCTGCGAATGTGAAGCCGGCGGCGAGAGTGGGAACTGGATCCTCTGGATGCCGCCCCGCGTCCAGCCACAGCACCACGAAGCCGACCAGCCACGCGACGCCCCAGGCCGCGAGGAGCCAAGGCACGAACGCCGCCGTGCGGGCGGCCACCTGACGCTGCTGCCCTTCGGCGAGAGCGAGCATCTGCGCGGGGGACAGGGGCGCATCGTCGACCAAGGGGGAATCGTCACTCAAAGGGGCCTCGTTCTGCGACGAGTCATCCGGGATGGTCATGTCAGGCTCCGATCATGAAGGGGATGAACAGTGCGGGCAGGGTGAAGGCGAGGTTGACCAGGCCGTGCGCGAACACCAGCGGCATCAGCCGACCCTGCCAGCGATAGATGAGACCGGAGATCAGTCCCCAGATGGTGAAGCAGCAGACGAAGATGAGCACCGCATCCGGCGTCGGCGCGTACCAGATGTGCTGGATGCCGAACAGCATCGCCGGAATCGCGATGGCCAGCGCCTGCGGCAGACGGCGCGCGAGCCGCCCCTGCGCGTAGCCGCGGTAGACGAGCTCCTCGGCCGGCGCGTTCAGCGGCGCGAAGGTGAGCGCCGAGATGGCGCCGAGCACGCCCCACACTCCCAGCGGAAGATCCGGCAGCGCACCGCTGACGAACACCGTCTCGAAGGAGTCGAACAGGTCTGGCCCGAATCTCAAGGCCATGATGCCGATCATCACGCCGACGAACGGCAGGTACATCACCGCCAGCCAGAGCAGCCCCCAGGCCAGATCCCGCCAGATGCGGTCAGTCTGCCACCCCAACATCGCCCGCACACTGCCACCCTCACGGCGCACCAGGCGCATCACGAGCAGCAGGCAGATGATGTTGACCGGCAGCATCGCGATCGACGACAGCAGTGGCGACGGAGGGAAGGCGTCGGGCTGGGCTCCAGCTATCAGCCACACCAGCATCGAGGCGATCGCGACCAGAGCGATCCGCAGCAGCGGCAGACCGACGGCCCAGCCTGTGGTGACCAGGCCCGGGCGCACAGGCAGATCGCCCCTCTCCGGTGTGGTTCTCGTCGTCGCGACCATGGTTACTTTGTAACGCAAACCACTTTGGCTGTCAATGGCCACCTGCGAGCAAGAGGCCACTGTGGGTCAACGGCCAGTCGGCTCCATGCGACCGTCTCCGTCGTGCCTGGCGCGCATGAGCGTGGCAGCGTCCCCGACGCGCGCGACGAGAGTCTCCAGTGGGCCGCGCCCGATCAGGATCGACCACAGGGTGGTGGCAGCGAACAGGATGACTGTCGACCAGAGCAGGATGTCAGGCGACGCCAGCCACCCCTCCGGCCCCGCCATCGCGAAGTACGACACGACGTGGGCGGTGTATGCGCTCAGCGGCATAGACCCCAGCGCAGCCACGGGCAGCAATGGCCAGCGCAGCGGACGCGCCAGCAGCAGGCTGCCGCCGGTCACCAGCAATCCCATGCCGAGTGCAGCCAGCAGCTCGAGGATCGACCCCGAGTGCGGCTCCAGGTCGAACACCGCCGCATGCAGCATCCGATCCCGCACCGGCATGGCCGCCAGCGCATGCGCAACAACCAGCAGAACGAGCCCCGCCCCCGTGAACCAGAACGCCGTCGTCATGTGCAGCAGCTGCAGCCGACCCAGCGCCATCCCGATCAGGGCGAAGAACAGCCACACCGTGATCGGATACGAGCCCCGAAGCAGGAACTCCAGCACAGGACCCATCGCGTCATCGGGCAGCGGCGCGAGTGCGGCCAGCAGCACTGGTCCGAGCAGGCCGAGGGGCACCGCCAGCATGATGAGCGACGAGCTGCGCCACCGCAGCACGGGAATGAGCACGAGGTACAGCACCCCGTAGAGAGTGAGGATGATCGCGATGGACGTGCTCAGAGCCTCGAGCAGCACACCGATCACGAAGATCGTGGCGCCGCGTCCCAGCATCCGGAGCCGCACCGCTGCGATCTGCGCCTCGGGGATCTGCCCGCGCCTCGTCATCAGCGTCACCGAGAACCCTGCCAGCAGGGCGAAGGTCAGCGATGGATAGCCGTGCACGATCCCGGCCCAGCTCGACGGGTCGAACAGCGCGAATCGGTCTTCGATCCCCGCGACGTGCGCGCCCATCATGCCGATGATGGCGACGGCACGGGCGATGTCGAGCCCCATCACCCGCGGCGGCCGCCCGAACGAGCGCCACCACGAGGAGAACGCGTCGTCGGACGTCATGAGCCGATCCTAGACAGAGAGCGGATCGAGCAAGGACCGAATCGGAATACGATGGAGGGCTATGTCAACGCCGGTCATCACCTTTCCGCCCGAGCTGCCCGTCAGCGCGGCGCGCGAGGAGATCGCCGATGCCATCCGCGACAATCAGGTCGTCATCGTCGCCGGCGCCACCGGCTCCGGCAAGACGACACAGCTGCCGAAGATCTGCCTCGAACTCGGCCGCGAGAAGATCGCGCACACCCAGCCGCGCCGGCTCGCAGCGCGCACGATCGCCGAGCGCGTCGCCGAAGAGCTGCACGTCCCACTCGGCGACCTCGTCGGGTACAAGGTGCGGTTCACCGATCAGGTGTCGGACGCCACGCGCATCGCGCTGATGACCGATGGCATTCTGCTCAATGAGATCCACCGTGACCGGCTGCTGCGGCGCTACGACACGATCATCATCGACGAGGCGCACGAGCGCTCGCTGAACGTCGACTTCCTGCTCGGCTATCTGCGGCGGATCCTGCCGGAGCGCCCAGACCTGAAGGTGATCATCACCTCGGCGACGATCGATCCGCAGAGCTTCGCGGCGCACTTCGCGGATGCTGCAGGCGAACCCGCCCCGATCATCGAGGTGTCCGGCCGCACGTATCCCGTCGAGATCCGGTACCGGGCGCTCGTCGATGACGCCGAAGAAGAGGCGGATGCCAAGGGCAAAGAGCCCGAGGACGAGGTCTCGGCGATCGTCACGGCGCTGCGCGAGCTCGATCGGGAACCCGCCGGCGATGTGCTGGTCTTCCTGCCAGGTGAGGCGGAGATCCGCGACGCCGCCGAGGCAGTGCGGGGTGCGTACCGGTCATCCACCGCTCCCGTCGAGGTGCTGCCGTTGTACGGCCGACTGTCGGCCGCCGAGCAGCACCGCGTGTTCGAGCCGTCGAAGGTCGCCGGAGTCCGCCGCCGGGTGATCCTGGCCACCAACGTCGCCGAGACGAGCCTCACCGTTCCCGGCATCAAGTACGTCATCGACACCGGCACCGCGCGCATCTCGCGGTACAGCGCCCGATCCAAGGTGCAGCGCCTGCCCATCGAGGCCGTGTCGCAGGCATCCGCGAATCAGCGATCGGGTCGCGCCGGCCGAACCAGCGACGGCATCGCGATCCGCCTGTACAGCGAAGAGGACTTCGACAAGAGAGCGGAGTTCACCGAGCCGGAGGTGCTGCGCACCTCGCTCGCCTCGGTCGTGCTGCAGATGCTCTCGCTCGGCTTCGGCGACATCACCGCATTCCCCTTCCTCACTCCCCCGGATTCCCGCGGAGTGAAGGCGGCGTTCGACCTGCTCACCGAGATCGGCGCGGTCGACGTCACTCGCGGGGCGGAGCCGCGGCTCACCAAGATCGGCCGCGAGATCTCGCGGATGCCGATGGATCCCCGCTTCGCCCGGATGCTGGTGGAGGCCGCCCGCGCCGGATCGCAGGTCTCGGCGGATGTCATGCCGATCGTCGCCGGTCTGTCGATCCAGGATGTGCGAGAGCGCCCCAGCGCCGACGCACCCCAGTCGGTACGGGATGCTGCCGAGCGCGCGCACGCCCGCTTCGTGGACCCGACCAGTGACTTCCTCACGCTGCTGAATCTCTGGAACCATCTGCGCGAGCAGCAGCGCGAACTGGGGTCGAGCGCGTTCCGGCGGATGTGCCGCAGCGAGCACCTCAACTACGTGCGAGTCCGGGAGTGGTTCGACGTGCACCGGCAGCTGCGCACGCTGGTGAAGGTGCCGAAGACGAACGACCGGGGCGAGGGCGCGACGGACCCGGATGCCATCCATCGGGCGATCCTGGCCGGCCTGCTCTCGCAGATCGGCATCCTCGACGAGCGCACCGCCGCGAAGGGCGTGAACAAGACCCCGTCGAAGGACCAGAAGCGCCGCATCACCGAGTATCGCGGCGCCAGGGGCATCCGCTTCTCGATCTTCCCTGGTTCCGGCCTGCGCAAGAAATCTCCGCAAGCGGTGATGGCGGCCGAGATCGTCGAGACCTCACGCACCTTCGCGCGCACGGTCGCCGCGATCGACCCCGCCTGGGCGGAGGCTCTCGCCGGCGACCTCGCGAAGCGGCAGGTCTCGGAGCCGCACTGGTCGAAGGATGCCGGGGCGGCGGTCGCCTTCGAGAAGGTGACGCTGTTCGGCGTGGAGATCATCCCCCGCCGCCGCGTGCAGTTCGCGCGGATCGATCGGGCGGGCGCGCGAGAGCTGTTCCTGCGGCACGCACTGGTCGACGGCGAGTGGGATCCCAGCCGGATCGACAAGCGGGTCAGTGCGTTCTGGCGCGCGAACGCCGAGCTGCGAAAGCGGCTCGAGAAGCTCGAGGAGCGCGAGCGTCGCCGCGACATCCTCGCCGGGGACGAGGCGGTGTTCGCCTTCTACGACGAGCGCATCCCGAAGGATGTCTTCGACGTGCGCTCGTTCGAGAAATGGTGGCGCGAGGCGCTGACGACGACGCCGAAGCTGCTCGTGATGCGCGAGAGCGATCTGATCGAGGACGATGAGCGTGCCGACCAGAGCGAGTTCCCCACGCGATGGACGCAGGAAGATCAGGTACTCGGCCTCGCCTATCGCTTCGAGCCAGGTGCCGAGGATGACGGAGTCAGCGTCGTGATGCCGCTTGCACTGCTGCAGCAGATCCGCGACACGGGCTTCGACTGGCAGGTGCCTGGTCTGCGTGCCGAGCTGATCACCGCGCTGCTGCGCGCGCTGCCGAAGGCGATCCGCCGTCACGTCGTGCCTGCCGCGGACTGGGCGGAGAAGTTCGGTGCCGAAGTCGCCGCCGACGGCCCTGAGCGTCACGCCGGGGTGCCGGAGCGGTCACTGAAGGAAGCGCTGGCGAAGCTGATCCAGCCACTCGCGAACCAGCCCGTCTCGGACGCGGACTTCGACGACGACCGCGTGCCGGGGCATCTGCTGATGAACTTCCGTGCGGTCGACGAACGCGGGCGCGTGGCCGGCTCAGCCCGTCACCTCGCCGAGCTGCAGCAGAAGCTGTCGGATCGGTCTCGGCAGAGCGTCACGCGCTCGCTGGCGCGACCCGAGTCCGCGAAGGGCGGGCGCAGACCGGATGCTGCCGCCGTCGCCGCCGCATCGACCCGAGGCCCGATCGAACGCGACGGCCTGACCGACTGGAGCTTCGACGACCTGCCCGCCGTGCTCGACACGAAGGTCGCCGGCGGTGTCGTGCGCGGCTACCCCGCGATCGTCGACCGCGGCACGTCGGTGTCGGTGCGGCTGGAGGCGACGGCGGATGCTGCGACTGCGGCCATCCGCGATGGGGTGCTGCGCCTGGTGCTGCTGAATGTGCCATCCCCCGCCTCGTATGTGCAGAGCCACCTCACCTCCCCCGAGAAGCTCGCCCTCGCCGCGTCGCCGTACCAGAACGTGGCCGCACTGATCGAGGATGCCCGCACCGCCGTCGTGCGTGCGCTGATCGAGAAGCAGGTTCCGGACGGGGTGATCCGCGGCCGGGACGAGTTCCAGCGGGTACGGGATGCTGTCGACAGCGAGCTCGTCGACCAGCTGTTCGCGTGCGTGTCGCTGGTCGCCCGCATCCTCACCAAGAGCCGTGACGTCGAGCGCGGCATCAAGTCGCAGAACTCGCTCTCGCTGCTCGGCCCACTGAACGACATCCGCTCTCAGCTGTCGGGGCTCATCCATCCCGGATTCATCTCTGCGACCGGGGTGGACCGTCTGGCACATCTCCCCCGCTACCTGGACGGGATGCTGGATCGCCTGAAGACGCTGGCCAGCGAACCCGGCAAGGACCGCACGCGCATGACCGAATACGAGCGGATGGCGAAGGCGTTTGAGGATGCCGGCGGCACGATCCCCCTGACGGCAGGCGCACCGGCGCAGCTCGTCGAGGTGCGCTGGCTGCTCGAGGAGTATCGCGTCAGCGTGTTCGCGCAGCGCCTCGGCACCGCGCAGCCGGTCTCACCGCAGCGGATCATGAAGGCGCTCGCCTCTTCGCCCGGTCGTTGAGCGAGCGACAGTGCGAGCGGTGCGCTGATCGAGTGCAGCGAGACGAAGTGTCGAAACGCCGAAACCCGAGGCCCGATGCTGCGTGGCGGGGAGCCAGATGTCGGTTCTGAGGGGTGCATGAGCGTCTTTTGGCTCCCCGGCCGGGTGGCCGGGGAGAGGGACAAGTCCAGGGTTTGGAACTTTTCAAAAAAGTTTCTCTGATCAGCCGGATTCTGCCCTGTCAATGTCGGTGGCCCCCTGTTGAATAGAGGTATGAAAAGCACCGCCGCTCTCCTGGATCGGGTCGTCGCCGACCTCGATCAGGTGCTGAGCGCGGACGAGTTCACTGGCCTGTCTGACACGGAGCGATTGCAGTTGCTGAGCGTGGCCGGGGATGCCCTGCGCCGGGTGGAGGCGGTGATCGTGGAGACGGTCGCGACGTCCGAGTCGGTCGACCTGCCGCACAATGCCGGATGTCGGAACATGAACGACCTGCTCCAGCGCACTCTGCGGGTGGACGCCCGCACCGCCGGGCAGCTGGTGAAGGCCGGCAAGGCGGTGCACCGGGAGACGGTCCTCACGTCCGGGGCGCCGCTCCCGGCGCGGTGGCCGGCGCTGCGGCAGGCGATGCTGGACGGGGCGATCGGTGTGACCGGGCTGTTGGCCGCGACCGGCCCGGTCGAATCCGCTGGCGACCGGATCGGCGCCGCGGACCGGTGGAAGGCCGACGCGGTGCTCGCGGAGGTGGTGCGCGGGTACACGGCCACGGAGGGCGCGGATGCAGACGGTGGAGATACGGATGCCGATGATGGGGCGGATGCCGATGACGCGGCGCAGCGGGACAGGGTGCCCCCGGCGACGCCGGAGGATGTGAAGGCGATCGCGCATGCGATCGCTCTGCGGCTGGACCCTGATGGCGCGGAGCCGACCGAGCAGCGGGCGATGACGCGTCGGTTCCTGTCGATCGGGCGGATGCAGGATGGGGTGTATCCACTGCGGGGGAACCTGCTGCCCGAGACCTACGCGCAGTTGCAGCTGCTGCTGGATGCGCAGCTGAACCCGAAGACCGACGGGCCACCCGTTCCGGAAGGTGTCACCTTCCGCCCATCCGACGAGGAAGACGACCACCGCGCCGACGATGCTGACGACGACGGGGACAACGCCGGTGACGGGGACCCGTTCAACACCGACCCGCGCAGCGTGCTCGACACGCGTACACGGGGGCAGAAGCAGCACGACGCCCTCGCCGCGGCCCTGGGCATCGCGGCCCGGCATGCGGATATGCCGTCGCTGGGCGGTGCGGCGCCGACGCTGGTGGTGCACCTGGATTCCGCCGACAGCTCCTGGGCCACCATCCCCGGCGTCGAAGCCCCGGTGCACGCGGCCGCCGCCCGGCACACCGGGTGCACGGGGGCGATCCAGCGGGTGTTCACCGAGCAGGGCCGGATCGTGGGGATCACGGTCACCGACCGGATCTTCACCGTCCACCAGCGCCGGGCGATCACCCTGCGCGACAGGGAGTGTCTGATCCCCGGGTGTCACGTTCCCGCCACGTGGTGTGAGATTCACCACGTCACCGAACATGCCAGAGGTGGACCGACCAGCACCGACAACGGCGTCCCGCTGTGCTGGTGGCACCACCGCTCCCTGGACTACTCCGGGTGGGAGATCCGCATGAACCACGGACTCCCCGAAATCCGCGGACCCGCATGGTGGGACCCCGAACACCACTGGCGCACCCCACGACTCTCACTCCCCGACTTCGCGTTCACTTAGTCGATGTTGCGGGCGGGTCGGGGGCAGGCTGGCGGGGACCGTCGCTGCGCTCGCAGAGCGGGACCCTCCGCCTCCGCTGGCGCTCCGGCGGCCCCTCCCGGTGCTCGCTCCGCGACGATCCCTCCGCCCTCTCTGGTGATGAGCACGCCCGGGTCGTTGAGCGCCCTTCGACTCGCTGCGCTCGCTCAGCGACCGCTACGCGAGCGATGCACTGAGCGGGCGGAGCGGGTCGAAGTGACGAAACGCACTGAGCAAGCGCAGCGCGTCGAAGTGGTGGAACGCCCTCGCCACCGAACGGCCTACCCGGAATCTCGTTCTGCCCCGTCACCGCCACGGTGGAGCGCCTCGTCCGACTCAGTGAGAACCGGCGCGCTCTCGCCGCCCGGGCAGCGCGAGCAGCACACCGACCACGAGCAGCACCACTGCGAAGCCGGCAGCCGCCCACGGCGTGGCCGTCGGGATGTCGAGGTAGGTGGTGATGCCGAGGATGCGGGCGAGACCCCAGGGCAACAGGCCCATCTGGTCGTTCCAGACCGTGAGCGCGGCCTCCAGCCCGATGGCGCCGATCACGACCGCCGGCAGGAGGAGTCCCGCGCCGACCGAGGCGAGCACAGCCCCGGTGGCACGGCGAGCGCCGATCTGGGTCGACAGCGCCCATCCGGCAGCGACGAACACCCACAGGAACAGTCCGAAGGCGACGGCGATGTATACCGTGCGCGGCGCGGGCTCCGTCCAGAACGCGTACCAATACCCACCGGGTCCGGTGAACGACAGCGCGAAGAGAGTGAGGATGCACCGCAGCACCACGACACCCCCGACGGCCGCGATGACCGGCCACGGCGAACGCTTCCGCACGAACAGCCGGATGACGAGAGCGAACACGACCCACGAGCCGATGATGACAGCCAGATGCGTCCACGACAGGAACGACGTCTGCACGGCCCGCGTCGCGACCAGCAGCGCGGCGGGCACAACCAGCAGCAGCCAGCGGTCGAGGTCGAGCATGCCGAGGGTGGATTCCCGTGCGCGCCAGGGCCTGGTCGACGCGACCCAACTCGCCCCCGCCGCGACGGCACCTGGTCGGCGCACCAGCCGAGTGCGCGCTGCCAGCATCCCGATGACGACCCACGCCACAGCCAACGCCAGCAGCCCCCGCGCGAGCCAGGCCATCACGTCGTCGCGTGCGGTTCGCTCGATGCCCAACTGCGCCGCGGTGAGATTCATCGCCGGATGCGCGACGTCACCCTCGTACGTCTCCAGATGCGCGGCGGCCAGCTTCTCGAACGTCGCGCGGTCCGCATCCCACGCCGCACGCGCAGCTGGCGCGCGCGTGTCATGCCACTGCCCCTGGTGCAGGAGCAGCGACCGGTACGACGCGAGTAGACGCAGGGTGTCGACCTCGTACTCGAGCGCCCCGACGAACGCATCGCGGACCTCGGGCGAACGCCAGGTCTCAGCATCCGTCGCCACCACCGTGTCGAGCATGGTCTGCGCGGTCTCGACGGCCTGCGCCCCCTCGGCGATCGCCGCATCGATGCCGCCCTCGGCATCGCGGACGATCGAATACATGACATCGAGCACCGCGGAGTCTCCGGTGAGGATGTCCCACTCGAAGATCCACATCATGGGCGGCGGTTCCAGCCCGATCGCGAACACCCGCTGCTGTGCGAACGGGGCGATGTACAGGCCGTGCGCGATCGCGTCACGGGAGTCCGCCATCGCCGCCGTGATCGCCCCGACCGTCTCAGGGTCGCTCGAGAACCACTCCCGCGCCCAGTCCGCCGTGACGGCCGCCACGTCGGCGGACGGGTCACGCGCGAGCGCCCCGGCCACCTGCGTGTTCAGCTCGTACAGCTGCCAGAACCCGGCCTTCAGGTACAGGGTCATCGGGCCGGCGCGCCACGGACCGCCGTCCTGCGTCCACGCCCAGATGCCCTCGATGTTCTCGTTCGCGGCGAGCAGCCGCTGCAGCGCCCACTGGTACTCGGCGCCGAGGTCGTTCGCGAAGGCGCCGAAGTTCTCGAACTCGCGTCTGCTCTGCAGCTCGACGATGCGCCGCTGCGTGCCCTGCGCGAGCGTGTCGTTCAGCGGCAGCCAGGTGTAGAAGTCACCCAGGGTGTACTTGGTCGACACGATCAGGGCCGCAGAGTCGATGCCGCCGAGCACCGCCTCGTACGAGTCGGCGTTGGTGTGCATGTCTCCGACGCCGCCGACCCCCACCGACCAGGTGCGGAAGACGACCTCGCGCGCGGATGCCTCCGCCTGCCCGGTGAACGCCTCGAGCATGGCCCGGACGGCATCGACGGTCGTGACGCTGAGGGAGGAGTAGTAGTCCCAGCCGTCCACGTCGTACACGGTGCCTGCTTCGCCGATGCGGATCAGCACGCCATCCAGCGCCGGCACCGCGTCGTACAGTTCGTCGAGGCCGGCGGTGTAGACGTCCCAGAGTTCCGGGTTCTCGGTGTCGAGCGAACCGAAGCGGTCCTGCAGGTACTGCTCGAGCCGACCTGTCAGCGCCAGCATGTCGGTGCGGAGGAAGACCTTGACCCCGAGCTCGTCTGCCCGCTCCCAGAACGGCGCGAACGCCTCGCGCATGGCCAGCGCCTTCGCACGGTGCTCGTCGCCCTCGCTGTAGACGGGGCCGCCCGGAGCGTCGTCGAAGGTGACGAATTCGACGAATCCGGGGAACGCGACCGCGTTGAACCCGTTTGCGAGTGAATGGCGCAGGAAGACGTCAAAATCGTCGTACGCCGCCGCCAGCGCGGTCTGGTCGATGTACGGCGCGTCTGTCTGGAAGACGTCGGCGAACGCCTTCGAGGCGTGTGAGTAGTCGGTGCCGGTCTCCCACTCGGCCGGGTCGGGCTTCACCCCGACCGCGCCGAGGTCGGTCATCCGCAGCGGAAGTGCGGATGCGGCATGCGCGCCGATCAGGTCGCTCAGCGGCCGCGCGGCTCGCACCTGACCCGCGAGATCGTAGATCGCCCGCACGGCTCCCGCCTCGGTCGACGCCCTGATGGTCAGGTTCGCGGCATCCCCTTCGAGGGCGTACGCGTCATCGCCACCCGGCCCCGGCGCGGTGTCGGGGACTGTGAGAGCAGCCTCTCCCGCTGTCGCACCGGCGTCGGTGATCGCGTCGCGCAGCTCATCCAGCGCGACGCCGATCCGCTCCGAGCGGGGCGCGTCGAGTGTGGTGATCTTCGGCGGGGCGACCGGTTCCGCGACGGCGCCCGCGACGACGACCTCGTGCTGCATCGGCGCTGAGGGTTCGGTGCGGATGCCCAGAGCGTCGCCGACCGCGAGTGCGGCCCCTGCTCCGAGGGCGATCAGCACGATCGATGCGACGACAGCGACGACTCCTCGTCGCCGCGCCATCGTCATCCTCTGATCATAGAGCCGGCGGGTGGGGCTGGCCGCCCCGGCAGCACAGCCCTCGACCCCTGGCTGCTGGCCTCTCGCCCCCATCGTCCGGGTAGCCTGGCCACATGGCTCGCGCGATCGTGTATACGGAACTCGGCACACCTGACGTCCTTCATCTCGTCGACATCCCGGATCCCGTAGCAGGGCCCGGCGAAGTCGTCGTGCGCATCGAGGCAGCGGGTGTCAACCCTCTCGATGCGAAGCTGCGCCGCGGCGCCCGCCCTTCACCTCCCATCGTCGAACCGCGTCGCGTCGGGTTCGATGGCGCCGGCGTGGTCTCGGAGCTCGGCGAGGGAGTGACCGGATTCGCCGTCGGCGATCGCGTCGCCATCAACAACGTGCTCGGCACCTACGCCACCGCCCTGACCGTCCCGGTATCGCGGCTGGTTCGCCTCTCGGACGGCGTGACGATGGCAGAGGGCGCGGCCCTGGGCATCCCGATCGGCACCGCCTATCAGTGCCTCCGCTCACTGAAGGTCGGCCAGGGCGACGCCCTGCTCGTGCACGCCGGATCGGGCGCCGTGGGACAGGCCGTCGTGCAGTACGCCGTGCTGTGGGGCGCGAAGGTCATCGCCACCGGCAGTCCGGCCCGATTCGAACAGCTGCGCGCGCTGGGGGCGATCCCGGTGGCCTACGGCGACGGGCTCGCCGACCGCGTGCGCGAGGCGGCCCCCGACGGTGTCACGGTCGCGCTGGATTGCATCGGCACCGACGAGGCGATCCAGACCTCCCTCGAGCTGGTGGCCGACAGGAACCGCATCGCGACGATCGTGCGGGGCCCCGATGCTGAGGAATTCGGCATCCGCGCCTTCTCGGGCGGCAGCCCGATCCCGCTCACCGATCAGGAGAAGGCGTGGCGCGACGAAGCCGTGCCGCTGACCGTCAACCTCATCGAAGCCGGTGACTTCCAGATCGAGCTCGGTCCGGAGCTTCCGCTCGCTGAGGCGGCCCGTGCGCACGAGCTCATCGAGCAGAACGCAACCCGAGGCAAGGTCATCCTGGTTCCCTGAGCCCGCGCAACAGTTCGACACATTCCACGGCATCCTGCCCCGCTGAACGCGAGTATGGACGCATGACGACGTTTGATCCCACACCGGGCTTCTCGACCGCGCAGGTGCAGGCCGGCTACCGGGCATCCGATGCCGTCGGCGCAGTGCCGCCGATCCATCAGACGGCTGCGTACGAATTCTCGTCACTGGCAGAGGCGGCCGACCTGTTCGCGCTGCGCAAGGCGGGCATCATCTACAGCCGCAACGCCAATCCGACGCAGCAGATCCTCGAAGAGCGGGTGGCTCTGCTGGAGGGCGGCGTGAGCGCCGTCGCCGTGGCATCCGGTCAGGCGGCCGTCGCCGTCACGCTGCTCGCACTCGCCCACCGCGGTGGGCACATCGTCGCCGCGCACCAGCTGTACGGCGGCACGATCGACCTGCTGCAGGAGACGCTCGACGATTTCGGCATCGGCGTCACGTTCGTCGATCAGGACGACCTCGACGCCTGGCGCGACGCGATCACCCCGCAGACACGGGTGGTGTTCGCCGAGACCGTAGCCAACCCGATCGCCCAGGTGCTCGACATCCGCGCCGTCGCCGACATCGCGCACGAGGCGGGGGTGCCGCTCGTGATCGACAGCACCGTCGGCACGCCGCACCTGATCCGGCCCGGCGAGCACGGCGCCGACTTCGTGGTGCACTCGGCGACCAAGTTCCTCTCCGGGCACGGCAGTTCGCTCGGCGGCGTGGTGGTGGATCTCGGCACCTTCGATTTCGGGGCGGATGCTGCGCGCTGGCCGCAGTTCACCGCGGCGTACACCCGGTTCGGCGAGATGGTGCTGTGGGAGAAGTTCGGCCAGGGGCATGCCTTCGCCGCCCTCGTGAAGTCGAAGTACGTGCACGATCTCGGCCCGTCGATCTCACCGTTCAACGCTTGGCAGATCCTGCAGGGCATCGAGACGCTCGACCTGCGGGTCGCGCGGCAGAGCGCCACCGCGCTGCGGGTTGCCGAGCACCTCTCCGGGCACCCGGCTGTCGCCGCCGTGCATCATCCGGGCCTCGTCGGCAACCCGTGGCATGCGCTCGCCGAGCGTTATCTGCCGCACGGTGTGCCGTCGGTGTTCTCCTTCGACCTGACAGGTCCCCAGGACGACGCCGCCTTCGACCGCGTCGCCACCGTGCTCGACTCGCTGCGCGTGTTCCGTCTCGTGGCGAACATCGGCGACGCGCGCAGCCTGGTCGCGCACCCGGCATCCATGACCCACGGCCACCTCACCGCCGACCAGCGCGCCGCCGCCGGCATCTCGCTGACGACGATCCGCGTCTCAGCCGGGCTCGAGGATCCCGCCGACCTGATCGCCGACCTCGATCGGGCGCTCGCGCTCTGAGCGCGAGGGGCCCCGGTACGCTGAACACATGACCGGACTTCGCTGGGGCATCCTCGCCACGGGCGGCATCGCCGCCGCATTCGCATCCGACCTGCGCACCGCGGGCCTCGACCTCGTCGCGGTGGGCTCACGCAGTCAGGAATCGGCAGACGCGTTCGCGGCGCGGTTCGACATCCCCCGCGCACACGGCTCGTACCAGGCGCTGGTCGCCGACCCCGACGTCGACATCATCTATGTCGCGACGCCGCATCCGATGCACCATGAAGATGCCCGGCTTGCCCTCGAGCACGGCAAGCACGCGCTGGTCGAGAAGTCGTTCACCCTCAACCGCGACGAGGCCGAGGGTCTGCAGCGACTCGCCGCCGAGAAGGGCCTCATCGTCATGGAGGCGATGTGGACCCGCTACCTGCCGCACATGGTGCGCATCCGCGAGATCATCGCCGAAGGCACGCTCGGCGAGATCCGCGCCGTCTCGGCCGACCACACGCAGAACCTGCCCACCGACCTCACCCACCGACTGAACGCCATCGAGCTCGGCGGCGGCGCCCTGCTCGACCTCGGCGTCTACCCGATCTCGTTCATCTGGGACGTGCTGGGCGAACCGGCCACGATCCAGGCGACGGCCCGGTTGATCGAAACCGGAGCGGATGCCGAGGTCGCGACGATCATGACGCACGCCGGAGGCGCGATCTCGACGAGCCTCTCGTCGTCGCGCACGTCCGGCCCGAATCAGGCGGTGGTGCTGGGCACCGCGGCGCGGATCGAGATCGACCGGGTCTGGTACGCACCCACCTCGTTCCGCGTCGTCGACGCGCACGGCACGGTGCTCGAGGAGTACACCTCGTCGGTCGAGGGGCGTGGCATGCAGTACCAGGCGTTCGCCGCCGAAGGCGCCGTCGCGCACGGCGACCCATCCGGAGCGCTGCTCGCACTGCCCGTCGCCGAGTCGGTCGGCATCATGGGCACGCTCGACGAGATTCGACGCCAGATCGGCGTCAGCTACCCGACCGAGAGCTGATCATGGCCGACACCACGGGGCGCGTCGCCGTCTACCTCGACTTCGACAACATCGTCATCAGCTGGTACGACCGGGTTCACGGCCGCAACGCCTACGGCAAGGACCGCCAGCGCATCGCCGAGAACCCGAACGACCCCGAGGTCGTCGAGCGTCTGCAGCAGGCCGTCATCGAAGTCGGCGCGATCATCGACTATGCGTCGTCGTTCGGCACGCTCGTACTGACCCGCGCGTACGCCGACTGGTCGTCGCCTGTCAACGCCGAGTACCGCTCGCAGCTGGTCGCCCGCGCCGTCGACCTGGTGCAGCTGTTCCCCGCAGCGGCGTACGCGAAGAACGGCGCCGACATCCGCCTGGCCGTGGATGCCGTCGAGGACATGTTCCGCCTGCCCGACCTCACGCACGTCGTGATCGTCGCGGGTGACAGCGACTACGTGCCGCTCGCGCAGCGCTGCAAGCGGCTCGGCCGATACGTGATCGGCGTCGGCGTCGCGGGTTCCACTGCGAAGTCACTCGCGGCCGCCTGCGACGAGTTCGAATCGTACGACTCGCTCCCCGGTGTGGTGCGGCCGACGAAGACGCCGCCGGCTACCGCCCCCGCAGAGCCCGTCATCGCGACGAAGGACACCGCCGATACCAAGGACGAGAAGGAAAAGGAAAAGCCGAAGCGGGCGACCAAGCCCCGCAGGGCGCAATCCGCCGCGAAGACCGAGGAGCCGGTCAAGACCGACGAGCAGACCGAGGCGACCCAACTGCTCGAGCGTGCGCTGCGCCTCGGGCACGACAAGGCGGATGCCGACGAGTGGCTGCACGCCTCGGCAGTGAAGACCCAGATGCGTCGGATGGACCCCTCGTTCAGCGAGAAGGCGCTCGGCTTCCGTTCGTTCAACGACTTCCTGCGCTCGCGCGACGATGTCGCCGAGCTCTCCGAGAGCGGGCACGAGCGGATGATCCGCCTGCGCGAGACCGACTGACTCTCTCCGGAATAGTTAAGACCCTATTCAGAACGCTGACGCGTTGCTAGGCTGACCTGCACGTCTGGGGACGCAGCTGGGGACGAATCTCGAAGAGGAGAACGTCATGCTGAACAGACCCGCCCATCGCGCCCTGGCCTTCGCCGCGGCGCTGTCGCTGACCGCGACGCTTGCGCCCGCGGCGGCATCCGCCGCAGGAACGCCACCTGGACACGAACGCGCCGCGCAGAGGTATGCGGACGAGACGATGCAGTCCATGACGCTGGAGCAGAAGGTCGGGCAGCTGTTCATCCTGTTCGCCTACGGCCCCGGCGCCGACACCGTGGATGCTCGCAACACCGCCCTGTACGGCCAGGCCACAGCATCCGACATCATCTCCGAGTACGAGCCGGGCGGATTCATCCTGTTCTCCGCTCGCGACAACATCACCGACCCGATTCAGGTCGCCACGCTCTCGAACGGACTCCAGGAAGCCGCGATGGACACCGGCGCGGGCATCCCGATGCTGGTCAGCACCGACCAGGAGCAGGGCATCGTGACCCGCATCGGCTCCCCCGCCACTCTGTTCCCCGGCAGCATGGCGCTCGGCGCCGGACGCAGCGCGAAGGACACCAGAAGGGCAGCGGCCATCACCGGCCAGGAGCTGCTGGCGATGGGCATCCACCAGAACAACGCGCCGGACGCCGACGTCAACATCAACCCGGACAACCCCGTGATCGGGGTGCGCAGCTTCTCGTCCGACCCGGCACTGGTCTCAGAGCTCACTGCCGCCGCCGTGCAGGGATACCAGCACGATGGCGGGATCATCGCCACCGCCAAGCACTTCCCCGGCCACGGCGACACCGCCACCGACTCGCACTCGGGTCTGCCGGTGATCACGCACACCCTCGAGCAATGGCAGCAGATCGACGCGCCGCCGTTCGAGGCGGCCATCGCCGCCGGCGTGGATTCGATCATGACCGCGCACATCGTCGTGCCGGCGCTCGACGACAGCGGCGACCCGGCGACCCTGTCGCACAAGATCGTCACGGGGCAGCTGCGTGAAGCACTCGGCTTCGACGGCGTCATCGTCACCGACGGCCTCGAGATGGCAGCAGTCCGGCAGAAGTACGGCGACGGCGAGGTGGCCGTGCGCGCCATCGAAGCAGGCGTCGACCAGCTGCTGCTGCCCGCCGCCCCTCAGGAGGCGTACGCCGCCATCGATGAGGCCCTCGACACTGGCCGGCTCACCGAGCAGCGCATCGACGAGTCCGTCGAGCGGATCCTGAAGATGAAGTACAACCAGGGCGTGATCAAGCACCCCACGGTCAGAGTCGACAAGGTGATGAACGTCGTCGGCAAGAACTCCAGCCTGCGGGCCGCCGAGAAGATCACCGATCGCACCACGACGCTCGTGCGCAACGACGACGAGTCGCTGCCCGTCGCCGTCGAGGGCAAGAAGGTGCTCGTGACCGGCTACGGCGAGGTCACCGGTCGCACCCTGGCCGCCGAGCTCACCGCCCGCGGAGCAGAAGTCACCGCTCTCCCCACCGGCACCGCACCGTCTGCAGCCCTGATCGCGCAGGCGGCCGCCGCGGCGGCAGCCAGCGACGTCACGGTCGTGCTCACCAACGGCGTCACCGCCACGAGCAGGCAGAAGGAACTGGTCGCGGCGCTGGATGCCACGCAGACCCACCTGGTGGTCGCCGGCGTACGCAACCCATACGACATCAACCAGCTGCCCGAGGTCGACAACTTCATCGCGACGTACTCGTACGCGACGCCGGCGCTGGCCTCGCTCGCCAAGGTCATCACAGGCGAGGTCAGCCCGCAGGGCAAGCTGCCGGTCGACATCGAGTCCGCCGACGGCTCGGGTGGCATCCTCTACCCCTTCGGCCACGGACTGGGGTGGTGAGGTCATGAGCATCAGCAGACGAGGAATCTTCCGCGCCGCGGGTGTCGCCGCGGCCACCGCCGCCGCGGGTGTGGCGACCACAGGAGGCGCCACCTTCGCGAACGGCTCGAACGTGGCATCCACTGGCCGCGGCCGCAGTCTGCGCACCGGCGCCGACCTCGCCGCCGCAGACGACTGGCGGATGTTCGCCGGCCGCAAGGTCGGCGTCATCACCAACCCCACCGGGGTGCTGCAGGACTTCACCAGCATCGTGGACGACATGCACGCCAAGGGCGTCGACCTCGCGGCCGTGTTCGGTCCCGAGCACGGCTTCCGCGGTACCGCGCAGGCCGGCGAGGCCGAGGAGACGTTCACCGATCCGCGCACAGGGGTCACCGTCTACGACGCGTACGGCGCGACGGTGACCAAGCTGGCCGGATTCTTCACCACGGCCGGTGTCGACACGATCGTGTTCGACATCCGCGATGTCGGCGTGCGCTTCTACACCTATATCTGGACGATGTGGACGGCCATGCAGGCGGCTTCGCAGGTCGGCGATCTGCGCTTCGTCGTGCTCGACCGCCCCAACCCGCTCGGCGGACGGGCACGAGGCCCGGTGCTGCAGCAGGGATACACCTCAGGGGTCGGACTGCTGGAGATCTCGCAGCAGCACGGCATGACGGTGGGTGAGCTCGCGCAGTTCTTCAACGCCACCTTCATGGAGCGTGCCGGACAGCAGAAGCTCAGCGACCTGCAGGTGGTGAAGGTCAAGGGCTGGCGTCGCGAGATGGTCGGCCCCGATCAGGCCGACCGGTGGATTCCACCGTCGCCCAACATGCCGACCCCGCAGACGGCCGTGCTGTATCCGGGCACCGGCATGGTGGAGGCGACGGACTGGTCGGAGGGGCGCGGCACCACCCGCCCGTTCGAGCTGATCGGCGCCCCCTACCTCGACCATCGATGGGCCGAGGCGCTGAATGCGCGAAAGCTTGCCGGCGTCGAGTTCCGCGAGGCGTACTTCACGCCGACGTTCTCGAAGAACTCGGGCAAGGTGTGCGCCGGTGTGCAGGTGCACATCATGGATGCTGAGAAGGTCGACGCCATCGAGGTCGCGACGCACATGCTCGTCGAGGCCCGCCGGATATATCCGGAATTCGCCTGGCGCGGCGACGGCGGCCGGTGGATCGGCCTGCTCACGGGCTCGGGCCGGTTCCAGGAGCAGCTGGAGGCCGGCGCCTCGGCGGAGGAGATCATCGCCGCCTGGCAGCCGGAGCTGCGCAAGTTCGTGGCCGACACCCGGCCGTACCTGCTGTACGGCGGACCGCGATGACGCGCCGCGTCACGAGTGGCCGGATCGGCCTCACCCTCGTCGGGCTCGCCACGGCGGGGCTGCTGGCGACGGGCTCGATGGCACCGGCCGTCGCGGATGCCACCGGGCAGGGACGCACCGGACAGTTCGATGCCCCCTTCGAAGGGTTCATGAAGGGATCGACCACCTTGCGGACGAGTTCCCCCGAGGCGCTCGGCCTCGATCCGGCACCGATCGAAGCTGCCTGGGCGGCGATCGACGGCTTCGCCGCGCCGACCGGTCCGGGGGTGAAGCCGATGTACGCCTCCGCGGTCGGCGTGATGGGCCACCAGGGCCGGATCGTCAGCGAGCACAGCACGGGGTACTCACTGCTCTACGTCGACGGCAGCACCAAGCTGCCGGAGAACCAGCAGATCGAGGCGCACCAGAAGACCATCTACGACATGGCGTCGGTGAGCAAGCTGTTCACCTCGATCGTGATCATGCAGCTGGTGGAGAAGGGCGACGTCGATCTCGACGCCACCTATGGCAGCTATCTGCCCGAGTTCGCGAACGGGGGCAAGGAGTCCATCACCATCCGTCAGATGCTCACGCACACCTCAGGATTGGTGTCATGGCTGCCACTGTGGAGCGCGTATCCCGACAAGGACGCCCGCATCAATGCAGTGATGGACGTGCCGGTGAAGAACCCGCCTGGCACGGTGTACGAGTATTCCGACCTGAACCTGATCGCGCTCGGCGTGCTGGCCGAGCACCTCACCGGTCGGTCTCTGGATGTGCTCGTCGAGCGGGGAATCACCGATCCGCTGCAGATGGTCGACACCGGGTACAACCCGGATCCGCGACTGAAGCCGCGCATCGCCGCCACCGAATACCAGACCTCCCCCGATCGGGGCATGGTGTGGGGCGAGGTGCACGACGAGAACGCGTGGAGCCTTGGCGGCGTGGCCGGCCACGCCGGCGTGTTCTCCACGGCCGGTGACATGTCGATCCTCGCGCAGACGATGCTGAACGGCGGAATCTACGGTGGGAAGCGGATCCTGTCAGAGCAGTCGGTGAAGGCGATGATCACAGATGAGAACACGGCGTTTCCCGGTGACTCCCACGGGCTCGGCTTCGAGCTGAACCAGCTCTGGTACATGGGCGGGCTCGCTGCCGGTTCCACGGCCGGGCACACCGGCTACACCGGCACGTCACTGGTGATCGACTTCACGTCCCGCTCGTTCGCGGTGCTGTTGACGAACCGGGTGCATCCGAGCCGCAGCTGGGGCTCGAACAACCCGTCGCGTCGGGCGATCGCTCAGGGGCTCGCAGCGTCGATGTCGGTCTCGGCGCAGCGAGGCCGGACGGAGTGGTTCAGTGGCACGCAGGATGCTGCCGAGCACACGCTCTCGGTGGCCCTGCCGGCCGGGACCGACAGGTCCGTCTCGTTCGATGTGTTCGCCGACCTCGAATCGACCGACGTGTTCGCTCTGGAGGCATCGACAGACCGCGGTGAGACCTGGTCGCTCGTGCCCTTCACTGTTCGTTTCGGCCACGGCCATGCCCATCACGGGCGCGTCGTCGAGACCGACGGCACGTTCAACAACCAGGGCAACCGTGATTGGGGTCAGGCAGAGGCGACCCTGCCAGAGGGTGTGGACTCGCTCCGCTGGCGGTACACGACCGACGCCAATACTCAGGGGCGCGGCGCCTTCGTCGACAGCGTGATGCTGCGAGACGGCCGACGCGTCGTCGTCAACGGCGAGGCCGATCGAGCCGCATTCACCGCGGACGGCTTCACCGAGGTGAGCCGCTGACATCGCCACACGATGACGCGGGCGCCGGAGCCTCTCCGGCGCCCGCGTCATCTGCGACCTGTCGAGCTCGTCCGGCTCACTCGTGCGGAATGCCCAGATCGTCGAGAGTGGCACGGAGCCAGGCGACGGACTTCTCGAGCATGGGACCCGCCTGACCCTCGCACTCGATTGCGAGTCCGCCGTCGTAGCCGTTCTCATGCAGCAGGGTGAGGATCTGTCGGATGTTGTCGGCGTTCACGCCATCACCGATCGCACAGTGACTCAGGGCGATTCCGGTCTGGCCGCCGCGGACGGCATCCGCCAGTTCCTGCGAGACGTCCTTGATGTGGACGTGGCGGATGCGGTCGACGAAGCGCGCAGTGAATGCCACCGGATCCTGGCCGGCGATGAAGGTGTTGCCCGTGTCGAGGTTCATCCCCAGCAACGGTGAGTCAACGAAGTCGAGCATCCGCTCCATCTGGTCGGGGTTCGTCGTGAAGTACCCGTGCGGTTCGATGTTCACACCGACACCGTGCGCCTCTGCAACCTCCATGATCTGCCCGTAGCTGCGCTTCATCTGCTCCATCGCCTCGTCGTCACTGAGGCCCTCCGGCTTGTGCAGGCCGTCGGTCGTGTCCACGAATGGCGCCCCGACCTGAGCCGCCCAGGCGATGGACTTCATGATGTAGGGCACCCCGCGCAGCGGCCCGTCCAGGCCGGACAGCGGGAATGCAGCATCCACCGATGAGAAGCTCACGCCGTAGGAGTCCATCTTGCGGCGCAGCAGCATCGGGTCTTCATAGAGCGCCACGTGCGGCTGATAGCCGAGGCCGTGGATCCAACTCACACCATCGATCAACCCGCACTCGATGAAGTGCACGTCGTTCTTCTGCGCCCACTGCAGCGAGTTCTCGAACGACCAGAACGCCGAGTTGAATGCGTCTGTGTGGAAACCGATCTTCATTGCTTCTCCTCCATTGGATGTCACGCCGATTCACATACGCGGCCGTACACCCTGCGGGGTACTCTTCCGCGTTTCCGGGTGTTCAGAGCCGAGATTCTCCATACTCGCCGGTATGGTGTTGGCCTGACTCTAGCACCGTTGCGCGCGGCAAGGGAAGCAATCAGGCCGTGGGCGCACCCAACAGGGACAGGAGCGACCGGGTCGTGCGCTCCGCACTGTCGCCGGCGGCGTACCGCGGGCGGAACAGCGTCAGCTGCTTCACACCCTCCATGGCCGCCAACAGGAGCTCGACTGCGCGATCGACGTCGTCGCACTTGAGCTGGCCCGCTCCGACGGCGCGGTGGGTGAGGCCGAGGAAGAGCCGCTCGGTCTCGTCCAGGAATCCGGACCAGCTCGCACGGACTTCCGTGTCGTAGAGCGCCAGCGCGACGATCTCAGTGGTGAAGACCCGGTTGGCCTCATCGAGAAGACAGCTGTGCACGGAGAACTCCACCGCCGCCACCACACGATCCCAGGGCGCTGATGTCTGCTCGGTCGCCTCGGCCATCTGCACGCGCCAGCGGGCGTAGTACTGCACGCAGGCCGCGAGGATGATCTCCTTCTTCGACGAGTAGTGCCAATAGAGGCTGCCCTTGGTGACCCCGGCGCGAGCGGCGACATCGTCCATGCTCACGCCATCGATGCCGCGCGTGGAGAAGAGCTCGAAAGCGGCGATCGCGAGCGATTCCGCCTTTGCGGGTTCTGTGGTGGCGCGGAGAGTCATGCCGCCACAGTACACCGTGCCATACTAGCGGGTATGGCACGGTGCTCACAGATCACTGATTGCTGAAGGCCGAGTCGAACGCGGCCTCGGGTGCCGACCACAGCAGCGAGCGCACGTACTTGACGGCCTCGGCCGCGCCGTGCAGGCGGTCCATGCCGGCATCCTCCCATTCGATCGAGATGGGTCCGGCGTAGCCGATCGCGTCCAGCGCGCGGAACGCGTCCTCCCAGGGCACGTCTCCGTGCCCTGTCGAGACGAAATCCCACCCTCGGCGCGGGTCTCCCCACGGCAGGTGCGAGCCGAGCACGCCTGCCCTGCCGTTCTGCGGGCGCATCCTGGTGTCCTTGCAGTCCACGTGATAGATGCGGTCCTGAAAGTCCCAGATGAAGCCGACCGGGTCGATGTTCTGCCACATCATGTGCGACGGGTCCCAGTTGAAGCCGAAGGCACTGCGGTGGTCGATCGCCTCCAGCGCGCGCACCGAGCTCCAGTAGTCGTAGGCGATCTCGCTCGGGTGCACCTCGTGCGCGAAGCGCACGCCCTCACCGTCGAACACGTCGAGGATCGGATTCCAGCGTGCGGCGAAGTCCTCGAAACCGCCCTCGATGACCGATGCGGCCACCGGCGGAAACATCGCCACATACTGCCAGATCGACGAGCCGGTGAATCCGACGACGGTGTCGATGTCGAGCTTGCGCGCCACCCGCGCGGCGCGCTTCATGTCTTCAGCGGCGCGCTCCCGCACCCCTTCGGCGTCGCCATCGCCCCACACGTAGTCGCGCAGGATCGCCTGGTGGCGGAAGTCGATCGGCGCATCGCACACGGCTTGACCGGCGAGGTGGTTCGAGATCGCGAAGATCTTCAGCCCGTGCCGATCGAGGATCTCCTTGCGGGATGCCAGATACGCGTCGTCCTCGTCGGCGCGCTTCAGATCGAGATGGTCACCGGAGGCTGCGACCTCGAGGCCGTCATACCCCCAGGATGCCGCGAGCCGCGCGACCTCCTCGAACGGCAGATCGGCCCACTGGCCGGTGAACAGGGTGACGGGGTGGTGTGCCATGTCGCTCCTTCGCGTTACGTGGGTGGGTCGTGACGTGTCGAGTCAGGCGCCCAGGGCGCGCAGCGCTCGGATGCTGCGTTCGGCGAGCTCGTCCTGCGAAGCCGCCAGCGGTCGCCACACCGAAGCGGCGACCGCGATGGTCGCGTTCTCGCCGGTGAAGCTCTCCAGACCAAGGATGCCCTGATAGCCGGCATCCGCAAGCGCCGCGAGTGTGGCTGGCCAGTCGGTGTGATCATCGCCGACCGCACCGCGGTCGCTGCCGCACACCTGCACGTGCGCTATGTGCCCTGCCGCCGAGCGGATCGCCTCGGTGGGCTTCTTCTCCTCGATGTTCAGGTGATAGGTGTCCAGCGCCAGCCCGAGCCCCGCACCCAGCAGCGGCTCGAGTGCCTCAAGACCCTGCGCGACGGTGTTGATCACGCTGGTCTCGTAGCGGTTCAGCGGCTCGACGGCGAGCGCGATGCCCGACTCGGCGGCCGTCTCCACCAGCGGGGCGAGGTTCTCACGCAGCTCGCGGATGACCGCGGCGCGCTCGTCAGCATCCATCCGCCACGTCACACCTGTCGGGGCGTAGAACGGGCCCGCGACCGCGCCCGCTCCGAGATCCGCGGCCGCGGCGATGCAGGCCCGCAGGTAGTCCGCCGTGGCGGAGACGTCGCCGGCTCGGGCGATGAGGGAACGTCCTGGGCCCATGGCGCCGACCACGACAGCCCGCAGTCCACGGGCATCCAGCACGTCACGGGCGCGTGACGGATCCCAGTCGCCGACGTTCTCCAGCGGCAGCTCGAGCGCGTCGTAGCCCATCGCGGCCGCCTTCGCCGCCAGCGGCTCGAGCGTCTGGTCTGTCAGCGGCGACGTCCACACCCACGTGTTGACGGCCAATGCGTGTGGCATCCGATCACTCTTCCTGTCAGCTGTCCTATCGTGCGCTGGCGTGTCCGGCAGTCGACCCCCACCGACTGCCGGACACGATACTGCGGTTTACGGGATGACCCGGTCCTGCCACACCTGCGGGTAGCCGGGCAGGTTCTCGCCGCCGAACTTGGCGTAGTGCCCGTCGGGCATGCCCTCGTTGGCCAGCAGGTAGTCGTCGAGCTCCGCCTCGGTGATCGGGCTCTGCGGCAGCACCCACTCCTTCGGCACCTCTTCGCCTGCGAAGATCTTCTGCGCGGCGAGCAGCGGCGTGCGCCACTGGAAGTTCGAATACACCGGTGCGAGCGCCGTCATGCCGGTCTCCTTCCACTTGCGCAGGAAGCTCATCTCGTCCTCGCCGGTCATCACCGGGTAGTCGACGCCGGCATCCTCGAACGCCTCGATGGCCGCGACGGCACCGTCACCGGCATCCATCCAGACTCCGTCGACGTCACCCTTGGCGAGCTCATCGCTGATGATGTTCTTGATCTCGGCCGGGTCGGCCCCTGTGAAGTGGTCGGTGGCCTCGATGCCGGCCTCTTCGAACAGCTTCTTCGCCCCAGCCCAGCGGTGCTCGAGCACGTCGACGCCGGGCAGGACCCGCAGTGCCACGACCTTGTCACCCTTCTCGAGGTTGTCGATGAGGAATTCGGCCGTGTCGATGCCCCAGGCGAAGCCGCCGATCGGGTGGATGAACGTGACCTGGCAGTCGGTGTTCACACCGCGGTCGAAGACGACGACCGGCTTGCCCGTCTCGCAGGCCCGCTCCACGGCCGGTGTCATGGCGGCCGTGCTGTTCGGCGAGATGAGGAAGACGTCGCAGCCGCCCTCAGCGATGAAGTAGTCGATATCGGCGATCTGCGTGTCGTCGGAGTCCTGCGCGTCGCGGGTCTCCATCTCGCTGATGACGCCGGAGTCCTGCAGCACTTTGAGCTGCTGGTTCATGGTGATCCAGCCGGTCTGGCGCCATGGGTTCGAGATCGACGCGTTCGCGAAGCACGCCTTCTTGGCCCCCTCGCTCTTGAACTTCGAGGTGTCGACCATCTCGGCGTTGATGTGCTGCAGATACGGCTCCGTCGACGGACCCTCGGGGGTGACGTCGCGCTCGGCGAACTGCTTGTCGAACAGCGCCTGGTCGAACCACTCATCGCTGGGCGTCTCGGGCGCTGCGGACTCTTCGGTCTCGGGTGGCGCGACAGACGGGTCGGTCGTGCACCCGGCCAACGCGATGAGACCGAAGATGGCCACCCCCGCGGTGGCGATCTTCATTGATCGACGCATTACTGTTCTCCTCTGTTCTGTGTGGATCCCTCGGAGGTGAGGGCAGGTGTCGCGGACTGTCGAGCAGGATCGTCGGGCGACGGATCCGGCTCCTTCCCCTGATCGGGAGAAGACTGTGCGGGGCGGCCCCGTCGACGCGCCCGGAAGGCGACGGCCGAGTACGCCACTGCGGCGATGATGATGACGCCCTGCACGGCGTCGCGCAGCGTCGAGGGGACGCCGAGGATGTTCAGCAGCATGAACAGCGCTTCGAGCACGAACGCGCCGGCCGCCGCGGCGACCACCCAGCCGCGTCCGCCGCCGAGCACCACGCCGCCGAGCACCACCGCGGTGATCGCGATGAACTCGTAGCCCTGTCCGACCGACGGGTGCACGCCGGCATATCCGACCAGCAGCACGGCCGACATCGTGGCCGACACCGACGAGATGACGAATGCCTGCGTGGTCACCCACGAGCGGCGGCCACCCGCGTAGTCGACCGAGCGGGCGTTGTCGCCGATCGCGATGATCAGCTTGCCGAGTGGGCGCTTGGTGATCCAGATGGCGAGCGCCAGCCAGCCGATCAGGATCAGTGCAGACCACGGGATGAAGTCGAGGATGGGCACATCGCGGATGCCGCCGCGACCGATCTGCCGGAAGCTGTCAGCCGGGTTGCCGGTGGCCGCTCCCCCTGTCCACCACATCGCCCCGCCGAGCAGGGCGAGCATCATGCCGAGGGTGACGATGAAGGAGGGCACCTTCAGCAGCGTGGTAAGCACGCCGTTGGCGAGACCGACGAGGATGCCGAAGACCACCATCAGCAGCAGCACGGGGATCGTCTTCGCGTCGTCGTCGCCGACTAGGTTGCCGGCGATGATCACCTGAGCGGTGATGAGCGACCCCTGTGACAGGTCGAACTCCCCCGCGACGATGACGAAGTACTGCCCGATCGCGACGATCGCGATGGGGGCGACGCGCTGGATGAAGCGCATCAGCTGGCCGGGCTCTGCGAAGTTGGGGTTCAGGATCATGACCGCCACGAGCAGCAGCACGAGCAGCAGGAACACCGCGCCGCGTGGGCTGACGAGAGTGCGCAGGAAGCTCATCGGCTCTCTCCTTCACTGGTGACGTCGGTGGGTCTGGTGCCTTCGAGGGATCCGATGCCGCCGGCGAGGTCGGCGGCCGCTGCGGCCATCGCCGGTTCCGCGGCTCTGGCGTCAGCATCCGACCCACTGCGTATGCCGTCTGGTCCGAAGCGCGTGCGGCGGCGGATCACCGCGCGGCGGCTGTAGACGGCGACGGCGGCGATGATGACCACGCCGCGCACGACGTCCTTCAGGAACGGATTGACCTGCATGACGCTCATGACGCTGTCGACGACCGACAGGATGGCAACGCCCCCGATCGTGCCCCACACCGAACCGCGACCGCCGAGCAGCAGCGTGCCGCCGAGCACCACCGCGGCGATGGAGAGCAGGTCGTAGCCGCCCTGCTGCCCCACCGTCGGCGTGCCCACCCCGAGGCGGCTGGCCAGCAGCAGACCTGCGAGTCCGGCGAAGATCGAGCACAGGGTGTGAGCGACGATCAGCGGTGGGCGGGTCCGAACGCCGGAGAGGCGCGCGATCTCGGGGTCACCGCCGACGGCGAACAGGTGGGCCCCCGTGCGCGTGCGCCCGAGCAGGAACCAGACGACCGCGGCGAGCGCGATCATGATGATGGTCGACAGTGGGACCGGCCCGATGCCGGTCGCGCCGAGCAGCTGGAACTCCCAAGGCACCTTGCCCGCCGAACCCTGGAAGTTCGTGTTCAGGATGCCCTGCAGGATGAGGCCGACGCCGAGCGTCGTGATGAATCCGTTGACCTTCAGCACCGTGACGATGAAGCCGTTGAGCAGGCCGATGCCGGCGCACACCACCAAGGTGAGCGCGACAGCGAGCGGGATGTTGCCGGCCTTGCCGTTCATCGTGGTCGCGGCGATCAGGCTCGCCAGGCTCACGACGTAGACCACCGAGAGGTCCAGGGAGGCGCCGATGATCACCAGCGTCTGACCGATGGCGACCAGGCCCAGCACGCTCATGCCGGTGAGGATGTCACGGATGCTGCCGTCGCTGAAGAAGTTTCGGCCGACGCTCGCGGTGAGGATCGCACCGACGATGAGCACGAGGATGAGGATCGCCAGCACGATGACCGGCGCCTCGATGCGGAGCTTCTTCATCGGTCCCCTCCCTGCGTCCGGTGACTGTCGTGGCCCGCTGCCCCTGTGGCGGCGGCGAGGATCTCGTGCTCGGCCGAACCGGCCGGCAGTTCTGCGGCGAGCTCGCCGTCCTGCATGACGAGGATGCGATCGCTCATTCCGATCACCTCGGGAAGCTCGCTGGAGACCATCAGCACTGCCTTCCCCTCTGCCGCCAGCTGCCTCATCAGCATGTAGACGGCGTACTTCGCGCCGACGTCGATCCCTCGGGTGGGCTCGTCGAACAGCACGATCTGCGGCTCGGTGAGCAGCCATTTGGCCAGCACGACCTTCTGCTGGTTGCCTCCGGAGAGGAACCGCGCCTCTTGCGAGGTGCCGCGCGAGCTGATCTCGAGAGCACTCAGGATGCCGGGGGCGTTGACCGCTGCGGCGCGCGAGCGCCCTGCGAAGACGCTGCGCATCACGAGCAGCGTGTTGTCGAGCACCGACTGGCCGAGGGCGAGTCCCTGCGCCTTGCGATCCTCGGTGACAAGGGCGAGTCCTGCCTTCACCGCGGCGCGGGCGCTTCGGAAGCGCACCGGGGTGCCGTCGACGCGCATCGTGCCGCGGGTGAAGCCCTGGACGCCGAAGATGCCCTCGACGAGCTCGGTCCGTCCGGAGCCCTGCAGACCGGCGATGCCGACGATCTCGCCGGCGTGCAGCGTGAGCGACACCCCGTCGACGAAGGCGTTGCCGCTGCCGTCCAGTTCGAGGCGAGCCGCACCGCGCTGGGTGCCCTCCAACGGTTCGGGGAAGTACGACTGGATCGACCGGCCGACCATGCGCCGCACGAGTTCGTCGGTCGTGAGGTCCACGGCATCATCGGTCGAGACGAGGCTGCCGTCCTTGAGGATGGTGATGCGATCGCAGAGGTCGAAGATCTCCTTGAGGCGGTGCGAGACGTAGATCACGGCGACGCCGCGCGACGTGAGGCGGCGCACGATGGCGTACAGCAGTTCGACTTCGCGGTCGCTCAGCGCGGCGGTGGGCTCGTCCATCGAGATCACCTGCGCGTCGAACGACAGTGCCTTGACGATCTCGACGATCTGCTGCTCGGCCACGGTGAGAGAGCGCACGCGCTCCTGCGGGTCGATGAAGTCGACCCCGAGCTCTTCGAGCAGCTCGCGGGTGCGAGCCACCATCGCCCGGTTGTCGACGAGTCCGCCCCGGCGCGGCTCCCGCCCGAGGAACACGTTCTGGGCGACAGTGCGCTCCGGCAGCAGGGTGAATTCCTGGAAGACGGTGACGATGCCGGCATCCATCGCCTGCCGCGGGTGTGTGTAGTGCACCTCGCGGCCGCGGTACTCGATCGTGCCGGTGTCGGCGGGCTGGACTCCGGCGATGATCTTCATCAGCGTCGACTTGCCCGCGCCGTTCTCACCGACCAGACCGTGCACTTCACCGCGGCGCACGTCGAAGTCGATTCCGCGGAGCACTTCGACTCCGAAGAACGACTTCCCCACGCTCCGCACCGAGAGCACCACCTCATCTTCGGCACCGGCGACCTCGCTGGTCGCGTCGAGCACATCGCTCATGACGACACCTCCACCCAGCTGCCGCCATCAGCGGCCGACCGCAGCACGGCCTCGGTGACGCGCGTGGCGCGCAGACCGTCGGCGAACGTCGGCAGCCCCTCCGGCGCTGCGCCTGCGATCGCGGCGTGCACGTCGGCCATGAAACCGTTGAACGCGTCCTGATATCCCATCGGATGCCCGGCGGGCACCCGCTGCAGGCGTGCGGAGTCCTGGGCGGTCGTCGCCGGATCCCTGGACAGCATCAGAGTCTCCTCGCGGGCGCCGAGCCACAGCTGCTCCGGCCGCTCCTGTTCGAAGCGCAGCGCACGCTGCGAGCCGTGCAGCTCGATGACCAGGGCATTCTTGCGCCCTGCGGCCATCTGCGAGATGAGCAGGGTGCCGAGCGCCCCGGACTCGGTCTCGACGAGCACTGCGGCGATGTCCTCGTTGTCGACGGCGTGCCCTGCGCGGTCCGCGTAGACCGTGCGGGTGCGGGCACTCAACCGCGCGATGCGCTCGTCGGTGACGAACTCGATCAGATCGCACAGGTGCGACCCGATGTCGGCGAACGCGCGGGAGGAGCCGCCCTCGGCACTGACCCGCCAGTCGTCGTCGGTCGGCAGCAGCATCCAGTCCTGCAGGTACGCGCAGTCCAGGGTCAGCAAGGCGCCGAGCTCGCCGCGTCGCACTCGGGCGCGTGCCTCGCGGACCATCGGGTGGTAGCGGTAGACGAACGGCACGGCGGCGACGAGATCGGATGCGCTCGCCGTGGCGACCAGCTCTTCGGCATCCGCCACTGTCGTCGCGAGCGGCTTCTCGCACACGACGTGCTTCTCGGCGCGCAGCGCGGCCAGTGCGAACGGCGCGTGCGTCGCGTTGGGTGTGCAGATGTGCACGAGGTCGATATCTGCGGCGTGCAGGATCTCGTCCGCGTCGCTCGCGGAGCGCTCGGCGCGGAGGGCGGCGGCTGCGCGCGCTCCGCCGGCCGCGGTCGACGTCGCGACGGCGACGATATCGCCGCCAGCGTCACGGGACGCGGTGCTGTGCACGCGGGCCATGAATCCTCCGCCGAGGATGCCGGATCGGATCGTCCCGATGCCGGTGTGAGTGACATCCGTTGTCATGTCGGTGAGTCTGACACAGATTTCGGACTTATGCCAGCACTTATGCAGAAGTTATGCTCTTGACATGCAGAAGATGCTTGGCGTTGCACCTAAGGGGTGTGGTTTACTGGCGAAATGGTCGACGTGATGCGCTCCGCGACGCCGGGCACAGCGGGCGCCGGCGAGATCTTCCAGCTGTTCCTCGACGGTCGCGCGCGCACCAAAGCCGAGATCGCCGAATCGACCGGCCTCTCCCGCTCGACCGTCGCCACGCGCATCGATGCGCTGCTCGCCGCCGGCCTCATCCACGCGGCAGGAGAGGCGACCTCCACCGGAGGCCGTCCGCCTGCCAGGGTCGCCTTCAACCCGCGCGCCGGCGTCTGCCTCGCCGTCGATCTGGGCGCCACCCACGCGACAGTGGCGATCGCCGACCTGGCAGGGCGCATCCTCGACGCCAGCACCCGCCCGATCGACATCGGCGACGGACCCGAGCCGCTGCTCGACCGCCTGCTCGATGACGGCACGACGCTGTTGGAGGGCATCGATCTGCCCCTTCTCGGCGTCGGCATCGGCGTTCCAGGTCCGGTCGAGCATTCCACCGGGCGCCCCACGAACCCGCCGATCATGCCTGGCTGGGACCGCTTCGATGTGCCGGGCTACGTGCAGCGTCGCTTCGACGTCCCCGTGCTCGTCGACAACGACGTGAACATCCTGGCCGTCGGCGAGCAGGCGACCTCCTGGCCGCACACCAGGGACCTCATCTTCATCAAGGTCGCCACCGGCATCGGCGCTGGCCTCATCAGCGGCGGACAGCTGCAGCGCGGCGCGCAGGGCTCCGCCGGAGATCTTGGTCACGTGCAGGTACCCCGCGCAGCGGGCAGCATCCGCCCCATCGACGATGACCGCGACCTCGAGGCGATCGCCAGCGGCACGGCGATCGCCGCGGCGCTGCGCGACCAGGGTGTCGACGCGGCCGGCAGCGCCGACGTCGCCGATCTCGTCCGGGCAGGGAACGCCGCCGCCATCGAGGCGACCAGGCAGGCCGGACGGGACGTCGGCGAGGTGCTGGCCACCGTCGTGAACCTGCTCAACCCGTCGGTCATCGTGCTGGGCGGCCTCGTCGCCCGCGCCGGAGAGCACCTGCTCGCCGGTGTGCGAGAAGTCGTCTACCAGCGTTCGATCCCGCTGGCCACGCAGCATCTCACCATCGTGCAGAGTCAAGCCGGAGAGCACTCCGGCGTGCTGGGAGCCGCGATCATGGTCTCTCGCCACGTGCTCTCTGCCGCGAACGTCGACGCCAGGATCGCCGCCGCCGGGCACTGACTCTCGCGGCCTCCCTTCCGGGATAACCTCGAAGCATGGAACACGTCCCGCAGTCGCCTTATCTGCGAGCGCTGGGCGGCCAGCGCAGCCAGCTGCACCCGGCATTGCGGACGTACTTCTCGGCGGTCCCCAGGGGCAAGGTCGGGATCGGCGAGGGCGTCTTCGAGAAGGTCGGCACACCGCGACGCTGGCTGTGGCCCGTGCTGCGTCACCTGCAGCGGTTCGGCGTCGTGTACGCGGGGTGGCAGCAGGACGTGCCCTTCACGATCCGCAACCTCGGCGTCGCGAGCCGCTCGATCAGCGAACGGACTCTGCACCTTTCCGCCGGGGATTGGACCATGCGCGACTCCGTGAGCGCCGGATCGCACGGTCGGGTGCTCGATCAGCTCGGCGAGCCGGTGACGCTCGCGGTCGTGTTCGACGTGTCGGTCGACGGCGATGCCCTCGCGCTGCGCAGCCGCTCGGTGGGTCTGCGAGTCGGAAGACTGCGCGTGCGCATACCGCGGCTGATCGCCCCGGTCGTGCGGCTGCGCGAGAGCGCCGAGAAGCAGGCCGGCCGCCAGCGCGTCTCACTCACCGTGGATGCCCCTTTGCTCGGGCGCCTCTACGAGTATCAGGGCGTGTTCACCTACCGCCTGGAGAGCGCGTCGTGAGCCGCGTCGTCATCGGCGGATCCTCCGGTTTCATCGGGCGGCACCTGCAGAGCAAGTACCGTTCCGAGGGTCGCGAGGTCGTGACGATCTCGCGCTCGGGCGCCGATCTCACCTGGGACGACCAAGCAGGCATCGATGCGGCCGTCGACGGCGCGGCACTGGTCATCGGCCTCGCGGGCAAGAGCGTCAGCTGCCGCTACACGCCGGCGAACCGCTCCGAGATCTTCCGCTCGCGTCTGGACACCACGGCTGCGCTCGGCACGGCGATCGCACGGGCATCCGCTCCCCCACCGCTGTGGGTGAACTCGTCGACCGCGACGATCTACCGGCATGCCGAGGACCGCCCGATGACCGAGGCCGAGGGCGAGATCGGCAGCGGCTTCTCGGTCGAGGTCGCGCAGGCGTGGGAGCACGCGCTGTACGCACGCGAGCTGCCGCACACCCGGCGAGTCGCGCTGCGCACCGCGATCGTGCTCGGTGACGCCGGCGTGCTCGGCCCACTTCGGGTGCTCGCGCGACTGGGCCTCGGCGGCACGCAGCTCGACGGCTGGTGGCCCATGACGAAAGCGCGAGTGGCGGCGGGCACCGCGCATCGGCCCGGCGCACGCGGCGGGCGTCAGCGCTTCAGCTGGATCCACGTCGACGACGTGCTGGGCATCATCGACTTCCTCGAGCAGCACCCGGAGCTCGACGGACCGGTCAACGCCGCCACGCCGAACCCGGTCGACAACCGCACCTTCATGGCGACAGTGCGGCGCGTGCTCGGCGTGCGTTTCGGCCCGCCGACCCCGCGGTGGATGCTGGAGATCGGCGCCATGGGCATCCGCACCGAGACCGAGCTGATCCTGAAGAGCCGGTGGGTGCTCCCCGAGAGGCTGATGACCGCGGGATACGCGTTCCGGCATCCGGAGCTCGAGGAGGCGCTGCGCGCCGCCTTCACGGAGCCGGCCACGGCCTGACCGCGCCGCTCAGGCCGTCGCGACGGCCTCGCCGCCGCGCTCCTGCTTCAGCGCCGGCAGGTAGCCGAGCGCCCCGACGATGCTGAACGCCCCGGCGGCGACCATCGCGACGGCAGGGCTCGTGACCTGGGCGAGCGGCATAAGCACGAGCAGTCCGAGGCTGTACGCACCCCCGGCGATCATCGAGTTCATCGACAGCACCATGGCGCGGGTCTCGGAGCCGCTCTGCCGGTGCAGCAGCGCGTTGTGCACTGGGCCGGCAGCGCCATGAGTGAGGTAGGCGAGGCCGTAGCCGATCAGCAGCCCGACTGGGCCGGCGGCCAGCCCCATCAGCACGACGAACACGCCGTTCACCACCCGCATGGCGATCGCGGCTCCCGCGGTGCCCAGTCGTCTGCGCAGCAGCGACACCGACGAGGATCCGACGGCGAACAGTCCCCATGCGACGGCCGAGGCCGGTCCGAACACGGCTGCCGCCGCGCTCTCGGTGCCGAGCTGCTCGGCGAGGCGGATGGGCGTCAGCGACTCGAAGGCGATCATCGCGACGCTCCAGAACACCTCCACCATCACCAGCGCGCGCAGCACGCCTGAGCGTCTGAGCAGCCGAAGGCCGCCCTTCACGGCGAGCGGCGTCTCGCGCACGGCGAACGCGAGCGTGACGCGTCCCCTCACCGGCTCGCGCACGAGTACGGCCACGAGCACTCCGGACACCGCGTACAGCGTGGCCGCGAGGATGAAGGGCAGCACGAGTGCCGACATGCCCTCGATCGGATGCCAGGCGACCAGCCCGCCGCCGGCCGCAGCTCCCGCCGCGATCGCGATGCCGAGGGCGGCAGCGGCCCTCCCGAGCGGCACGTCCAAGGGCGCGTCGGGATCATCCGCGAGCGCGACATCGACGAACCAGGCCTCCAGCGGACCGGAGTCCAGCGCGCGGAACACCCCCTGCAGCACGAGCGCGAGCGCGAAGACGGCGAACGACTCGGCTGTCAGGAACACGATCGTAGATGCGACGGCGAGCGCGGATGCCGCCAGCAGCAGCGGGCGCCGGCCGATGGCATCCGCCAGACCGCCGGTGGGCAGCTCCAGCCCGAGCACGACGAAGCCCTGCACCGAGAGCAGCACGCCGATCTCGGCGAGGCTCAGGCCGCGCTCGAGTGGCAGCAGCACCGTCATGCCGATGGTCAGGCCGACCGGCAGCCACCGCACGACCGAGAGCAGCACGAAGCGTCGCTCGGCCTGGCGCCTGGTGAGAGGTGACCTGTTCATGCGCTCGGGTGCGGGTCGGACGCACCTGACGGAGTGCCAGGCGTCGTCAGAGACAGCGGCGCTGCGTGCGTCGTGACGTGCAGCCGCACCGCGTCGGGGGAACCGGCGCCGGCGTGCCGATACCGCTCGAAGAGCGCGTCGATCTCGTCTCGGAGCGCCCGCGCCTGTGCCGGCGTCACCTCGACGAAGGAGTCACTGAGGCCGAGACTGTCGCGCCAGGACTTCGACCACTCCGGCGCAGCATCCTCCCATCGCTCCGCACGCTCGACGAACTCGCGCAGGTAGGCACGCTGCAGCCAGCCCACGGCCGCGGCCGCATCGGGGCGGTCATCGAAGTCGGAGGGCACCCACGAATGGAAGTCACTGCTGGCCCGCCACTCGCGGCGCCGCCCGACTCCCTCACCGGTGTCGATCACCAGCCCCACCTCGGCGAGCTGTCGCAGGTGGTAGCTCGTCGCACCCGAGTTCGTGTCGAGCAGGCGTGCGAGGTCGGTGGCCGTCGCGGGGCCGCCGATGCGCAGCAGCCCTGGAATGCGGGCGCGCATGGGGTGCGCGAGCACCCGAAGCTGGCGCTCATCGAGCCTGATCCCCTGGGGCTTCTCCTCGGTCATGTGCACCAGCGTGACACGTCGATCGAGTGTGCACAAGTCCTTTGCATAGATATTGTGCATACCGGAACAAACCAGCAGCACCGCACTCGGCCCCGCCGCACGGAACGTGGACCACCCCGGAGGCTAGCCCTCCTGGGCTCCGGAGTTCGCCGCGGAGTCGCCGCCGTGCTCCTTCTTGCGCTTCTCGATCTCGTCGCGCAGTCGCCACTCCTCGATCTCGCGGTCGAGGTCGGCGATCTGCTGCTCGGTGGTGCGCGTGTCCAGCGGCACGACTGGAGCGGCGGGAGCGGATGGCCGCGTCTGCGTGGTGTCGCGGCGCGACGGACGCCCGAGTCGGATGCCGCCCTCCGGGTACTCCCGCCCGAGCGCGAACCACAGGATGCCGCCAAGCAGCGGGATCAGCACGACCAGCAGCAGCCAGACGAATCGCGGCATGTACCGCACCTGCGAATCGTCGCGGCGGATGATGTCCACGACGGCGAACACCATCAGTCCGATGGTGAGCAGAGTGAACAGGAACGGCATGTTCTCAGGGTAGTCCGGCCGGGGAGCACCCCGGTTCGATTCTCACCCCTCGCCGGTGGCGATCCTGGCGCCGTCCGTGTTCGACCAGGCGCTCCACGACCCTGGATACACCGTGACGTCACGCCCGATGACGGCGCCGGCGAGCGCGAATTGAGCGGCGGTGATGCCGGAGCCGCAGTAGGCCGCGATGGGGGCGCCGTCCGTCGCGCCGACGCTGTCGAACGCGGCGGCGATGTCGGATGCTGCGCGGAAGCGCCCATCGTCGGTGAGCAGTCCCGCGATGGGCAGGTTCGTCGCCCCTGGCACGTGTCCAGCGATGGGGTCGAGCGGCTCGGTCTCGCCGCGGTAGCGTTCGGCGGCGCGCACGTCGATGAGCACGCCGTCATCCGCCCAGGTCGCTGCGGCGTCGGTGTCGAGAATCCCCCGGTCGCCCGGGGCGCCGAGCTCGACGTCCCCCTCGGCGATGGCGGCCTCCTCGGTCTGGATGTCCGCGCCCGCGGACTGCCATGCCTGCCAGCCGCCATCGAGCACGCGCACATCGGTCAGTCCCGCGCGTCGCAGCGCCCACCAGGCGCGCGACGCGGCCAGCATCCGATGATCGTCGTAGACGACCACCGGCACCCCGGTGCGCAGGCCCCAGCGTCGGGCCGCGGCGGCGAGCGTGTCGTCGGACGGCAGCGGATGCCGACCCTCGTGCGGCTCGCCGTGCCGCGACAGCTCGTTCTCGACGTCGACGAAGACGGCCCCTGGGATGTGGCCGGCGAGGAACTGCTCGCGGCCGTCGTCGCGGCCGAGTTGCCAGCGCGCGTCGAGCACGTGGACCTCACCGAGGCTGGCTTGCAGCTCGACGATGGAGATGAGCGGGTTCATCACAGGTCCTTTCAGGGGACGATGCTGATCAGGGGACGATGTGGCCGGCAGTGCGGAACAGTTCGTACCACTCAGGGCGGGTCAGTTCGATGTCGGCGCCGGCGGCGGCATCCGACACCCGCTGCGGCGTCGTGGTGCCGAGCACGACCTGCATGCGCGCGGGGTGACGCGTGATCCACGCCGTCGCGATCGCGATCGGCGCGACGTCGTACTTCGCCGCGAGACGGTCGATGACGGCGTTCAGCTCTGGGTGCTTCGGGTTGCCGAGGAAGACGCCGTCGAAGAACCCGGCCTGGAAGGGCGACCACGCCTGGATGGTGATGCCGTTGATGCGGCAGTACTCCACGATGCCGCCACCGTCGATGACGACGCTCTGCTCCTGTCCCGACATGTTCGCCGCGATCCCCTGCGCGATGATCGGCGAGTGCGTGATCGACAGCTGCAGCTGGTTGGCGATCAGCGGCTGGCTCACAGCGGTGCGCAGCAGATCGATCTGCCGTGGCGTGTGATTAGAGACGCCGAACGCGCGCACCTTGCCTGCCGCCGCGAGCTCGTCGAAGGCGCGGGCTACTTCTTCCGGCTCGACGAGGGCATCGGGGCGATGCAGCAGCAGCACGTCGATGTAGTCGGTGCGCAGCGCCTTCAGCGAGCCGTTCACCTGGGTGATGATGTGCTCGTACGAGAAGTCGAACATCTGGTCTTTCGGCACGATGCCGCACTTGGTCTGCAGGGTGATCTCGGCCCGCTCTGCGGCGCTGAGCTGCAGCGCCGAGGCGAAGCGGTCCTCGCAGACGTGCATCGCCCCGCCGTAGATGTCGGCATGGTCGAAGAAGTCGATGCCGGCAGTGCGGGCGGTGTCGTACAGTTCGCGCACCTCGGCATCGGTCTTGTCGGGGATGCGCATCATTCCGGCGACGACTGCGGGGGCGGTGCTCTGGCCGAAGGGGATGGTCTTCATGCTCTCCACGCTAGTGCGCAACACCGACGACGGCGCCGCCGGTCGGCGCTAACGTGAGAACATGAGCGCGCCGATCGATCCCACCACCACGTCCGCCTGGGCCGAGCTGTCGGCCATCCGCGAGAGCTTCTCCCCCGATCTGCGGGGTTGGTTCGACAGTGATCCGACACGCGTCGAGCGGCTTTCGCTGCCAATGGCCGACCTGCACGTCGATCTCTCGAAGAACCTGGTCACCGAAGAGATCCGCGCAGCCCTCGTGCGGCTCGCCGAGCAGACCGGCGTCGCGGAGCGCTACGCCGCGATGCTCGCCGGCGCGCATATCAACACCACTGAGGATCGCGCGGTGCTGCACACCGCGCTGCGGCGGCCGGCCGGCGCCTCCCCTGCCCTCGTCGTCGACGGGCAGGACATCGATCACGACGTGCACGAGGTGCTGACTTCCCTCTCGGTCTTCGCCGATCGGGTCCGCTCGGGTGGCTGGCTGGGCGTCACGGGCAAGAAGGTCACGCACGTCGTGAACATCGGCATCGGCGGATCCGATCTCGGGCCGGTCATGGTCTACGAGGCCCTCAAGCCCTATGCGGATGCCGGTATCGAAGCGCGTTTCGTCTCGAACATCGACCCCACCGACATCGCCCAGAAGACCGCCGACCTCGATCCGGAGACGACGCTCTTCATCGTGGCGTCCAAGACGTTCACAACCCTCGAGACGCTCACCAACGCGCGCCTCGCGCGTGATTGGCTGTGGGCCGGCCTGTCAGCATCCGACGCCATCGACGGCTCGGACGAGAGCCGGACCGATGCTGTCGCGCATCACTTCGTCGCCGTCTCGACCGCCCTCGACAAGGTCGCGGCTTTCGGCATCGACCCGGCCAACGCATTCGGCTTCTGGGACTGGGTCGGCGGCCGGTACTCGGTCGACTCGGCGATCGGCCTGTCGCTGGCGATCACCCTCGGCCCCGACGCGCTCCGCGAGCTGCTGGCCGGCTTCCACTCCGTCGACGAGCACGTGCGCACGACGCCGCTGGAGCGCAACGTGCCGGTGCTGATGGGGCTGCTGAACGTCTGGTACGTGAACTTCCTCGGCTCGCAGACGCACGCGGTGCTGCCGTACGCGCAGCAGCTGAGCCGCTTTCCCGCATACCTGCAGCAGCTGACCATGGAGTCCAACGGCAAGTCCGTGCGCTGGGACGGCTCTGCGGTCACCACCGACACCGGCGAGGTGTTCTGGGGTGAGCCCGGCACGAACGGTCAGCACGCGTTCTACCAGCTGATCCACCAGGGCACCCGGTTGATCCCGGCGGACTTCATCGCGTTCGTCAACCCCGCATACCCGCTGAAGGACGACGGGCAGGACGTGCACGCGCTGTTCCTGGCGAACTTCCTCGCGCAGACGAAGGCGCTGGCATTCGGCAAGACGGCGTCCGAGGTCGAGGCGGAGGGCACGACCGGCGCGCTGGTCGCGGCACGCACCTTTGCGGGCAACCGTCCGACGACGTCGATCTTCGCCCCGGCGCTCACGCCGGCGGTGCTGGGCCAGCTGATCGCGCTGTACGAGCACATCACCTTCACGCAGGGCACGATCTGGGGAATCAACTCGTTCGACCAGTGGGGTGTGGAGCTCGGCAAGCAGCTCGCCCTTCAGATCGCCCCCGCTATCGAGGGCGATGCGGATGCTGTCGCCGCGCAGGACGCGTCGACGAAGGCGCTCCTGGCGTACTACGCCGCGCACCGCCGCTGACGCCCCGGCCCCTTGCAATGTCGGTGCCAGGGCGTACCGTTGCGGCACGGGGAGCGAATCGGGAGGTCCAGAAGTGATGAATTGGAAGATCGAACTCATCTTCGTGCCGGTCAGCGATGTCGACAGGGC
Source organism: Microbacterium sp. H1-D42 (assembly GCF_022637555.1). Lineage (NCBI taxonomy): Bacteria > Bacillati > Actinomycetota > Actinomycetes > Micrococcales > Microbacteriaceae > Microbacterium > Microbacterium sp. H1-D42. The sequence continues at coordinate 1,090,510 of NZ_CP093342.1, read as the reverse complement.
GAAGGATTTCTACGTGAAGATCGGCTTCAACGCCGACCATGACCAGAAAGTGACCGACGAGCTGCGGTTCGTGCAGATGACGCCTCCTGGGTCAGCCTGCTCGATCGCGTTCGGCACCGGTCTCGGCGAGGGCCTCGAGCCGGGGCAGCAGAACACGATCCAGGTCGTGGTGCCGGACGCCGATGAGGCGCTCGCGCATCTGCGCGGATTGGGTGTCGAGGCGAACGGCGTCGACGAGCAGGCGTGGGGCCGTTTCGTCACGTTCGACGACCCCGACGGCAACACCTGGACGCTCCAGGAGCTGCCGGACTACAGCGCCCAGCAGTAGGACACCGCGCAGAACTGAGACGATGATGGGGCGGATGCCAGTCGGCATCCGCCCCATCGTCAGGCGTCAGGCGTCACGCGTCACGGCTCAGCGGAACAGCTCCGTCTGCAGCACGGCGTACATCACCGCGTGCACCCGGTCGCGCAGGCCGTTGCCGATGCCCACCGGGTCCTCGTCGTGCGCCTTCTTGACCGCCTTCTCGGTCGCGCTGGGCAGCATCGCGAGCATCAGGTCGTTGCCGTGCCGAACGGCGAGCGCCGGGTCCATGAAGCCGCCGATGACAGCATCCGTCGAAACGACGCCGTCGAAGCCCCACTCGCCGCGCAGCACCTCCTGCAGAAGCTGCTCGTTGCCGCCCGACCAGCTTCCGCCGATGTTGATGAACGAAGACATCGCGCCCATGGCGCCGCCCTCCTTCACGCTGATCTCGAACGGTGAGAGGTACAGCTCCCGCAGCGCCTGCTCCGAGGCGAAGACGTTCACTCCAGGGAGGCGGGCGTTGATCTCCTGCTCGTTGAGCGCGAAGTGCTTCATGAAGGTGAGCACGTTCTTGCTCTGTGCTCCAGAGATCATGCCGGCGGCCATCTTGCCCGAGATCAGCGGGTCCTCCGAGAAATACTCGAAGTCGCGGCCGCCCATCGGGGTGCGGTGCAGGTTCATCGCCGGGGCGTACCAGCCCTCGACGCCGTAGGCGTTGGCCTCGGCGCCGACCGACTCGCCCAGTGCGACGGCGAGCGCGTCGTTCCACGTCGCCGCGACGACGACCTCGGTCGGGTAGGCGGCAGCGGTCACGTTGCCGAAGAAGAAGCTCAGACCCGAGGGGCTGTCGAACAGGGTCGCTGCCGGCACGCCGAGTCGTTCGACGGCCGCGGTCTCGTACGATCCCTTCGCGAAGAGTTCGATCTGCTCGTCGAGTGTGAATTGGTCGAGGAACTCGTCCCACTTCGCGTCGTCGTAGTCGAGGTCCTTGAGATCCTCGAGCTTCAGACCGTTGTCAGCGCCATAGGTCGGCTCCTCGCCCTTGGCGGGTTCGATCTCGGGGTCCATCGCCTCGAGCACGGCCTCTGATGCCATGTAGTCGCGGTCCTCGGCTGCGGGGTACGTGCCATCCCAGTCGGCGCGCGACAGATACGTCACGTCACCCTCGGCGTAGCCGAAGCGGTTCTGCAGCTTCTCGCCGGTGGTCTCGTCGGTGTCGTACACAGCAGACTCGGCCACCGCGTGCGTGAATGTGGCGATCGGCGAGTGCACGTCCGTCGAGACCGAGAACTCGTAGTCGCCGGCGTCGAGCACGTATGCGCCCTGGTCGGTGTTCCACGACGCCAGGTCCCGCAGCGCGAACTTCACGGTCACCGTCTCGGATACCCCTGGGGCGAGTTCCGATGTCTTGGCGTATCCGGCCAGCTCGATCGCCGACTTCTCCACGCCGCCAGGCGTGTAGGGCGCCGAACCGTAGACCTGCACGACGTCCTTGCCTGCGACGTCGCCGGTGTTGCGCACCGTGACATCGACGCTGACAGTGCCGTCTGCGACGACGGGCGCACTCGCGGTCCAGTCGAAGTCGGTGTAGCTCAGCCCGTAGCCGAACGGGTACTGCACGGCCGCCTGGTAGCCGGCCTCGTCGTCGACGTAGCGGGTCTCGTAGTAGCGGTAGCCGACGTAGATGCCCTCCGCGTAGTCGAGGAATCCGCGATCGGCGTTCTTGTAGCGGAAGTCGCCGAAGTTGACGGTCGCCGGCGCGCTGTCCACGTCGTACGCGTAGGTGTCGGTCAGGTGGCCGGACGGGTTGACGTTGCCGGTGAGAACCTTCGCGAGCGACACGGCGCCACGGGGCCCTGGGGTGCCGATCCAGACGGCGCCGGTGATCTGCGGGTACTCGTCGAGGAAGCCGAGCTCCATCTGGTTGCCCGAGTTCACCACCACGATGACGTTGTCGAACGTGCCGGTCACCCGCTCGAAGAGCGCCTTCTGCTCGTCGGTCAGCGTCAGTTGCTCGGCGGTCATGTCGGTGCTCTCGACGCCGTCGTTGCCGATCACGATCATGGCGGTGTCGGAGTAGTCGTTGGCCGCTGCCATCACATCATCGGTCAGGTAGTCCGGCGCGGGCTCCCCCTTGTCGCCGGCACCGGCGAACATGGCGAGGATCGCGAACAGGCCGTTGGATCCCTCTTCGGTCTTCGCACCGGCATCCTGCATGCTCGCGTACAGGTCAGGGTTGTACTCGACGCCCTGCTGCTCGAGTGCGTCGTAGAGGCTGACCGCGCTGGACTGGTCAGAGCCACCCGAGCCGTTGCCGCCGTAGCGCAGGTTGAACGAGGCGAAGCTGAAGACGTTGACCTTCGGTGCTGCCAGGGGCAGTGCGCCGTCGTTCTTCAGCAGCACGATCCCCTCGTCGGAGATCTGTTCGGCGACGACAGCGCCGTGTTCCCGCGCGGCTGCCCCTTCGGCCGTGGTGGTGTCGACCTTGATCGAGAGCAGCCGGCTGATGTCCGCGACGGTCGGCGCCGCGATCACTGCGATGACCACGATGATGGCGACCGCTGCCGTCCAGCCGATCGCCCGACGGGGACGGTGCTTCACCTTGCGGTGGACGCGCTCGCGGCGCTTGTCCTCACGGCGCTCGGCCCTGGTCATCCCGGCACGCGCGGTCTTGCGCTGCTGCTTCGCCTCGCGCTTCGCGGCCTTTGCCTCGGCGCGGTATGCGGCCTTCGCAGCCTTGCGATCCTCCGCAGGCATCGCCTTCAGGTCTGCCTGCCAGGCGCGCTTCGCCTCGCGCTCCGCTTTCACGCGCGCGACAGCCTCCTGCTTGATCTCTTTGCGTGTCGCCACGTCTCAGTCCTCTTTCTTCGTCCGCGTCCGCGCGGTTCGTCTGTGGGTGCGCCAGGCGCCGATGAAGTGCTTCGCACCGCGCCAGAATCGGCCGTTGACGGCGATCAGCAGTCCGTCGATCATGTCGTCGGTGACCGATCCGCCTGAGAGGCGCGCGATCGAGCGGAACGGCAGGTCGAGCGCGAAGCGGGTGTTGTTGGCGGCCAGCGGGCGGCCGAGCCGCATGAGCAGGCGGCTCGTGCCGTCGATGAGTCCGTACAGCACGCTCGCGAATCCGCCGCGGCCTCTGGTCTGCGCGACGATGTCGTCGCGGGTCAGGAGACGATCGGCCCGCCAGTTCGTGTCTGGCAGTTCGCGGCCGAGCAGTGCGGCGTACTCGTCGGCGTCGACGTTCGCGACGTGGCCGGTCACGTAGTGCGGAAGGTCGGATGCCACCGCATCGGGCATCCGCTCTCCGGCGACGGCGAGCGGATAGCGCAGCCGGATGTCGCGCGAGGACGCACCGACCAGCACCGCGTAGTCGCCGCCGATCACGCGCCAGTCCCCCGCTGCGGCGTCGAAGACATGGAAGGCATGCTCGGCGTACGCGATCTCGATGGTCATCGTCTCGCCAGGGGCGAGCGCGACCTGGGCGAAGCCGCGCAGCTCTCGCGGCGCGCGGATGACGTCGGATGCCAGGTTCGGCGCCTCGATGTACAGCTGCACCGTCTCGGTTCCCGCGACGTCGCCCGTGTTGGTCACCGTGACCCGGGCGGAAGATGGCCCCGCGGCGAGCGCTGTGTACTCGAACGTCGTGTAGCTCAGCCCGTGCCCGAAGGGAAAGCGCACCGGCATCCCGACCTTGTCGAAATAGCGGTAGCCGACGTAGATGTGCTCGCGGTGCTCGCTGGTGGCCTCGGTCCTGCCGAAGGATGCCGCCGACGGCACATCCTCGTACCTCACCGGGAAGGTTTCGGCGAGGCGTCCACTGGGGTTCACTGCGCCAGTCAGCACGTCGACGACGGCACGGCCGCCGCCCTGACCTGCCAGTGAGGAGTGCACGAGCGCGGCGACGTCATCTGCGAACGGAAGCTCCACCGGAGCACCGCCGGCGAGCACCACGATGATCGGCACGTCGAGCGCGGTGAGTTCGCGCACGAGGGCGAGCTGGTTCTGGGCGAGACGCATATGAGCACGGTCGACGCCCTCAGCCTCGGCCGATTCATCCAGGCCGAGGAACAGCAGCACGGTGTCGGCGCGCTGCGCGAGCCGCACGGCACGACGAAGGCGGCCGCTGGACTTGCGGTCCATCCGCCTGAAGCCCGCCTCGTATCCGATGACGTCGAGACCGGAAGTCCGCAGCGCATCCAGTGCCGAGTCGACCCTGGTCGGGTTCACGAGCGAGCTGCCGGCGCCCTGATAGCGCGGGTGGGCGGCGAAGTCGCCGATGACGGCGATGCGCCGGGCATCCGATCGCAGCGGCAGGATGCCGTCGTCGTTCTTCAGCAGCACGATCGAGCGCCGCGCGGCCTCGACAGCGAGCTCGTGGTGCGCGTCGTCGTCGACTGCCTCGACCGCGGCTGAGGTGGTGCGCTCGATGAGAGTGAGCAGCTCGCCTACTCGGGCGTCGAGCACGGCTTCATCCAGCGCGCCGCTCTCGACGGCCCGGATGACCTCGCGATCGGTGACGCCGTCGGTCGAGGGCATCTCCAGTGCGTTGCCGGCCCTGAGGCCCGCGATGCGGTCGTTGTTGCCGCCCCAGTCGGTGACCACCAAGCCGTCGAAGCCCCAGCGCCTGCGCAGGATCTCGTCCAGCAGATGCGCATTCTCGTTGGCGTACTCGCCGTTGACGCGGTTGTACGCGCTCATCACGGTCCACGCATCGCCTTCGTTGATGGCGATGCGGAAGCCCTCGAGGTAGATCTCGTGAAGGGCGCGCTCGTCGACGATCTCGTCGACGCTCATGCGATGCGTCTCCTGGCTGTTCACGGCGAAGTGCTTGACGCTCGCCGCGACGCCTCGAGATTGGATGCCCCGCACCAGAGCACCGGCCAGCGAGCCTGCCAGCAGCGGGTCCTCCGAGAAGTACTCGAAGTTGCGCCCGGCGAGCGGGTTGCGCTTGATGTTCAGGCCGGGGCCGAGCAGAACACTCACGTGCTCTGCGGCCGCTTCAGCGCCGAGAGTGGCGCCGACGGTGTGCACGAGCTCGCGATCCCAGCTGTTTGCAAGCGCGGCGGCTGTCGGGAAGCACGTGGCGGGGATGCTGGCGTTGAGGCCGAGATGGTCGGCGGCGCCACCCTGCTTGCGCAGCCCGTGCGGACCGTCCGTCAGCATGATGCCAGGCACGTCGAGACGGTCGATGGACTTCGTGTTCCAGAAGTTCGCGCCGGAGGTGAGGGATGCCTTCTCGGCCAGCGTCATCTGCGCGATGCGCGCGTCGTCTTTGCCTGGAGTGCCCATCCTGTTAGATTATCTCAAGTTCCACCACGTGGTGGAACTTGAGCGGTAGGCAGCGAAGGAGCGTTCCGTGATCGAGATTCCCGAGTCGGTGCGTGCGCGCGGTTACGCCACCGGCAACGCGACAAAGCAGCTGATCGTCGCGCGAGCAGCTGAGGCGTTTGCGCAGACCGGCTTCTACGGCACCTCCCTGCGCGCCATCTCCCGCGAAGCGGGCGTCGACCACTCGACGCTGCTGCATCATTTCGGCAGCAAGGTGGCCCTGCTGCTGGCCGTGCTCGAGTGGCACGACACACAGAGCATGCCCGCTGATCTGCCCGACGAGGTCACCGCCGAGGTGATCGTCGCCGGGTTCGCTGCCGTAGCCAGGCAGAACGAGCAGACACCGGGACTGGTCGCGCTGCTCTCCACGCTGTCCGCCGAGGCAGGGGCATCCGATCATCCTGCGCGCGCGGCGCTGCGCGAGCGCCACGAGATCATCGTCGGCATCATCGGATCGGCGATCCGTGCGCAGCGCGACGCCGGCGCTGTCGCCGATGACGGCCTCACCCCCGAACAGAGCGCTGCCGTCGCCGTCGCCACCTGGGAGGGACTGCAGGTCTACAGCGCGCTGCACCCCGGCGAGCTCGACGTGCCTGCGATCGTCGAGCGAACCCTGCGTCACGCGCTCGGGTTGAGCTGAGCTTTCAGGCACACAGGCCCGGCGATGCCAGCGGTGCTCAGGTAGTCGAACCGGTCGGCGTTCGGCACGTCATCCCTCGGTCAGATCCAGCACCCATTCATTGACGATCAGATCGGCCTCGCGAAAAGTCTCGGTCAGGACACCGACGTGGGCGAACCCGCCACGACGGCAGACACCGTTCGAGCCGGCATTGCCGACTGCGGGAAACGCCGTCAGGTATCGCCGTGCTCTCCGGTGCTCGCGAACGTCGTCGATGAGCAGCGCGAGTGCTCTGGAGGCCACGCCATGCCCCTGCGCCTCGGGCAGCACGAACCATCCCGTCTCCAGCGACGGCTCACCGCGCCAATCCACGTGCCAGTACCCGATCGACCCGAGCCTGTGGTCGTCGTCATCGATGATGACGAACATCCTCGCCTCGCCGGCATCCCCCAACCGCAGGTAACGAGCGTTGCGCTCGTCGATCTGCTGCTCCGTCTCGGGTCCGTTCAGGTTCACCGTCATCTCAGGAGTGTTAGCGGCGTGCAGCAGATCGATGTCATCAGCCGTCCACCGGCGCAGTCGCAGCGAGTCCATACCTGCACAATGCCACGGACCTCGGACATCCCAGGCCGCGATCATGATCAGTTCAGTGCGGCCCGCACCTCATGACCGATTCCGGCGCGGTCAAGGGTCTGTGCAGACGCTCAGGCGGGGCGGTACTGCGCGGTGATCGGGCAGTCGAACGGGTCGCGGGCCGCGAGCCCGACCCGGTTGAGGTACCGGATGACGATGCCGTACGAGCGCAGCACCGTGGTCTCGGTGTAGGGCACGTTGTTGGCAACGCAGTAGTCGCGCACGATCTCACGGGCTCGTGAGAGGTGCAGGCGCGACATGCTCGGGAACAGGTGGTGCTCTACCTGGTAGTTCAGGCCACCGAACATCCATGTCGCCCACCAGCCACCGGTCACGTTGCGCGAGGTGCGCACCTGCTTCGAGAAGAAGTCCAGGCGTGCTCCGGGGGCGATGATCGGCATCCCCTTGTGGTTCGGCGCGAACGACGCGCCCATGTAGACGCCGAACACTGCCACCATCACGCCGTAGAAGGCGAAGGCCATGCCGAGCGGAAGCAGCAGGAACAGCGGAACCAGCAGCACGGCGAAGCGCACGGTGATGATGGCAAGTTCTGTCCAACGGCCCTTGACCGGCTGGCGGGAGAACAGATGCGCGAAGCTCAGCCGGTGCAGGTTCAGTCCCTCCAGCGTCAGCAGTGGGAAGAAAAGCCAGCCCTGGCGCTGGGTGATCCAGCGGATGACACCGCGAGAGCGCGCAGCGTCCTCATCGAGGAACGAGATCGTGTCGACCTCGATGTCAGGGTCCTTGCCGACCATGTTCGGATTGCCGTGATGCTTGGTGTGCTTGGAGTCCCACCAGGAGTAGCTCATGCCGACGATGCCCGCGAGGATCCTGGCGAGCCGAAAGTTCGCGGGTCCCGAACTGAGGATCTGCCGGTGCGCCGCCTCGTGCGCGAGGAAGGCGACCTGCGTGAACAGGATGCCGAGTGCCGCTGCCATGAGCAGCTGGAGCCAACTGTCGCCCAGCAGGATGAAGCCGGTGATCACGCCACCGAAACCGAGCAGGATCCCGACGCCCACCAGCGCGTAGAACACCGGAGTGCGGCCCAGGAGGCCGGTGTCACGGACGACGTTCAGTACGTCCTTGTACGCCTTCGCCATGGGAGGGAAGTCCGCGTTGCCGGAGTAGGTCTGTCGAATCGGACCTTGTGTCGTTTCCGTCGCGTCAATCTGAGTTGTCGCGTCGACTTGCGTCTGGGAGATGATGTTCTCCTGCCGATCGGAGCCCTTGAGCTTTGGAAGCCAAGGGCAGATGCCGATCGCTGACCCCAGCGTACGCGGGGCGACATACGGCGAAAGGCATACGTCGAGGGACACCGCGGCAGTCTCCGCCGGGCCGGCCGACGCTCAGCGAAGAATGCCCCGGTGGCCGCTCCTCTCGAGCGGCCACCGGGGGATTCTTCGTCTGTCCGATGGGCTTCAGAAGTCCCAGTCGTCGTCTTCGGTGGCTTCGGCCTTGCCGATGACGTAGGACGAGCCCGAGCCCGAGAAGAAGTCGTGGTTCTCGTCGGAGTTCGGCGACAGGGCCGAGAGGATCGCCGGGTTCACGTTGGTGACGGTCGAGGGGAACATCGCCTCATAGCCCAGGTTCATCAGGGCCTTGTTGGCGTTGTAGTGCAGGAACTTCTTGACGTCCTCGGTCAGGCCGACGCCGTCGTAGAGGTCCTGCGTGTACTGCACCTCGTTCTCGTAGAGCTCGTACATCAGGTTGAACGTGTACTCCTTGAGCTCCTCGCGGCGCTCCGGCGTCTCGGTCTCGAGTCCGCGCTGGTACTTGTAGCCGATGTAGTAGCCGTGCACGGCCTCGTCACGGATGATGAGGCGGATGAGGTCGGCAGTGTTCGTCAGCTTCGCCTTCGACGACCAGTAGATCGGCAGGTAGAAGCCAGAGTAGAACAGGAACGACTCCAGCAGCGTGGAGGCGACCTTGCGCTTGAGCGGGTCGTCACCACGGTAGTAGTCGACGATGATCTGCGCCTTCTTCTGCAGGTTCTGGTTCTCGACAGACCAGCGGAACGCCTCGTCGATCTCCTTCGTCGACGCGAGGGTCGAGAAGATCGACGAGTAGCTCTTCGCGTGCACCGACTCCATGAAGGCGATGTTGGTGTACACCGCCTCCTCGTGCGGGGTCAGTGCGTCCGGGATCAGCGAGACGGCGCCGACCGTGCCCTGGATGGTGTCCAGCAGCGTCAGACCGGTGAACACGCGCATGGTCAGCAGCTGCTCGTCTGGTGTCAGCGTGTTCCACGACTGGATGTCGTTCGACAGCGGCACCTTCTCAGGCAGCCAGAAGTTGCCGGTCAGACGGTTCCAGACCTCGAGGTCCTTCTCGTCCTCGATGCGGTTCCAGTTGATCGCCTGCACGTGGTCGACCAGCTGAAGCTTCGGAGAGGGAGTCATTTCACAGTTCCTATTCTAAAAAAACTCAGGCCAGCGCATCAGAGCATGCAGCTGACGCACTCGCTCATGTCGGTCCCCTCGAGGGCCATCTGGCGCAGGCGGATGTAGTAGATCGTCTTGATGCCCTTGCGCCAGGCGTAGATCTGCGCGCGGTTGATGTCACGCGTGGTGGCGGTGTCCTTGAAGAACAGCGTCAGCGACAGGCCCTGGTCGACGTGCTGCGTTGCCGCGGCGTACGTGTCGATGACCTTCTCGTAGCCGATCTCGTACGCGTCCTCGTAGTACTCGAGGTTGTCGTTCGTCATGAACGGCGCCGGGTAGTAGACGCGCCCGAGCTTGCCTTCCTTGCGGATCTCGACCTTCGACGCGATCGGGTGGATCGACGACGTCGAGTTGTTGATGTACGAGATCGACCCGGTCGGCGGCACCGCCTGCAGGTTCTGGTTGAAGATGCCGTGCTGCTGGATGCTGCCCTTCAGCTCCACCCAGTCCTGCTGGGTGGGGATGCTGTGGCCGGCGAAGAGCTCCTTGACCTTCTCGGTCTCGGGCGTCCACGCCTGCTCGATGTACTTGTCGAAGAACTCCCCCGACGCGTACTTCGAGTCCTCGAAGCCCTCGAACGTCTCGCCGCGCTCGATGGCGAGCTTGTTCGACGCCTTCAGCGCGTGGAACAGCACCGTGTAGAAGTAGATGTTCGTGAAGTCGATGCCCTCTTCCGAGCCGTAGAACACGTGCTCGCGAGCCAGGTAGCCGTGCAGGTTCATCTGGCCGAGGCCGATGGCGTGCGTGCGGTCGTTGCCGTCCTCGATCGAGCGGACCGAGTTGATGTGGCTCTGCGTGCTGACTGCGGTCAGCGCGCGGATCGCCGTCTCGACGGTCTTGCCCAGGTCGTTCGAGTCCATCGACAGCGCGATGTTCATCGAGCCGAGGTTGCACGAGATGTCCTTGCCGATCTGGTCGTACGACAGGTCGGTGTTGTACGTCGTCGGGGTGTTCACCTGCAGGATCTCACTGCACAGGTTGGACATGTTGATGCGGCCCTTGATCGGGTTCGCCTTGTTCACCGTGTCCTCGAACATGATGTACGGGTATCCCGACTCGAACTGGATCTCGGCGAGGGTCTGGAAGAACTCGCGCGCGTTGATCTTCGTCTTCTTGATGCGCGAGTCGTCGACCATCTCGTGGTACTTCTCAGTCACCGAGATGTCGCCGAACGGCACACCGTAGACCTTCTCGACGTCGTACGGCGAGAACAGGTACATGTCCTCGCCCTTCTTCGCGAGGTCGAACGTGATGTCGGGGACGACGACACCGAGCGAGAGCGTCTTGATGCGGATCTTCTCGTCGGCGTTCTCACGCTTGGTGTCGAGGAAGCGCATGATGTCGGGGTGGTGCGCGTTGAGGTAGACGGCACCGGCGCCCTGACGAGCACCGAGCTGGTTGGCGTAGCTGAAGCTGTCTTCGAGAAGCTTCATCACGGGGATGATGCCAGAGGACTGGTTCTCGATCTGCTTGATCGGCGCACCCGACTCGCGGATGTTGCTGAGCAGTAGCGCGACGCCGCCGCCGCGCTTCGAGAGCTGCAGCGAGGAGTTGATGCCACGGGCGATCGACTCCATGTTGTCCTCGATGCGCAGCAGGAAGCAGCTGACGAGCTCGCCGCGCTGTGCCTTGCCCGCGTTGAGGAAGGTGGGGGTGGCCGGCTGGAAGCGGCCAGAGATGATCTCGTCGACGAGGTCGAGGGCGACCTGCTCGTCGCCCTCGGCGAGCGCGAGTGCGGTCATCACGACGCGGTCCTCGAAGCGCTCGAGGTAGCGCTTGCCGTCGAACGTCTTCAGCGTGTAGCTCGTGTAGTACTTGAACGCGCCGAGGAAGGTCTCGAAGCGGAACTTCTTCGAGTAGGCGAAGTTGTTGAGCTTCTCGATGAACTCGAACGAGTACTGGTCGAGGACGGCACCCTCGTAGTACTGCTTCTCGACCAGGTAGTCCAGGCGCTCCTTGAGCGAGTGGAAGAACACCGTGTTCTGGTTCACGTGTTGCAGGAAGTACTCCCGCGCCGCGCGCTTGTCGGCGTCGAACTGGATCTTGCCGTTCGCGTCGTACAGGTTCAGCATCGCGTTGAGGGCGTGATAGTCCATGCCCTCGAACGCGGCGTTCACCTTGAACTCGACTGCGTCTGTCACTGTAGCTTCCACCATCGTTCCAATCCGTCGCTCACGCGATCGACATCGTCCTGCGTGCCGAATACTTCGAACCGATACAAGTGCGGCACGCGGCACTTACGGCTGATGACCTCGCCGGCCAGGCAGAACGCCTCGCCGAAGTTGGTGTTGCCCGCGGAGATCACTCCGCGGATGTTCCGCCGGTTGCGCTCATCGTTGAGGAACCGGATGACCTGCTTGGGCACTGCGCCCTTCTCTTCGCCTCTCCCCTGACCACCCCCGTAAGTCGGGGTGACGAGGACGAACGGCTCGTCGATGACGAGCGGCTCCTCGTAGCGGTGCAGGGGGATGCGTCGGGAGGGCAGATCAAGCTTCTCGATGAACCGTGCGGTGTTGCCCGAGATACTCGAGAAGTACACCAGCAGCGGCACCTCGGTGGCGACCGCGCTCATGATCCACCCGCTTCATCTGCGCTCAGGCGAGGCGAGCTGCGAGCTCGTCGATCTTGTCGGGGCGGAAGCCCGACCAGTGTCCCTCGTCGGTCACGACGACGGGTGCTGACATGTAGCCGAGCGCCTTCACCTGCTCGAGTGCAGTGGCGTCCTCGGACAGGTCGTGGATCTCGTATTCGATGCCCTTCGCGTCAAGGGCGCGATAGGTGGCGTTGCACTGAACGCAGGAAGGCTTTGTGTAGACCGTGATCGACATGATGACGACTGATTTCCCCTCAGATCCGATGTTCTCCGGTAGACCCCCCACCGGGAGTACCAATACTACATATGGGGACGGACATTGGGGGTGACCACAAGGGCTAGTAGTTACATCCGTGTAGTTTTCCACCGTCCTCCCCAGTTTCAACACAGCTTCTCCACCGTTTCTTCCACAGGTCGACGGGGCCCGCGAGAGCCCCCGAACCGCGGATTCCCGCGGCTTCGGCGCCCCCTCCGGAATCCATCCACAGGCAGCACACTAAACCGGGCCACCGACATCGGATTTCCTGTGGAGAACGCCCCTCGGCGTGTCGCGGCGTGTCGGAATCCGTCGGCTCCGGAAGAGCGAGATCGGATGCCCGGATACCGCCACTCCACGCGCTCACGCGCGCACGCGCGCGACCCGATAGCCTCTTCTGGTGGCGGGATATCGGGACCTTCTTCGCACGCCAGGCGTGGCGCGCATGATCGCGGCACAGCTCGTGGCGCGATTCCCCAACGGGATGATGAGTCTGGCGATCCTGCTGCATGTCGAGCAGCAGACCGGCTCATACGGTGCGGCGGGCCTCGTGCTGGCCGCGGCATCGGTCGGGCAGGCCATCGCCGGTCCGGTGACGAGTCGCTGGATGGGAGCCTGGGGCATGCGCCGGGTGCTGACCCTCACCCTCTCGGTGTGCGTGGTCGCCGTGCTCTGTCTCGCGCTGCTGCCGCTGACCCTTCCCGGCTACATGACCCTGGCCCTCGTCGCCGGCCTGTCCACTCCGCCTGTGCAGTCGGCGGTGCGCACGATCTACCCGAAGCTGGTGAACTCCGGCCAGCTCACGCCGCTGTTCTCTCTGGATGCCTCGCTGCAGGAGATCATCTGGATCGTCGCCCCCGTGGTCATCACGTTCGTCTCGACCCAGGTCGGCACCGTGCAGGGGCTGCTGCTGGTCGCCGCGATCCTCGCCGGCGGCGGCGCCTGGTTCATCCTCTCCCCCGAGGTCGGGCGGGTGCGCATCCCGCGCAGCCGTCGGGCCTTCGGTCGGGTCGTGCTCAAGCCGCCCGTGATGCTAGCCACGGTCATCGGCTTCCTGCTGATCGGTGCCTGCTCGGCCGTCGAGGTCGGCGTGGTCGCCACGTTCGGACACGACGGGCTCGAGGCGGGGTTCGTGCTCGCGATCTTCTCGGTCGGCAGCCTCGCCGGCGGCCTCGCCCTCGGCCACATCCCGATCGGGCCGTGGGCGATGGCGCGTCGCATGCTCATCGTCACCGTCGGCCTGTGCCTGACGATGGTGTCCCTGAACATGTTCTGGCTGGGCGGAACCCTGCTGCTCGCCGGCATCGGCGTCGCCCCCGCCCTCGCCGTGCTGTTCGCCATCACCACGGCCAGCGTCAAATTCAGCGAGACCGCCGAGGCGTTCGGCTGGGCGGGCACCGGCCAGCTGATCGGCGCGGCCGCCGGCTCGGCGATCGCCGGCATCCTCATCGACCAGAGCGGCCCCACCGGCGCCTACCTGGCTGCCGCCCTGTTCGCCTTCGTCGGACTCGTCGTCGCGGTGCTGTTCGTCCGCGCGTTCCCCGACCTGCGCGATCGCGACCCATCGCCGCACCCCGACACCGAGCCCATCACCACCGCCATGCCCTGAATCGGCCACCCGACGTCTTCACCCACCCATACGCTGGTCTCAGGAGGCGCCGACATGCCACAGCTCGATCCCACCCAGTTCGATCCCACCGTTCACCTTCCCGACGACCTGCTCGAGCGGATCCGCGAGCGCGCGACCGTGCACGACCGGGAGAACACGTTCCCGCAGGATGACCTCGACGAGCTGCGCGCAGCCGGCTACCTGTCGATCCTGGTACCCGCCGAGCGCGGCGGCGCCGGCCTCGGACTCGAGCAGGCGGCCATCCTGCAGCAGCGCCTGGCGACAGCATCCCCCGCCACCGCCCTCTCGATCAACATGCACCTGGTCTGGACGGGCGTCACCAAGGTGTTCAGCGACCGCGGCGTGCCAGGGCTGGAGTTCGTGCAGGACGGCGCAGTGGCCGGAGACGTGTTCGCCTTCGGGATCAGCGAGGGTGGCAACGACCTGGTGCTGTTCGGCAGCGACACGGACGCGGCCCCTCAGCCCGACGGCGGCTACGCCTTCACCGGCACCAAGATCTTCACCTCGCTCGCGCCGGTGTGGACGCAGCTCGGGCTGCACGGCCTCGACACCACCAGCGAGGATGCCCCGAAGCTCGTCTTCGCATTCATCGATCGCACTGATGCCGTCGTCACCAGCGACGACTGGGACACGCTCGGCATGCGCGGCACGCAGAGCCGCACCACCCGGCTGAACGGCGCGGTCGCAAGCCCCGAGCACATCGTCCGACGCATCGACCCAGGGCCCAACCCCGACCCGATCGTGTTCGGCATCTTCAGCGTCTTCGAGCTGCTGCTGGCATCCGTGTATACCGGCATCGCCCGCCGCGGCCTCGAGCTCGCGGTGGCGACAGCGCAGAAGCGCAAGTCCAAGAAGAGCGGCACGACGTACAGTCAGGACCCAGACATCCGCTGGCGCATCGCCGACATGGCGCTCGCCTACGACGCCCTGCCGCCGCAGATCGCGATGCTCGCGCGCGACGTAGATGAGCTCGCCGACCATGGCCCGCGCTGGTTCACGCTGCTGTCGGGGGTCAAGCACCGCGCGGTGGTGATGGCGAAGCAGGTTGTCGATGATGCGATGCTCGTCGCCGGCGGCGGCTCGTACTTCTCCTCGAACGAACTCTCGCGTCTGTACCGCGACGTGCTGGCCGGCATGTTCCACCCCTCCGACCCCGAATCGGCGCACTCGACGGCGGCGAGCGCCTGGCTCGGCCCCCTGGAGAGCTGACGCCGGCGACAGGTCGGATGCTGAATCCGTAGCGTTCCCGCGTGGATCCCTACGAATTCTGTTGCGGAACAATAAGTTCGGTGTCAATATCGACATATGAACGCGGATCTGCAGCAGAAAGCGAAGGACCACCTCTGGATGCACTTCACCCGTCAGTCGACGATGGAGTCCTCTGGAGTGCCGGTGATCGTCAAGGGCGAGGGACACCACATCTGGGACTCCGACGGCAAGAAGTACATCGACGGGCTCGCGGGCCTGTTCGTCGTCAACGCCGGTCACGGTCGCCGTCGCCTGGCGGAGGCCGCCGCGAAGCAGGCCGAGGAGCTGGCCTTCTTCCCGCTCTGGTCCTACGCGCACCCGGCCGCCATCGAGCTCGCCGACCGACTTGCCGACTACGCACCCGGTGACCTGAATCGAGTGTTCTTCAGCACCGGTGGCGGCGAAGCGGTCGAGACGGCCTTCAAGCTCACCAAGCACTACTGGAAGCTGCAGGGCAAGCCGGGCAAGCACAAGGTCATCTCCCGGTCAGTCGCCTACCACGGCACCCCGCAGGGAGCGCTGGCGATCACCGGCATCCCGGCGATGAAGGAGATGTTCGAGCCCCTGACCCCCGGTGGGTTCCGGGTGCCGAACACGAACTTCTACCGTGCAGCCGAGATGAACGGTCCCACCAGCGACCCTGAGACCTTCGGGCTGTGGGCGGCGAACCGCATCGAGGAGATGATCCAGTTCGAAGGACCAGACACCGTCGCCGCCGTCTTCCTCGAGCCCGTGCAGAACTCCGGCGGATGCTTCCCGCCCCCTCCCGGCTACTTCCAGCGCGTGCGCGAGATCTGCGACAGGTACGACGTACTGCTGGTCTCCGACGAGGTCATCTGCGCGTTCGGGCGGATCGGCCACATGTTCGCGTGCGACGCGTACGGGTACGTGCCCGACATGATCACCTGCGCCAAGGGCATGACCAGCGGGTACTCCCCCATCGGCGCGACGATCATCTCGGACCGCATCTACGAGCCGTTCTCGAAGGGGCAGACCTACTTCCCGCACGGGTACACCTTCGGCGGGCATCCGGTCTCCTCGGCCGTGGCGCTCGCCAACCTCGACATCTTCGAGGAGGAGGGGCTGAACGCGCACGTGCGCGAGAACTCGCCGCTGTTCCGCGCTGAGCTGGAGACGCTGCTCGACCTGCCGATCGTCGGCGATGTCCGCGGCGACGGCTACTTCTTTGGCATCGAACTCGTCAAGGACAAAGCCACCAAGGAGACCTTCGACGACGACGAGTCCGAGCGTCTGCTGCGCGGTTTCCTGTCGAAGGCGCTGTACGACGCAGGACTCTACTGCCGTGCCGACGACCGCGGAGATCCCGTCATCCAGCTCGCGCCGCCGCTGACCATCGGCGCGTCGGAGTTCCGCGAGATCGGCAGCATCTTGCGAGGTGTGCTGACCGAGGCGTCCACGATCCTCTGACACCCCCGGATCCCGCCGACACCCCGCGCTGCAGTCGTCTGCAGCGCGGGGTGTCGGCGATTACACGGGGTGTCGGCGATCAGGCCTCGTAGACCTGCTCCCCCTCGACCCAGGTGCCGAGCACCCTGGTGTCGCCGATCTCGGATGCCGGCCCCTCGAACGGGTCCCGGTCGAGCAGGGCGAGGTCGGCCAGCATCCCGACGCGGATCGTGCCGGTCTCTGGCAGCGAGTTCACCCGCGCGGACCCCGCGGTGTACGCGTGCAGCGCCGTGCCGAGGTCGATCGCCTGCTCGGGCAGGAACGGCGGGTAGTCGCCCTCCCATTCCGAGGGCGCGGAGCGCCGGTTCACCGCGGTGTGAATCGCCGCCATCGGGTCAGGCGTCGACACCGACCAATCGCTGCCTGCGGCGAGCGCGGCACCTGCGCGCAACAGGTCGCCGAACGGGTACTGCCAACTCGAGCGCTCATCCCCCAGGAACGGCAGGGTGAGGTCGACCATCTGCGGCTCGAGCGTCGCCCACAGCATCTGCATGTTCGCGGTGACGCCGAGCCGGCGGAACCGCGGCACATCGTCGGGGTGGACCACCTGGATGTGCGAGATGTGGTGCGGGTTGCCGCGAGGGCCATTGCGCCGCAGAGCCGTCTCGACCGCGTCGAGGCACTCCCGCACGGCGCGGTCGCCGATGGCGTGGAAGTGCAGCGTGAAGCCCAGCGCGTCCAACCGCGCGGCGGCCTCGTTCAAGATCTCCAGAGGGACGAACGAGATGCCCGCATTCTCAGTCGGATGCCCGTGGCCGTCGCAGTACGGCTCGAGCATGGATGCCGTGAAGTTCTCGGCCACGCCATCCTGCATGATCTTGATGCTCGTCGCCGCGAAGCGGCCCACCCGCCCGGTCTCGCGCAGCGCGACGAGGTCGTCGATCTGCTCGAGCCCGCGGGTGCGATCCCACCACAGCGACCCGACCACTCGTCCGGTCAGCTCCCCGGCGGCGGCCGCGGCCAGATACACCGGCAGCGGGTCGCCGGCGTCGCTGTACTGCGTGCCGACGATGGCGTCCTGCCACGCGGTGATGCCGAACGAGTGCAGGTGGCGCTGCCCGACGGCGAGTGCTTCGCGCAGCCGCTCGTGCGGCTCGGTCGGCAGCAGCCGGTTCACGAGCGTCATCGCGCCCTCGTGCAGCGTGCCACTGGGGTTGCCATCGGCGTCGCGCTCGATGCGCCCGTCCGCAGGATCCGGGGTGTCGCGGGTGATGCCGGCGAGCTCGAGTGCCCTGCTGTTCACCCAGGCGCCGTGACCGTCGCGGTTGGGCAGGAAGGCAGGCCGGTCGGGCACGACGGAATCCAGCGCCTCCGCCGTCGGAGTGCCCCCGGGAAAGGCCGACATCTGCCATCCGCCGCCGAGCAGCCACTCGTCTGCGGGGTGTGCGACCGCGTAGTCGCGGATGCGCTCGAGATACTGCGCGGCGGTCGACAGGTCGGACAGATCGCAGCGCAGCAGGTCAAGGCCGCCCCAGAGCGGATGCACGTGCGCATCCTGAAAGCCGGGCAGCAGCATCCGGCCGTCGAGATCCACGACCGAGGTCGCCGGTCCGATCAGCTCGGCAGCATCCGCTCCGACGGCGACGATGCGTCCGCCGGAGACGGCGACGGCGTCGGCCCGACCCCGACTGGCGTCCGAGAGGAACACCCGGCCGCCGTATGAGCCGCCGGTGAAGACGAGATCCGCGGACGCCAACTCACCCACCTGCCATCGTGCGGGCAATCTCCGAGGCGGAGTCGCCGGCGCGCTTGAGGACGTACGCCACCAGCGCCAGGGATGCCAGGGTGAGCAGCAGCATGATCGTCGAGACGGCCGCGATCTCGGGCCGCAGGCCGCTGCGCAGCGAGCTGAGCACGTACACCGGCCATGGGGTCGTTCCAGACACCTGCACGAACGCCGAGACGACCGTGTTGTCGAGGCTGAGCGTGAACGACAGCAGGAAGCCGGCCAGTACCGCCGGCATCGCCAGCGGCAGCGTCACCTTCAGGAACGTGCGCAGCGGCGGGGCGAACAGGTCGGCCGAGGCCTCTTCCAGCCGGGCATCCAGCCCGACCAGTCTGGCTCGCACGATGTACGAGACGATCGCCACCGAGAACAGCGAATGGCCGATCACGAGCCGCACCGTGCCGTCGTTGAAGATCGACATCCCGAGGTCCTGACCGAGGAAGACCAGCCACGGCAGCAGCGCGACCGCGTCGACGATCTCGGGGGTCACCGAGACCAGCAGCAGGAGTCCGAGGAACCACCACACCCATTTGCCGGGGCGGCGCGCCATGGCGACGCCGGCGAGCGTTCCCACCAGCGACGCGAACAGCGCGGCGATCAGGCCGGTGCGCAGCGAGACCAGCACGGCCTCGCGCACGACGGGCTTCTCGACGATCGCGGCGAACGGCGCCAGGCTGAAGCTCTCCCAGGCCACCAGCAGTCGACCCGAGTTGAACGACGCGAAGATGATCACCACGATCGGCAGGAACAGGAACGCGAACACCAGCACCGACCAGATCGTGAGGACGGTGTTCCCGGCGCCGGGGCCGCGGCGGCGGACGCGTGCGTCGCTCATGATGCCTTCTCCAGTACAAGACGATTGCGGTTGCGGAACGGCAGCGAGATCAGCCACAGGATCGCGGCCGCGACCACGATCGTCAGCATGATGATGAGGATGAGCATCACGGCCATGGCCGAACCAAGCGCCCAGTTCTGCGCGGTGCCGAACTGGCTGGCCACGAGCTGGCCGATCATGTTGCCCTGCGCGCCGCCGAGGACGGTCGCGGTGATGTAGTCGCCCATCAGCGGAATGAACACCAGCAGGACGCCGGCGATGATGCCAGGCTGCGCCAGGGGAACGGTGACCCGAAGGAAGGTCCTGACCGAGCTGGCGCCGAGGTCCTTGCTCGCCTCGCGCAGCGGTGTGCCCACGCGATCGAACGCGACGTACAGCGGCAGGATCATCAGCGGCAGGTAGTTGTAGACGACGCCGATCAGCACGGCACCGCGGGTGTAGAGGATGTCGATCGGACCGTCCAGCAGCCCGATCGCCTGCAGACCAGACGACAGCCAGCCGTCGGGCGAGAGGATCACCTGCCAGCCGAGGGTGCGCACCAGGAAGTTCGTCCAGAACGGCACCATGACCAGTGCCAGCAGCAGACCGCGCCGTGACGGCGGCGCCTTCACGGCCATCCAGTACGCGACCGGCGCACCGATCACCAGGCACAGCAGCGTGCCGAGCACGCCGACCCAAAGGGTGTTCTGGAAGGTCGCGAAGAACGTCGGCGACATCGCCTCGGCGTAGCGGTCGAGCGAGAGCACGTCGTTCGCGTGGGTGCCGAAGATGCCCGGTTTGTAACCGAAGCTGAACCACACGACCATCCCGATCGGGGCGATGAAGAAGATGGCGAGCCACACCCACGCGGGCACGGCCAGCCCGAAGCGGGGGCTACGCACCTGCTGCGGCCTTCGTCTTGTTCCACATCTCCACGATGCGACCCTGCGCCTCGGTGACCTTGCCCTCGTGCATGGTGGCGATCTGCTCAGGAGTGAAGAACACCATGTCGAGCATTTCGAGCTCCGCGTCCTCTGCAGCGGCGCGGATGTCCTTGGCGCCGGTGTCGTATCCGATGTAGTCGACCTGGGCGAGCTGGTTGTCAGGGGTGAGGATGAAGTTCAGGAACGCGTGCGCGGCCTCGGGGTGCGGCGCGCCGACCGCCAGTGCCCAGTTGTCCATCCACAGCTCGGTGTCGGGCGCACCGAGCACCCACTGCCAGCGGTCGGGGTCCGGCGACTCCTGGATGCCGATGCGGGCGTCACCGTTCCACACCTGCATCAGCGCGTGCGAGGCCTGCGGGATGGCCGCACCGCCCGGGTACGAGTCGAAGGCCGAGATGTGCGGCGCGAGGTCGTTCACCAGGAAGTTCTCGCAGGCATCGAGATCGTCGGGATCGGTGGTGTTCCAGTCGATGCCGTTGGCCCAGTAGTAGATGCCGCCGAGCGGTGCCGGGTCATCGAGCACGGAGGTCTTGCCGGATGCCTCGTTCTGCGCCGCGTCGATGAAGTCGCTCCAGGTCTTGAGCTCGCGGGTGATGACGGTCTTGTCGTAGACGAATCCGGTGGTGCCCCAGGCCTTGCAGATCGAGTACTCGTTCTTCGGGTCCCAGGCACGACCGAGGAATGCCGGGTCCATGTACTTGATGTTCGGGATGAGATCGAGGTTGATCTTGCTCAGCAGCCCGTTCTCGATCATCTGCGGGATGAACACCCCGGTCGGCACGACGAGGTCGTAGCCGCTGGTGCCCTTGGCCGCGACCAGTTTGGCGATCATCTCCTCATTCGAGGCGAAGGTGTCCATGATGACCTTCACGCCGGAATCGTCGGAGAATGCCTTGACGACCTCTGGGGCGTCGTAGTCGCCCCAGCTGTAGACCGACAGCTCCTTCTCGAGGTCGCCGCCTGTGGCCTGCGGGGCAGGTGCCGAGCCGCCACCAGGCGAGCAGGCGGTGAGCACGCCGGCGGCGCCCAGCGCCGCGACGACGCCGAGGAAGCCGCGACGCGAGAGGTGGCGGCGGACGAGGGGCGCGACAGAGGCGTCGGCCAGGATTCGGATGCTGGTGCTGTCGTTCATGATGGGCACTCCTTCGTGCTTCGGTAGGTGCTTCTCGGGTATTCGCGTGCGGGTCGAGGGCGGGTCAGGCCCGGACGCTGTCGGGCAGGGTGATGACGTGGGTGGATGCCAGGGGCGCGCCGTCTGCGGCGAAGAGGCGAACGGCTGAGGGGGACCAGACGCATCGCACGTCGTCGTCCACCGCCACGTTCGGAGCGCTGGGCGCCGGTGTGCGCACCAGCAGGGTCTGGCTGCCCGCGCCTACCACGACCTGCAGCGTCTCGCCGAGGTACGAGACGCTCAGCACTCGGGCATCCACTCCGGTGCCGGCGGAACCGGCGGCCTCGAGGCGGATGAACTCGGGACGGATCGCGGCGACGGCCGCACCGCCGGCGGGGACGGCATCCGCGCCCCATCCGCCGGCGATCACGCCGAGCTCGGTGTCGATGGCATCGCCATCTGCGGTGACCGTGCCCTGCAGGAAGTTCTGCTGCCCGATGAACGAGGCGACATAGGCGGAGGCGGGGGCGGCGTAGATCCGCTCCGGGGCATCGAGCTGCTCGATGCGTCCGGCGCGCATGACGGCGATCCGGTCGCTCATCGACAGCGCTTCGCCCTGGTCGTGGGTGACGAAGACGAACGTCGTGCCGAGGCGCGCCTGCAGCAGCTTCAGCTCGACCTGCATCTCTTCACGCAGCTGGCGGTCGAGGGCTGCTAGCGGCTCGTCGAGCAGCAGGACGCTCGGCCGGTTGATCAGCGCGCGCGACAGCGCGATGCGCTGCTGCTGACCGCCGGAGAGCATGGTCGGCTTGCGGTTGGCGAACTTGCGCAGCTGCACCATGTCGAGGGCGGCGGCGACGCGTTCCCGCTGCTCGGCCTTGGGCACGCGGCGCTGCTGCAGCCCGTACGCGACGTTCTCGGCGACCGTCATGTGCGGGAACAGTGCGTACGCCTGGAAGACGGTGTTCACCTCGCGCTTGTGGGGAGGCAGGCCGAGCACGCTGCGACCGGAGATGCTGATGTCACCGCTGTCGGGATGCTCGAACCCGGCGATCATGCGCAGCGTGGTCGTCTTGCCGCAGCCGGACGGTCCGAGCAGCGAGAGGAACTCGCCAGGCTGCACCGAAAGGGTGAGGTCATCGACGGCGACGGCGTCGCCGTAGCGCTTGGTGACACCGGCGATCTCCACACCACCGGTCGGGTTGCCGGTTTCGGATGCGGGCGCCGCGAGAGCGGAATCGGTCATGGAACCTCCACGGTGAGATCTGACGTGCAGTCAGTCAACCACAGGTTCAGGCGGAGGTACAGCGAAAAACGAAGAATACGGCCAGTGACGCGACGATATCCGTTGTCAAATTGATACTTGACTACGGATATGAACTACTTCCGATCGAAATCGAACGCCTTCAGCAGCTCGCCGACGGCCTGATCCCGCTGGTCACCGCCCTCTTCGAACATGTGCGTGACGTGCGTGCGCAGGTGATTCTCGAGCAGCAGCCGATTCAGGGATTCCAGGGAGCGCTGAATGGCCCGGGACTGCGTGATGATGTCCATGCAGTACTCCTCGCTCTCGATCATCCGCGCGACGCCGCGCAGCTGCCCCTCGAGGATGCTGGTGCGGTGCATGGCGCGCTTCTTGATGTCTTCGATCACACTCCGAGCGTAGTCGGCGCAGCCCCTGTACGGCCGTGAAACGGGAACAGCCGTGAAAGGATGACGACATGACGCGCACACCGATGGCACTGCTCTCTGCAGCCGACCAGGAGCGTCTGCGCGGACTGCGACGTATGAAGGCGGTGGCGCTGGGCGCGCTGCTGTTCATGGCGGTGCTGTTCGTGATCTCCTTCGCGCTGCAAGCCCGCTATCCCTGGCTCGACTACGTGCGGGCCGCGGCCGAGGGCGGCATGGTCGGCGCCCTGGCCGACTGGTTCGCCGTCACCGCGCTCTTCCGCAGACCGCTCGGTCTGCCCATCCCGCACACCGCGATCATCCCCAACCGCAAGGACGAGATCGGCCGCACGCTCGGCGAGTTCGTCGAGACCAATTTCCTCTCGGCCGATGTCGTGCGCGAGAAGCTGTCGAACACGGCCGTCGCCAGGCGACTCGGCGAGTGGCTCGCCCAGCCTGCGCACGCCGGGCGCGTCGCCGCCGAGGGCTCCACGATCGCCGCCGCCGTGCTGCGCGCGCTCAGCGATGACGATGTGCGCGATCTGATCGCCGATCTCGCCCGCGAGCATCTCGTGGACCCCGAATGGGGCCCGCCGGCAGGTGCCTGGCTGGAGAAGATCGTGCAAGCCGATGCGCATCGCGGTGCGGTGGACCTGGCCGTGGACAGCATCGGCAACTGGCTCGACAACAACGCCGCGGCCTTCCACGGGCTCATCTCGAGGCGCCTGCCCGGCTGGGTGCCGCGTCTGGCGCATCGCTTCGTCGACGAGACGGCGTACAGCGAGGCGGTGAAGTTCGTACGGGCTGTGCAGACCGACCCTCGCCACCCGGCGCGGATCGCCCTCGACGGATACCTGCATCGCCTCGCCGACGGCCTGCAGCACGACCCCGCGATGCGCGCCCGTCTGGAGGGTGCGAAGGCGAACCTGTTCGACAGTCCTCGTGTCGGCGAACTCGCCGCCCAGGCGTGGAACACGGCGAAGGCCGGGCTGCTGTCGTCCCTCGCCGACCCGCAGAGCGGCCTGCGCACGCGCGCCACGAGTGCGCTTGCCGAGATCGGGCAGCGGCTGACATCGGATGCTGCCCTGCAGGCCCGAGTGGACGGCTGGGTGACCGAGGCCGCTGTCTTCCTCGTCGACCGCTACCGGCACGACATCGCCTCGATCATCACCGATACGGTGGAGCGCTGGGATCCAGCCGAGACCACCGAGAAGATCGAGCTCATGGTCGGCCGTGACCTGCAGTACATCCGTCTGAACGGCACCGTCGTCGGTGCCCTCGCCGGCGTGGCGATCTTCACCATCGCGCACGCTCTGATCCCAGGAGTCTGACATGGCCGCCGCTGCGAAACTGGCACACGATCCGTCCTGGCCGCGCGCCGGCGGCTGGCCCGCATTCGACGGAAGTCGCGTCGACGCTGCGCTGCTCGGCGTGCCGGTCTGGCGCACCTCGCTCTCCCCGACCGGCGCGCACGCGACGCCGGCCGCAGTGCGCGAGGCGCTCGCCCGATTCAGCCCCACACTGATGGGTCCCCCGCCGGTCGATCTGGGCGAGGCGCTGCGGATCGCCGACGCCGGCGACGTCGAAGACCCGGACGGCGACGAGGGCACCGAGCGCACCGTCGCCAGGGTGGCGGAGCTGTCAGCATCCACCCGCCGCGTGATCGCGCTGGGCGGAGACAACTCCCTCACCTACTCCGTCGCACGCGGCGCGGCAGCGACCGGCCTGATCACCTTCGATGCGCACTTCGATCTGCGCGACGGCGTCTCCAACGGCACCCCGGTGCGCCGGCTCGTCGAGGACGGCCCTGCGGAGCAGCGCATCGATCCGCGGCACATCGTGCAGATCGGCATCGCCGACTTCGCGAACTCGGCGTTCTACGCGCAGCGCGCAGCCGACTGGGGCATCCGCGTCATCACGCTCGACGAACTGCGCCGTCGCGGCATCGACGATGTGACGGCCGAAGCGCTCGAGATCGCGGGAGCGGGATCGGATTCCCGGATCCATCTCGACATCGACGTGGACGTGTGCGATCGCTCGGTCGCCCCCGGCTGCCCGGCGAGCGTGCCGGGCGGATTGGCCGCATGGGAACTGCGGGCGCTCACCCGCGGCGTCGCGTCGGATGCCCGCGTCGTCAGCGCCGACCTCGCCGAGGTGGATGCCACGGTCGACGCACCGGACGGCCGCACCGTGCGCCTCGCCGCACTGTGCGTGCTCGAGCTGCTGGCGGGCCTGGTCGCGAGCTGACGGACCGCTGAAGTCCTCAGCCTCGGATCGCGTCGGCGATCGGGACGGTGCCGTCGTTGAACCGGATCGTGCGGCCGATCGTCGTGTCGTCGTGCACGGCAGCCGCGATCACCTGGGCGACGTTCGCACGCGACACCTCGCCTGAAGTCTCCGCTGTCGTGTCGATGAGGCCGGTGGGCGGATCCAGCGTCAGCCGGCTCGGGCCGAGCACCGTCCACGCCAGCTCGGATGCCCGCAGGTGCTCATCGGCGGCCGCCTTCGCCTCGGCGTACGCATAGAACGAGTTCGCGGGGTCGATGCCGTGGTCGGGTGACGCGTCGAAGTACGACACCATGACGTACCGTCGCACGCCGGCATCCGCTGCCGCGTCCATCGAGCGCACGGCGGCCTCGAGATCGACGGCCGTGGTGCGTGCCGGGTCACCGCCGCCAGCACCCGCGGACCACACCACCGCATCTTGACCGGCGATCACAGCCGCGATCGCTTCGCGGTCACCGTGTTCGATGTCGAACACGACCGGCGTCGCGCCGGTCGCCCGCACCGTGTCGGCGTGCGCGGGATTGCGGATCACCGAGGTGACCTCATCACCTTGTGAGACCAGGATCGGGGCGAGCAGAAGTGCGACCTTGCCGTGGCCGCCGACGATGAGGATTCGAGCCATGCCTCCCACGCTACCCTCGTCCGGATCGCGCGGGGCCGTCCGGTCAGCGCACCTGCGCGCCGTCCTTCCAGACGTGCTTGACCAGCGGAACGCCGGGCCGGTAGGCCAGATGCACCCTGGTCGGCGCATCGAGCAGCACGATGTCCGCCCGCTTGCCTGGCGCGATCACGCCGATGTCGTCGCGTCGCAGCGCGCTGGCGCCTCCCGCGGTCGCTGCCCAGATCGCCTCGGCCGTCGTCATGCCCATCTCCCGCACGGCGACCGCGATGCAGAACGACATCGACGAGGTGAAGCTCGAGCCGGGATTCGTGTCGCACGCCAGCGCGACCGTGATGCCGGCGTCGATCAGACGGCGCGCATCCGGATACGGCTGGCGGGTGGAGAACTCCACGCCGGGCAGCAGTGTGAGCACGGTGTCGGATGCTGCGAGGGCTGTGACATCGGCGTCGGTCAGGTAGGTGCCGTGATCGACGGATGCGGCGCCGAGCTCGATCGCGAGCTGCACCCCGTCTCCTGGGCCCAGCTGACTGGCGTGCACGCGGGGCTGCAGCCCACGGGCGATGCCGGCCTCGAGCACCCGCCGCGCCTGCGGCACGGTGAATGCACCGGTCTCGCAGAACACGTCGATCCACTTGCTGTGCGGCGCGCACGCGTCGAGCATCTCGCCGACCACCAGGTCGACGTACTCGTCGCTGCGGTCGGCGTACTCGATCGGCACGACATGGGCGCCGAGGTACGTGACCTCTTCGGTCACCTCTGCGGCCAGTCGGACCAGGCGCGCCTCGGTGTCGACGTCGAGCCCGTACCCGCTCTTGATCTCCACCGTCGTGGTGCCCTGCGCGAGCATCTCGCCGAGGAATCCGCGCACGCGCGCGCGCAGCTCGTCGTCGGATGCTGCCCGCGTGGCGGCGACGGTGGATCGGATGCCTCCGGCGGCATACTTCTGCCCCGCCATGCGGGCCTCGAACTCCTCAGCCCTGTCACCGCCGAACACGATGTGGCTGTGGCTGTCGACGAATCCGGGGATGACGGCTCTGCCCCCGGCATCCACCTCTTGGTATCCCTCGGCGTCGGTCGGCACGTCATCCGCTTCGCCTGCCCACTCGATCCGGCCATGGTCGATCAGCACCGCCGCGTCGTGCAGGGCACCGGTCGGGTCCGCGGACGACGGGTCGTTGGTGGTCAGCTCACCGATGTTCGTGATCAGCGTTCGCATACGGGCATCCTCTCAGAGCATCGGGATGTTCAGACCGCGCTCGCGGGCGATCTCCTTGGCGTGCTCGTACCCGGCATCCACGTGGCGCATGACGCCGGTGCCCGGATCGTTCGTCAGCACCCGCTCCAACTTCTGGGCGGCGAGCTCGGTGCCGTCCGCGACCGTCACCTGACCCGCGTGGATCGAGCGTCCGATGCCCACTCCGCCGCCATGGTGCAGTGACACCCAGCTCGCGCCGGAGGCGGTGTTCAGCAGCGCATTGAGCAGGGGCCAGTCGGCGATGGCATCCGATCCGTCCTTCATCGCCTCGGTCTCGCGATACGGCGAGGCGACCGAGCCGGAGTCGAGGTGATCGCGGCCGATCACGATCGGCGCCTTGAGCTCGCCTGAGGCCACCATCTCGTTGAACTTGAGCCCTGCGAGGTGGCGCTCCTTGTATCCGAGCCAGCAGATGCGGGCGGGCAGACCTTCGAAGTGCACCTTCTCGCCGGCCTTCTCCAGCCAGCGGTGCAGGGCCTTGTCCTCGGGGAAGAGCTCGGCGATGGCGCGGTCGGTGGCGTAGATGTCCTCCGGGTCGCCGGAGAGGGCTGCCCAGCGGAACGGTCCGCGTCCTTCCTCGAACTGCGGACGGATGTATGCCGGCACGAATCCGGGGAACTCGAAGGCGCGGTCGCAGCCGCCGAGCTGCGCTTCAGCGCGGATGGAGTTGCCGTAGTCGAAGACCGCAGCTCCGGCGTCCTGGAAAGCCACCATCGCTGCGACGTGGGCGGCCATCGACTCCCGGGAGCGGATGGTGAACGCCTCGGGGTCGCGCTCCACCTCGGTCTTCCAGTCCTCGACAGAGATGCCGAGCGGCAGGTATGCGAGCGGGTCGTGAGCACTGGTCTGGTCGGTGACGACATCGATCGGCACACCGCGCTGCAGCAGCTCGGGGAACACCTCGGCGGCGTTGCCCACGACGCCCACCGAGAGCGCGACGCCTGCCTGCTTGGCTGTGACGACGCGCGCGATGGCGGCGTCGAGATCGGTGGTGTACTCATCGAGGTACCCGTGCTCGACCCGACGCGCCAGACGCGACTCGTCGACGTCGACGATCAGCACGACGCCGTCGTTGAGCGTGACGGCGAGGGGCTGTGCGCCACCCATGCCGCCGGCACCGCCGGTGAGCGTCAGCGTGCCCTTCAGCGAGTCCCGGCCGAGCGAGCGGGCGACAGCGGCGAAGGTCTCGTAGGTGCCCTGCAGAATGCCCTGCGTGCCGATGTAGATCCAGGAGCCCGCGGTCATCTGGCCGTACATCATCAGGCCGAGCGACTCCAGCCGGCGGAACTCGGGCCAGGTGGCCCAGTCGCCGACGAGGTTGGAGTTGGCGATCAGCACCCGCGGTGCCCACTCGTGGGTGCGGAACACCCCGACCGGCTTGCCGGACTGCACGAGCAGCGTCTCGTCCGGCTCGAGCTCGTCGAGCGTGCGCACGATCGCGTCGTACGCCTCCCAGCTGCGCGCCGCGCGGCCGGTGCCGCCGTAGACGACGAGGTCCTCGGGGTGCTCGGCGACCTCGGCGTCGAGGTTGTTCATCAGCATCCGCTTGGCAGCCTCGGCGCCCCAGCTCTTCGCGGTGCGCTCATTGCCGCGTGCGGCGCGGACCTTGCGTGTCGGGTCGTGGAGGGTGGGCTCAGACATTCGCATGCTCCTTCGCAGTGCGGAGGACAGCACCCGAGCGCACGAGCTCGGTGACGGCCTCCATGTCGGGTGAGAGGAAGTGGTCGGGTCCGGGGCCGGCAGCCACGGTGCGGACGAGGTCTCGGACGGCGCCGGTCGCGGGTCCTGCCTGCAGCGGGGCGCGCAGGTCGAGGGCACGGGCGCCGGTGAGGATCTCGATGGCGAGCACGCGGGTGAGCCCGTCGATCGCGCGGCGCAGCTTGCGGGCGCCTGCCCAGCCCATCGACACGTGGTCCTCCTGCATCGCCGAGGACGGAATGGAGTCGACCGATGCCGGTACGGCGAGGCGCTTGAGCTCCGAGACGATGCCGGCGGCCGCGTACTGCGCGATCATCAGGCCGGAATCGACGCCGACCTCATGAGCGAGGAACGGCGGAAGGCCGTGGCTGCGTGCCGGGTCGAGCGCGCGGTCGGTGCGCCGCTCGGAGACGGATGCCAGGTCGGCGACGGAGATCGCCAGAAAGTCCAGTACGGCGGCGATGGGTGCGCCGTGGAAGTTGCCGTTGGACTCGATGCGTCCGTCGCTGGTGACGACGGGGTTGTCGACGACGGAGGCCAGCTCGCGCTCGGCGATCAGCGCGGCGTGCGACATCGTGTCGCGCACCGCGCCGTGCACCTGCGGCGAGCAGCGCAGCGAGTAGGCGTCCTGCACACGGCCGTCCTCAGGCCCCTTGTGGCTGTGCACCATGGGAGAGTCGCCGAGGAAGGCGCGCAGGTTCGCGGCGGATGCTGCCTGTCCGAGCTGCGGACGCAGCGCCATGAGGTCGGCGGCGAAGACCGCATCCGTGCCGAGCTGCGATTCGATCGACATCGCGGCGGAGAGGTCGGCCGTGCTCACGAGCGTCTCGAGGTCGTGCAGCGCGAGCAGCAGCATCCCGAGCATTCCGTCCGTGCCGTTGATGAGGGCGAGGCCCTCCTTCTCGACGAGCACGAGCGGGGTGATGGATGCTGCGGCGAGGGCGTCCGCAGCCGGCACCAGCGCGCCGGAGCTGTCGTGCACGTCTCCCTCCCCCATCGCCGCCAGGGCGACGTGGGCCAGGGGCGCGAGGTCTCCGGAGCAGCCGAGTGAGCCGTACTCGCGAACGATCGGGGTGATGCCGGCGTTGAGCATGGCCGCATAGCAGTCGACGACCACCGGGCGCACGCCGGTGTGGCCGGAGGCGAGCGTCTGCAGGCGCAGCAGCTGCAGCGCGCGCACCACCTCATTCTCGATCTCGGCGCCCGTGCCGGCCGCGTGGGACCGGATCAGGCTGACCTGCAGCTGGCGCCGCCGCTCTTGCGCGATGAAGGTCGTGGCCAGCGCGCCGAACCCGGTGGAAACGCCGTAGTGCGGGTTCGGGGCGGCCGCGCGGCCGTCGATCACCGCGCGCGCCGCGGCGACACGGTCTCGGGCGCCGGCGCTGATCTCGACGGCGACGCCGTGTCTGGCGACAGCGACGACCTCAGCAGGAGTCAGAGGACGATCGCCGATGAGCACGGAAGAAGATGACTGCATGATCTGATTCCACACTGTCCACTCCACGATCGGGAGCACCCATGACAGACTGTGTCTGTGATCCCAGACTCAGCGCACGGATCGGCATCCACTGCACCGGCGCCACAGGTGCCGGCGGCCGATCAGACGCTGCGCATCCTGCGCCATCTCGCCCGGCGCCCGGCGCCTGTCGCGGCATCGACGCTGGCCAGAGATCTGGTGATCCCCCGGTCGACCGTGTACCACCTGCTGGCGACCCTCGAGGCACATGGCTTCGTCGTGCACCTCGCGCAGGAGCGGCGCTGGGGCCTCGGCACGAGCGCATTCGAGCTGGCCGGAGGCTACGCACGCCAGGAGCCGCTCGCGCGCCTCGGGCGACCGGTGATCGCGGCCCTCGCTGACCGCGTGGGTGAGAATGCGCATCTGGCTGTGATGAGCGGACGTGACGTGCTCTACATCGTCGAAGAGCGCGCAGCCCGCCGCCCGGCGCTGGTGACGGATGTCGGCGTGCGTCTGCCTGCGCACCTCACGGCGACGGGGCGAGCCATGCTGAGCACACTCCCCGCTGCGCAGGTGCGGGCGCTGTATCCGGACGCCGACGCATTCACCGACCGCACCGGCCGTGGGCCGTCCCGCCCCTCACAACTGCGGGAGGTGCTGCGCGAGGTGCGGAGCACGGGCCTCGCGACCGAAGACGGTGAAGTCACAGCCGGGTTCCGGTCCGTTGCGGTCGCCGTTCGAGATCATGCGGGCTGGCCGGCGGCCGCAGTGGCTGTGACGTGGGAACAGCATCGTGAACCGGATCCGACTGAAGCGGTTCGTGACGCGGCGCACAGCCTGGAGTCCCGCCTGGGGTACGTCTCGCAGCGCAGTTGAGACAAGAAAGGGGCGTCAGAGGATTCCGTGTGTACGGATTCCCCGACGCCCCTGGAGCTTGGGATCAGATCAACTGCTCGCGCCCTTGCGAGGCTTGATGAACGCCTCAGGCTCCCGTTTCGCGCGCTTCTCGGCTCTCTTCTCCTTGGGCGAGAGCTTCGGCGCCTTCTTTCCTGCTCGTGATTGCGGTGTCTTTCCAGACATATGACTCGCTTCCCCTTCTTCTGGCTGGCGGGCTGTAACCATCGACCATAGCCCGCCCACAGGGGAAGTCAAATCACGGGCGCGTTAACGCAAAAGAGCCACCCAACTTTGGGTGGCTCTTTTGTTTAGAAGAAGTCCGGCGGTGTCCTACTCTCCCACAGGGTCCCCCCTGCAGTACCATCGGCGCTGTGAGGCTTAGCTTCCGGGTTCGGAATGTGACCGGGCGTTTCCCTCACGCTATGGCCGCCGTAACACTATTGACATGTATCGGCAACACACACGTTAGTGATGTGTTGTTTGGTTCCGACCGTACGTCGAGAACCACAAAGTGGACGCGTTCATCTCGCAGAAAGAGAGTGTTATCAAGTCATCGGCTTATTAGTACCAGTCAGCTGCATGCGTTGCCGCACTTCCACATCTGGCCTATCAACCCAGTCGTCTGGCTGGGAGCCTCTCCACCCGAAGGTGATGGAAGTCTCATCTTGAGGCCGGCTTCCCGCTTAGATGCTTTCAGCGGTTATCCATCCCGAACGTAGCTAACCAGCGGTGCTCCTGGCGGAACAACTGGCACACCAGAGGTTCGTCCAACCCGGTCCTCTCGTACTAGGGTCAGATCCTCTCAAACTTCCTACGCGCGCAGCGGATAGGGACCGAACTGTCTCACGACGTTCTAAACCCAGCTCGCGTACCGCTTTAATGGGCGAACAGCCCAACCCTTGGGACCTACTCCAGCCCCAGGATGCGACGAGCCGACATCGAGGTGCCAAACCATGCCGTCGATATGGACTCTTGGGCAAGATCAGCCTGTTATCCCCGAGGTACCTTTTATCCGTTGAGCGACAGCGCTTCCACAAGCCACTGCCGGATCACTAGTCCCGACTTTCGTCCCTGCTCGACCTGTCAGTCTCACAGTCAAGCTCCCTTGTGCACTTACACTCGCCACCTGATTACCAACCAGGTTGAGGGAACCTTTGGGCGCCTCCGTTACTTTTTGGGAGGCAACCGCCCCAGTTAAACTACCCACCAGGCACTGTCCCTGAACCGGATCACGGTTCGAAGTTAGATATCCAATATGACCAGAGTGGTATTTCAACAATGACTCCACCATAACTGGCGTCATGGCTTCAAAGTCTCCCACCTATCCTACACAAGCCACACCGAACACCAATACCAAGCTGTAGTAAAGGTCACGGGGTCTTTCCGTCCTGCTGCGCGTAACGAGCATCTTTACTCGTAATGCAATTTCGCCGAGTTCGCGGTTGAGACAGTTGGGAAGTCGTTACGCCATTCGTGCAGGTCGGAACTTACCCGACAAGGAATTTCGCTACCTTAGGATGGTTATAGTTACCACCGCCGTTTACTGGGGCTTAAATTCTCAGCTTCGCCTTGCGGCTAACCGGTCCTCTTAACCTTCCAGCACCGGGCAGGCGTCAGTCCGTATACATCGACTTGCGTCTTCGCACGGACCTGTGTTTTTAGTAAACAGTCGCTACCCACTAGTCTCTGCGGCCACCACACCCTTTCCCGCGCAAGGCGGTATAAGCGGATGGCCCCCCTTCTCCCGAAGTTACGGGGGCATTTTGCCGAGTTCCTTAACCACGATTCTCTCGATCTCCTTGGTATTCTCTACCTGACCACCTGAGTCGGTTTGGGGTACGGGCGGCTTGAACCTCGCGTCGATGCTTTTCTTGGCAGCATAGGATCACCCACTTTTCATTCGCATCGTGTCTCAGCCTACGTGAACGGCGGATTTGCCTACCGTTCGGCCTACGCACTTGCACCAGGACAACCATCGCCTGGCTGGGCTACCTTCCTGCGTCACACCTGTTAATACGCTAACCGCACCAGAATGGGGTCGTACGCTAGGCCTCACGCCATCACCCGAAGGATCCGGTCATGAGGATTCAGATACTTAGCACTACTGGATTAGCTTGGGCGGTTCTTCGCCGGTACGGGAATATCAACCCGTTGTCCATCGACTACGCCTGTCGGCCTCGCCTTAGGTCCCGACTTACCCAGGGAAGATTAGCTTGACCCTGGAACCCTTGGTCTTCCGGAGGACGTGTTTCTCACACGTCTTTCGCTACTCATGCCTGCATTCTCACTCGTGTAGCGTCCACGGCTGGTTCACACCGCCGCTTCACTCGCCACACGACGCTCTCCTACCCATCAACACGGCTGGACCACGAAGGCCTACCAAAAATGTCAATGCCACAACTTCGGTGGCGTGCTTGAGCCCCGTTACATTGTCGGCGCGGAATCACTTGACCAGTGAGCTATTACGCACTCTTTCAAGGGTGGCTGCTTCTAAGCCAACCTCCTGGTTGTCTAAGCAACTCCACATCCTTTTCCACTTAGCACGCGCTTTGGGACCTTAGATGGTGGTCTGGGTTGTTTCCCTCTCGACTATGAAGCTTATCCCCCACAGTCTCACTGCTGCGCTCTCACTTACCGGCATTCGGAGTTTGGCTGACGTCAGTAACCTGTTGAGGCCCATCGGCCATCCAGTAGCTCTACCTCCGGCAAGAAACACGCAACGCTGCACCTAAATGCATTTCGGAGAGAACCAGCTATCACGAAGTTTGATTGGCCTTTCACCCCTATCCACAGCTCATCCCCTCAGTTTTCAACCTAAGTGGGTTCGGCCCTCCACACGCTCTTACACGTGCTTCAGCCTGGCCATGGATAGATCACTTCGCTTCGGGTCTAGGACATGCGACTGAATCGCCCTATTCAGACTCGCTTTCGCTACGGCTACCCCACACGGGTTAACCTCGCCACATATCACTAACTCGCAGGCTCATTCTTCAAAAGGCACGCTGTCACCCCTACTAAGGAGGCTCCAACGGTTTGTAAGCAAACGGTTTCAGGTACTATTTCACTCCCCTCCCGGGGTACTTTTCACCTTTCCCTCACGGTACTTGTCCGCTATCGGTCATCTGGGAGTATTTAGGCTTATCAGGTGGTCCTGACAGATTCACACGGGATTTCTCGGGCCCCGTGCTACTTGGGATACTCTTCACGCTGCGAGCGGCATTTCAACTACGGGGCTGGCACCCACTATGGCTGGCCTTTCAAGACCATTCGTCTATACCGTCACATCACGTCGAACACTCGGCAGAGTGTCCAGAAAAGTCCCGCAACCCCGGGCATGCAACGCCTGCCGGCTATCACACACACCCGGTTTAGCCTCATCCGCTTTCGCTCGCCACTACTCACGGAATCACATGTTGTTTTCTCTTCCTGTGGGTACTGAGATGTTTCACTTCCCCACGTTCCCTCTACCCGCCCTATATATTCAGGCGGGAGTCACCAGGTCGCACAAACGCCTGGCGGGGTTTCCCCATTCGGACACCCTCGGATCAAAGTGTGCTTATCCACTCCCCGAGGCTTATCGCAGATTGCTACGTCCTTCTTCGGCTCCAGATGCCAAGGCATCCACCGTTTGCTCTTAAAGACTTGAAATCACATGAGATGGATCAACGCCAGGAAAAGCGTTGACCCGGTATTTCTTTAAGATGCTCGCGTCCACTGTGTAGTTCTCAAAGTACGGGCGGTCCCCCAACCCCGCAGCCAAACAAGGCAAACGACGAAAGGGGCCATGAGGTTCAGAACGACCCAACTTCCCGAAAGAAGCAAGCCGGCCCGGTCCCTCAGGACCCAACAGCGTGCAGCTGCCCCGCTCACCAACCCCACCGTTCCAGATCCGAAGACCGTACTAAATGAAGCCAGACGCGCTGACAGCATGTCAAATGTTCCACCCATGAGCTACCAGCAGAAACATTCGTTCTGATCTGGTGCCTGGACACCCAAGGGGTGCCAGATGCTCCTTAGAAAGGAGGTGATCCAGCCGCACCTTCCGGTACGGCTACCTTGTTACGACTTAGTCCTAATTACCGATCCCACCTTCGACAGCTCCCTCCCACAAGGGGTTAGGCCACCGGCTTCAGGTGTTACCGACTTTCATGACTTGACGGGCGGTGTGTACAAGACCCGGGAACGTATTCACCGCAGCGTTGCTGATCTGCGATTACTAGCGACTCCGACTTCATGAGGTCGAGTTGCAGACCTCAATCCGAACTGGGACCGGCTTTTTGGGATTCGCTCCACCTTACGGTATCGCAGCCCATTGTACCGGCCATTGTAGCATGCGTGAAGCCCAAGACATAAGGGGCATGATGATTTGACGTCATCCCCACCTTCCTCCGAGTTGACCCCGGCAGTATCCCATGAGTTCCCACCATTACGTGCTGGCAACATAGAACGAGGGTTGCGCTCGTTGCGGGACTTAACCCAACATCTCACGACACGAGCTGACGACAACCATGCACCACCTGTTCACGAGTGTCCAAAGAGTTGACCATTTCTGGCCCGTTCTCGTGTATGTCAAGCCTTGGTAAGGTTCTTCGCGTTGCATCGAATTAATCCGCATGCTCCGCCGCTTGTGCGGGTCCCCGTCAATTCCTTTGAGTTTTAGCCTTGCGGCCGTACTCCCCAGGCGGGGAACTTAATGCGTTAGCTGCGTCACGGAATCCGTGGAAAGGACCCCACAACTAGTTCCCAACGTTTACGGGGTGGACTACCAGGGTATCTAAGCCTGTTTGCTCCCCACCCTTTCGCTCCTCAGCGTCAGTTACGGCCCAGAGATCTGCCTTCGCCATCGGTGTTCCTCCTGATATCTGCGCATTCCACCGCTACACCAGGAATTCCAATCTCCCCTACCGCACTCTAGTCTGCCCGTACCCACTGCAAGCCCGAGGTTGAGCCTCGGAATTTCACAGCAGACGCGACAGACCGCCTACGAGCTCTTTACGCCCAATAATTCCGGATAACGCTTGCACCCTACGTATTACCGCGGCTGCTGGCACGTAGTTAGCCGGTGCTTTTTCTGCAGGTACCGTCACTTTCGCTTCTTCCCTGCTAAAAGAGGTTTACAACCCGAAGGCCGTCATCCCTCACGCGGCGTTGCTGCATCAGGCTTCCGCCCATTGTGCAATATTCCCCACTGCTGCCTCCCGTAGGAGTCTGGGCCGTGTCTCAGTCCCAGTGTGGCCGGTCACCCTCTCAGGCCGGCTACCCGTCGACGCCTTGGTGAGCCATTACCTCACCAACAAGCTGATAGGCCGCGAGCCCATCCCCAACCGAAA
This sequence comes from Microbacterium sp. H1-D42, assembly GCF_022637555.1. NCBI lineage: Bacteria > Bacillati > Actinomycetota > Actinomycetes > Micrococcales > Microbacteriaceae > Microbacterium > Microbacterium sp. H1-D42. Next base: position 1,054,181 of record NZ_CP093342.1, on the reverse strand, counting down.
AATCTTTCCAAACGGTAACCATGCGGTTCCGTCTCGTATCCAGTATTAGACGCCGTTTCCAGCGCTTATCCCAGAGTCAGGGGCAGGTTGCTCACGTGTTACTCACCCGTTCGCCACTAATCCCCCAGAAGCAAGCTCCCAGGTTCATCGTTCGACTTGCATGTGTTAAGCACGCCGCCAGCGTTCATCCTGAGCCAGGATCAAACTCTCCGTAAAAAACGAATGCATACCAACCCACCGGAAAAAGGCGAGAAGGCAGCGAGTTCAATCATGACCAAAATGGTTCAATCATTGCTGACATCATCCATACGCCAGACCAAAAAGGCCTGGACTTTGATCCAAAGGAATCTCACCCCAACAAAAGTTGGAGTCGAGGTTATTTGGCATTTGACAAGTGCACGCTGTTGAGTTCTCAAGGATCGGACGCACCCGCACACCCACCAACAAAGGCAAGAAGCGCAGGGCAACTTCACAATCTTATCCGTCTCGCTCAGGCTGTCAAATCGACTGACCGTGAGGGAGAAGTCCGGATCGGCTGCCCGTTTGGGCAACTTCTCTAGCTTATCCGTCTCGGCCGGCTTGTCAAATCGACGTTCCCGGCGGGACAGCCACACTCTCCGACACGAGGTCGTCCATCAGAAGATGAGCGAGAGGTGGGTGTTTGCCACTTGAGGGGAGCCAGGCCTTCCGGCCTTCCGCTCTACCCTGTGGGGCGAACAAGTAATAAGTTACGCGGATCCCCGGGATCGGGCAAATCAGCGCTGCAGGTCGGGCGTGTCGCCTCGTCATTCCGCGGTTTTCGCCCTCACCACGTTCCCCATAGATCCTCGAGCGTCAGCGTCCGACCGTCATCGGCGACGGGCACTGCGAAATGAGCGAGTCTCTCCCCCAGCGCTCCGAGGTCGTCTGCACCGGCGCTGACGAACCGCGCTGCTCCTGAAGTAGGTGGCGGGATCGAGGTGGTCTGTCGACATCTGCACCTTCCCGTTCATCCAGGTCCAGGTGGTCGGCGCTGCCCGTGAAGGTGCGCGGCGCATGCGTCGCAACGGAGCGCACAGCGGCAGCGAGGGCGGCCTCTCTGTCGAACAGGATCGCGGTGTGGAGCAGCCCCGCCTGTCCTGGTGACGCCTGACGCAGTTCGGGAGCGTGCTCGAGAATCAGCACTGGCCTGGTCCCCCGCCCGATGACAGCGCGGGATCCTTCATGGCTCAGCAGCTGCAACGGCACTGCCCGCGTGTAGTAGCGGATCATCGCGTCGAGGTCCGCGACGCGCAACGTCACCGCGCCCGTCGACGTGTCGGCGGCGAGCCTGGTGTCCATGGGAGTCCTCCACACCGATCATCTCAGGTGTGCTCGGACGCGGAAGGGAAGAGGGCCGGACCCAAAGATCCCCCTCCGCGCTCTGTGCGGAGGGGGATCTTCTTCAGTCGGTGGACCTAAGGGGATTCGAACCCCTGACCTCCTCGATGCGAACGAGGCGCGCTACCAACTGCGCCATAGGCCCTTGAACCTCAGTCAGAATATCACGCGATCAGCCGGCGGCTCGACGTGCCAGCAGCTGTCGCACGTGCGCCTCGATCTCGGCATCGTCGACCACGCCCATCTTGGCGTAGGGCGACTCGCCGGCATCCGCCACCACCGGCAGGGCAGTCGGCGCGGGCGGCGCGAGTTCCTCTGCGCGACGGCGCAACTCGGCACGACGGGCAGCGCGGCGCCGCTCCTCCTGGGCATCCATCTCGGCCTGCGCGCTCTGGGCGCGAGAACCGGTGACAGTCACCATCGGCTGTGGCAGAGGGCGCGGCGTCCAGTACGCCGGCCCCTGGTCGTGCAGCGGCGGCGACACCCGCTCCATGCTCTCCTGCACGACGGGTCGCTGCGCGCGGCGCGCAGCAACTCGGGCCACCCGCGCCATCCGCATCAGGACGGCGGCACCGACGACCGCCACCAGCAGACCGCTGACGGCGAGCATCCACCCGCCCGCTGCGACGACCTGCCAGATGCCGAACCCCAGCATCCCGACGCCGATGAGCGACACCGCACTGGCAGCCAGTCTCACCCGACGGCGCGCACGCGCCTGACGCAGCACAGGATCCTGTCTCGTCGCGGCGAGCTCCTGGCGCAGCTGCTCGAGCTGAGCGCTCTCCTTCTCGGACTGCACCCGCTTCGCGAGCCGCTGCTGCGCGAGAGCCGTGCGCGCTGTGAGCTCGAGCCGCACTTCGTCCGGCGTCTCGCTCGTCTCAGCCAGCACACGCAGCGCCTGGTTCAGACGCACAGCATTGCGCTCTGCGGAGTAGTACTGATGACGGCCCCGCCAGCTGGGCAGGAAGTACAGGGCCCACAGCAGCACCGCGACCAGTACGATCACGCCCCCACTCAGCACCGGCCCGTCCATAGAGACCACGGTAAGCGACCACATGCAGGGGTTTGAAACATTCGGTCGCGTGTCGCCGCGACTGCCTCAACCGCCGCCGAGATCAGAAGGGGGGAATCGCCGCCGCATCCTCGGGTGCCTGGCCCGACAACCATCGCGCCAGGACTCCTCGCGGCACGTCCTCCCTCGTCAGCGCGAAGGCGTAATGATCACGCCAATCCCCGTCGATGTGGATGTACCGGCGCCGCAGCCCCTCGTAGCGGAAGCCAAGTTTCTGCACGACGCGCAGACTCGCGCGGTTCTCCGGGCGGATGCAGATCTCCATGCGATGCAGCCCGTACTGGCTGAACGCGGCATCCGTCGCCATGGCGACCGCCGTCGTGGTGATGGCCCGCCCCGCGAAGCGCTCACTGACCCAGTAGCCGATGGTCGCCGAGGAGAGCGAGCCGCGTGCGACGCCCCAGACGTTGAGCTGACCCGCGATCTCGCCGTCGTACTCCATCACGAACGGGTACCCGCCGCCGTCGCGATGCTGCTGAAGCAGGCGTCGGATGCTGACACGCATGTCGAAGGTCGCGACTCCCCCTGGAATCGTCGCCTCCCATGGCTGCAGCCAGGAGCGGTTCGCCAGCAGCTCCTTCTGCAGGATCCGCGCGTCACGAGGACGCACGATGCGCAAGCCGATACGGCCGTGCTGCAACGGAGCGGGCGCTTCGAACTGCATGATCACCTTCGAGCCCTACAGCCGCGAGGCAAAGTCCTTCAGCCAGGGCCGAAGGTCGCTGCCGAGGTCATTCCGATCCACTGCGAGCTGCACGATCGCCTTGATGTAGTCCACCCGATCACCCGTGTCGTAGCGTCGGCCGTCGAAGACCACGCCGACCACTCCAGGTCCGTCCGGTGCGGAGGCCAGCTCCTGCAGCGCATCGGTCAGCTGGATCTCACCGCCCTTGCCGGGCTGCGTGTGCTCGAGCACGTCGAACACCGCAGGCGGCAGCACGTAGCGACCGATCACCGCGAGATTCGATGGGGCCTCCTCGGCGGACGGCTTCTCGACGAGCCCGGTGACGGTGACCACATCGTCGACATCGGTCGTCTCGACGGCTGCCGCTCCATACAGGTGGATCTGCTCAGGGGCGACGCGCATCAGCGCGATCACGGCTGCACCGGTGCGCTCATGGGCGGCGATCATGTCGGGGAGCAGCGTCTCGTGCTCGTCGATGAGATCATCGCCCAGCAGCACGGCGAACGAGCTGTCGCCCACATGAGTGCGGGCTCGCAGCACGGCATGCCCCAGCCCCTTCGGTTCACCCTGTCGGACGAAATGGATGTCGGCCATCTCGCTCGATTTCATGACGCGCTCCAGGCGACTGTGGTCGCCCTTCTGCTGCAGCCGGCCCTCGAGCTCTGGCACGGCGTCGAAGTGGTCGGAGATCGCGTTCTTGTTGCGGCCGATGATGACGAGGATGTCCTGGATGCCGGCCGCGACCGCCTCTTCCACGACATATTGGATGGCCGGCTTGTCGACGACCGGCAGCATCTCCTTCGGCATCGCCTTCGTCGCGGGCAGGAAGCGCGTTCCCAGTCCTGCGGCCGGGATGACCGCTTTGATCTTCGCCATGCGGCATAGCATAGCCGCGCGGAAGCGCCCATCCGCGGCATCCATGAGGTCTCCGTCCCGCGTCGCACACGTATGCTCGGTGGCATGTCGAGCGAAGCAGAACAGCAGAAGCGGGCGCTGCGGGCCGAGCTGCGGGAGCGCCGCCAACTGCTCTCCGAAGCCCAGCGCGATGAGGCAGCCGTCGGGATCGCCGCGCAGCTGGACGCGCTGGTGGCCGCGCACGGCGCGCAGTCCGTGTCGTGCTTCCTCTCCACGATGACCGAGCCGGAGACCAGGACGTTCCTGCGCGGCGCGATCGAGCGGGGCATCCGAGTGCTGCTGCCCATCACTCGCGCCGACGGTCTGCTCGACTGGGCCGTCGCCGACGACACCGACGACGTCAACGAGGGTCTGTACGGTCTGCCGGAGCCGACGGGCGAGGTGCTCGGCCCCATCGCGGTGAACGACGTCGACCTGATGATCATCCCCGCGGCCGCCATCGATCGCTCCGGCACTCGGCTGGGGTGGGGGCGCGGCTACTTCGACAAGACCATCGGATCGATGGAGAAATGCCCTCCGGTGTTCGCAGTCATCTATGATTCGGAGATACTCGATTCACTGCCGCGCGAGGTCCACGACCAGCCGGTGGACGGCGTCATCACACCGACGCAGACCATCACGCTCTCGCCCGCACGGAACTGACAGGGAGCCTCATGCCCACCTACGCCTACGCCTGCACTTCTTGCGATCACCGCTTCGATGCCGTGCAGAGCTTCTCCGACGACGCCCTCACGGTCTGCCCCGAATGCGGCGGATCGCTGCGCAAGCAGTACGGATCGATCGGGGTGACCTTCAACGGGTCCGGCTTCTACCGCACCGACTCGCGCAGCAATGCTGGCGGTGCGAAGAAGGATCAGGCATCATCGAAATCGGATTCTTCGACGAGCACCAGCCCGGCGCCCGCGAAGGCTCCGGCCTCGAACTGAGGTCACCGATATACAGGGGGTCGCCATGATTCAGGGCTTCAAGGAATTCATCACCAAGGGCAACGTCATCGACCTCGCCGTCGCTGTTGTCATCGGCGGAGCGTTCACCGCCATCGTCAACGCCGTGGTGTCGGCGATCATCACCCCACTGGTCTCACTGTTCTTCGCGGCAGATGCCGCCGGCAAGGTCGGCTGGACGGTCACGGGTCTTTACGGCCAGGAGGTCACGTTCCCGATCGGCGAGCTCATCTCGGCCCTGATCAGCTTCTTCGCTGTCGCGCTCGTCGTCTACTTCGTCTTCGTCGTGCCGATGAACAAGTACAAGGAGCACCAGGCCGCCAAGAACCCCGCCGTCGAGGAAGAGACCCTGCCGAGCGAGCAGGAGCTGCTCATCGAGATCCGCGACGCGCTGCGAAAGAGCAGCGCCAGCTGATTCCGCTCACCTGCATCGGATGCCCCGGCCCTTCGGCCGGGGCATCTTGCGTTGCGGGTGCGATTCGCCTCGTGGCGTGAAGATCAGTAGTGCGGGGGTACGTCGCCCAGCATCCGCTCATCATTCGGGCCGCGCTCGTCCTTCGGGGGCGACTTGCGATCCGCGCGCGCATGCGGCTCAGACGTCGTGCCCTGCACTGGCGTCAGCTGCGCACGACGCGAGCCGGCGACGCGGACGATGCGCTGACGCTCCTCGTCAGCCATCGAGATCGAGCGGCTGCGTGTCGTTCTCGGCGCGTACGGCGTTCTCGCCGATGCCGAGGACTGTGGCGATCCGGCGGGCCACCGTTGCCGGGTCGCTGTACAGATCGAAGGCGTGCACCCGCACGTAGTGCCAGCCGAGACGGCGCAGCACCTGCGGGCGCAGTCGCAGGCTCTCGCGCAGCGACTCGCCCCGTGATTCCGGATCCGACTCGATGACGACGGCTCGGCCGTCGTGCTGCGCGACCAGGGGCAGCAGCCCGCGGTAGTCGACATCCACCGACGCACCAAGGCGACGCAGTTCGCGAGCCAGGGCGAGAGTGAGCGGGTCGGCCAGGTCTTCCAGGCGCGCGTCGCGTGCGCGGGCGGCGAGTCCGCCGAGGATCGACATGAGCGTGGACGCGCCGTGCTCCAGGCGCCCTTCGTCGAAGGACGAGGGGCGGATGCACGAGACGATCACCATCGATCGACGGGCACGTGTCATGCCGACGGTCAGCAGGCGGTCTCCGTCGTCCTGGGACAGGTCTCCGAAGTCGCTGAGCACCCGGCCGTGCTTGGTGAGTCCATAGCCGAGCGAGAAGATGACCCGATCGCGGCTCTCGGCGACCGACTCCTCGAGGGTCAGCACTGCGAATGGCTCAGCCGTGTCTCGTCCGATGAAGTCGGCGACATCGGATCGTCCGGCGAAGGCGGATGCCACGGCCGCACGCACCCGCTCGGCATGCCGCCGACTGGCAGTGACGACCATGAGCGTCTCGGTGGGGCGGTGCACGGCGTGCTCGACGACCAGAGTGACGACGCGCGCGACCTCGGCATCAGGGCTCTCGACGGCACCGGATTCCGGGTCGGGCGCGCCCACGCCGCCCTCGACGTAGTCGACCGTGAGGCTGCCGCGTCCGAGATACGAGCCCGCCCACGGCAGCGACACGATCTCACCGCCGTAGAAGGCGTCGTTGATGAGCTCGGCGAGGTCCTCACCGCCCGCACGGTAGCTGCGAGTGAGCGTCACCACGGGGAAGAGGTCTGCAAGACGCTCAAACACCGAGACATCGTCGAAATCGACCTCGGGCTCCCACTCGACATCGGGAAGGGTAGCGACGGTGAAGGCTGTGGGGCGCTGGGTGACCGGGTCGCCGAAGGCCACGACCTGTCGGGCCCGTCGGATCGCCGGGGCGGTCTCTGCCAGGTTGATCGCTGCGGCATCCACCAGCAGCACGGCGTCGAATTCGACCGAGTCCGGGATCGCGGGGACGTCATAGGGCGAGGCGATCCACACCGGGGCGAGCACGCGCATCAGATCGGGGGCTGCCGACACGATCTCTGCGGTCGTCGCCTCTCCGGTCTGCAGTGCCTTGCGCAGGTTCGCGGCCTGCTCCGGCTCGTCGACGAGCGCGATTCGCCATTGGTTGGCAAGGTTCCACGCCAGCAGCGGCCCCGCCATCGCGGTGTGCGCCTCATCCACGAGCCGGTAGTCGCGCTCCAGACGGTCGACGACCGCGGTGTTCGCCCCGAGCAGCGACCGATCATCCTGCAGTGCGCGTTCGAGCAGCGACTGCCACCACGCGAACTCCAGCTCATCGGCCACCCGCTCTTCAGGAACATGGCGCACAGACAGGTCGGAAAGCAGCGGTCGCAAGCCGACTCCGCTGAGCGCATCGCGGATCTCAGTGCGCTCGATCAGGTTGTCGAACACCGCGGAGCGGGCCGCCAGCCCGGAGAGCGTGCGCACCAGACGGGCGACGGGCAGCGATGCCAGGGGCTCCTTGCGGCCGAGTGCCGCATCGAGTTCACCGAGCTCGGCGGCCACCCGCTGCCACGCGACGTGCACATCCGACAGACCGAGCGGCACCTGCGGGGCGACGCCGGCGTCGACGTAGCGCTGCCACTGCGTGCGCTGCTGCTGGATGCGCAGCAGCGCCTCGTGCATCTCCGTCACATGCGCTCCCGGCCGCACGTACTCACGGGCGAGCTTCTTCAGCCGGCGACGGTTCGCCGCCGACATGCCAGGAGAGTCGCGGCGCGATCCGTGCGCCTGGATGAGCTCGCCGAGAGGCCGTTCGAACACCGTCGGGCTGAATCGGTCGAGCGAGTCGCGGATGCCCTGCAGCAGCCGCACGTACTCGCCGAGCTCATCAATGGTCGAGAAGGGACGCATGCTGGTCTGTGCGATCAGCTCGTAGCCGCGCTCCAGCACTGCGGGAACAGCCGTGCTGTGCAGGCGCCCGGCCAGCGCATGCGCCTGCTGCGCCGCCTCGGCACTGTCGAAGCTCACGCCGTACCAGGGCGAATCGTCTGGGCCGAAGCGGAACTCGCCAAGGCGCGCGGCCCGAGTCAGCGCCAGCGCGGCGTCACGCCGATCCCCGGCGAGGTTCTCGAGTGCGGCCATCGACAGCCGAGCACCGGTCGACGGCGGCACCGGCAGCAGAGCGAGTCTGGTCAGGTGTCGTGTCGCATCGAGGACGGATGCCCCCGTGCGTCCGACCGGTTCGGTCAGCGCTGACCGGTAGTCGCGCAGCACGGCGCGCAGGCGCACCAGCGCCTCGTCGACCTCGGTCGCCTTCGGCTGAGTCACCTTCTCGCTGCGGGCGATGGCCTTGATGAGGTCGCGGCGCGTGGCCGATGGCGAGACGGCGAGTCCGTCGAGCCCGATCCCGGCGAGTCGATGCGTCACGCCGTCGAGAGTCGATCGCCGGGCTGACACGACGAGCACACGCTTGCCGGCGCGCACGAACGCACCGAGTGCGTTGATCACCGTCTGCGTGCCCCCGGTGCCTGGAAGCGTCGAGACGACCAGCGAGTGGCCGGCCGCTATGCGCGCCAGCACGTCCTCCTGCTCGGCATCGGCATCGAGCAGCAGCCCCTCGGATGCCGGCGCTCGATCATCGGGCCCTGCGACCTTGGGCACCTCGCGGTGCGCCGTCACCTGCTCACGGTCGTCGGCATGGCCGCCGAGCGCGTTCAGCACCGGGTGGTCGAGGTCGACCATGTCGCGCACCATGGCGCCCGCGACGTCGGCGAAAGTCGAGACCACCAGACGCGGATGCACGGCGAACGTGTCGATGGTGTGGGTCAGTGCGCGCAATTGGTCGATGACCGGCTGCGGCTTGAAGATGCCGGCATCGTAGGCAAGCGCGGCGAGAGCGGTCGGATCGAGGTCGATGCCGAAGTGCTCGCGGGCGACGCGGACCAGCTCGGGGTTCACTTCGAACGCGCCCTGCAGCTTCAGCTCGAAGTCCGCATGGTGCCGGCGGATGGCCAGCGGGCGCAACAGCACCGGCGCGGAGAACTCCACCCCGCCGAGCCGCCACCGAGCGATGCCGACAGCCAGCCGCACCGCATCGATGCCGCGCACAGTGCGCAGTTCCGTGTTGCGGGTGGTGATCCGCTCTGCCGCCAGACGCGCCGTGCGCAGCCCGACCTCATCGCGGAAGAGATTGGACAGCAGCGTGGAGCGTCCGGTGATGAACTGCGGAAGACTGCCGGGGTGGGCCTTCGAGATGTCGATGCCGGCATCGACGGCATCCACGAACGTCACCAGTGGCGATGCACCGCCGAGATCCGCCGACTGCGCCCGCAGCGATGTGCGCGTGGCCTCGGCTGCGTGCGCGATGTCGACCCCGGTCGAGGAGTCGCTCAGATCGCCGAGCCTCACCGCGGGCTCTGTTCCCGCTTCCTCGGCGCCTTTCGCATCTCGTCGCCACACATGGCCAGCCTAAGCGGCCCGGACGCTGCACCGCGTATCCCTGGCCGAGTCGCGGCGATTCCGGCAGGCGAAGCGACTTCTTCTGCACAACCGGCGCTTTCCACGACTTGTCCACCGATGCCGGGATCGCGGTCACCTGATGTCAGCGCCGGCGCGAGGATGGGGGCATGAGTTTCCGATACGACTTCGTGCCGACACCGTTCGGCCATGCGCTAGCTGTGTTCTCGGATACCGGGATCGTCGGCTTCGATCTGTCCGAGGCCGAGGACCCGAATGTGCCCTGGCTGCTGGAAAGCTTCATCAGGCGGCTGGGTGCCACGATCGATCACGATGCCGGCGCAGCCGACGCACTCGCCCATCTGCTCGCGGCGTACTTCGAGGGCGAGCCGATCCGCTTCGATGAGCATCTGTCGTTCGATTGGCGGCTCATCGATGGCTTTGCGCGAGCCGCGCTGGAATCGGTGTGCGAGATCCCTTGGGGCGAGACGATGAGCTATGGCGAGGTGGCGATCGTCGCCGGCAGTCCTGGCGCGGCGCGTGCCGTTGGCACCGCGTGCCGACTCACTCCGTTCTCGGTGATCGTGCCGGTGCACCGGGTGATCCGCTCGGACGGGACTCCTGGGCATTACGGTGCACACCCCGAGCGCAAGCGCTTCCTGCTCGATCTCGAACGCGAAGCCGGTTCGAGATCGTGAACGAGCGGACCCCGGCGAGTAGGCCGCCGGGGTCCGCTGCGGCAATGAGGCGACAAACGGAACAACACCGACATCAGGCCGGTGAATGAAGGCTGCATCCTCCTAACCAGTCGGAATCATTCTGAGTGGCGAATTCGACAATGCTCCGCCCTGTCACGGTGCCTCTCGCGGCCTGTCCGTGAAGACGCCACGACACCGGCGGGTGATAAGGTCGACGCTACGAAACGGGTGGGCGAAGTGGTCACCCCCGAAAGCTGGTAATCGTTTGAGAACGTCCGAGCGGATCGATTCCGTGGAGCAGCTCGTCGCCGATGGAGTGCGCGAGCTGGCTCAGCGCACCCGCTTCCCGGTGGCATTCGGCGGGCTCATCGACCACGGTGCGGTATCGGTCACAACCATCATCGGCAATCGCACCAGCAGCCTGCACGGCCTGCACGTGCGCCCGGAACGCGGCCTCGGCGGCCGCGCGATGATCGAGCTTCGGCCGCGCATGACGAACGACTACCGCACCTCGCCGCACATCACGCACGACTACGACGTGTTCGTGTTGGGAGAGGGACTGCGCACCCTGCTGGCGCTGCCGATCGTCGTCGATGGCCGTCCGCGCGGTGTGCTCTACGCCGGCGCCTGGGAGGAATCCCAGATCGGCGGAGTGACGACTGCCCCTGCGATGGGAGTGGCACAGCGGATCGGCGCAGAGCTGCGCGTGCGCGACGAGGTCGACCGGCGGGTGAAGGCGAGCACCCCGGCACCTGCACTCGACGCCACACAGCGCGAGGACCTGCGAGAGAGCTTCGCCGAATTGCGCAGCATCGCGGCGGCGCTCACGGACGACGCGCTGCGCGGACGCATCGAATCCGTCGAGCGACGTCTGCTCGGACTCGCGGGGGCGGAGTCGGCGCCGCCGACCGAACCCGTGCAGACGGTGCGCCTGTCTCCCCGCGAAATGGATGTGCTCGCCTGCGCTGCGATGGGTGCCACCAACAACGAGATCGCGTCGGACCTCGGCCTGCGCGAGGGCACGGTCAAGGCGTATCTGGGAACCGCGATGTCGAAGCTCGATGCGTCCACACGGCATGCGGCGGTGGCTCGGGCCCGGCGCATGGGATTGCTTCCCTGACTGCAGAATGCAGCGGCACCTGAATAGGCCGATGAATATACATATCAGCTGAGAATGTGTGTGACCGATTGCCATTTTCTTCGCCCGCCAATATCGTATTCGGCATGGCTAGAAGAATTGTGCACCAGCTGGTTGACGACATCGACGGAACGCTTCTCGAGGTCGGCGAGGGGGAAACAGTCCATTTCTCGCTGGGCGGCATCGCTTATGAGATCGATCTGACGAATGCCCACGCAGACGAGCTGCGGAATGCGCTCGACCCTTACATCAAGGCAGGGCGCCGCGCGACGGCATCCGCTGCCCGTCCGAACGCTCCGCGTCGTCGGGCCGCGCGCAATTCGGATTCCGCGGCCATTCGCTCATGGGCGAAGGAACAGGGCCTCGAGGTGAACGAGCGCGGTCGCATCGCCGCAGACGTGGTCGAGGCATACAACGCCGCGCACTGACGTCGCTCTTTCGATGGCCGTGGTCCTGTGGGACCCCGGCCATCGTTCGTCTGCCGCTCGGCACCGTTAGACTTGACGGGCGCCTTCGTAGCTCAGTCGGATAGAGCGGCCCTCTCCTAAAGGGCAGGTCGCAGGTTCGAATCCTGTCGGGGGCACTTGCGCCGTAGCTGGCCGCCCGAGGGCACCTACGCCGCGAGCGCCAGGTACGGCTCCCACCGCGGATCCCCGCGCTCTGAGCCGCGCACGGTCCAGCCGGTGCCGAACGGCGGGCGCGGGATCATCCGCAATGCCCACCCCATCTCCTGCGGAGTTCGGTCGCTCTTGGTGTTGTTGCATGCCAGGCAGCACGCGACCAGGTTCTCCCAGCTGTCCCTGCCTCCGCGTGAGCGCGGCATGACGTGGTCGATCGTGGCCGCAGACTTGCCGCAGTACCCGCAGCGGTGATCATCGCGGCGCAGCACCCCGCGGCGCGAGACGGGCACTCTGCGCGCTGACGGCACTCTGACATAGCGGGTGAGCAGGATCACGACCGGACGGTCATAGGCATTTCTGCCGGCTCTGACGGGATCGTCCTCGACATGTTCGATCACGCTCGCCTTGTCATTCATCACAAGCACGAGGGCTCGCTTGAACGAGACCACCGTGAGCGGCTCGTATCCGGCATTCAGGACCAGTGTGCGCATCGTCGTCATCCTCTCGATCCGCCGGGATGGCTTCCCGGCACTCTCGACTCACACGACGCCACACAGACAGCAGGCGACTGCAGGGACGAAAAAGGCGCTGTCTAGTGACAGCGCCATTCGGGCTCGGCAACGCCGAACCGCCCCTGCGGACGTTGCCGAAGGAACAGACCACCGAGCGCATCCATGGTGCGGATGCCCGGTATCGGTTCCATCGGCTTCTCCTGCCCGTACGACGACGCGTTCAGGGTAGCCCATCGGGCTGGACAGCGAGGGAACTGCGGGTGAACCCCGCGGAGCGTGTCGGGTCAGGCGTTGACGCGCAGCCAGCCGATGGGCTCGACCAGCGATCCGTTGACCTTGACCTCGAAGTGCAGGTGCGCACCGTAGGAACGACCGGTGTTTCCGACCTTGCCGATGAACTGGCCGGCCGAGACCGTCTGGCCGGCCTGCACGGCGCGGGTGCCGTTGGTCATGTGACCGTAGAGGGTCGAGACGCGCTGTCCGCCGACGACGGAGTCGATCACGACGGCGACGCCGTAGCCGTAGTGGCTCTCGGACGAGATGCGCACCACGCCACCTGCAGCGGCGAAGATCGGGGTGCCGGCCGGTGCGACCATGTCGGCGCCGTTGTGGCCGCTGCCGAGCGTGCGGCTGACGTAGTAGGAGCCCTGCGGGAGCGGGTAGCGCACGGCGCCGGAGCCGGCGGCGACAAGGCGCAGGTCAGCATCGCTCAGACTGCCACCGCTGTTGGTGGATGCCACGCGGGCCGCGGCTGCGGCACGCGCCTTCGCGGCTGCCTCTGCCTTCTTCTTGGCGATCTCCTCAGGCGTGGTCGCGGAGTACGTACCGCGGTCCATCGGAGCAGCGGTGGCCTCAGACGCGACGACGAGCGACTGTGCGTCGCTGACCGCCATCTGCTGCAGGGTCGTCGCCCCCGCGTCCACCGGATTGGTGGCGGCGTAGGCCGGCAGGGCGACGGCTGCGACCAGTGCACTCACTGCTGCGAAGATCGCGACAGTCCGCATCGGCTTCACGCTGGCGCGGCCCCTGCGAGGCGCACGGCCTCGTGCGGGCTTCTTGTCTTCAGCTGTCTCGGTCGTGACAATATCTGCGGCCAAAAGGGATTCCTCCTGCGCCTCCGCGCTCGGGTAAGCGCCGACTCATCAGCAATGTCGATTCTCGGGCACGCATGACACGGCACGTTGTGCGAACTACTCGCGAAGGCGATGAGCCGGGGAGGCAACCTTCGCGATTGTCAACGGCGGGCTTCGTCGCCGAGGACTTCACCGACGTTACCGGAAGATAACGTTTCTGTCACCCTCACAACCTGGCAATCCCCTCAACTCCGCGGGAAATGCAGGCTGATCAGGCGTTCGATCCGACAAGAAAGATGTGCGAAGCGAGTTCGACGGGCAGCTCGAGACCCTCTTCCCTGCCCTCCATCTGGATCAGCACGTATCCCTCGCTGTAGCAGTACTCCCCCTTCGCGCCGGGCACGACGCCCGCATCGCGCAGCTGCTCCAGCAGCTCTGGGTCGACCTGAGCCGGCTCGGCAAGGCGGCGAACGGTGCCCTGGATCGGCCCGCCATCGGCATCCAGCTTCTTCACGAGACCGATGACGCCCTCGTCGAACGCCGGCGTCGCGATGTCGCCGAGCTGGTCGAGCCCTGGGATCGGGTTGCCGTAGGGAGATTCGGTCGGATGCCCGAGCAGCTCGACCAGGCGGCGCTCGACCTGTTCGCTCATCACGTGCTCCCAGCGGCAGGCCTCGTCGTGCACGTACGCCCAGTCCAGACCGATCACATCCGAGAGCAGGCGCTCCGCAAGGCGGTGCTTGCGCATGACGTCGACGGCCTTGCGCCGCCCGGCGTCGGTGAGTTCGAGACGGCGGTCCTCTGAGACGACGACGAGTCCGTCGCGCTCCATGCGCCCCACCGTCTGCGACACCGTGGGACCGGAGTGACCGAGTCGCTCCGAGATCCGCGCGCGCAGCGGCACGATGTTCTCCTCCTCGAGTTCGAGGATGGTGCGCAGGTACATCTCTGTGGTGTCGATCAGGTCAGTCATTCGGCCCCTCCGAGGTTCTTAGGCAAGCCTACATTCACCGTGGTCATCACGGCCCGTCACACGGCGGGCCGGGCGGTGCGGGCGGCATACAATCGAGCCATGGCGATAGAGATCCCCCGTGAACTCCTGCCCGTCGACGGACGTTTCGGCTGCGGCCCGTCCAAGGTGCGCCCGGCGCAGATCGAGGCACTCGCGGCAGCGGGTCTCGACCTGCTCGGCACCTCGCACCGCCAGGCTCCGGTCAAGAATCTCGTCGGCAGCGTCCGCGAGCACCTCTCCGACCTGTTCCGACTGCCCAACGGCTATGAGATCGTGCTCGGCAACGGCGGCTCCACCGCGTTCTGGGACGCCGCAGCCTTCGGCCTGATCGAGAATCGTGCCCAGAACCTCGTGTTCGGCGAGTTCGGCGGCAAGTTCGCCAAGGCGGCGGCCGCTCCGTGGCTGCAGGCGCCGGATGTGCGCAATGCCGAACCGGGTGCGCTCACGACCGCCGAGATCGTCGACGGCATCGACGTGTACGCGTGGCCGCACAATGAGACCTCGACAGGGGTCGCAGCGCCGATCCGCCGCGTGGACGCCGACGGCGCCCTCACCGTCATCGACGCGACCAGCGCCGCCGGCGGCATCGACTTCGACGTGTCACAGGCGGATGTGTACTACTTCGCTCCGCAGAAGAACCTCGGCTCGGACGGCGGGCTGTGGTTCGCCGCTGTCTCTCCGGCAGCCGTCGAGCGCATCGAGCGCATCGCCGCATCCGACCGCTACATCCCCGAGTTCCTGAGTCTGAAGAACGCCGTCGACAACTCCCGGTTGAAGCAGACCCTGAACACCCCTGCGCTGACGACACTGCACCTGCTCGACAGCCAGCTGGAGTGGATCCTCTCGAACGGCGGACTGAGCTGGGCCGGCGCCCGCACGTTGGAGTCATCGGCGCTGCTGTACGACTGGGCCGCAGCATCCGACATCGCGGCGCCGTTCGTCGCCGACCCCGCACACCGCTCCCCTGTCGTCGTCACGATCGACTTCGACGACGCGATCGATGCCACAGCGATCGCCAAGACGCTTCGCGCCAACGGGGTCGTCGACACCGAGCCGTACCGCAAGCTCGGCCGAAACCAGCTGCGCGTCGCGACGTTCGTGTCGATCGACCCGGACGATGTGCGTCAGTTGATCCGCTCGATCGAGTACGTGCTCGAACACCAGGGCTGAGGAGGGAGCCGGAGCGGCTCCGCCCCGGCTCTACTCGTCCTCGTCGGACTCTTCCGATTCGTCGGACTCTTCGGGTTCGCCCGACTCGTCGTCGTCATCGGACTCATCTTCGTCATCGGACTCGTCGTCGTCATCGGACTCGTCTTCGTCATCGGACTCGTCGTCGGCCTGGGGCTCGTCATCGTTCTCATCGAGCTCGTCGATGTCGACGCCGTCGAGGTCTCCGCCATGCAGGTGCCTCGAGCCGTCCTCGTCGAAGTCGGCGGCGTCGAGGTCATCCACGTCGTCGAGATCGTCGCTCTCTGCCTCGGCGTCCTCCGCTTCGGCGTCGCTCTCGCCCTGTGCGGCGAGTTCCGCCTGGTGGGCGCGGTACTCGGCGAGCCGCTCGGTCCACGGCACCCAGTCCGGTGCGAGCAGCGCGCCATCACCCGGCATCAGCTCGACCTCGAGCACCGTCGGCTCGGCGTCATCGACCTGGGCGACGCTGACCGTCCAG
This sequence comes from Microbacterium sp. H1-D42, assembly GCF_022637555.1. NCBI lineage: Bacteria > Bacillati > Actinomycetota > Actinomycetes > Micrococcales > Microbacteriaceae > Microbacterium > Microbacterium sp. H1-D42. The sequence goes on along the minus strand of NZ_CP093342.1, from coordinate 1,038,112 downwards.
TACCATCCCGGGTAGCCAGGAAGCCGGTTCTCGAAGCGCAGCGACACCGCGCCGCTGGACTCCACTGTGTGTCCCGCGGCAGGTCCCACGGTCGCGGCCGGCGTGATCTCGTGCAGCGCGGCGAGCGCCAGCTCGCGCGTGGCCGAGGCGAATTCGTCAGGCGTCGAGGTCATCAGCGACCTTGCGAAGCACAGCGGGCAGCGCCCGACTGGTGGGGCGACCGTGGCGCAGAGCTCCGCTCGCGTCGTCGAGCATCTTCATCAGGTCCTCGATGATGATCGCCATGTCGTGGGAGTTCTTGCGGGCAGGCTTGACCCGTGCGGGCGGAGCGTCGAGCACCCGCACCGAGAGCGCCTGCGGGCCCTTGCGTCCATCCGCCAGACCGAATTCGACGCGGGTGTTCTTCTTCACCTCTGTGCCTTCAGAAAGGGCAGAGGCGTGCAGGAAGACGTCCTGGCCGTCATCGGATGCGATGAAGCCGAACCCCTTCTCGTCGTCATAGAACCTGACCTTGCCGGTGGGCATGCGAGAACCTCACTGAGATGATGGAAAGTCGCGCGGTGGCGCGACCCCCTCCAGCCTACCCGTCTGCACTCCCGCGTCAGGCGATACGCTGAGAGCGATGAGCAAGCAAGAGAACAGCCCTGAACCGCAAATCGGCAGGCTGGACCGATTCCTGGCGTACGCGGCGTTGATCCTTGCCGCCGCATCCATCCTCAGCTTCTTCGCGATCATCATCGGCACGGCGACAGGCATGAGCCAGGACTCGTTCGGCACTGGCGTGTGGCCGTTCATCGCGGCCCTGCCGCTGTACGGCCTGCCGCTCGCGTTCGTGATGATCATCGCGCTGCTGATCATCAGCTTCGTGCGCAAGGGACGCGCGAGCAAGAAGTCCTGATCCGATGAGCACTCACGCACGTCCGCTGGCAGATCGGCTCGCCGCGGCGAGCGATGCGCAGCTGGAACAGCTGCTGCGCATCCGCCGCGTGCGTGCCGATGTCGACTGGACCGACTTCTTCGATGCCGCCGAGGCTCTGCTCGAACCGTCGTCCATCGAGCGCGGCCTCGAGTCGCTGACCCAAGATGAGGCGCGGGCGCTGCAGAGGGCCGCGGCCGAGGATTCGGATGCCGGTGCCGATGCACCTCCTGCGCTGACCGATTTCACCCTCATGGACGACGCCGGCGATGTCCCGACCCCGGTGGCTGCACTGGTCCGCTCCCGCCCGGTGGTGCCCGATGCCATGGATGCGCCGATGCGGCCGGCATCCGAGGTCGCCACCGCTCGCGCCGCCGAGCGCGCGTTCACGACCATCGGTGACCTCGCCGATGTGCTGCTCGCCACCCGCTCGGCACCACTGGCGCTGGTCGCCACCGGCGCCCTGAGCGCCACCGAACGGCGGCGGTTCACCGTCAGCGGCAGCCTGGATGACCTGCGCGCTCTCGCCGAGATGGCAGGACTCGCCCGACCGGTCGATCGTGAGCTGCGCGCCACTGACGCCGCCGAGCAATGGCTGTCGGCCTCGTTCGCGCCGCGCTGGGCGCAGGTCACGACCGCCTTCCGGGACGCGCTGCCGCAGGGCCTGCGCACAGCTGACGGATGGCTCCCCGCGGCGCAATGGCCCGGTGCCCATCCTTGGGACAGGTCTTGGCCGGCTGCCGCAGCGCAGCTGCGCTCACTCGCAATGCGACTCGGCCTGTTCACCGAAGACGACGCGGAGCCCGAGTGGGCGTCAGCCCTGCGCGCTGCGGGGTCCGCTGATGCAGCGGCCGTCGACACCTCTTCGCTGGAAGCGCTGCTGCCGACCGAAGTCGATCGGGTGTTTCTGCAGAACGATCTCTCGGCGATCGCCCCAGGGCCGCTGCGTCCGGCACTCGACAATCGGCTGCGCGCCATGACAGAGCATGAGTCAGCAGTGCAGGCGTCCTCCTACCGATTCACAGCCGACTCGGTCGCACGCGCTCTGGTCGAGGGTGAGACCGAGCGCGGCATCCTCGAGTTCCTGCACGAGGTCTCGTTGACGGGCGTCCCGCAGCCTCTGGAGTATCTGGTCGCTCAGACCGCCACGCGGCATGGACTGGTGCGCGTCGGGCCCGATTCCAGCGGCGGCACGATCGTCTCGAGCGTGGATGATCATCTGCTCGGCGCGATCGAGATCGATCGCAACCTGCGGCCGATGGGGCTGGTGCGCGACGGTGATCGGCTGACATCGCGGGTGGGTGCGCAGGCGGTGGCGTGGGCACTGACGGATGCCCGCTACCCGGCGACCCTGGTTGACCTCGACGGCGACGCTGTCTCGGCCGCCCGCACGCGCGTCGCCCCGCACGGCACTGCGGAGCCGGTGTCGTATGCGCCGCTGATCGGCCGGCTGCGCGCCCGTCAGGGACCGGATGCCGATGCCGCCTGGCTCGACCGGGAACTCGAGGCGGCGGTGCGCGCTCGCGCCCTGGTGGTCGTCGAAGTGGGGATGCCGGACGGATCGAGTCGTGAGCTCACCCTCGAGGCCTCCGGCGTCGGCGGTGGCCGGCTGCGTGGTCGCGACCGTGCCGCCGATGTCGAACGGACGCTGCCGGTGCGCAGCATCCGATCGGTGCGGGTGCTGGAGAGCTGACCCGAGCCACGGCCGGTAGACTGGTCTGCTATGTCTGATGGCCCCCTGATCGTCCAGAGCGACCGCACCGTGCTGCTGGAAGTCGCACACGCCGACGCCGAGTCCGCCCGCCACGAACTCGCGATCTTCGCCGAGCTCGAACGCGCGCCAGAGCACATCCACACCTACCGCATCACGCGCCTCGGTCTGTGGAACGCGCGCGCCGCCGGGCACACCGCTGAAGACATGCTCGAGACCCTCGACCGGTGGTCGCGGTTCCCCGTGCCGCCGTCGGTGGCCGTCGACCTGCGCGAGACCGTGAACCGCTACGGCCGCCTGGTGATCGAGCGCGATGACGAGGGCACCCTGGTACTGCACTCCAGTGACCCGGCTGTGCTCACGCAGGTCGCGAACAACAAGCGCATCCAGCCGCTGCTGATCGGGCATCCGAGTCCCGAGAGCTACGTGGTCGACGCGTGGGCCCGAGGGCAGATCAAGCAGGAGCTGCTGAAGATCGGGTGGCCCGCCGAGGACCTCGCCGGCTACACGCCGGGCACACCGCACGAGATCGAGCTCGACGAGAGCGGCTGGCAGATGCGGCCGTATCAGCAGGATGCCGTCGACGCGTTCGCGAAGGACGGCTCCGGCGTGGTCGTGCTTCCCTGTGGTGCAGGCAAGACGATCGTCGGCGCTGGGGCGATGGCCGCCACCGGTACCACCACTCTCATCCTCGTGACCAACACCGTCTCGGCACGGCAGTGGCGCGATGAGCTGCTCAAGCGCACCTCGTTGACGCGGGAGGAGATCGGCGAGTACTCGGGGCAGGTGAAAGAGGTCAAGCCCGTCACGATCGCGACCTACCAGATCCTCACGGCGAAGCGGAAGGGCGAGTACGCGCACCTGTCGCTGCTGGATGAGATGGACTGGGGTCTGATCATCTACGACGAGGTGCACCTGCTGCCGGCGCCCGTGTTCAAGCTGACCGCCGACCTGCAGGCCCGCCGCCGCATCGGCCTCACAGCGACGCTGGTGCGAGAGGACGGCCGCGAGGGCGACGTGTTCAGCCTGATCGGACCGAAGCGGTTCGATGCCCCGTGGAAGCAGATCGAGGCTCAGGGCTTCATCTCCCCCGCCGCCTGCTTCGAGGTGCGGGTCGATCTGCCGCCCGGCGACCGCCTGGAGTACGCGGCAGCGACGGACGACGAGCGATACCGACTGGCGGCATCCGCCCCGGCGAAGATCACGGCCGTGCGCGAGCTGATCGCGAAGCACCCCGGCGAGCGCATCCTCGTCATCGGGCAGTACCTCGATCAGCTCGAGAGCCTGTCGGATGCCCTCGGTGCACCGCAGATCACCGGCGCCACTCCCATCGATGAGCGCGAGGAGCTGTACCGGCAGTTCCGCGAGGGCGAGATCTCGCTGCTGGTCGTGTCGAAGGTCGCGAACTTCTCGATCGACCTGCCAGAGGCATCCGTCGCCATCCAGGTGTCGGGGTCGTTCGGCTCCCGGCAGGAAGAGGCACAGCGCCTTGGCCGGCTGCTGCGGCCGAAGCAGTCGAACCACACCGCCAGCTTCTACACGCTGATCGCGCGCGACACGGTCGACCAGGACTATGCCCAGAACCGCCAGCGCTTCCTCGCCGAGCAGGGCTACAGCTACACGATCATGGACGCGCACGACCTGGCTGCGTGAGGTCTCGCTGCATCGCGATGATTCCGCTCGCTTGAGACGGTCAACCCTCGTCTGACACTCTGCAAGTGACGGGCGCCGCTTCTGGCGCAGCTCTTCAGACACAGACGGGCACGGATCATGCGCACAGCGGCGATCGCGGTTCTCCTGCTGGTGACGGCGTTCACCCTCGGTGGCTGCGCAGCGACGTCGGTACCGGCGCCGCCCGGTGGTGCGCCGACTCCGACTGCGACCGTCGATGCCGGTGGCGCCGGCGTGGAGGGCATGAATCGCCCCGGGCCCTTCGTCATCCGCTACGACGGCACCGAGCTGCAACTGTCTCCGCACACCTGGTGCTTCACGAACGGATGCGCAGACGGTGTCGACGAGAATCCCCCGTCGGTCGGTTCATCGGACGAGCTGCTGGTGCGCTTCGACGAGGACGGCTTCGATTCGCTGGTGGCGTCGCAGTTCTCCGGCGATGACGACTACTGCGCCGGCCGCACCGTGGAAGCGACCGTGACTGACATCGGCGACGGCTGGTGGCGGGTGGAGCCGGCGGGCCCGGCCGATGACTACCGGCTGTCGTTGTTCGCCTTCGGCAGCGCCGGCGACGCGGCTGCCGATGTGCGCTGGACCGTGCCGGCCGATCTGCCATTGCCCGAGTCGACGGCGTCCGTGACAGTCATCGCCGATCACGACGGTCGCCCGGACTCGTACGGTGTCGAGTTGGGCGTGCAGAATCTCGAGGTCACGCCGTCCGACGCGTCGGCTCAGATCACCGTCACTGCGGCGAACGGGAAGTCGCACACCTTCGACGCGCGTCCGACCGAGGAGTGCGCGGGCGTCGGGGCGCTGCGGTTCGCGGCATCCGAAGCCGAAGGGCGAGCCGCAGCCGCCCTCGGCGGCTTCCCCTTCACCTACCGCGTCGAGCTCACGATCGACGGTGAGACGCATGTCGGCACAGGGACGTACCCCGACGACGCCCCACCGCGGGAGCTCGCTGTGCCGTTGAGTTTCGAGCCACCACTGCCGTGACCCTCGCGCGACTCAGCTGCGTTCCGCGCCGGGCCTGAGACCACACCGCCAGCACGGTGCAGCCAGATCGTCAAGCAGTGCGCCGCAGTCCGGGCACACCTTCGAGAGCCAGCAGGCGCTGTCGCCGCCCTCGTCGTCGTCCATGGATCGGATGCTACGCCTGCGGCGTCTGCATCGGGGGCGGGGGCTGGATCGGGTGCGGCGCCCGGATCGGGGCCGCCGCGGGCCAGCGCAGTGTGCGGATGCGTGCGAGCGAACTGCGCCGCCAGGCCCACTCGAGAGCGGCGACAGACGCGGCGAGCACGACCACCGAGGCCAGCAGGTCGATCGCGCCTCCGCCGGAAGAGTTCGCGTCGACGAGACCGAGTGCTGCCAGCACGAACACCCCGACATTGTTGACGATGTGCAGCGCGATCGCCGCCTCGAGCCCACCGGTGCGCCAGGTCAGCCATCCCGCGGCGAGCGCGAACGCGCCGACGCTGAGCAGGCCCCACACATCGTAGAGGTGGCCGAACACGAACAGTGGCAGCGGAAGCAGGATCGCGAACGCGGGATGCCGCAGCCACGAGCCGATGGCCTGCATGAGGAACCCCCGGAACACGTACTCCTCGGTGGTCGCCTGCAGCGGCACGAGCAGGATCACCAGCAGCAGCATCGGCCAGGCCTGGAAATCGCCCTCCGACACGACGATGTCTTGACCGGCGATGGCGGACAGGGCGATCTGGATCGCCATCCCCAGCACGAACACGACAACAGCGATGCCCAGGCCGCGCAGCATCCACCCCCACCGCAGTCGGCCATCGACGGACGACAGCAATCCGAGTCCGCGACCGGCGACGATCCGCGAGGCGATCAGCAGCGCCGGCAGCAGCAGGATGATCGACAGCATCGTCGCAGTGAAAGTCATCGGATCGTTCATGTCGAGCATGGCGGGATCAGCGGCCAAGCCCTGAAATGCAGCACCGATCTCTGGCACGAACACGGCCAGGAAGGCGAGCGGCACGATCAGCACCAGGGTCATCGCGAGATACAGCGCGACCCCCAGCAGCGCCACCAGCAGCGGCCGCCACCATCGAGGTCGGCGCCCTCGTGCGATGTTCAGCCGGTGGTACTCGACCGACTCGACGACCTCTGGTGCCGGAGGCGGCGGAGGCGGAAGGGGCAGCCCCGGCGGGACTGCAGGATGAGGCGCGCTGGCGGGCGTTGGGTCGGTCTCGGAAGGCACTCCCCCATCCTCGCGGTTCGACGCCCTGCGCGCACGTCGGTGCACGTGCCGGCCGGAACGTCAGCCGCGGGGCATCGACGATTCGATGCGCGCGAACCAGTCGAGCGCGAGCGCGGCGACGGCATCGGGGGCGTCGTCGGTGATGAAATGGGCGGCGTCGTCGACGAACGCCAGTTCGATCTGCTCGGCGCAGCGTTCGTGGTTCCGACTGATCCTCCTGACGTTCTTCTCACTGAACGGACAGTCCTGTCGTCCGAAGACGAAGAGCGTTGGCACCTGCAGCCGCATCCGCTTGTAATCTCCCCGCATCAGACGCAGGGCTTCGGGGATGACCATCCCGCGATACAGCGCACGCACGTTCGAGAGGACCTCCGGCCGCTCTTCGGCGACGAGATACCCCTTCAGAACCGTCTCGGGCAGTGCGTGCACGACGTACGGGCGATCGAGCAGGTATCGCATCGACCGAGGTGGACGATGCATGAGCAGCGCCGGCATGTGCCGGAAGGCCGGGGCGACGCCTGGGGTGAATTCCAAGAAGCCAGGCGGGACGGCCAGCTGCACCATGGCACGCACACGCTCGGGTCGCGAGTAGGCCAGCTGCATGGCTGAGATGGCGCCCATGTCATGGCTCATCACGTGCGCGCGGGCGACATCCAGCGCATCCAGAAGGGCCACGACGTCTTTCAGCTGCGTCTCCCGCCGCATTCCAGGAGCTTCGGCCGCTGTCCACCCCGATCCACGCAGGTCGGGGCAGATCACTCGGTACCCGCGTGCGGCGAGTTGCGGAGCGATCAGGCGCCACTGCCACCAATGCTCGGGAAAGCCGTGCAGCAGCACAACCGGATTGCCGTCGCCGATGACGGCTACATGGCATCGCGCACCGGGAATGCTGATCATGAGGTGTTCGAAGCCGGGCGCCTCCGGCAGCGGCGGCGACCACGATTCTCCGATGAGCTCCCGCGGGAATGCAGGCGTATCCATGATACGACCTCCACACGCTGTGCTGGCGGGGTCGGTGTGGCCCTGCGTCGACCCTACTACGTTCGTAGTGCAATTGCCACTATGAATATAGTTGCGTAGGCTCGTCGCGTGAGCAGCATCCGACATCGCGCCCTCGACGCCGCAGTGACGCTCGTGGGCACCGACGGTGTGCGCGCACTCACGCACGGCAGAGTGGATGCTGCCGCAGCCCTCCCCCCTGGTTCGACGTCCAATCACTTCCGCACTCGCGCGGCCCTGCTGGCCGGCGTGATCGAGTGGATGGCACAGCAGGAGCGCAGCGACGCCGACCCACCGCATATCCACACACGGGATGAATTCGTCACCGCGTTGACCGGCATGATCGCAGCGCAATCCGGCCCGTTCGCCGTACGGACCCGCGCGCGCTACGCGCTGTTCCTGGAAGCCGACGAAGACATCGCCCGGCCGCTGCGGGAGCAGCGCGAGAGCATGGAGCGCTGGGTGCGCAGCATCCTGCTCGACCTCGGAGGCGACCTCGCGACGACGCATACCGTCTTCCTGATGGCGACCTGTGACGGACTGCTGCTGCACCGGACCACGATCGACCCCGATGCGTCCGTCGAGGACGTTGTCAGCCGCGCGGTGGATGCCGCGCTGAGCGACTGACGCGCCGCACCACCGAAGACAATCAGCCCTTGCAAGGGCGAAGTCACCATAATGGGGACATGACTGATGCGCGCATTCTGGTCGTCGACGACGAACCGAACATCCGCGACCTGCTCTCCCGGGGTCTCAGCTTCGCCGGTTTCAAGGTGAGGACGGTCGCCAACGGTGCGGCCACCATCTCGGCGGTCCTCGAAGAGGAGCCGGACCTGATCATCCTCGATGTCATGCTGCCCGACATGAACGGGTTCAGCGTGACCAAGCGCCTGCGCGGGGCGGGCTTCACCGCGCCCATCCTGTTCCTCACGGCCAAGGACGACACCCAGGACAAGATCGAGGGTCTGAACGCCGGCGGTGATGACTACGTCACGAAGCCCTTCGCCCTCGATGAGATCGTCGCGCGTGCACAGGCCATCCTGCGACGCACCATGCAGGCCGACGAGGAGTCGCTCATCCGCGCCGGAGAGCTGTCGATGGACCAGGACACGCACGACGTGTTCGTCGGCAAGGTGCCGATCGAGTTGAGTCCGACCGAGTTCAAGCTGCTGAAGTACCTGATGCTGAACCCCAACCGCGTGCTGTCGAAGGCGCAGATCCTCGACCATGTGTGGGAGTACGACTTCAACGGCGACGCCGGCATCGTGGAGAGCTACATCTCCTACCTGCGGCGCAAGATCGACCCGCACACCGAGGAATCGGTGATCCAGACCAAGCGCGGCTTCGGTTACATGCTGAAGGTCGGCAAGTCCGCCTGATCGCTGGGACGGATGCGGCATGGCGAAAAGATCTGACTCCGTCACCCTGTGGTGGCGGCGGATCAGCTTGCGCGCCAAGGTCACCGGCGTCACCGTGGCGGTGCTCGCTCTTGGCCTGGTGATCGCCGGGATCGGCACTGTGCCGATCCTGCGCAACGCGATGATCAACAACATCGACGCGCAGCTGCCGGCACTGGCGACGACAGGGCAGGCCGAGCGCTTCTTCGACGTGTCCGCAGGTGATGACGGGCAGTTGATCTTCGAGCCCGCCGCCGACGCACCGCGGTCGACCGACTTCGTGGTGGCGTTCTATCAGACCGACGGCACCCTCATCACCGAGGCGGGCGGGCAGTCAGCCGAGCGCCGCCCGACATTCCCTGCGACCTTCACCCTGCAGCAGGCCAAGGCCAAAGAGGATCAGGTCATTCCGCTTGACGGCCCGGACGGCGTGGAGTTCCATGCCGCGGTGTCACCGCAGCCCGCCCAGAGCGCGCAGAACAGCCTGTACGTGCAGGTCGTCGCGCTGCCCTTGGAAGAGGCCGACCGCATCGTCGGCACCTACTTCGCGGTGTACACGACCGTCGCCCTTGTCACGATCCTGCTGGCCGCTCTGCTGACGAGAGTTCTCGTCACCCTGACATTCCGACGACTCGGTCACGTGGAGTCGACAGCGATGGCGATCGCGGCAGGCGACTTCAGTCAGCGCCTGACCGACCTCGAGCCGACCACCGAGGTGGGACGCCTCAACGCGGCGATCAACACCATGCTCGACCGGGTGGACCGCTCCATCGCGCAGCGGGACCGCACCGTGCAGAACATGCGGCGGTTCATCGGCGACGCCAGCCATGAGCTGCGTACTCCCCTGGTCAGCGTCCGCGGTTACGCCGAGCTGTACCGCATGGGCGCGATCCACGGCGAGGAGGACACCGCCAGAGCGATGGAGCGCATCGAGAAGGAGGCGATCCGCATGGGCGTGCTCGTCGAGGACCTGCTCGCACTCGCACGGCTCGACGAGGAGCGCTCTCGCGAGCTGCAGATCGAGCCGCTGGACCTGCGCCCGATCGCCCGCGACGCAGCGCTCGATGTGCGCGTCGCCGCGCCGGCGCGAAAGATCACCGTGATCGACACCACGGTCGATGATCCCGCCGAATCGCGCACTCGCCGGCCGGCCGGCCCCGCACCGACCGCCTCCATGCCCGCACCTGGTCGCGCCGCGGGGGCCCTGTCGCGACTGCGTCGGCGCCCGAAGCCGACGCCATCAGGCGAGGACGTGCCCTCAATCGACTTCACCGAGGCCACTGACGCCCCGGTGCGGACGCCCCCGATCGTGCTCGGCGAGGACAACAAGGTTCGTCAGGTGGTCACCAACCTGCTCGGGAACGCGCGGCGATTCTCATCGCACGATGCGCCGATCGAGATCGTCGTCGGTTCAGATCGTCGCCGCGGCGTCGGCACGATCGCCGTGGTCGATCACGGCGAGGGCATCCCCCCGCAGATCCGCGAGCACATCTTCGAGCGGTTCTGGCGCGCCGACACCTCCCGCGCACGCGAGACCGGCGGTTCGGGCCTGGGGCTGGCGATCGTGGCATCCATCATCGAGTCGCTGAACGGCTCGGTGCGAGTGGACGAGACACCTGGCGGAGGCGCGACCTTCATCGTTTCGCTGCCTCTGGCCCCTCCGCAGGCGACGCCGGCGCACCTGCTCGAAGAGACCCAGCCGCTGGAGCGCCTCGAGCTCTGACCGCAGTCGTCCTGCACAGTTCCTTCCAAGCTCGAGTTGTCCACGGACACCGACAATCGGCATCCTCGCGACCGCGCCGCGCTTCTAGAGTCGGAAGCCCGTTGAGAGGAGAACCCCATGTCCGTCTTCACCGTCGACACCGATGCGGTCCACGCGGCGCACGGCGCCGCACGCGCGACCATGGAACGTCTGCAGAGTGAGTCCACCGCTCTGATGGCGCAGTTGACACAGCTGCAGTCCACCTGGACTGGCACCGCTTCGAACGCGTTCCAGCAATGCGGCGAGCAGTGGCGCGGTGCGCAGATGCACGTCGAGCAGGTGCTCGCTTCCATCAGCACGGCCCTCGGCTCGGCCGCGAGCCAGTACGCCGACGCCGACCAGTACTCGGCCAGCCTGTTCCGCTGAGGGCACACGCAGAACGCCCCCTGCAAGATGCAGGGGGCGTTCTGTCTGAGCCGATGACTTCTGATCAGGTCAGAAGTCCATGCCGCCCGACGGGTCGGCCGGCATGGCCGGCGCCTTCTCGGGCTTGTCAGCCACGACGACCTCGGTGGTCAGGAACAGGCCGGCGATCGATGCCGCGTTCTGCAGCGCCGAGCGGGTGACCTTGGCCGGGTCGATGATGCCCTGTGCGAACATGTCGCCGTAGGTGCCGTTGGCCGCATTCAGTCCGTGGCCGGCAGGCAGCTCGGAGACCTTATGCGAGACGACGCCGGGCTCGAGACCCGCGTTGATCGCGATCTGCTTCAGCGGAGCGCCGGTGGCGACGCGGACGATGTTCGCGCCGGTCGCCTCGTCACCCTCGAGCTCGAGGGCGTCGAGCACCTTGGCCGACTGCAGCAGCGCGACGCCACCACCGGCGACGATGCCCTCTTCGACAGCAGCCTTCGCGTTGCGGACGGCGTCCTCGATGCGGTGCTTGCGCTCCTTGAGCTCGACCTCGGTGGCCGCGCCCGCCTTGATGACGGCAACGCCGCCGGCGAGCTTGGCGAGGCGCTCCTGGAGCTTCTCGCGGTCGTAGTCACTGTCGGTGTTCTCGATCTCACGACGGATCTGCGTCACGCGACCCTCGATCGTCGACGCCTCACCGGCACCCTCGACGATCGTGGTCTCGTCCTTGGTGACGATGACCTTGCGCGCACGACCCAGCAGGTCGAGCGTGGTGTTCTCGAGCTTGAGACCGACCTCTTCGGTGATGACCTGGCCACCGGTCAGGATCGCGATGTCCTGCAGCTGAGCCTTGCGACGGTCACCGAAACCAGGAGCCTTGACGGCAACCGACTTGAAGATGCCGCGGATCTTGTTGAGCACGAGCGTCGCGAGAGCCTCGCCCTCGACGTCCTCGGCGATGATGACGAGCTCCTTGCCGTCCTGGATCACCTTGTCGACGATCGGCAGCAGGTCCTTGATGTTGCCGATCTTCTGGTTGGCGATGAGGATGTAGGGCTCCTCGAAGACAGCCTCCTGGCGCTCCGGGTCCGTGACGAAGTACGGGTTCAGGTAGCCCTTGTCGAAGCGCATGCCCTCGGTGAGCTCGAGCTCGGTGCCGAAGGTCTGCGACTCCTCGACGGTGACGACACCCTCCTTGCCGACCTTGTCGATCGCCTCGGCGATCAGCGCGCCGATCTCGGGGTCGGCGGCGGAGATGGATGCGGTTGCGGCGATCTGCTCCTTGGAGTCGATCTCCTTGGCGGTGGCGAGCAGGTCGGCGGTGATGGCCGCGACGGCCTTCTCGATGCCGCGCTTGAGCGAGATGGGGTCGGCGCCGGCCGCGACGTTGCGCAGCCCCTCGCGGACGAGCGCCTGAGCGAGGACGGTCGCGGTGGTGGTTCCGTCACCGGCGACGTCGTCGGTCTTCTTGGCGACCTCCTTGACGAGTTCCGCACCGATCTTCTCGTACGGGTCGTCGAGCTCGATCTCCTTGGCGATCGACACGCCGTCGTTCGTGATCGTGGGCGCGCCCCACTTCTTCTCGAGCACGACGTTGCGACCGCGCGGGCCGAGTGTCACCTTGACTGCGTCGGCCAGAATGTTCAGGCCGCGCTCGAGGCCGCGACGGGCCTCCTCATCGAAAGCGATGATCTTTGCCATGAGTCTTTCGTCCCTCCCGGACGTAGGCGATGGGAATTAGCACTCAGAGTGTTCGAGTGCTAACACCCAGTTTGGCACTCGACCCATGAGAGTGCAAGCCGCCGGGGAGGGCTGTTCGCCGAGCGCGGATCACTCCGCGGGCGCCTCCTCGGTGTCCTCCGCCTTGGGAGTGGCGTCGGTGACACGGTCGAGGCCTATCACCACGGTGAGCTGCGGCTGCTCGCTGTCGTTGAGATCGGCGTAGAAATCGCTCTGCTGCACCTCTGCGCCACCGAGAACCTCAGCCACTCCGAGGGCGGCGGCCTCATCGGCCTTGTCGACGTAGAACACCGTCGTCTTGTCGAACTCCTGGCTTGATCCCTCACTGCCGAACACGCCATCGGCCGGCCAGCCCTCCGCGAGCAGCGCGTCGCGGGCCTCGACCACGAGCCCCTCCTCGGGCGTCGCGTTCAGGATGAGCACCCGGTACGAGGTGTCGATCTTGGGGTCGGTCCCCTGCGTCTGCTGGGGTGCAGGCGGCTGCGATTCGGGTGAGAACGAGATGCGGTCCATCATCACCAGCGAGATGAAGATTCCGCCGACGATGAGCACCAGTGCAACGGCCGCGGACCAGAGCAGCACGACCAGCCCGTTCATCCCCGGCTGCTCGGCGCGGTGCGCGCCGACACGTCCTGAGGTGCGGGGGATGTCGTCGAAACGGTCCTGTGGGGGCTTAGACACCCCTCGATGCTAGCGGGCGCATTCCGTGAATCCGCACGGAGCAGCGTCCGTCGCGCGTGCCGCTCAGCCGACGAAGCCGCGCATCCGTGCCGTGCGCTGCGCGCCTCTGGCATCGCGAAGCCGTCGCAGCCGACGCACCAGCAGCGGATCGAACTGCAGCGCCTGCTCGGTCTCGATCAGGCGCCCGAGCAGCTGGTAGTAGCGTGCAGGGCTCATGCCGAGCTTCTCGCGGATCGTCTCCTCCTTCATGCCGCCGTGCCGCGGCCATGCCGCTTCCAGCGTCAGGATCGCGCGATCGCGATCAGTGAGGTCCCCGAGCATGGCTTCAGGCTACGCGGACGCAGTGCGGTCGCCGCCGCGCCACTCCCACCATCGCCCGAGTGGATCGGCATCAGCGCACACCCGCCCGTCGAGCGCGACGGCGAAGCCGGCGAAGGCTACAGCGTCGAGGGGCGGCTGCCATCCGTCGTGCAGGCCGGGCTGGTCGATCGTGATCCATCGCGCGTCCAGGGCGCGGATGCGGTCGATCAGCGCCTGCCGGTGGGCTCGCGGCAGGTACACCAGAACTCCTGGCGTGGTGATGACGAGCGTCGCGTCGCGGGGCGCGGATGCCACGAGCTCGTCCAGCCGCTCGGCGACGTCTCCGGCGATCAGCCGCGGCGGGTCAGCAGCGACGATGTCCGCGGCGGCGGTGATCCGCGCCGCCCTCTCCCGCTCCCCCGGCCAGATCAGGGCATCCATCCAGGCCCGGTCTGCGGCTGATCGCACATCGACCGGGGCGAGGTCGATGCCTGCGCGCCACACGATCTCGGGCATCCGCAGTACCGGAATCGGTCCGCGCACGACGCTGGTCAGCACCACCGTCGACGGCCCGTCAGCCGGATCGAGGCGCAGCCGTTCCGCCTCGTGCTCGTCGACGACACGGTACGAGTACCTGTCCGGATACAGGCACAGGCCTGCGGCGGCGCCGAGCTCGAGCAGCGCGACCGGCCCGTCGATCTGGCTGAGTGCCGGCAGCAGTGCGGCCAGCCGCAGCGGCTCGTTGGCCTGCACGGTGCGGCGCTCGCACTCTGCGATCAGCTCGGCAGCGTTGGCGAGCGCGAACGCACGCCAACGCGCATAGGCGCCGAGCGGCGCACCGAGAATCCGGCTGACGGCGAACACCAGGGGCGGCTGCCGGTGCTGCGGGCTGATCCGGCTCAGCAGGTCCTGCAGCTCGGCATCCGACGCGATGCCGGCGGCCCACTCGGCGTACGTGTCGCTGCGCCCCGGCGCCTCTTCTCGCGCGAACCGGTCGAAGCGCTCTCGCACGGCATCCATCATGTCTCCATTCTCACCGACTCGAATTCTCACCGACCCCGATGCCACCGGAACGCGCGAGAATGGAGACATGTCGTACAAGGTGAACAAGACCGAAGCCGAGTGGCGGACCGAACTCGGAGATGACCAGTACGCGGTGCTGCGCACGGCCGCGACCGAGCGCGCCTGGACGGGTGAGCTGCTCGACGAGAAGCGGTCCGGCCTCTACAACTGCGGTGCATGCGGGGCTGAGCTGTTCCAGAGCGGTACGAAGTTCGACTCTGGCTGCGGCTGGCCGAGCTTCTACGAATCGGTGCGCCCGGAGGCGGTCGAGCTGATCGAGGACAACACGCTGGGCATGGTCCGCACCGAAGTGCGGTGCGCGGTATGCGGCTCGCACCTCGGCCATGTCTTCCCCGATGGATTCGGCACCCCCACCGGCGACCGGTACTGCATGAACTCGCTGGCGCTGACCTTCACGCCCGACAAGTGAGCGCACTCGACGCCGTTCTGCGGCGCACCTCGTGGTCTAAGGTCACCGACGACGCCCCGACGAGTGAGCAGCTCGACACGCTGGTCGCGGCTGCCGGGCGAGTGGCCGACCATTCCTCGCTGCGCCCCTGGCGATTGATCGAGCTGCGCGGCGATGACCGTCTGCTGCTCGGCTACGCCCTCGCGAAGGCGGCCGGCGACGACAAGCCGTCAAGCAAGCCGCTGCGCGCTCCGCTGCTGATCGCCGTCGTCGCGTCGTATCGCAAGAGCGAGAAGGTGCCGCACTGGGAGCAGGAGGCAGTGGCATCCGGCGTCGCGCACATGCTCAGCCTGCTGCTGGACGAGGCGGGCTGGGGCGTCATCTGGCGCACCGGCGGCCTCACCCGATCGGAGGCCGTGTCGAAAGCGCATGGGCTGGCGGCGAACGAAGAGCTGCTGGGGTGGCTCTACGTCGGTGGCAGGCCTGCGGGCAAGACACCCGGCCGGCGCAAGCCGCTGGACGTCGGCGAAGTGCTGAGTCGGATGCCGGAGGCGGCGCCCGAGACGGCGCACGCGGCCGTGGAGCAGGTCAAGCCCAAGAAGGCGAAGAAGGACAAGAAGTCCAAGAACGACAAGAAGCGCAAGTCCAAGAAGGGCTGATCAGCGCCGACGCGGCAGGGCGACGACGACGGATGCCACGGCGACGACGACCATCGCGATGAGCTGCCACAGCGCGGGCGCCGCATCCACCGGCCAGATGAGGTCGATCACGATCGACGTGACCAGCTGGCCGAGCACGCTGCCGAGACCCAGCAGCAGCACCCCGGTGTGCGGGACGAGCCACGCCCCAAGCAGGATGTAGACGAATCCGAGCAGCCCGCCGATGTAGAGCCACGGCTCGGTCGGCAGCGCCTGGGGCATCCCCTTCACGGCGACGCTGATGCCGGCGGCGATGATCAGCACCGTCGTGCCGGCGATGAAGCTCATCAGCGTCGCTGTGATCGGCGATGCTGTGGCACGGGCAAGGCGGCCGTTGGCGCCTGACTGCCAGGCGATGCCGGCTCCAGCCAGGAACGGCAGCACCAGCAGCCACACCGGCGCACTCGCCAGCACGTCACCGCCAAGCGAGATGGCGACGGCCACGAGCGCGAGCAGTCCCCCGATCACGCGTCCGGTCGTCACCGCGACCACGCCAGACGGTCCGAAGCCGATGCGGTCAAGCAGCAGGCCGTGCAGGGTCTGCCCCGCGACCACGCCGACGGTGAACAGCGAGACGCCGAGCACGCCGGCGACGAGCCCTTGAGTCGAGACGGTGAGCGCCCCGCAGGTGCCACCAAGCAGCATCCAGAACGGGATCCTGCGTGATCGGATGCCGGTGACCAGGCGCCGCGCGCCTGCACGTGCGGACGGGATCAGCGGCATGACGATGATCAGCACCACCAGCCCCACGCTGAATGAGATGAGTCCGGCCACGATCCCGTCGTCGAGACGCACGCCGAGCACCCCGTTGATGCGTGCCTGAATGGCGGTCATGGCGCCGATGGCGACGGCGCCGCCGAGAGCGATCCCGGTGGGGAGGTGGCGCGTCTCGGTCATCCTTGCAACGCTACCCGAGCCGCGGGGGACCGAACGTCGGTGGGTCGGATTACGCTGGGCGCATGTGCGCGAGCTACGGGCTGGATCCTCGGTTCACCGATGCAGAGCTGCTGGCCGAGGCCGACGAGGCGATGCTGGAAGGGCTGCGCTCGTGGGCGCAGCAGAATGCCGGCGAGACTCTGCGTCCCACCGGCAAGAACCTGCGCAATCTGAATCCCCTGGTGACAGCTGTCGACGGCGCCGCCCAGCTCGAACCTGCCTGGTGGGGGTATCTCGTCGATGGGCAGCCGGCGAAGTTCCCGTCGATCAACACCCGCTCAGAGCGGCTGCAGAATCGCCCAGGTGGGCTGCGCACGCGCGCGCTCGTCCCCTCGACCGGCTGGTTCGAGATGCAGAAGCCGAGCCGGGTGTGGCACGAGTTCGGACTGGGCGCCGGAGTCCTGTTCGGCATGGCAGCAGTGACCCAGCGCGGCCGCACGCCCGACGGCGAATGGACGACCTGCTACTCGATCGTGATGCGCCCCGCACCGGCTCATCTCGCCGGCATCCACGATCGGATGCCAGTGCTCATCCCCACCGCTTTCGCCGCCGACTGGCTGACCGGAGACCCGAACCGCGAGCTCATCGATGAGGCGCTGCTCGCCGCCGAGAGCCTCGACGAGCGGGTCACCGCCGCCAGCCGCGCAGACGACAAGGGCGACGGGATGCTGTTCTGATGCGAGAACGGCCCGCGTCCCCGATTCCGGGACGCGGGCCGTTCTTCGTCTGAGCCGACTACGGGACTCGAACCCGTAACCCCCGTATTACAAGTACGGTGCGCTACCAATTGCGCCAAGTCGGCGGACCGTCATCAAGCATAGCGACGGCCGGACGGCATCCTGCACCGCGTCTCAAGACTTGGGTGCGGGAGTAACCGTCTGAATCGGTACCGGCGTGGGCGTCGGCGTGGGCTGGGTCGCACCGAAGTACTCGTCGCTCGCCGTCGTGAGCACGAACTGCGAGAACTCAGCCGGGTCGTCCATGGCCCCGACGTAGGGCTTGCCCTCGACGACGACGAGTGCCTCGTTGTTGAGCTTGAGGTCCTTCGATCCAGGCAGCGGGCCCTCAAGAGCGCGCGCCGTGGCATCCTTCGCCCACTTCACGAAGTTCTGCCCCTCGATGCAATCGCGCACCGTCTTGGCGTTCTCGACGCCGACGGCCACCGCGAGATCCGCCAGCTGCACATTGGTGCGGCCATCGCTGTCGATCTCGGGCTGATCGGTGAGCAGTTCGTGGTTGTAGTCGTAGAACTGGTCCTGGGAGTAGGTCGCGACGCACGCCGCAGCGGATGCGGCCCGCAGCGAGTACTTCGTGCCGTTCGAGCTGGCCGTCAGCAGCGCCACCGGGTGGTACGTGACGGTGACTGCGCCTTCCCCGATCCAGGTGGCGAGCTGGCGCGCGTTCGCGCGCTCGAACTCCGAGGCGCCTGCCGACAGGTAGTCGACGTAGACGTGAACCTCGGTGGGCTTGGTCGCCGTGGCGGTCGGATCAGGCGTCGGCGTCGACGATGCCGGGGCATCAGAGGCTGAGGGCACAGGGCTCGGAGTGGTTCCGGTGGCGGCGGCCATGGTCACGTCGTCGACGGTCACGCCGTCGCCGGCCATCCCCTTAGGGCTGAGCGTGGGCTGCGATATCGATGATCCGACAGCGTAGGCGACGGCTGCGCCGATCGATCCGACGGCGACGATCGCGACCAGGCCGATGATGAGTCGGCGCATGACGCGGGCTCTGGACTGCTGAGCCTGCACCTGCTGTGCTTTCTGCCGCACCACGTCGCGCGAGTTGCGAGTGGTGGGGACGTTCGGCGTTTCGTCGCTCGACATCGTTCCTCTTGAAGATCGGGTGGGACGGGTGATCCCGCGGCCGCGGAGACTGCGGCACCGGTTTCGATGTTAACGAGGCAGTCTGGGAAATACCCAGATGCGCCGGCGCGTGCAATACTGTTCACGACCCGATGGCGGGTCACGGTGGGTGGACCCCGCCGCTTCCATCACAACGGATCGTCCGGCACGTACCTGCCGGTGAAGGAGAAATGCAATGGCATCTGTGACCTTTGACGACGCCACCCGCCTGTACCCCGGCGGAACCCGTCCGGCAGTCGACAAGCTCAACCTCGAGGTGGCAGACGGCGAGTTCCTCGTCCTGGTCGGTCCCTCCGGCTGCGGTAAGTCAACGTCGCTTCGCATGCTCGCCGGCCTCGAAGAGGTCAACGGCGGCCGCATCCTGATCGGTGACCGCGATGTCACCGACGTGCCGCCGAAGGACCGCGACATCGCGATGGTGTTCCAGAACTACGCGCTGTACCCGCACATGACCGTCGCCGAGAACATGGGCTTCGCTCTGAAGATCGCCGGCGTCAACAAGGACGAGCGCGCTGCGCGCGTGCTCGAGGCCGCCAAGCTGCTCGACCTCGAGGAGTACCTGAACCGCAAGCCGAAGGCCCTCTCGGGTGGTCAGCGTCAGCGTGTCGCCATGGGTCGCGCCATCGTGCGCCAGCCGCAGGTGTTCCTCATGGACGAGCCGCTGTCGAACCTCGACGCGAAGCTGCGTGTGCAGACCCGTACCCAGATCGCCTCGCTGCAGCGTCGCCTCGGCGTCACCACGGTCTACGTCACGCACGACCAGACCGAGGCTCTGACCATGGGTGACCGCATCGCCGTGCTCAAGGACGGCGTCCTGCAGCAGGTCGGCTCGCCGCGCGACCTGTACGAGACCCCGAACAACGTCTTCGTGGCCGGCTTCATCGGCTCGCCCGCGATGAACCTCTTCGACGTCCCTCTCGTCGAGGGCGGCGTGCAGTTCGGCACGAAGACGGTCAGCACCGAGCGGGCTGCCGTCACCAAGGCGCACGGCAGCACCGTCACGGTCGGCATCCGCCCCGAGGACATCGTCGTCGCCCCCGAGGACGGGCAGGGCCTCAGCGTCACCGTTGACCTCGTCGAGGAACTCGGCGCCGATGGTTACCTGTATGGACACGCCGACGTCAACGGCAAGCGCACTGACCTCGTCGCACGTGTGGACGGTCGCCGTCACCCGATGGCGGGCGACACGGTCGTGCTGGCTCCGATCCCGGGTCACGTACACGTCTTCGACATCGAGACTGGCGAACGCCTGAACGAGCAGCCGGTCATCTCGGCCTGACATTCGACACTCGACGGCGCGGGTCGACCTTCACGGTCGCCCGCGCCGTTGTGTTTCCGGCGAAAGCCCGGACGGCGATGAGGACATCGGAGAAGGCATGAAGCAGGCGTCACTGCGGATCACCGCGAGCGAGATCGACCCTGGGCTGCTGTCGCTGCCCTGGTCGACTCCGCTTGGCAAGTGGCCGTCCGAGCACATCGTCTCACTCCCCAAGGGACTGTCCCGTCACCTGGTTCGCTTCGCGGATCTGTCGGGCAAGGTCGTCGCCGTCAAGGAGACGACGGCCGAGATGGCACAGCGCGAGTACGAGATGCTGGGCAGCCTCGCGAAGCTCGACGTGCCATGCGTGAGTCGCGTCGCCGTCATCGCCGGGCGGGTGGATGCTGATGGCAAGCCGCTTCCGGCCGCGCTGGTCACTTCGCACCTGCGCTTCTCGATGCCCTACCGGGCGCTGTTCACGCAGATGCTTCGACCCGATACGGCCACCCGCCTGGTCGACGCCCTCGCCCTGCTGCTCGTGCGTCTGCACAACGTGGGCTTCTACTGGGGTGACGTCTCGCTCTCGAACACGCTGTTCCGTCGCGACGCCGGCGCCTTCGCGGCGTACCTGGTGGATGCTGAGACCGGCGAGCTGCACGAGGAGGGCCTGACCGACGGGCAGCGCGCCTACGATCTCGACCTGGCGCGCACGAACGTCGCCGGTGAGATCATGGACCTCGCCGCAGGTGGACGACTGGAACGCGGAGTGGACGCGCTCGAGATCGCCGACGGGATCGTCTCGTCCTACCGCGCGCTGTGGGCGGCACTCACCGACGAGGAGTCGTTCTCGACCGATGAGACCTGGCGCATCACCGAACGCGTCGAGAAGCTGAATGCACTCGGCTTCGACATCGACGAGATGTCGATCGTGACGACCTCGGACGGCACTGCAGTGCGGATTCAGCCGAAGGTCGTGGACGCCGGGCACCATCAGCGACGCCTCATCAGGCTCACGGGGCTCGACGTCGAGGAGAACCAGGCCAGGCGACTGCTCAACGACCTCGACGAGTTCCGGGTGCGCTCGAAGAAGGAGCTGGCCGACGAGGCGATGTACGCGCACGAATGGCTCACCCGCGTGTTCGAGCCCGTCGTGCGGGCCATCCCCTACGACCTGCGCGCCAAGCTGGAGCCGGCCGAGGTGTACCACCAGGTACTCGAGCACCGCTGGTACCTCTCACAGGCCCAGGGAGGCTCCGTTCCGCTGGCCGAGGTGCTCACCAGCTACATCAACGAGGTGCTGCGGCATCGACGCGACGAGGCCACGATCATGGGGCCGCAGACCGAGACCATGGGACTGCCGGTGGTCACCGGAACCGTCCCAGTGTCGGATGACACGGCTGCGATCGACTGGCGCGACCTGGTCTGAAAGTCCCGCTGTGGCTTAGGCGTCAGTATCCGACGGTGAACCGCTGACGTCGGTGCTTCGGCGTCTCGATCTCGTCGACGATCGCGAGAGCGAAGTCGCCACCGGAGATGGTCGAGTTGCCGTCGGAGTCCCGCACGACGACGTCCCCGCCGTCGCGGTAGCTGCCGGTGCGCTCTCCCTCGGCCCACGGGCCGAATACCTCAGCCGGGTGGATGAAGAACCAGTCGAGCTGCTCGTGCGCGTCTTCCAGCAGCGCGAGTGAGTCGATTCCCACCTGCGCCTCGTGCTTGTACTCCGCGGGAAAATCGAGGTCGAACAGGCGAGGACCGCCGGGTGCTGACAGGCTTCCGCCTGCCCCTCCGACGACACCGAGACGCGTGGTCGTGCCGGTCAGCTTCGCCGCTACGTTGCGCAGCGCCTCCAGTGCCACATCGGCCATGTCGCCGCGCGGCGAGATGGCCGAGATGACAGCATCCGCGCCGTCGAAGACGTCGCCGAGCGCACCGATGTCGAGCGCCGAGCCCTGCACGTACCGCACACCGTCGATCGGCGCATCCGGCGTCGATCGGGCGATCGAGACGACCTCGTGCCCGCGGCTCACCGCCTCACGGACGATGTGCGATCCGGCGTAGCCGGTTCCTCCGATGACGACGATGCGAGACATGCAGATTCCTTCCGATGCGTTCAGGTACACCGGATACAAGTCGCGATCAGGTGAGACTTATTCCGCGGCGCGCATGGTCGACACCTGGTACAGCGCAACGGATGCTGCGATGCCGGCGTTCAGCGATTCGGTCGCCGCCGAGATCGGGATCGACACGATCTGGTCGCAGGTCTCGGCGACCAGTCGCGAGAGGCCCTTGCCCTCCGACCCGATGACGATCACCACAGGGCGGTCGGCAAGCTGCAGGTTCGGCAGCTCGACGTCTCCCCCGCCGTCCATGCCCAGCACGAACACGCCCTGCTTCTTGAACTCCTTGAGCTGCGAGGTCAGGTTCGCGGCGAGCGCGACGGGCAGGCGTGCGGCAGCACCGGCACTGGTCTTCCAGGCAGCGGAGTTCACGCTCGCCGAGCGGCGCTGCGGCAGGATGATGCCGTGTCCGCCGAAGGCGGCAGTGGAGCGGATGATCGCGCCGAGGTTGCGCGGGTCGGTGATGCCGTCAAGCGCGATGAACAGCGGGGTCTCACCGCGGTCGATCACCTGCTCGAGCAGATCCTGCGGGTGCGCGTACTCGTACGGCGGCACCTTCAGCGCCACGCCCTGGTGCACGCCGTCGAAGCCGGCCATGCGATCGAGTTCCTGACGAGTCACCTCGAGCATGGGAATCTCGCGGTGCCGCGTGATCGAGAGCATCTCCTTGACGCGGTCGTCCATCTCGACGCGCTGGGCGATGTAGAACGCCGTCGCCGGGATCTTCGTGCGCAGCGCCTCGAGCACCGAATTGCGACCGGTGACGGTCTCGGTGTCGTCGGTGGCCTTCGAGCGTCCCGCACGGTTCGGGTTGGACCCCTGACCGCCGCGACCGCTCGAGCCACCAGGACGCCCCTTGCCGCCAGCCGCGGCGAACCGCTCCTGAGCGGCCTTGCGCTTGCCGGCGACGTGCCAGCTGCGATCCTCGGCCTTCGGGGTCGGGCCCCTGCCCTCGAGCGACTTGCGGCCGTTGCCGCCGGTGCCCTTGGTGGCGCCCTTCTTCTTGCTGTTGCCCGCTCCGGGGCGTCCAGGCTTAGTCATCGATACTCCAATGTGTTCCGTCCGGAGTGTCCTCCAGAATGATTCCTGCCGCGCTGATCGCATCGCGGATGCGATCAGCGGCGGCCCAGTCCTTGTCGGCGCGCGCCTGGGCGCGCTGCGTGATCATCGTCTGCACGAGCGTGTCGAGGGCGGATGCTGTGGCGCCGTCACCCGATGCGCTGCTCCACTGCGATGACAGCGGATTGATGCCGAGGATGTCCGTCATGGCCGCGACCGATTGTGCGGCGGCGTTGGCAGCACCCACGTCGCCCCGGTCAAGCGCGCCGTTGCCGGCGCGCACCGCCTCGTGCACGATCGCGAGGGCCTGGGGCACGCCCAGGTCGTCGTCCATGGCTGCGGCGAACGCATCCGGAACCGCTGCGGGGATGATGTCATCGCTGCCCGTGCCGCGCGCGGCACGCTGCAGGAACGTGCGGATGCGCTCCAGCGCTGCCTCCGCCTCCGCCCACGAGGAGTCAGACAGATCGAGACTCGAGCGGTAGTGCGCGGCGGCGAGCGCGTAGCGCACCACGAGAGGGTCATGTTGCGCGAGCACGTCGGATGCCAGGGTGAAATTGCCCAGCGACTTCGACATCTTCTGCCCGCCGACGGTCACCAGTCCGTTGTGCACCCAGTAGCGGGCGAAGTCGTCTCCGGCCGCGGTCGACTGCGCGAGCTCGTTCTCGTGGTGGGGGAAGCGCAGGTCGAGGCCGCCCCCGTGGATGTCGAACTCCGGACCGAGGTAGCGGCGTGCCATCGCCGAGCACTCGATGTGCCAGCCGGGGCGCCCGGCACCCCAGGGCGAGACCCACGTGGCATCCGACTGCTCTTCGCCCTTCGCACCCTTCCACAGCGCGAAGTCCTGCGGGTTGCGCTTGCCGCGGGGATCGGCGTCTGCCGCAGCCTCCATGGCGTCGACGGACTGGCGGGTCAGCTCGCCGTAGGCGGGCCAGGAGCGCACGTCGAAGTAGACGTCACCAGAGCCATCGGGGGCCGGATAGGCGTGGCCGCGCTCGATGAGCCGGGCGATCAGCTCGTGCATCTGCGGGACGAATCCGGTGGCACGCGGCTCGTAGGTGGGAGCGAGGATGCCGATCGCGGCATACGCCTGCGAGAACTCCATCTCTATGCGGTACGCCAGCGCCCACCACGGCTCGGTCTCCGTGGCGTTCACGAGCACCTTGTCGTCGATGTCGGTGACGTTGCGCACGAACGTGACGCGCCCGTAGCGGTGCGTCAGCCAGCGGCGCAGCAGGTCGAAGCTCAGCGCCGCGCGCACGTGCCCGATGTGCGGACCGGACTGCACCGTGGGTCCACACACGTACATCGTCACGTTCGAGGGATCGAGCGGTACGAAGTCGCGCAGCTGCTGTGCGCGGGTGTCGTGGAGGCGGAGAGTCACCTCCCTAGCGTACCGGGG
Organism: Microbacterium sp. H1-D42; assembly: GCF_022637555.1. NCBI lineage: Bacteria > Bacillati > Actinomycetota > Actinomycetes > Micrococcales > Microbacteriaceae > Microbacterium > Microbacterium sp. H1-D42. The sequence goes on along the minus strand of NZ_CP093342.1, from coordinate 1,013,560 downwards.
CGCATGCCGTCACACCTGTGGGATCACCAGCGCGACCGCAGTGACCGCGATGCCCTCCCCCCGGCCGGTGAAGCCCAGCCCATCCGTGGTGGTCGCCGCGACGCTGACCGGGGCTCCCCCCAGGGCGTCCGACAGCACGGTCTCCGCCTCCGAGCGACGAGCACTGAAGCGCGGACGGTTGCCCTGGAACTGCACCGACACGTTGCCGATCGCGAAGCCGGCCTCGGCGAGCAGCTCTGCTGTGCGGGCGAGGAAGACATCGGCGTGCGCGCCGGCGTACTCGGGGTGCGCGGTGCCGAAATGCTGGCCGATGTCGCCGAGCCCCGCTGCTCCCAGCAGGGCGTCGACCATCGCGTGCGCGACGGCGTCCCCATCGGAGTGCCCGGACAGCGGCTGCTCTCCCGGCCACTCCAGCCCGGCGAGCCAGAGCGTGCCCTCCCCGCCGAAGGCGTGCACATCGGTGCCGACGCCGACGCGGGGCAGCGGCGGAATCGCGGGAACATCAGCGAGCAGCATCCGAGCTCTCTCCAAGTCGGCGGGTGTGGTGATCTTGAACGCGCGGGCGGCGCCGCCGATGTGGCGCACGCCGCCACCGTCGGCTGCGAACAGCGCGGCGTCATCTGTGTAGTCGACTCCGTCGGCAGCGGCTCGTGCGTAGGCTGCCTGCAGCTCGCGCCGTGGGAAACCCTGCGGTGTCTGCGCTGCCGCGAGCACCGATCGGTCGACGCCGCCCACGATGTCGTCTCCGTCGACCTGCTTGAGCGTGTCGATGACAGGCAGTGCGGGGATGATGCCGGCATCTGACACCTGCTCTGCGACGGCATCGATGAGCGCGGAGGGCGTCAGCGCCCGCGCGGCGTCGTGCACGAGGACGATCTCGACTTCAGGCGCCAGCGCGCGCAGTCCAGCGGCGACGGACTCCTGCCTGGTGGCACCGCCGACCACGACTGATCCCAGCTCGGCATGATCGCCGGCCGCGGCCAGCAGATCGCTCTCGGCACGGTCTTCGAAGCCGGCGGGCGCCACGACGACCACCTGCATCCGGTGCGCGGCGAACACGCCGTCGAGCGCATGGCGCAGGATCGATCGGCCATCGACATCGACGAGCGCCTTGGGTCCTTCGGCGCCAAGCCGGGTGCCGGACCCGGCCGCGACGATGACGATCGCGGTGCGGGAAGCGGGAAGCACAGTCACGCTCACACGTTACCCGTCGCCTCCTCGGCGCAGACGCGAAAGAGGGCGGATGCTGTCAGCATCCGCCCTCTTCAGACTCCGGTCGATCTCGCGATCAGGAGGCGAGCACCTGATCGAGCAGCTCGCCGGCCTTGTCCTCGTCGGTCTTCTCAGCGAGCGCGAGCTCGGAGACGAGGATCTGGCGAGCCTTCGCCAGCATCCGCTTCTCACCCGCGGACAGGCCGCGATCCTGGTCTCGGCGCCACAGGTCGCGCACGACCTCGCTCACCTTGATGACGTCCCCCGACGCCAGCTTCTCCAGGTTCGCCTTGTAGCGGCGCGACCAGTTCGTGGGCTCCTCGGTGAACGGGGCGCGCAGCACCTCGAACACGTGGTCGAGTCCCTCCTGGCCGATCACATCGCGCACGCCGACCAGGTCGACGTTCTCTGCGGGAACCTCGATGATCAGGTCGCCCTGCGTGACATTGAGCTTCAGATACTTCTTCGTCTCGCCCTTGATCACGCGGTCCTTGACCTCGATGATCGTCGCGGCTCCGTGGTGCGGATAGACGACGGTTTCGCCAACCTCAAAAAGCATAAAAACGTGTCCTTTCGGCAATCTCCAGGATACCACAGCGGTTATGTACTAGAGTTCGCGCCGAAGCGACCGCTGCCACCCCCGAACGGTCTCGGAGCGCGGCGCAGAACCCACTAGACTGGAGGCTGACAACCGTCGCATCTCAGGAGGATCCGTGAACTCGCGCTCTGCTGCGTCCATCGCTCCGCGTCTGATCGCCACAGTCGCCATCGGCGCGGCTCTCGCGCTCGGCACAACCGGCTGCACGTTCCTCACCAACCAGTCGACGACCATCCCCTACTCGCCCTCCGACGGCGTGAGTGTGAACGCGACCGGTGGCGACATCATCGTGCGCAACGCCCTCATCGTCGCCACCGAGGACGGCTCGGCCGGCAACCTGGTCGGCGCATTCATCAACAACGGCGACAAGAGCGGCCGCATCAACATCGATGTCGCCGGCAACACCCTCACCGTCCGCGTTCCCGCAGGCGAGCGCGTCAGCCTCGGCGCTGACGAGGAGCCGCTGCTCATCGAGGACCTGAACGTCAAGCCCGGCGGTGTGGTCGAGGTGCTCTTCGTCTCCGGTGACGGCGATGCCGAGCCGACTGACGTGCCGGTGCTCGACGGCACCCTCCCCGAGTACGCCGACCTGGTGCCAGACACCGCCGAGTGATACTCGCCCATAGCTGACAGAAGAGGCCGGTCCCGAACGGGACCGGCCTCTTCGGCGTTCAGCGCGCGATTCTCAACCCTCGAAGCGGTACCCGAGTCCGCGCACGGTGACCAGCATCACCGGATCTCCTGGGTTCTCCTCGATGCGCGAGCGGATGCGCTTGATGTGGACGTCAAGGGTCTTGGTGTCGCCGAAGTAGTCGCTTCCCCACACCCGGTCGATGAGCTGTCCGCGCGTTAGCACGCGGCCCGAGTTGCGCATCAGCACCTCGAGCAGCTCGAACTCCTTCAGCGGCATGCTGATCTCGGAGCCGTCAACGGCGACCGTGTGCCGGTCGATGTCGAGCGTGACGCGCCCGCCTGCGAGCACCCGCTCGTCGACCTCGGCCTCGGCCTGCCCCACCCTGCGCAGCACGGCCCGCATGCGGGCGAGCAGCTCGCGCGAAGAGTACGGCTTGGTGATGTAGTCGTCGGCCCCGAGCTCGAGGCCCACCACGATGTCGACTTCGGAGTCCTTGGCCGTGAGCATGATGATCGGCACGTTCGAGGTCTGGCGCACCTGGCGGCACACCTCGGTTCCGGGCATCCCCGGCAGCATCAGGTCAAGCAGGATGATGTCGGCTCCGCGGGCGCGGAACGCACTGAGGGCACCGGGGCCGTCCTCAGCGATCTCCACCTCGAACCCTTCGCGCCGCAGCAGGTACGCCAGCGGGTCGGCCAGGTCGGGCTCATCCTCGACGAGCAGGATCCGGGTCATGCGATCTCTCCGTTTCGAGCGCCGCGCGCCGTCATGGCGTTCGTGTCGGGGCGCTTCTTCTTGGGCTTCTTCTTGGGGCGCTTCTTGCCCGCGGTCGGTGCATCGATCCGCGGCAGGCGGATGGTGAAGGTCGATCCGCGGCCGGGCCGCGACCACAAGCGCACTTCGCCGCCGTGACGCTGCGTGGCATGCTTGACGATCGACAGGCCGAGGCCGGTTCCACCTGTGCGCCGCGAGCGGGCGTCGTCAGCGCGGTAGAAGCGCTCGAAGATGCGCTCGGCGTCAGCCTCGGCGATGCCGATGCCCTGATCAGCGACGGCGATCTCTACGACGTCCCCGTCGATCTTGACGCCGATGCCGACACTGGAGCCCTTCGGCGAGTACACGATGGCGTTGGCGACGAGGTTGCCGACCGCCTCGATGAGCACCTGCGCGTCACCGCGCACCCATGCGCCGCGATCGCCGCCGCGAGTGAGTGCAACCCCGGCGGAATCGGCCTGGACGGCATGCGCCTCGACCGACGCCGTGACAACCTCATCGATCGACACAGGCTCGTTCTGCGAGAGGCTCTCTGCCGCCTGCAGCCGCGAGAGGCTGAGGATGCGGCCGGTGAGCTGCCCGAGCCGGCCGGCCTCGGCCGTGATGCGCGCAGCGAACTTGCGCACCTGGTCGGGGTCGTCGGCAGCGGATTCGATGGCCTCTGCGAGCAGACTCACCGAGGCGACAGGGGTCTTCAGCTCATGGCTGGTATTGGAGACGAAATCGGTGCGCATCTGGTCGAGGCGCTCGCGCTCGGTGACGTCGCGGATGATCAGCAGGGTCAGCTGCGGTCCGATCCGGCTCGCTCGTGCCGACACGAGGCGCGGATCCAGCATCCCGCCCGCCGTCAGGCGCAGCGTCTCGGTCTCACTGCCGCCGTCGCCGCGCACAGCGCGCACGAGTCGGCGCAGGTCGCGGTTCTCGAGCACGGCACCGGATCGGATGCTGAATCGCGCGGCGCTCTTCGAGGTGGCCACGACCAGACCGGAGTCGTCGATAACGCACGCCGGATCGTCCATTCCCTGCAGCACTTCGGTGACACCGACGGGCACCGAGGTGGACGTCTCCTGCTCGGCCAGCGCGCGCACGCGATACGCCCAGACGACCAGCAGCACCGTACCGGCTCCGATGATCGCTCCGATGGCGAGCGCGAACAGCGCGAGCTGGGGCGATGACATGGCTCAAGCGTACGGCCAGGCCGAGCCGACTCCTGTCGTTCAGCACCCCGTAACGGCCCCGGAGGGCTAGTATTCACGTTCCAGGCACCATTCGTTAACCTTCGACGAAGACAATCGTGTCGTCCTCGCGCGAGCGTGCCCGATCGGCATCCGTGCCGGCCACGATCTGTGCCGAGAACCCGACGAAAGGTTGCGCGACATGCGCCAAGTGTTCCACCAGTCCCTCGAGGATCTGCAGGCGAAGCTCACCGACATCGCCGACCTCGTCACGATCGCCATCGAGAAGGCCACGACCGCCTTCGCCGAGAGCGATGTGGCGCTGGCCGAGGAAGTCATCGCGAACGATGCGCAGATCGATGAGCTCGCCGTCGCGCTCGACGAGCAGGCGATCGAGATCCTGGCCCGTCAGCAGCCGGTGGCGCGCGACCTGCGCATCGTGATCACGGCTCTGCGGGTGAGCGCATCGCTGGAGCGGATGGGCGACATGGCCGAGCACATCGCACAGCTGGCGCGCCTGCGCTTCCCGGAGCGGGCCGTGCCGAAGGGCCTGAAGGGCACGTTCCGCCGAATGGGCGAGCTCGACGTCGAGATCTCACGCACCCTCGCGGATCTGCTCCGCACCCAGGACCTGCGCTTCGCGGACGCCATCCGAAACGCTGACGACGACGTGGACGAGCTGCACGCCAGCGTCTTCGAGAAGGTGCTCAGCGACAACTGGAAGGGCGAGGCCACCGCGACCGTTGACGCCACGCTGGCCAGCCGCTACCACGAGCGCTTCGCCGACCACGCGGTGGCCGTCGCGAAGAAGGTCGTCTACCTCGCCACCGGAGACTGGGCGGTCGAGGAGGAGGACATCGCGATCGCGGCCGAGGCACAGGGCACTCTCCCGACCGACTCCGTCCCGCCGACTCCGGAGTCCTGAGCCGCCGGCAGCCGATGCGAAGAGGGGCGGATGCCGCACAGCATCCGCCCCTCTTCGTCGAACTTACTTCTTGCCCTGCGCGGCGACGGCGGCAGCGCCGGCGGCAGCGGCCTCGGGGTCGAGGTAGCGGCCGCGTGCGGTCGGCATGTTGTTCTCGTCGAGCTCGTACACCAGCGGGATGCCAGTGGGGATGTTCAGCTCGGCGATGTCGTCATCGCTGATGCCGTCGAGGTGCTTGACCAGGCCACGCAGCGAGTTTCCGTGCGCCGTGACCAGCACCGTCTTTCCGGCGTCGAGATCGGGGACGATCGCGTCGTTCCAGTACGGCAGCAGCCGGTCGATGACGAGCTTGAGCGATTCGGTGCGGGGAACGTCGCCGTCGATGCCGGCGTAGCGGGGGTCGTTCACCTGGCTGAATTCGCTGGCGTCGTCGAGCAGGGGCGGCGGCACGTCGAACGAGCGGCGCCACAGCTGGAACTGCTCGGGGCCGAACTCCTCGAGGGTCTGCGCCTTGTCCTTGCCCTGCAGCGCGCCGTAGTGACGCTCATTGAGGCGCCACGAGCGGGTGACGGGGATCCACAGCCGGTCGGCGGCGTCCAGGGCGATGTTCGCCGTCTGGATCGCACGGCTCAGCAGCGAGGTGTGCAGCACATCGGGCAGCAGACCTGCCTCGGCCAGCAGCTCGCCGCCGCGACGGGCCTCTTCCTTGCCCTGCTCGGTCAGGCGGACATCCACCCATCCCGTGAAGAGGTTCAGCTGGTTCCATTCGCTCTGGCCGTGCCGGAGCAGAATCAGGGTGCGCGTCATGCCTCCAGCCTAACGGCCGGACGCCATCGGCTCAGCCGGCGTTGCGGGGGTCGTCGCCCAGCGGGCGGCGCGACAGACGCGTCAGGCGCGGCACATCGGCGGTGGATCCGGCGTCGGCCGGCACGATGACCTGTTGCGCGGCGGCGATGTCGGTCTCGCGCGAGCGCACGATCAGCTCGCCGACGGGGGCGCGCCGCGACAGGATCGCCAGCGCGATGGGCCCGTCCTCGTAGTGCATCGCCACCGAGGTGAGGTGTCCGACCTCGACCTCGTCCGCGAACACGGCATCGCCTGGCGCCGGCATCACGACGTCGCTGCCGTCGAGCAGGAGGGCTGCGAGCCGGCGGGGCGGATGCCCGAGGTTGTGCACCTTCGCGACCGTCTCCTGCCCGCGATAGCAGCCCTTGTTCAGGTGCACGGCGCTGCGGATCCAGTCGGACTCGTGCGGGATCGTGCGCTCATCGACCTCGGTCGACCAGCGCGGCCGCCACGCGGCGATGCGCAGCGCTTCAGCGGCGAGGGAACCGGCGAACGGTCCTGTCAGGGTCGTGGCATCGTCGACGACGGCGACGCTCCAGGCGTAATCGGCGGCCGGATGCCCCTCGACCGAGGCGTACTGGTGCCCGCCCGGCTGCACCTCGTGCCAGGGGTCGCGCCAGATCAGCGGGACGCCGTTCAGTGCGGCTGCAGAGAGGCGACCCTCAGCAGCGCCGCCTGCGAAGAAGCCGACGAGGGCAGCATCCGATCGCACGGTGACGGTGACCCGCGAGCGGAACACCATCCGCTGCAGCCAGGCTGCGAGCTTCTCAGCGTCTGCGTCGTCGGCGATCAGCCAGGCCGTCGTGCCGTCCTCGAAGACGGCAGCGGCGTGCTCGACGCGCCCCTGCGGGTCGAGCACCAGCAGCTCGGTGCTGTCGCCCGCGCGCAGCCGCGCCACGGATTGCGAGATGAACGAGTCCAGCCAGGTGAGCCGATCCTCACCCGTCACCTCGATCAGCACGCGGTCGGTCAACGGTGCGAGGGCATCGCCGGATGCCAGCTGCCGCTGCTCGATGAGCGGATTGCCGAAGTGCGCGATGACGTCGCCGTCGCGCACGGCCCCCGGCAAGGCGTCGAACGCGGCCATGTCAGACCTTCGCCAGGCGGGCGGATGCGTGTGACTTCAGGTTCTCGCCAAGCGCCGCGATGTCCCACGCCCACAGCAGATGCCCATCGACGAGCCCGTACATGCGACTGGCCGCCGTGTACTGCTGCTTCGCGCCGGCCGGACGCACCACGGAGTCCGTCGCGAAGTCGATGCGCGGGCCGTCGATGCGGCCGAGGTAGAGCTCGAGTGTGCCGTCGGAGTGCGCGACCGAGACCTCGATCGGGAAGCCGTTGTCGGCGCGCAGCGCCTCGACGTCATCCACCGTGCGCGCAGCGGCAGCCCCCTCCGGCGGCAGCAGCGCCGGGCCGGGGTCGGATGCTGTGTGTGGGCGTGCCAGCCGCCAGAAGCCCGTCTCGGCGAGCAGTGCGATCGGCTCCTCATCGCCCTCGACACCTCGGAAGGATGCCGCCGCCGCGTAGTTGAGGAACGGCCCGCCGTCATGGCTGAAGCTCACGCGATGCGTGAACTCCCCCTGAAAGCGCTGTTCGCCCGCGGTGTACTCGATGACACCGGTGCCCTCCCACACGCCCAGCAGCCACGCAAGCGGCGCCAGATCGGCGGGCAGATCCGTCGGCAGCTCGATCACGACAGCAGTCGGATCAGCGCTGGCCGCGGAACAGGTTCACGAGCACGACGCCGGCAACGAAGGCGATCGCGAGGCTCGCAAGGCCCAGCAGGCCGAGGAAGAAGAATTCGAGCGCGACGAGGTCCATGCTCCACAGTCTAGTCACGCGTGCACCGGCGTGGCGCGATCAGAGCGCAGCCGCGAGTGCCGAGATGCCGAACGCGGCTGAGACGAGGCCCATCAGCAGCAGCGCACCGCCGACGCTCGCCGACACCCTGGCGATGAAGCCCTGCGGTCGGGCATACGAGAGCTGCACGGCGAACGACAGCAGCACGATGCCGCCGAACGCGATCAGGATCCAGCCGGTGCGCACTTCGGCCGGCAGCGTGAAGCCGAGCACGAGCGCGGCCACCAACGACACCGCCCACACGGCGATGACTCCGTGAGTGGCGTTGCGCGGAGCGAGAGCAACATCGTCCATGACGCCATGGTACTTGTCTCTTGGCGTAAGACAGCAGGCATCCGCCGTTAGCATGATTCCGTGGTCCTGCTGCTGGCACTCACCCCGGCTCCCGATGCGGAGCCGGTGCTTCCGGCGCTCGAACTGCTCGCACACAGCATCCGCCCTCATCCCATGGACACGACGCATCTGCTGTCACTGCCCGAGTGCGACGCGATCCTCGTCGATGGGCGCACCGACCTCGTCGCCGCGCGCGCGGCCTGTCGACTGCTGCACACGACCGGAGCCGCGACCCCTGTTCTTCTGGTGGTATCGGAGGGCGGGATGAGCGCGGTGTCGGCGGAGTGGGGATTCACCGACCTCATCCTCGTCGGCGCTGGGCCGGCGGAGATCGACGCTCGCATCCGCCTGGCGCTGTCGCGACCCGAGAACGACGAGCCGACGCACGTGCAGGCGTCCGGCATCAGCATCGACGAGCAGTCCTACTCCGCCAAGCTGCACGGCCGTCCGCTGGATCTCACCTACAAGGAGTTCCAGCTGCTGCACTTCCTCGCCACCCACCCGTCCCGCGTGTTCACCAGGGAGCAGCTGCTCAGCGACGTGTGGGGGTATGACTACTTCGGCGGCACCCGCACCGTCGACGTGCACGTTCGGCGGCTGCGGGCGAAGCTCGGCGAGGCCGAGCAGATCATCGGAACGGTGCGCAACGTCGGCTACCGGTTCAACCTGCACGATGAGGTTCCGAGAACGGGCTGAGACACCCAATCGTCACCGACGGATGCAAGGATGTACCCCATGATCGAACCTGCACTTGTCGACACCGGACTCGGAGACGCCGAAGACGACGATTTCGACGCCCTCGAGACGCCGGACGCGATCCTTCCCGATCATCGTTACCACGACCGTGAGCTGAGCTGGCTGGCGTTCAATCAGCGCGTGCTCGAGCTGGCCGAGGACCCCACGCTGCCCGAGCTCGAGCGGGCGAATTTCCTCGCGATCTTCGCCAGCAATCTCGACGAGTTCTTCATGGTGCGCGTCGCCGGCCTCAAGCGCCGCATCCTCACCGGCCTCGCCGTGCCCACCAACGTCGGCCGCACGCCCAGCGATGTGCTCAGCGACATCTCCGCCGAAGCACACGCGCTGCAGCTGCGCCACGCAGCGGCATGGAGCGAGCAGATCAGGCCAGCGCTGGCTGACGCCGGCATCGAGATCACCGAGTGGGACGCTCTCACGGATGCCGAGCGCAGTGCCCTCAGCGAGTACTTCCAGGCGCAGGTGTTCCCCGTGCTGATGCCATTGGCCGTCGATCCGGCACACCCGTTCCCGTACATCTCGGGGCTGTCGCTGAATCTCGCGATCCGCATCCGCAATGCCCGCACCGGACGACAGGACTTCGCTCGGCTGAAGGTGCCGCCGATGCTGCCCCGCTTCGTCGAGGTGCCCCGGGTGGGCGAGATCATCCGGTTCATCCGCCTCGAAGAGCTCATCGCCAACCACCTGGTCGATCTGTTCCCCGGCATGGAAGTGCTCGATCACCATGCGTTCCGCCTCACCCGCAATGAAGATGTGGAGATCGAGGAGGACGAGAGCGAGAATCTCATCCAGGCACTGGAGGCCGAGTTGCTGCGGCGCCGGTTCGGCCCGCCCATTCGTCTCGAGATCACCGACGACATGGACGATGTGACCCTCGAGCTGCTCATCAAGGAGCTCGACATCACCGACCAGGAGGTCTATCGGCTGCCCGGCCCGCTCGACCTGCGCGGCCTGTTCGACCTGTCGCGCGTCGACCGCCCCGATCTGCGCTACCCGCCCCACTTGCCGACCACCGCGGTGGCCTTCCAGCCGGGCGACAGCAACGAGCGCCCCGACGTCTTCCGGGCGATCGGCAAGGCGGACGTCCTGGTGCACCACCCGTATGAGTCCTTCGCGACAAGTGTGCAGGCCTTCTTGGAACAGGCGGCCCGTGACCCGCAGGTGCTGGCAATCAAGCAGACGCTGTACCGCACGTCGGGCGACAGTCCCATCGTGCAGGCCCTCATCGATGCCGCTGAGGCCGGCAAGTCGGTGCTCGCGCTCGTCGAAGTGAAGGCCCGCTTCGACGAGGCGAACAACATCGTCTGGGCGCGCAAGCTCGAGAAGGCGGGTGTGCACGTCGTGTACGGCCTGGTGGGGCTGAAGACGCACTGCAAGCTCGCCCTGGTGATTCGCGAGGAGGACGGCGTGCTTCGGCACTACTCGCACGTAGGCACCGGCAACTACAACCCGAAGACCAGCCGGATGTACGAGGATTTCGGGCTGTTCACCGCCGACCCGCTCGTCGGCCGCGACCTCACCAGGCTGTTCAACGAGCTGTCCGGATACGCGATCGAGAAGAAGTTCAAGCGGCTGCTGGTCGCCCCATTGCACCTGCGCAAAGGACTGCTGCGGCACATCGACAAGGAGCGCAAGAACGCTGAGGCAGGTAGGCCCGCCCGCATCCGCATCAAGGTCAACTCGATGGTCGACGAGCAGATCATCGATGCGCTGTACCGTGCGAGCATCGCGGGTGTGAAGGTGGAGGTGTGGGTGCGCGGCATCTGCAGCCTGCGCGTCGATCTGCCCGGCGTCACCGACAACATCACTGTGCGCAGCATCCTCGGCCGCTATCTCGAGCATTCGCGCCTATTCATGTTCGAAGGCGACGGCGACCCGATCGTGTACATCGGCAGCGCCGACATGATGCACCGCAACCTCGACCGCCGAGTCGAGGCGCTGGTGAGGCTGGAGGATCCAGCCCACCGACAGGAGCTGCACGATCTGTTCGACCTCGCCATGGATCCGCGCACGAATTCGTGGCATCTCGGAGCGGGTGGCGTCTGGACCCGCTCCGAGGGTGCCGACGGTGCACCGCTTGTCGACCTGCAGGATCGCACGATGGTGAACGTCCAGAGTCGCCGTCGCCGCAAGCGCACCCGCCGATGACTGACACCGCCGTCTACGCGGCCGGGGCCGTCGTCTGGCGCCTGGTCGACGACAAGCTGCGCGTGCTGCTGATCCACCGCACGAAGTACCGCGACGTGACCCTGCCCAAGGGCAAGGTCGACCCCGGCGAGATGCTCGCCGAGACCGCAGTGCGGGAGGTGCGGGAGGAGACCGGCATCCGAGTCGCTCTCGGCGTGCCGGTCGGCGTGAGCAAGTACTGGATGCGCCCGAAGCGCCAGAAGGTCGTGCACTACTGGGCGGCGGAGGCCACCGATGACGCCATCCGCGCGTCGTCGTTCGTGCCGAACAATGAGATCGCGGCGGTCGAGTGGGTGAGCGTGAAGAAGGCGCGGCAGCGCCTGAGCTACCCGGTCGACGTCGAGATCCTCGAGAACTTCGCGAAGCTGGTCGACGACGGCGTGCTGCACACGTTCCCCCTGATCGCGCTGCGGCATGCGAAGGCGGTCTCGCGCGCGGACTGGGAGGGTGCGGATGCTGCGCGCCCGCTCACCGAGAAGGGACTGCGGCAGGCGAAGGCGATCGTCGCGCCGCTGCGCGCCTTCGGTGTTCGTCGGATCGTCACCAGCGACGCCGTGCGCTGCCGGGAGACCGTCGCGCCGCTGGAGAAGAAGCTCGCCCGCCCCGCCAAGATCACCGAGAAGATCAGTCAGGATGCCTGGGAGGACGGCGCAGACGACATCCGCTCCGTCATCGGACACCGCGTGCGCGCACGCAAGCCCGCGGTGCTGTGCAGTCACGGGCCGGTGCTGCCAGGCATCGTCTCCGAGCTCGCGCTTGCCACCGGCACCGTGCGTGGCTCGTACGTCAGCAGCGCCAGTGCGCTGAACGTCGCGGCGTTCTCAGTCGTGCATCTCTCGGCCACGAACCCGGGTTCCGGCATCATCGCGATCGAGACCCACGAACCCAAGCTGTAGCGGAACCCCAGCGCGCCCGCATTCGTTCACCTTCCGTTCACCCGAGTGGGAGAGTCTCGTTAACCGTCGCTCGTAGCGTCACTGTGTGCCCAGCACCGGGCATCCAACAGTCCCCGATCGAACGGATCCACAGTGAAGATCTCCCGCATCGCTCGTATCGGCGCCATCGGCGCCGTGGCCGCCCTCGCTCTCACCGGCTGCGCCGCGAACGAGGCACCGGCCGCCGACGGTCCGGCGTCCGAGGCACCCTCGACGCTCGAAGGCACCCTGCGCGCCACCGGCGCCTCTTCGCAGGGCGCGGCCCAGGAGGCCTGGGTCGCCGGCTTCCAGACCGCGAACGCGGGCGTCACCATCAACTACGAGCCCACCGGCTCCGGCACCGGCCGCGAGAACTTCCTCTCCGGCGCCAGCGACTTCATCGGCTCGGACCGCGCGTTCAAGCTCGACGAGTTCACTGAGGGCGGCTTCCAGATGTGCACATCGGATGCCATCGTCGAGGTGCCGCTGTACATCTCGCCCGTCGCGGTCGCGTTCAACCTCGACGGTGTCGAGTCGCTCAACCTCGACCCGGCCAGCATCGCCGGCATCTTCGCCGGCACAATCACCAACTGGAACGACCCGGCGATCGCCGCCCAGAACGAGGGCGTCGAGCTGCCCGACCTGGCGATCTCGCCGGTGCACCGCTCCGACCCGTCCGGCACGCAGGAGACCTTCACGAAGTACCTCAGCGCCACGGCCGGCGATGTCTGGACCTACGAGCCGGCCGACGTGTGGCCGATCAAGGGCGGCGAGGCGGCTCAGGGCACCTCCGGTGTCGTGCAGGCCATCAAGGCAGGCAGCGGCGCGATCGGCTTCGCCGACGCCTCGCAGACCGCCGACCTCGGCCAGGTGCACGTCGGCGTCGACGGCGAGTACGTGGCGTACTCGGCCGAAGCGGCTGCCGCTCTCGTCGAGAACTCGCCGCTGGAAGAGGGCCGCGGAGCCGGTGACCTCGTCTTCGCCGTCGACCCGGCCGCTGCCCCCGCAGGCGCCTACCCGATCGCTCTGGTCAGCTACCTGATCGGCTGCGAGCAGTACGAGGACCCGGCCAAGGCCGCGATCGTGAAGTCGTACTTCGAGTACATGGCCAGCGAAGAGGGCCAGAAGGCCGCAGCCGACAACGCCGGCAGCGCCCCCATCTCGGCAGGACTTCGCGACAAGGTCCTCGCCGCGATCGACACGATCAAGGTCGACTGATCATCCCGATGACGACTGACTGAAGCCGATGCCCTCGCGTCCCACCCGGGCGCGAGGGCATCGGAGGGTCAGCACGGGAAGCCCAGCCGGCATCCGATTCCACCCGAACAGCAGGAGAACATGACCACGACGACCAGGCAGGCCCACGCCGCGCCCCCGATCAAGGCGAAACAGCGCCTCGGCGACCGGGTCTTCTCGGGCACGGCGCTCGGCGCCGGCATCATCATCCTCGTCGTTCTCGCAGCGGTCGCGGCGTTCCTGATCATCCAGAGCCTGCCCGCGTTCGCGCCCGACACGACCGAGAACCACATCCTGCAGGGCCGCTCGTTCTGGAGCTACGTCGGACCGCTGGTGTTCGGCACCGTCTGGGTCTCGCTGATCGCCCTGCTCATCGCCGCGCCGATCTCGATCGGCATCGCGCTCTTCATCTCGCACTACGCGCCGCGCAAGCTCGCAGGGCTGCTCGGCTACATCATCGACCTGCTGGCCGCCGTGCCCTCGGTCGTGTTCGGACTCTGGGGCGGCCTGGTGCTCGCCCCGCTGCTGCAGCCGATCTACGCCTGGCTGAACGAGTACATGGCCTGGGTGCCGTTCTTCGGCGGGCAGGTCTCGTCGACGGGCAAGACGATCATGACCGCCGCTCTCGTGCTCGCGGTCATGGTCATCCCGATCATGACCGCCATCTGCCGCGAGGTGTTCCTGCAGACGCCGAAGCTGCACGAGGAGGCGGCGCTCGCGCTCGGCGCCACGCGCTGGGAGATGGTGCGCATGGCCGTGCTGCCCTTCGCCCGCAGCGGCATGGTCTCAGCCACGATGCTGGCACTCGGTCGCGCCCTTGGCGAGACGATGGCCGTGACCATGGTGCTCTCCCCCGCGGCCGTCTACAGCTTCCTGGTGCTCACCGCGACCAACCCGACGCCGATCCCCGCGAACATCGCGCTGGCATTCCCCGAGGCGCACGGCACCGGCGTGAACACGCTGATCGCCACCGGCCTGATCCTGTTCATCGTGACCTTCGCGGTCAACGCGCTGGCGCGCTGGATCGTCGCGCGCCGCGCCGAGTTCTCCGGAGCGAACTGACATGACCACGCTCACCTCCGCTCCCGCTTCCACATCCGCATCGCTGACCGCCGGAAGGCTGGCGCACTGGGCGCCCTGGGCGCTGCTGGCAGCATCCCTCGTCGCCTCCGCCGCGGTCTTCGCGGTGACCACGCCGACCGGCGACCTCGCCGACTTCAACATCGCCGGCACGGTCATCGTCGGTGTGCTGCTCTACCTGGTGCTCATCACCGTCGTGTCCTCGATCGCCGAGAGCCGTCGCAAGGCCGTCGACCGGCTGATGACCGCGCTCGTCGCCACCGCGTTCACCGTGGCTCTGCTGCCGCTGATCTCACTGCTGTGGACGGTCGTAGCCAACGGCATCGGCCGCTTCGACGCCGAGTTCTTCAGCTACTCGATGCGCAACGTCGTCGGCGACGGCGGCGGCATCGTGCACGCCATCTGGGGCACCGTCCTGATCACCATGATGGCGGCGCTGATCGCCGTGCCGGTGGGACTGATGACCTCGATCTACCTCGTCGAATACGGCCGAGGGCGGATCGCCAAGGGCATCACCTTCTTCGTCGACGTGATGACGGGCATCCCGTCGATCGTCGCTGGTCTGTTCATCTACTCGGTGTTCGCTCTGCTCATCCGCCCCGGCATCTCGATGGGCTTCATGGGCTCGCTCGCGCTGGCCGTGCTGATGGTGCCGGTGGTCGTTCGGGGCAGCGAAGAGCTGCTGCGCATCGTGCCGAACGAGCTGCGTGAGGCCGCGTACGCCCTTGGCGTGCCGAAGTGGCTGACGATCATCAAGGTGGTTCTGCCGACCTCGATCGCCGGCATCATGACCTCGGTCATGCTCGCCATCTCACGCGTGATCGGCGAGACCGCGCCGCTGCTGCTGACCGCCGGATTCACCGCCAGCCTGAACACCAACCTGTTCAACGGCCAGATGATGACGCTGCCGGTGTTCGCCTACAACTCGTACATGAACCAGGGCACCAACGCCGACGCGTCGATCGCCAGGGCGTGGGCAGCCGCTCTCACCCTGATCCTCATCGTCATGGTGCTGAACCTGCTGGCGCGCCTGATCGCGAAGTGGTTCGCGCCCAAGACCTCCGGCCGCTGAGCCGAATACCGATTCCCGATTCCACCCCGATATCTCCCGATAGAAGGAACCTCGTGTCCAAGAGCATCGAAGTCAACGACCTCAACGTCTACTACGGCGACTTCCTCGCCGTCGAGGGCGTCTCCCTCGAGATCCAGCCCCGCAGCGTCACCGCGTTCATCGGCCCCTCCGGCTGCGGCAAGTCCACGTTCCTGCGCACGCTGAACCGCATGCACGAAGTGATTCCAGGCGCCCGCGTCGAGGGCGAGGTGCTGCTCGACGGCAAGGACCTCTACGGTCCAGGCGTCGATCCGGTGCTGGTGCGCCGCCAGGTGGGCATGGTCTTCCAGCGCCCCAACCCGTTCCCGACGATGTCGATCAAGGAGAACGTGCTGGCGGGCGTCAAGCTGAACAACGGCAAGATGTCCAAGAGCGACCAGGAGGCTCTCGTCGAGAAGTCGCTGATGGGCGCGAACCTGTGGAACGAGGTCAAGGACCGCCTCGACAAGCCCGGATCGGGGCTGTCCGGCGGCCAGCAGCAGCGTCTGTGCATCGCCCGCGCGATCGCCGTGTCTCCCGAGGTGATCCTGATGGACGAGCCGTGCTCCGCTCTCGACCCGATCTCGACCTACGCGATCGAAGAGCTGATCGGCGAGTTGAAGAACGACTACACCGTCGTCATCGTCACGCACAACATGCAGCAGGCTTCGCGGGTGTCTGACAAGACGGCATTCTTCAACATCGCCGGCACCGGCAAGCCCGGCAAGCTCATCGAGTTCGACGAGACCTCGACGATCTTCACCACGCCGTCCGTGCAGGCCACCGAGGACTACGTCTCCGGCCGCTTCGGGTGATTTGGGGTCGGGTGGACGGCACCGGGTCGCGGTGCCCGAATTCCGGCTCTCGCCTGTCGCGCAGTGTCGGATTACTGACGCGCGAAGGACTGTGTGGCGTGTCATCACACCGACTCGCCGTACAGTCAGCAGATCATCAGTAGTCAGACACCACCACTCCTCCTGCACAAATATGGATCGAGCCGAGTTGTCCCCCGCCACTGGGATTTTCGGCCAGGCGGTGTCCTGCGTTGGCGGATGCTCGGACCGTGACGTTCCTCCTCGCCTCAGCTGCACTGGTCCGCATCGGCCCGATCGTCCGCGCTTGCGATCTGCGTGCGCGCGGCGTGACGAGTCGCGAGATCTCGCGCGCCACGTCCGCCGGTGAGATCCGCCGCGTCCGCCGCGGCGTGTATGCCTCGCTTGACGCCGACGAGTCCTGGATCCATGCCGCCCAACACGGCGCCGTCCCGAGTTGCGTCATGGCCGGGCGGATGATGGGGCTGTGGATCCTGCAGGACGGCGACGATCTGCATCTCTGGTTCGGCCATGCGGGCAATCCCCGCCAGTGCGGACGACGCTCGTGCGACCCGCACCAGCACTGGGATGACGGCGAGGTCAGACTCGGCGATCTGCCGCCGGTGCGGAACGTGCTGCTTCAAGTCGCTCAATGCGCAGATGAGGAGACCTTCTTCTGCGCTCTCGAATCAGCGCTGCGCAAGTCGATGCTGCATGTCGGCGACATCCGGTGGCTGGCCGAGCGGGTGCCGCGCCCCGTCCGCTGGCTGCTCGGATTCGCCCGAACTGATGCTGACAGCGGTCTGGAGTCACTGATCCGGCTCAGGCTGCACAAGCTGGGCATCTCGGTGTGCACCCAGGTGCAGATCGACGGCGTCGGCGAGGTGGACTTCGTCATCGGGGACTGGCTGATCATCGAGGCCGACGGCAAGCAGAACCACGATGATGACCGGGACGACGAGGGCGGCGATGCCTCACAGCCATGGGTCTCACTGCGACACAAGGATCTGATGCGTGATGCGCGGGCCGCAGCCCTCGGGTATGAGACCTTGCGTTTCAACTACGCGATGATCGTGCACCATTGGGCGACGGTCGTCGCTGCGATTCTGGCCAGGATCGCCGCAACGCGCGTGGCACCCGTCGGTCGTCGTGTGTCTGATCACTGACAGAGCCAGACCTTCGCGGCGTGTCGCCGGGTCAACACGCCGTGCGGACGCGTGAGCATCAGTAATCCGGCACGCGCTCCCTCCGGCGTGATCAGCGCGGCGAGAGCAGGAAGGCGTTCAGTTCGGCGGTGAGGATGGGGTCGGATGCCAGAGGGGCGCCGTCCACGGCGGTGATGGCCACACCCTGGCGGATGCTGGATACCAGCCACGCGGCATCCGCCTGCGTCAGGTCTCGCGTCGTCAGCGTCGCATAGCGCGTCTGGAAGCCGCGCGACTCGAGGTGCTCGAAGACGCTCAGCTGAGTGGTGCCGTGCAGGATGCCCGCCGACGGCGCCGTGGTGAGGAACTCGTCTCCGGAGCGGATGATCAGCGACGCGGTCGGCGCCTCGAGCACATAGCCGTCGTTGGTGACGAAGATCGCGTCGTCTGCTCCGCGGCGGTGCGCCTCGCGGAGGGCGGCCATGTTGACCGCGTACGACAGGGTCTTGGCGCCCAGCAGCAGCCACGGGGCCCGCTCCCCCGCGCCGAGGTCGTAGCCGCGGTCCAGCGTGACGACGCGCACACCGTCTCGGCGCACGGCGACGTAGTCGGGGGCGACGGATGCTGTCACCCATGCCGTCGGAGCGGGGCCGTGCTCGACGCCGCGGCTGAGGATGAGCTTGATGACGGCCTCGCCGGCAGGTGCGTGCGCTGCGGCGATGGTGATCGCCTGCCGCCATTGCGCGAGGTTCGGGGCGGGCAGGTCGCAGATGTCGGCCGAGTGAGCGAGTCGCTGCACGTGCGCCTCGACCTCGTTCGGATGCCCGTCGATGACGCCGATCGACTCGAACACCCCGTCTCCGCGCTGCGTGCTCAGCTCGCCGACGCTGAGGGCAGGAGCTGCGACATCGATCGTCGAGAACGTCTCGGCGTAGTCATCACGGGCATCCGCCGCATCGACGGGCGTGATCATCAGAGCGAAGCGGTGGGCCATGCGCCCAGCCTAGAGCCGCGGGGAATACCGCCGCGCACGACGCGTTACACTTGATCAGCCGGGCCGCATAACCCCGGGCTCCAATATTTGCCGCTCCGAGCGGCCTTCCGCCGAGAGGCGTTCTTGCGGTCCGGCTTTTTTCTTGCCCTCAGGACGATCAGACCAGAGTGCCGCGTCGCCAGGCGGCGGCTGAGGCGGCCAGGTCCTCGGCGTAGGTGGTCAAGCGCAGGGCGCGGCGGGTGAGTTCACCGGCACGGTCGGGTTCGGTGCGCTCGTAGTCGTCGGCGATGTGCGTGGCTCCGGATGCCTGCACTCGGCAGTACGCGGCGGCGCGCTCCAGCGCGACGGCGAAGTCTCCGCGGAAAGCGCCCCGCAGGATCATGTCCACCAGGGCGACGAGCTCCTCAGGGTTCGCGGGCGCGGGGGCGCCGGCGATCACGGCATCTGCTGAGTGCAGCTCGACCCGGCCGCGCTCGTACAGCAGGGCGGTCTGCGCAGCATCCGATCGGATTGCGATCTGCAGCAGATACAGCCGCCACAGCGTGCCGGGCAGTGACCGGGCGGGCGCGTGCGACCACAGTTCGGCGATCTCGTCGATGCCGTGCTCGGCGGCGAAGCCGATGAGTCGCTCGGTCACGGCGCCGCTCTCGTCGCGGCGAGCGCGTTCGAGCAGGGCGGATGCTGTCGCGTGCGCCACCCTGGACTGCTCGGCCGGATCCGCCTGCCCGACGAGGTTGTCGAAGGCGGTAGGCGGGCGGCGAACGGGGCGGTGGAACTGCTCGGGCATCCCTCCAGGGTAACGCCAGGGCGGATCACGCGGTCGGGATGACGATGATCGGGTCGGTGGTCGGCGCGCCCGTCGGCGATCCGCCGGACTGCTCGATCGTCACGGCGATCGCATCACCGGGCTGCATCTGCTGATCGAGCTGCGCCGTAGCTTCGCCGTCGTCAGGTTCGAACACGCCCGCGGCGATCGGCGCCTCATCGCGCACCAGCCACAGCTCGTAGGTCTCGCCCTGGCCAGGGTCTTCCAGGCCGGTGGTGACGAGCACCGCCTTGCCCAGTTCTTCTGACCAGTGCGCGGTCGCCGTGCCGCCAGAGGCGAGCTGCACCGTCTGCTCTGCGGCATCGGGCGCCGAGCGGATCTCATCGAGCGCGACCACGGATGCGGGAGGCCGCAGCTGCGAGACGAGCACGGCCGTTCCGATCCCGGCCCCCACGAGCAGCACCAGGCAGGCGGCGAGCACGAACATCAGCCGACTCCCGCGGCGCGGCGGCTTCCTGTCCACCGGCGGCGTCCCGTCAGCCTGCGGTTCCGCCTGATCCTGCGGTTCCGCCTGATCCTGTGATTCAGGCTGATTCTGCGGTGTGACGGCGATCCGGGCGAGGAGATCAGCCCGCAGATGTGCGGGCGGGGCGACCGGAGGCAGTGCGTCGGCGATGGTCGCGGCGGTCTGGCGATCCGCCTGCACGAGATCCTGCCACTCCGGATGTTCGGCGAGTGCCGCGCGGAACCTCTGCTCGTCAGCATCCGACAGCGCGTGCAGGGCGTGCCCGGCGGCGAGTTCTGCGAACTCCTGCTCGTTCATGTCGACACCCCCAGTTCGCCGCGAAGACGCGACATCCCGTCCCTCATTCTCGTCTTTACCGTCCCCAGCGGCGCCCCGATCAGGGCCGCGATCTCGCTCTGACTGTAACCGCCGTAGTAGGCGAGGATCAGCGCTTCCTGCTGCGCTTCCGGCAGCATCGCCAGAGCCGCGACGACCCGCTCCCCCTCGACCTTCGACTCGACAGCATCCGACACAACGTCACGCGCGGCGGCGAGATCTCGGATGCCGACGCGCACGTCCCGGTCGGCGCTGGACTGCGACGACCGCACGCGATCGACGGCACGTCTGTGGGCGATGGTCAGAACCCACGTCCGTCCCTGTCCTTTGTTCGGAGCGAAGCGGTGAGCGGATTGCCACACCTCCAAGAAGACCTCCTGAAGCACCTCTTCGCTCTGAGCGCGGTTGACGGCCACCTTCAGGATCAGCGCGAACACGCGCCCCGAGAGCAGGTCGTAGAGCTCGGCGAACGCCGTCTGATCGCCGCCGGCGACGCGGATGAGGAGCTCGGTGGCACGGTCGCCCGCTGGGCCGCCCTCCGTCACGTCCTCACCGTCGATGACCATCTCCACAAGCATGCCGCAACTCCTCTGCCTTCACCGGAGGCCACTCCGTCATCCGAAGGTGAAGGAGTATGCCTGCACGCCGCCCGGCACCTCGAGTGTCAGCGTGCCGTCGTGCGCATCGCCTTCGACGAGCGCGTACGAGCGTGGTGTGCCCTCGACGCTTATCCTGCGGATGCTGCCGTCGTCACGGTGCACCACGATCTCTCCGGTGCCGGCCAGCACCGCCCGCACCTCGCCGGCGCGGTACGACAGTCGGATGCTGCCGCCGGCGTCGTCGGCGGGTGTGGCGTATTGGGTCTCGATCTGCCAGGAGCCGTCCAGGGCGAAGGAGTCGTCTGGTTGCTCCGACGGGAACGCATAGTCTCCCCGCCCGGCGCGGTAGGGGCCGTCGCCGCCGTAGTTCACGTCCTTGGACGATCCGAGGAAGGTCTCGCGGGTCGTGGATCCGACCTCGGGAGTCGTATCGGCGACCTCGGTCGGCTGTGGCAGCGCGGCTTCGGGGTCGGCGTCCTGCAGCAGTTCTCGGATCAGCTTCTCGGTCGTGGCGTAATTCCCCTCGCCGAATGCGATGTGTCGCACCGTCCCCTCGGCATCGATCAGGTAGTGCGCCGGCCAGTAACGGTTCCGATAGGCCGTCCAGGTCGAGAGGGTGTTGTCGAGAGCCACCGGGTAGTCGATCCCGAAGTCGGCGGCGCCGGCACGGACGTTGTCGACCTCTTTCTCGAAGGCGTATTCAGGAGAGTGGATGCCGATGACGCGCAGCCCGGAGTCACGGTAGGCCTCGTCCCAGGCCACCACGTGCGGGATCGAACGCTGGCAGTTGATGCACGAGTATGCCCAGAAGTCGATGAGCACGACCTGGCCGCGCAGATCCTTCAGATCGATGCCGGCACCGTCCGGCGTGTTCAACCAGGCCTCGATGCCACGGATCGCCGGCGCCTGGCCGCAGGTCTCCAGCACGGTGGCGCCGTCGGTGCAGTTGGAGAGCTCACGGTTCTCATCCGTCACCAGCCCGCCGAGATCGAGCGCATCACCCTGCTGCTCGGTGAGCCCCTGCTGCAGCCCTGCGGTGTAGTCGGGGACGAGCCGCTGCAGCGCCTGCGGAACGTTGAACACCAGTCCGATGGCGAGCGCGATCATCGCGATGCCAGCGGCGATGCGCAGCCCACGCTCTCGGGCGCGGAACGCGCGGATCCGCTGCACCAGCCCGCGCCCGGCCAGTGCGAAGACCAGCAGTGGCACGGCGACGCCGACCGCGAACGAGACGGTGAGCAGCACCGTGTCGATGCCGATGCGACCGGTGGAACCTGCCACGATGATCGCCGCGAGGACTGGTCCCGCACACGGGACGAACACGGCCCCGAGCGCGATGCCGACGCCGAATCCGCTGCCGCGGTTCTTCACCTCTTTGCGGGGAAGCCATTGGAACGGCTTCTCGAGCAGCTCCTCCAGCTTCGGCACGATGAGCGCGACACCGAGAAGCAGCAGCACGGCGATACCCAGCCAGCGGATGATGTCCTGCGGCAGATTCAGCAGGCCGAGCACGAGAGACCCGGCGAGCGTGACGAGTGTGAAGCTCAGCATGAGTCCGGCGATCACGAGGTATGGACGGCTGCGGCGTGCGGGCAGTGCCTCACCGTCAAACCTCGCCGACTGCGCGCCCCCCGTCAGGAAGATGACCGGCAGCACCGGCAGGATGCACGGCGAGATGCCGGTGATGAGACCGCCGAGCAGTCCGATGATGATCAGATCCATGATCCGCCTTCCGTCGTCGGTTCTTCGGCTCCGACCACCGGATCGGATTGGGTGCGCGGCGGTGAAGAGACGGCATCCGATTCATTTCCGATCCGATCGCGCACGGACTCCGAACAACCTTCGACGCCGCGGGAAGGCCGCGGCATTCGAACCCCGGAGGTTGAAATGCTCAGCACCAAGAAGAAGATCAGCGCCGCTCTCTCGCTCGGCTTCGTCGGCGTTCTCGTTCTGGCCGGCTGCTCGATGGGCAGCGACGCGGAGGCACCGTCGAGTGAGCCGAAGGCTCCGGAGACGTCAGAAGCAGCACCCGACACGATGGATCCCGCGGCGAACCTGGTGGGTCCCGGGTGCGCGGCCTACGCCGAGCAGGTGCCGGACGGCGACGGCTCAATCCAGGGAATGTCACAGGACCCGGTCGCGGTCGCGGCCTCGAACAACCCGCTGCTGACGACGCTCGTGTCGGCGGTCAGCGGCCAGCTCAATCCGGATGTCAACCTCGTCGACACGCTCAACGGCGACGAGTTCACCGTCTTCGCTCCGGTCGACGACGCGTTCGCGAAGATCGACCCCGCGACGATCGAGTCGCTGAAGACCGACGCCGACACGCTGACGTCGATCCTCACCTACCACGTGGTTCCGGGACAGATCGAGCCTGCCGACATCGCCGGGATGCACAAGACAGTGCAGGGCGCGGAACTCGACGTCACCGGGTCTGGCGACATGTGGAAGGTCAACGACGCGAACATCATCTGCGGCGGCGTGCAGACCGCGAATGCGACGGTCTACCTCATCGACTCGGTGCTGATGCCCCCGGCCGAGTGAAGGCCGACCCGGTAGCCCTGGGGAGAGCTTCCAGGTCACTCAGACGGACGTGAGCCGAGGGGAATCACGTCCACCCGGGAATGTGCCCGTCGACGGTCGTCGGCGGGCACATTCTCGTGACCGTAGACTAGATGGACGGGCCTCTAGCTCAGTCGGCAGAGCATCGGACTTTTAATCCGCGGGTCGTGGGTTCGAGCCCCACGGGGCCCACCGCATCACCCGAGCGACGCTGCCCTCTTCCGCGCCTGCACCAGCTGCACGATCCACTCGACGACCAGCCACAACCAGCTCGTCAGCCAAACGAACACACACGCCAGCATGATCACGCTGGAGAGTGATTCACCCTCAGGCGTGGAGCTCGTACCCATCAACTCGGTGAACGCCGAGCCGTATGTGCCGTCGTCTCCGCCGTCGACGAGGAAGAAGGCGACAGCGAGAACCCCGACCGAGGTCAGCCAGGCGGCGATCAGCGCGCGCCACCCGCCCTGCGACCGGCGGAACACCCCGCGCGCCCGCAAGAACGCGTTCACGGCGATCACGATCTGCAGCGCCCAGCCCAGCAGCAGCACGGGGCTGAACATCATCGCGACGAACATCATCCAGCCGGGAAAGATCGACCCTTTCAGCACCACCGCTGCCACCGGTGCCACGATCAGTGCGATTCCAGCCGAGACCGCGGCGGCGCGCGAGATGACTGTCGACATGCCCGCATTCTGACAGGCCGGCGCCCGTGCGACGCCATCTACGGCGTGGCAGGATCGAACGCATGAGCACTCTCGACGACGTCCTGGCCCGCATCGAAGACTGGCCGGCCGAGAACTCGGCGGCGGCCGTGATCTCGGCGGATGGCCGAGTGCTCGCCTCGCACGGCGACCTCGCACAGCCGTACCGGCTCGCCTCGGTCACGAAGCCGCTGACAGCGTACGCGACCCTCGTCGCCATCGAGGAGGGCGTGTTCGCGCTCGATGACCCGGCGGGCCCCGAGGGCTCGACAGTGCGGCATCTGCTCGCGCACGCCTCCGGTCTGGATTTCTCCGAAGACAAGGTGCGCGCGGCGCCAGGCACCCGGCGGATCTACTCCAATCACGGCTTCCAGGTGCTGGCCGATGCTCTGGCCGCACACGCCGAGATCCCCTTCGCGACGTACCTCGACGAGGCGGTCTTCGCCCCGCTCGGCATGACCGCATCGCAGCTGGTCGGCTCCGCTGGGGCCGGCGCGGTGGCATCCGTGGCTGATCTCGCGCGCTTCGCGGCTGAGCTGCAGCATCCGACGCTGATCGCGGCGGAGACGCTCGCCGAGGCGACGACAGTCGCGTTCCCAGGTCTGGACGGCGTGCTGCCCGGCTTCGGCCGGCAGAGCCCCAATGACTGGGGCCTCGGCTTCGAGCTGCGTGATGACAAGAGCCCGCACTGGACCGGCGGCGCGAACTCCCCCGCGACGTTCGGGCACTTCGGGCAGTCGGGCACGTTCCTGTGGGTGGATCCGCAGGCGGGCGTCGCGTGCGTCGCGCTGGGCGATCGCGACTTCGGCCCGTGGGCGGCGGAGGTCTGGCCGCCGTTCTCGGATGCTGTGCTCGCGGCCCTGCAAGTCTGAGCAGACCGGGCCGCAGGACGGCGGGGAGCCAGACGTCGGTTCTCAGGGCTCGAAGCCGGCATTCGGCTCCCAGCCACGTGCTCGGTGCCTCCGCACCGCATCGCGGTTGGAGCAGCGCACCGAGCAGTAGCGCTGGCGACCGTTGCGCGTCACGTCCACGAACACGTTCGTACAGGGTGCGGCTGCGCAACGCCCGAGCCGGTGCATCCCCCGCTCGGTCAGATGAAGCGCGGTGCCGACGCTGAAGACCGCCTCCAGCACATCCGGAAGCGAGCGACCCGCATCACGGTAGTGCAGATGCCATCCCTCCCCATCGTGATCCGTCAACTGCGGGTAGGCGGCCGCTGCGGCCATCTGTGTGTTCAGCGCAGCGGCTCGCGCTGCGTCGTCGGTGGCGTCCACAACCGCCAGCCAGCCATCAAGGACCGCACGGGTGCGGGCGTGGTCATCGGATACCGCGTCGAACGTCATGGTCATGCCGAAATCGCGTGCGCGCCGCTCGATGCCCTCACGGTCTTGCGGCCAGTCATTGGCGAGGGAAGCCGCCAGCAGAACAGCGTACTCGCCGTAAGGGTTGAGATGCATAAGGCCATTACATCATCGTGGAGGCATGACCGCATCACATACCTTGCCCATCAGGATTCCGAAGCGCATGCCGCTGCACGAGCACGGCTGGGTCACCGAATCCTCGCATCGCACGTCCGCGGGCGTGGTCGTGTACGTCCACTGCGCGGCCTGTGGCACCCGGCGGGTCGACCTTGACGACAGTACGGGCCTGCCTCCCGTACCCCAGAGCGCGGAAGTCGCAGGACGCTCGAACAGGCGACGCGGTCGCCCGGCAGCCTCCGGCGGGTGATGCCGACCGCTGCTTCCTCAGCGCGGCACGTCGATGACGCGCTCCGCGCCGGTCGCCAGCGCCGCCACAGATCCACCAGAAGCCGCCGCCACGTCTGCGGCGAGCGCAGGAAGCGCCTCCCCTGGCGCCCACACCTCGAACGTCGCCTCGGCGGAGTAGACCGTGTCCTCCAGCACAGCCCCGTGCTCGGCCGTCCACATGCGCAGCAGGTTCTCGAAGCGCCCGGCATCCGCGTGCGATACCGCCAGGGTCGCCTGCGAGAGCAGCATCCGATCCACGAGCGAAGCGGTGTCGAGCGCTTCCGACACCGCAGTCGAGTACGCGCGCACCAGCCCTCCGGCACCCAGCTTGATACCGCCGAAGTACCGCGTCACCACCGCCACCACGTCGGTGAGCTCACGCCGGCGCAGCACTTCGAGCATCGGCATGCCGGCCGTGCCGGAGGGCTCGCCGTCATCGGACGACCGCGCCCGATCACCACGGAGCCCCGTGACCTGGGCGCTGCAGTTGTGCCTGGCGTCCCAGTACCGCTTCTTCACCTCGGCGATGACCTCATCGGCGTGCTCAGGTGCGGTGACCGGCACGACGCGCGTGAGAAACCGCGACTTCTTGATCACCAGCTCGTGATCGACCGGTGCAGCGATCGTCGCAGGGAAGGGATGCGACGCTTCGGACATGCACCCAGGCTACGACCCCCGGTCACGCGGCGCTGCCCGCGCGCTTCAGTTGCGCTTCAGCATCCACCCGCAAGACTGTCATCATGCGGATCCTTCTGGTCGATGACGAAGTTCGCCTCGCCGACGGCATCCGACGCGGTCTCGAGGCCGAAGGGATGGTCGTCGACGTCGCCCACGACGGCCTCACCGGACTCGATCGCGCACGCGACGACGACTACGACGCGATCGTGCTCGACGTGATGATGCCCGGCATGAGCGGCTACCGGGTGTGTCAGGCGCTGCGCGCCGAGGGCGATTGGACGCCGGTGCTCTTCCTCACCGCGAAGGACGGCGAGTGGGACGAGGTCGAGGGTCTCGACACGGGCGGCGACGACTGGCTCACGAAGCCGTTCTCGTATCCCGTGCTGGTCGCCCGCCTGCGCGCGCTGGTGCGCCGCGGCGCCCGCGAGCGCCCGGCGGTCCTCGAAGCCGGCGACCTGCGCCTCGACCCGGCCGCCCGCCGGGTGTTCCGCGGCGACGCGGAGATCTCGCTGACCGCGCGTGAGATGGCCGTGCTCGACTTTCTGATGCGCCGCCGCGGCGAGGTGGTCACCAAGCCCGAGGTCGTCGCGAACGTCTGGGGCAGCGATTTCGACGGAGATGCGAACATCGTCGAGGTGTACATCGGGCACCTGCGCTCGAAGATCGACCGCCCGTTCGGACGCGAGGCGATCCAGACCGTGCGCGGCACCGGATATCGACTCTCGGGCACTGGCGGCTGATGGCTTCCCCGCTGCGCTCCATCCGCGCCCGGCTCACGCTCGGTGCGCTGATCGTCGTCGCCATCGCGCTGGTCGTCGGGGCGATCGTGGCCGTGCAGCTCGTGCGCGCGTCGCTCACCGACGGCGTCGCCACGACCCTGCAGCAGGACCTCGCCACGGTCTCAGCGCAGCTCGACGATGATGGCGCGAACCTGGATGCCATCGATGATGACGTCCTCGTGCGCGTGCAGGGTGGCTCCGACGATGATGACGATGACGAGGTCAGAGGCGACGACGTCAATGACTCGGATGCCCGGTCTCTGCCTGCCGTGCCGGAGGACACCACGGCGCGCATCGTCGTCGACGGCGATCCGTACCTGGCCGCCGGTACCGAGAGCGACGGCGCCACGATCACGGTCGCCAGGTCTCTGGCGGGCGTGGATGAGGCGGTGGCGGCGACGAGCGTGGTGCTCGCCGTCGCTGTTCCGCTCGTGCTCGCGCTGGTCGGAGTCGTGCTGTGGGTGGTCTCCAGCCGCGCTCTCGCCCCGGTGGAGCGGCTGCGCGTGCAGGTCGACGCGATCGACGCGACGGGCCTTGATCGGCGGGTGGATGCCGGCCGCGACGACGAGCTGGGTGCGCTCGCGCGCACGATGAATCGGATGCTGGATCGCATCGAACACGCCCAGACCACCCAGCGCCGATTCGTCAGCGATGCCTCACACGAGCTGCGCTCCCCGTTGGCGACGATCCGACAGCACGCCGAGCTCGCCCGTGCCCATCCGGAGGCGAGCTCACTGGATGGCCTCGGTCAGGTGGTGCTCGATGAGGGCGCGCGGATGCAGGAGCTCGTCGAGGGCCTGCTCGTGCTCGCGCGTCTGGACGAGGGGCGCACGCAGGCGCTTGCGCCGACCGACCTCGATGATCTGGCCCTCGCCGAGGTGCACCGACTGCGCGGCATGGGCATCGAGGTCGACGGTCGTGGCATCAGCCCTGGGCGCGTGCTCGGCAGCGAGCCCCTGCTCGCCAGGGCACTGCGCAACCTCGTCGACAACGCGGTCCGACACGCCAGCGGTCTCGTGACCATCCGCGTCTTCGAGCGCGACGGCCAGGTGCTGATGCAGGTCGAGGACGATGGCACTGGCATCCCACCAGCGCAGCGCGAGCATGTCTTCGACCGCTTCGCGCGCCTCGACGAAGCACGGGCGCGGGATGCCGGCGGAAGCGGCCTCGGCCTGGCGATCGTCCGCGAGGTCGCGCTCGCCCATGGGGGCTCGATCACGGTGGGAAGCGGCGCGGCCGGCGGAGCACTGTTCACGCTGTCGCTGCCCAGCGCACCGGCAGAGCGGCACGAGCACGCGCCGAACCGTGCTTCCTGAAGACGTCTTCAGGAGTCTTCAGGAGCGCTTCACCACCCGCGTCGCAGAGTAGAAGCATGAACAGCAACGAGAACACCCAGCCACTGACCGATGACCTGGTTGCGGATGCCGCACCCGCCGCACCGGTGAAGGGACGCCGGCGCCGCAACGCGCTGATCGGCGCCGGCGCCGCGGTTGCACTCGTGATGATGGGTGGCGGCGCGTACGCCTTCGCCAGTTCGAACGGCGACAACGCAAGCGACGTGGGCACGCACGCATCGTCCACCGGCAGCCAGTCCGCCGACGACCACTCCGATGACGCTGACGACCACTCCGATGACGGCGGGCGCGACGACGACGGGCGTCACGACGACGCTGACGACCACTCGGATGACAGCGACGATGACTCGCGCACCTCTGGGGCCCCGCGCGCAGCATCCGATGAGGCGGCGCTCCGCAATGCAGCCGAAGCGGCCATCGCCCACGCAGGCGGAGAGGGCGTCACGTCGATCGACGTGGAGCGCGGCGGCTACGACATCGATGTGCGCCTCGCCGACGGCACCGAGGTCGACCTGTTCGTGCGCACCGACGGCACGATCCGCACGGATGACGATGACGACGACAGCGATGACGACAGCAGCGAGCCGCTGCTCGATCTCGCGAAGCTCGGCGACATCCTCGCCGCGGCCCAGTCCGCGGCGACCGCGAAGGCCGGATCGGCGGGCGTGATCGAGTCGATCTCGACCGACGACGAGTCGTCGAAGGCGTATGAGGTCGAGCTGCGCCTCGACGATCGCCGCGACGTCGAGGTCGAACTCGCCGGAGACCTGACCGTGGTCACGGTCGACATCGACGACTGAAGGGCTACGCCGGCGCAGTCAGCTCGATGAGCTTGCGCAGCGTGTTGAGGTTCCTGGCCGTGCCGGCCGTGCCCAGTGCACGGTCGAGCACGGCCTTCGTCAGCTTGGTCGAGGCGACTCCGCCCTCGCCGTAGTCGAACCAGAGGTCCTTGCCGATCAGGGCGATCCGCTCCCCCGGCTGCAGTCGTGGCGTCAGCTGCTCGATCGCCGCGGGCGCAGGATCCCCCTCGAGGAACATCACATGCAGCATCTTGTCGAGCGGCGCGTCAGGGAAGGGGTTGGCTTCCAGCGCAGCGACCAGTTCACCGTTGGTGCGCAGGATCACCGGAGTGTCGACATCGAACCGCTCCGCGATCAGCGCCCGGACCTGGGCGCACATGGCTGCCGGATCACCGGCGAGGTCGCAGAGGATATTGCCGCTGGCGATGTACGTCGACACCCCGGTCAACTCGGTGCGCTCGGAGAGCAGGTCGCGCAGCTCGGCCATGGGCACCCGGCCTGTGCCGGAGACGTTCACGGCTCGAAGCAGCAGCGCGCAGCGCTCACCGTGGCTGCTCTCAGTCACGACTGCATCCGCTCACCCGGCATCGCCGCTGACAGCATCCGCACTGACCGTCAGCACCGCGCCGGCGTGCGCGAGCTCGGCCAGCGCCGCCTCGCTGGATTCTGCACCGACGCCGGCGATGAGGTCGGTGAGCACACGCACGTGGATGCCGTGCGCGATGGCATCCGACGCCGATGCGCGCACGCAGTGATCCGTCGCGATGCCGACCACGTCGGCATCGGTCACCCCGTGCGCTGCCAGCACCTCGCCGGTCGTCTCACCGCTCTCGGTGATGCCCTCGAACATCGAGTACGCCGGGATGCCCTGCCCCTTGCGCACGTGGTGCGTGATGGCGTCCGTGACCAGCAGCGGATCGTAGTCGGCACCCATGGTCTCCGCCACACAGTGCACCGGCCACGAGTCGACGTAGTCCGGTGTGTCGGAGAAGTGCCCGCCGTTGTCTCCCTCGACGTCATGCCAGTCCCGTGAGGCGAGGATGACGGCGTAGTCGCCTGCGCGCGCGGCGAGCAGGTCGGAGACGGCGGATGCCACAGCATCACCGCCCTGGACGGCAAGCGCTCCGCCCTCGGTGAAATCGTTCTGCACGTCGACGATCAGCAGTGCCCTGGTCATGTCTCGAGCGTACGCCGCAGGAGCGCGCATTTGACTTGGCTGGCGTGCTTGCTACCTTGGAAGGGCGGGCCGGATGCGCTCGCAGCGCTGTTGCCGCTCGCGAGCGCCGGTCCGCAGGGGTGAGTTCCCCGGTTTTGCTGGTGCGCCACGAAGCGCCCCCTGTGTGACTCAGCGCGCATGCTGCTCCGGCCACGTGCGGACGGCTCTGCCGTTCGCGCATGCGCGAGCCACCCCGGGCTACGGGTGTGTCCGCGTGTGCTCACCGACGAAAGGAACTGCATGCCGGCCCGCGTGACGCCCGCCTTCTCCCCCGATTTCACACTCGTATCGAGCCCGCTCAAGGCCACCCTGCCCAACCGTTAGCACTCTCTCGTTCCCGACTACCCGGCGCCTGCCGGCGCCAGACGAGAAGAGAGAGACAACGTGGATAATCTGCAAACAATCTCAGGACCGATCGTGGTCCTGCTCATGCTGCTGTTCTTCGGCGGCAGCCTGTACATGTCGCTGCGCATCCGCAAGCGCACCGAGAACGCCGATGACTATATGACCGGCGGCGGCAAGATCGGATTCGGCATCTCGGCGGCATCCATGACCGCCACCTGGATCTGGGCGTCATCGATGTACGCCTCCGCCACCTCGGGATACACCTACGGCATCTCCGGCCCCATCCACTACGGGCTGTGGGGCGCCCTGATGATCCTGCTGATCTACCCCTTCGGCAAGCGCATCCGCCAGGTCGCGCCGAAGGCCCACACCATCGCCGAGGTGATGTTCGCGCGGCACGGCCGCTCCAGCCAGTTGATGCTCGCCGGCTCGAACGTGCTCGGCAGCATCATCAGCCTCACCTCCAACCTGATCGCCGGCGGCGCGCTGATCTCGATGCTCTCGCCGTTCAGCTTCGGTCAGGGCATCCTCGCCATCGGGGCCGGTGTGCTGCTGTACACGCTGTGGTCGGGCTTCCGCGCCTCGGTGCTCACCGACTTCGCACAGGTCGTGGCCATGCTGGGGGCGGTCATCGTGATCATCCCCGTGGTGTTCTTCGCCGCCGGCGGCCCGAGTCTGTTCGAGACGGGGGCATCGAACCTCACTCCGCAGCAGGCGGACTTCTTCTCATCCGACGCGTTCTTCAACCAGGGAGCGCCGTACATCGCCGCCGTACTGGCGTATGCGATCGGCAACCAGACCATCGCGCAGCGACTGTTCGCCGTGCGTGAGGACCTGATCAAGAAGACGTTCATCACGGCGACCTTCGGGTACGGCGCGACGATCATCGGCGTCGGGATGCTGGGAGTCATCGCACTGTACGCGGGTGTCACGCCCGAGGGCGGCGACGTGAACAACCTCATCCCGCAGATGGCGGCCACCTACCTGTCGCCGCTGCTGCTGTGCGTGTTCTTCGTGATGATCATCGGCTCGCTGTCGTCGACGGCGGATGCTGACCTGACTGCGCTGTCGTCGATCATGATGGCCGACATCTACGGCCAGAACGTCGCCGGCAAGAAGAAGGCCAACCCGCGCATGATGGTGCTCGTCGGCCGCATCACGATGATCGTGGCGATGGTGGCCGGCCTGTACTTCGCGGGCAGCCAGTTCAACATCCTCGATCTGCTGGTGTTCGTCGGTGCGCTCTGGGGCGCGCTGGTTTTCCCCGTGATCGCGAGCTTCTACTGGAACCGCGTCACCAACCTGGCCTTCTCGGTGTCGGTGGTCGTCGCGCTGGCGGCGTTCCTGCCGGTGCGCTTCGAATGGGTCGATCTGAACGGCCCGATCGGGATCGTGTCCGACGTGCTCTCGACCATCGGCATCGGCGTGGTGCTCGGCCTGATGTCGTTCGGGTTCTTCGGCAAGCGGATCGCACTGATCGTCGGAACCGTCGCCACGCTCGCAGCGGCACCGTTCGCGATCGGGTTCCTGCACACCTATCCGGTGCTCTCGGGCTCGCTGATCGCCTACGCGGTGTCGACAATCGTCTGCGTCGCGCTGACTCTGCCGAGCAAGAAGGCGGACTTCGACTTCGAGCTCATCAAGCAGCGCACCGGCGACTTCGACTCGGTCGACACCGGCGAGCTGAACACGGAGCTGGCGCAGCTCACCGAGGCCCAGAAGCCCCTGTCCGCAGAGAACGAGAGGAACTGACATGGAACTGACGACCATCGCTTTGACCGCCTACGTACTGGTCTGGCCAGTGATCGTGGCGGGAACGCTCACGGTCATCGTGCGCGCCTTCGTCAAGGAGGCCCGCCAGGCCAAGGCTGAGGGCCGCAGCATCATCTGATCGCTGCCGTCCGCAGAGACGATCAAAGGCCCGGGATGCTGACATCCCGGGCCTTTCTCGAGCCACCTGTCAGGATTGAACTGACGGCCTTCCCATTACGAGTGGGATGCTCTACCACTGAGCTAAGGTGGCGTGCGCGGTGAACCGCGGCACGATCATCGATCCTACTATGCCGAGGCGGTCAGTGCGAAACCGAGCGGGTCCCGCTGCCGCGGGCGCCTATGCCCGCGCGGCGATCGCCCCGGCATCCACTCCCGTCGGCAGCTCGCCGAACAGGAACCCGGTCGCATCCTCCCCCAGCCGCGACGCCACGAATCCGTCCGCGACGGAGGCCGGGGCGTGCTGCACCAGCAGCGCGCCCTGCAGCGCCAGTGCCAGCGCGCTGATCAGTCCGCGGGCACCTCCCTCGGGCGCAGCATCCGATGCCATTTCCGCCGCCACAGACCGCACCAGCGCGCGGGTGCGGTCCAGGTGCGCGTCGAGACGGGCATCCGCGCCGCGTGCCAGCGACACCTCGGCATCGAACGCCTCGAACGACGACGGCTCGCGAGCCAGTGCCCGCAGCACGTCGAGCGCGATGACGTTGCCTGAACCCTCCCACACGGCCATGACCGGCTGCTCGCGGTAGCGCATCGCCAGTGGGAAGTCCTCGGTGTAGCCGTTGCCACCGAGGCACTCGAGTGCCTCGGCCGCGTGCGCGGGACCGCGCTTGCAGGCCCAGTACTTCATCACCGCGGTGCCGAGGCGCGCGAATCCGGCATCCTGCGCCGACGCGTCGATGTCATATGCTCGCGCCAGGCGCAGTGCCGCGGCGGTGACTCCCTCGGCCTCGAGCTGCAGATCGGCGATCACGCC
Source organism: Microbacterium sp. H1-D42 (assembly GCF_022637555.1). Lineage (NCBI taxonomy): Bacteria > Bacillati > Actinomycetota > Actinomycetes > Micrococcales > Microbacteriaceae > Microbacterium > Microbacterium sp. H1-D42. The sequence continues at coordinate 979,853 of NZ_CP093342.1, read as the reverse complement.
GGTCATGGCGGGCTGATCGATCAGCGTGCGCCCGAAGGCCGCACGGTGGCGCACGTGCCAGGCGGCCTCGGCCGCCGCTTGGCGCATGCCGGCGAGTGAGCCGAGGATGCAGTCCAGCCGGGTGTTCGTGACCATCTCGATGATCGTGCGCACGCCGCGCCCCTCGTCACCGATCAGGTGGCCGATGGCGCCGCGGTACTCCACCTCGCTGGAGGCGTTGGCGGCGTTGCCGAGTTTGTCCTTCAACCGCATGATGTGCATCGCGTTGCGGGTGCCGTCCTCGCGCAGCCGCGGCATGAGGAAGCAGGACAGCCCACCGGGGGCCTGCGCCAGCACCAGGAATCCATCCGACATCGGCGCCGAACAGAACCACTTGTGCCCGGTCAATTCGTAGCGGCCCTCGCCGATCGGCACGGCGACCGTGGTGTTGGCGCGCACGTCGGAGCCACCCTGCTTCTCGGTCATCGCCATGCCGAAGAGCGCGCCTTCCTTGCCCGACACGAGCCTGCCGTCGTACGAGCGTGAGAGCAGTCGCGGCATCCACTCCGCCGCGAGTTCTGGCTGCTGCGCGATCACGGGCGCTGCCGAATGCGTCATCGACGCCGGGCACGCGTGGCCGGGCTCGATCTGCGCGTAGAGCATGAAGGTCGCGGCCCTGGCCACGTTGGCACCTGGACGCGGGTCTGCGAAGGCGCTGGTGTGCGCGCCGTCGGCGACCGCCGCCGAGATGATGCGGTGATACGACGGGTCGTACTCGACCTCATCGATGCGGTGGCCCCAGCGGTCGTGCGTGCGCAGCTCGGGCTTGTGGCGATTCGCCCGGCGCGCATCGTGCTGGAACTCGGCCGTGCCGACGTGCACGCCTGTGGCGTGCAGTGCCTCGTCGGCCCACGCCGCGTCGTACCGCGCGACGCCCTCGACGAGGGCGACGTTGGCCGCGTACTCGTCGATGTCGACTCGTGCTGGCGCCTGGTTGAAGACCTCGTGCGTGCTCATGATCCTTCTTCGCTGACGTCGTCGGACGTGGGGCCGGATGCCCGATCGGATGCTGACCGCGCGCCGACCGCCCGAAGGCACAGTCCAGTGATGGCAGCGACGATGGCATCCGGATCGTCGTCGTCCGTCGTGACGGGAGCGAGTGGCCCTGCAAGCGCCTCGCCGATCGCGCCCACGATCCCTGCCGCGCTGATCCGGGCATCCTGCACGGCGAACTCGCCGTCACGCACACCCTGGGTCACGATCTCGGTGGCGATGTCCGCATAGCCGCGCCGGTAGGCGAGGCGCTCCTCGTCGATCGCGCGGCCGACCGGCTCGACCAGGAGCGCCCAGGCCAGCCGTCCCCCGCGCAGCGCACGGGTGGCGAATGTCTCGATCAGCGCGAGCAGCCGGCCGGTGGCATCCGACGCGTCCACGGCCGCGATCGCCTGATCCACGGCCGCCATCTCAGCGCCGGCACAGCGGCGGAACACCTCGGCGAGCAGGTCATCGAGCCCATCGGCGTAGCTGTAGAGCAGACCGGCGCTCATGCCGGCACGAGCGGTCACGGCTTTGACCGAGGCGGCCCCGAAACCGGAGTCTCGCACGATCGCCGTGGCGGCCTCGATGAGATCCTCCCGCCGACCTGCTTCTCGACGCTGTGTCATCCGTGCCTCCTTGCTCGGGTTCCCAAGAGCATTGAATCGTGATTCAATAAGGGCATTGAATCACGATTCAACGGACGTGGCAATGCCGCCCGGACGCCCCCCACGACGATGTGAGAACCCGAATGAACCTGACCTGGATGCTGGAGCGCTCCGCCCGCACCTTCGCAGACAAGCCCGCCATCGTCTCCGATCTCGGCACCCTCGACTACCGCGAATTGCTCGCGGCGTCGCGCCGTGCGGCCGCGGTGTTCCGCGACGCCGGTGTGCAGCCCGGCGACCGCATCGGGGTGATGGCCTTCAACACCCCGGCCTTCGTCGTCGCGGCCTTCGGCCTGTGGCGAGCGGGCGCCGCCCTCGTGCCGATCAACCACAAGCTCACTGCCCGCGAGGTGGCGTACATCGCCGAGCATGCCGGGCTGCGACTCGTCGTCGCTGATGTCGACGTCGCTGATCGCGTGCGCGAAGGGGCGCCGGATGCCCGGGTGCTGACCTGCACCGACGACGCCGCAGGCGAGTTCGACGTGCTCGTGGCCGCCGCCGAGGAATGGGACGGCGTCGACGTCGCCGGTGACGCGATCGCCGAGGTGCTCTACACCTCGGGCACCACCAGCAGCCCGAAGGGCTGCCTGCACACCCACGAGGGTCTGTCGAACGTGCCCGCCTACACCGCAGCCGCGGTCGGCCTGCAGCGCGAAGACCGCTTCCTGATCGCGATGCCGATCTGGCACGCGTCACCGCTGAACAACTGGTTCCTCTCGATGATGTATCTCGGCGGCACGGTCGTGCTGCTCAAGGAGTACCACCCGGTGCACTTCCTGCAGGCAGTGCAGCAGCACCGGGTCACCGCGTTCTTCGGCGCCCCGATCGCGTACCTCGCTCCCCTGAAGGTGCTGCCCGGCGTCGGCATGAGCCTGACGGACTTCGACCTCTCCTCCATGCGGCTGTGGGCATACGGCGGGGCACCGCTGGGCGCCGACACGGTGCGCACACTGCAGGCTGCCTACGGCAGCGACAACTTCTACCAGGTGTACGGCATGAGCGAGATGGGCCCGGTGGGCTCGGCGCTGTACCCTGCCGAGCAGATCGCCAAGGCCGGCGCGATCGGAGCCGGCGGGATGCCAGGAGTCGACATCCGCGTCGTCAGCGAGGACGGACTCGACGTCGCCGCCGACCATGTCGGCGAACTGTGGATGCGCTCGTCCACGCGAATGGCCGGCTATCTGCACGACGAAGCGGCGACGGATGCCGTGTTCGTCGACGACTGGTATCGCACGGGCGACCTCGCCAGGGTCGACGCCGACGGATACCTCTTCATCGTCGACCGTCTCAAGGACGTCGTGATCACCGGCGGCGAGAACGTGTACTCCCCCGAGGTGGAGGAAGCTCTGCGCCAGCATCCCGCCGTCACCGACGCCGCCGTCATCGGTCGCGTGCACGCGGAGTGGGGCGAGACCGTCGTGGCCGTCGTGGAGTCCACGGGCGATCTGGATCTCGACGAGGTGCGCACGTTCCTCGCCGATCATCTCGCCAAGTACAAGATCCCGCGCGAGCTGATCGTGCGCGAGACCCTGCCTCGCAACCCGTCAGGCAAGGTCACGAAGCACGTGCTGCGCGGCGAACTGGTCTGATCAGCGCGCGCGACTGTGAGCAGGGGCCTGCACCGCGATCACTCGCAGCGCAGGCCGTCCTCTGGCACGGTGCCGCCGATCAGGAAGTCCTCGACAGCCGCATCCACGCACGAGTTGCCCTTGTTGTAGCCGGTGTGGCCCTCGCCGACGCGGGTGACGAGCACGCCGTTCTCGAGCTGATCGGCCAGTGACTCCGACCACTCGTACGGCGTCGCAGGGTCGTTCGTGGTGCCGACGACGATGATCGGCCCTGAGCCGGACGCCGCGATCTCGCCGCGCGTGCCAGTAGGGGGCGTCGGCCAGGTCTTGCACGGATCCGGCCCATCCCAGTACGGCGCGAAGGTCGGGGCCTGCTTCTCGATCTGCTTCATCACCGCGGCCTCCGCGGCGGGGTCGTCCTCCACCGGGTAGTCCACGCAGTTGTACGCCCGGAACGCCTCGGACGAGTTGTCGAGGTAGGTGCCGTCGACGTCGCGGTTGTTGTAGCTGTCGGCCAGTGCCATCATCACCGACGGGTCACCCTGCAGCGCCGCCGTGATGCCCTGCGTGAGGTACGGCCAGCTCTGCTCGCTGTACAGCGCAGTGATCGTGCCGGTGACCATGGTGTCGACGGTCAGCATCCGACCGTCGCCGTTCTCGAGCGGCGTGCGGGCGATGCTCGCCAGCAGCGCCTGGAAGTCGGTGAGCGCCTCATCGAGCGAGCCGCTGAACGGGCACTCGCTGGTGCCGAGGCAGTCCTGCAGGTACGCGCGCAGCGCCGACTCGAAACCGGCTGCCTGCGTGGCGCCGACCTCCAGCCCTGGAACGGCCGGGTCGATGGCGCCATCCAGGACGAGCCGCTGCGCGCGCTCGGGGTACAGCTTCGCGTAGGTGGCGCCGAGGAACGTGCCGTACGAGTAGCCGAGGTAGTTCAGCGTCTCATCGCCCAGCACTCCGCGGATGAGATCCATATCGCGCGCGGAGTTGACCGTGGTGATGTACGGCAGGATGCCATCACTGTTGGCCTCGCACGCGTCGGAGTAAGCCTGGTTGCGCGCCGTGACCGCGTCCTCCCATTCGGCGCTGCCGCGCTCGCCCGGCACGACGCCGTAGTTGTACTCGTCCATCTCAGCATCGTCGAGACACGTCACCGCAGTGGAGCGGCCGACGCCGCGCGGGTCGAAGCCGATCACGTCGAAGCGCTCGATGAGGTCGGGCCCGACGGCGAACTCGAGTGAGTCGGCGACGAAATCGTAGCCGCTGCTGCCCGGTCCACCCGGGTTGATCAGCAGCGACCCCTGGAACTCGCCGGTCGCCTGGTGACGCACGAGCGCGAGCGAGATCTCGCCCTTGTCGGGGTTGTCCCAATCCAGTGGCGCCGTGAGGTCGGTGCAGTCGAAGCGCGCGCCGCACGACTCCCAGGTGACTTCCTGCGTGTAATAGGGCATCAGCTCGGGCGAGACGCCAGCACTGTCAGGGGCGCGGGTCGTCGACGGCTGAGTGTCGGGGATCTGCGAGTACAGGCAGCCGGAGAGGGCGACGGTCGCGACGGCGAGGCCGGCGACGAGTGTGATCAGCCGGCGCAGGCGGGGCTTGAGTCGGTGGTTCACGGGGTCCTTCCGCTGGAGACGGTGACGAGCAGGCTCTCGAGGGCGAGCAGAGGCGCGACGTTGCGGTCGAGTGTCTCGCGGGTGTCGGCGATGGCGTCGAGCACGAGGATCGTGCGCTGCACCGGCCAGGCTTCCGCCAGCGCTTCGAGCTCGGTGAGCAGTTCGCGGTTGATCAGGTCGTCGCTGCGCCCGAACTGCAGCATCACGACATCGCGGTACATCGACTGCAGGTCGGTGAGCACGCGGTCGATGCCGTCGCGCAGGCTGCGGGTCGCGCGCTTCTTCTGGTCGTCCTCCAGGGCAGCGACCTGAGAGCGCACGGCCGGAGGCACCGCCTGCCCTTCGGCGACGCCGACCATGCGCAGCAGCGCTGCGCGCTCAGCGGCGTCGCGTTCGGTGCTCAGTGCCTTCGCGTCGTCGGTGGCGGCCTGGATGATGTGACCGGCGACCTCGACGGCCGTGCTGACGCCGCGCACGCTCAGCACCGCACGCAGAGTCTCGTCGCGGCGTCGGCGTGCGTCGTCATGACCGGCCAGTCGCTGCGCCATGCCGATGTGTCGCTGGGCATGGCGGGCGGCCTGCTCGGCGATTACCTCATCGACACCCGTGCGCATGCTGATCAGTCGTGCGACGTCGTCGACTTCGGGTTCGCGCAGGCGCAAAGTGCGCACGCGCGAGCGGATCGTTGGCAGCAGGTCGGCCTCGCTGGGGGCGCACAGCACCCAGACGGTGCGCTCGGGGGGCTCTTCGAGCGCCTTCAGCAGCACGTTCGAGGTGCGCTCGACCATGCGATCCGCGTCCTCGACGACGATCACGCGGTAGCGGCCGGCTGATGGCGCGAAGTACGAGCGCTCCACGAGGGCGCGGGCCTCTTTGATCGTGATGATCACCTTGTCGGTGCGCAGCGCCGTGACGTCAGGATGCGTGGCGGCGAGCACCTGGCGCATCGTCGCCTCATCCCCTGGATGCTCAGCGATCAGCGCGGCGGCGAACGCATAGGCGAGCGTCGATCGACCGGAGCCAGGGGGGCCAGTGATCAGCCAGGCGTGCGACAGCGCCGCAGGGTCGGATGCTGCCTGCTGCAGCGTCTGCACGGCGGCATCCTGACCCCACACGTCCGACCACGGGAAGGGGGCGGTCGCGACGGAGGTCATGCCGTCAAGCCTAGCCACGAGTTCCGACAGTCTCCTGCGCGCGGGATGGACACTCAGAGCAGGCGTGCGATGCGCGCGCGCACCAGCACGGCGATGTCATCGGGGTCGGCGGTCGCATCGACGACGAGGAAGCGCTGGGGCTCGGCCGCGGCGAGAGCAAGGAACGCCGCCCGCACGCGCGCGTGGAACTCCTCCTTCTCGGCCTCGAGCCGGTCGAAGGGCTTGTCGTCCGCGTCCAGCCGTTGGCGCGCGAGTGCAGGATCGATGTCAAGCAGCACGGTCAGATCCGGCAGCGCACCCTCGGTCGCCCAGAGCGACAGGTCGCGCACCTCGCCGGCATCCAGCACGCGCCCCGCGCCCTGGTAAGCGACGGACGAGTCGAGATAGCGGTCCTGGATGACGACGTCGCCACGCTCGAGTGCCGGTCGCACGACGGTCGCCACGTGGTGTGCGCGGTCGGCGGCGTACAGCAGCGCCTCGGCGCGCGGCGCGATGTCGCCACGGTGATGCAGCACGATGTCGCGGATGAGCACGCCCACCTCGGAGCCGCCGGGCTCGCGGGTGTGCAGCACGGTGCGTCCCTGCTCGCCGAGCCAGGTGGACAGCAGCGCCGACTGAGTCGACTTGCCCGATCCGTCACCGCCCTCGAACGTGACCCAGAGCCCGTCGGTCCGGGTCACGAATTCGCCTTCGCGTTCGCTAGGACTCACTGCGCTCGCTCAGCACGCGGTTCGCTGCACGGGTCGCGGCGGCCTTCTTCGCCGCGGCCGAGCGGGCGGCGGCCTTCTCGGCATCCGACTTCGCCGTCTTGGCGGGCGCCTTCTTCTTCGCAGCGGGCTTCTTGGCCGCGGCCTTCTTGGCCGGAGCCTTCTTGGCTGGAGCCTTCTTCGCGCCGCGCTTGACCGGCCCCTTGGCACGCTTGTCGGCCAGCATCTGCACGGCGATCTCGAACGTGATGTCGTCCGGCGTCTGCCCGCGCGGGATCGTCACGTTCGTCTCGCCGTCGGTCACATACGCGCCGAACCGGCCGTCGCGCACGCGGATCGGCTTGCCGCTGACCGGGTCGGCATCGAACTCGGCGAGCGCGCTGGATGCCTTGCGGGCACCGTACTTCGGCTGCGCGTACAGCTCCAGAGCCTGCTCGAGCGTGATGTCGAAGATCTGCGACTCGCTCTCCAGCGAGCGCGAGTCGGTGCCTTTCTTCAGGTACGGACCGAACCGGCCGTTCTGTGCCGTGATCTCCTCACCCGACTCCGGGTCCTTGCCCACGACCCGCGGCAGGCTGAGCAGCTGCAGCGCCGTGTCGAGGTCGATGGTGTCGACCGACATCGAGCGGAACAGCGAACCAGTGCGCGGCTTGGGAGCGGTGTCCTTCTTCGCCTTCTTCTTCGGCTTCTCGACCTCGACGACCTCACCGGTGGCGGTGTCGACGGCGTCGTCCTCGGAGACGGGATCGTTCTCCTGCACGTACGGACCGAAGCGACCATCCTTGACGACGATGATCTTGCCGTTCTCGGGATTCTCCCCCAGCACGCGGTCGCCGGCGACGGGGGCGTCGACGAGCTCCTGCGCCTTCTCAGCCGTCAGTTCGTCCGGCGCGAGATCCTCTGGCACGTTGACGATGCGCGGCTTCGCGTCCGGGTTCGCCGGATCGACGACCTCGAGGTACGGGCCGTACTTGCCGAAGCGCAGCGTGGCCGTGTCGGTGATGCGGGTGGAGTTCAGCGCACGCGCGTCGATCTCACCCAGGTTGTCGACCACCTGTCGGAGCCCGACCTGGTCATCGGCACCGTAGTAGAACCGGCGCAGCCACTCCACGCGATTCTGCTCACCACGCGCGATCGCGTCGAGGTCGTCCTCGAGAGCGGCGGTGAAGTCGTAATCGATCAGGGTGGCGAAATGCTGCTCGAGCAGCCGCACCACGCTGAACGCCAGCCAGGTCGGCACGAGCGCCTGGCCGCGCTTGGTGGCGTAGCCTCGGTCGATCACCGTGCCGATGGTGCTGGCGAAGGTCGACGGACGACCGATGCCGTGCTCCTCCAGCGCCTTCACCAGCGAAGCCTCGGTGTACCGCGGCTTCGGTGTGGTGCGGTGTCCCTTGGCGACAGCATCCGACATCCCCACCTCGTCGCCGACGGCGACGGCGGGCAGCGACTGGTCATCGGCCTTGTCCTGCGAGTTGCGCTTCTCGTCGCGTCCCTCTTCGTAGGCCTCGAGGAAGCCGCGGAACGTGTAGACGGTGCCGGATGCCGTGAACTCGGCCTTCTGACCGGCAGCGTCGGCCTCGAGAGTGACCGTGGTGGTCTCGTACTTGGCATCCGACATCTGGCTCGCGACGGTGCGCTTCCAGATCAGGTCGTACAGGCGCTGCTCGTCGCGGTCGAGGCCAGACGAGACCGACGACGGCGTACGGAAGGTGTCGCCGGACGGGCGGATCGCCTCGTGCGCCTCCTGCGCGTTCTTGCTCTTGGACTTGTACACGCGGGGCTTCAGCGGCACAGCGGCGTCGCCGTACAGCGCGACGGCCTGGCTGCGCGCGGCCTGGATCGCCTGCGTGCTCAGCGCGACCGAGTCGGTGCGCATATAAGTGATGTACCCCTTCTCATAGAGACGCTGGGCGACGCCCATGGCGTGCTTCGCGCTCATCGAGAGCTTGCGACCGGCCTCCTGCTGCATGGTGGAGGTGGTGAAGGGAGCGTAGGGGCTGCGCGTGCCTGGTTTGGCCTCGACCTTGCTGACGGTCGCACTGCCTGCGGCCTCGACCGCGGCGGCGAGGGCGTTCGCCTGTTCCTCCGAGAGGATGACGACGGCCTTCTTCAGCTTTCCGGTGTCGTCGAAGTCGGTGCCGCGGGCCAGCTGGCCGCCGTCGACGCGCACGAGGCGGGTAGAGAACGCCTGACCGGTGGCGGCTGCCATCGCCTCGACGTCCCAGTACTCGGCCGAGACGAAGGCCATCCGCTCACGTTCGCGCTCGACGATCATGCGGGTGGCGGCGGACTGCACGCGGCCGGCCGAAAGCCCGGACTTCACCTTGTACCAGAGCACCGGCGAGACGTCCCAGCCGTACAGGCGGTCGAGGATGCGTCGGGTCTCCTGCGCGTCGACCAGGGCGAGGTCGAGCTCGCGCGTGTTGCCGACCGCTGCCTGGATCGCGTCCTTGGTGATCTCGTGGAAGACCATGCGCTTGACGGGAACCTTGGGCTTGAGCGTCTCCAGCAGGTGCCACGCGATGGCTTCGCCCTCGCGGTCCTCATCTGTTGCGAGCAGGACTTCGTCGGCGCTCTTGAGCGCGCGGCGCAGCTCGGCGACCGTCTTGGTCTTGCGGTCGGAGACGACGTAGTAGGGATCGAAGTCGTTCTCGACGTCGATCGAGTACTTCCCGTATGCCTTCTTGTCGTCGGCCGGGATGTCCTTCTTGTCGGCGAGGTCGCGGATGTGGCCGACCGAGCTGAGCACCTCGTAACCGTCGCCGAGGTAACCCTGGATCGATCGCATCTTCGTCGGGGACTCGACGATGACGAGCTTCTTGCCTTCAGCCAAGGGTGCGTCCTTTCTTCGAAGCACACCATACACACCGCATTCCCGGTGTGGGCCGAGAGTATCGATGAACGGGCGCCATCGAAACCACTGATGCGGTGTGAGGGAATCGTCGTCATGGATCCTCGGGTGGGCCCGCTCGGGCCCGGGAGACGGCGACGAGACCAGCGTACGCGGATCTGACCTCGACTGTCGCCGTGAATACATCGATGCGACACGCCGAGAGGGTCGCATCGGATGCTGCCGCGACGCGTTCCGCGAGCACGCAGGGGTCATCCGGTGTGGTGATCGCGCCCGATGCGGCATCGGCTGCGGCGAGCGCTGCGGCATCGGCGGCGCCGGCCGCGCGCTGGGCGGTGACGGCGGCACCGCCCACGGCGGCGAGGCCGAGTGAGAGGGTCGCCGCGACCGTCAGCACGCCCGCGGCGAGCGCTGTTCCTGCCATAATCCTGTCCTCCTTGCGTTCTTCTCTCGTCGCTCACAGACCGTCTGCTTCACAGGCCGCCCGCGAGCGCGCAGCTGGATGCCCGAAGCGGCACCGAGATGATGCGGCCGACCTTCAGATCGATCGATGCGGTGACGCAGACCAGGTCACCGGCGGCGCGCGAGTCAGAGCGGGCACCGGCGACGGAGGCCGAGACGACGCCGGCTGCCCTGGCCTGACTCTCACCACGACCGAGCAGCCGGGCGGCGTCCGCAGCGGCATCCTGCAGCGACACCTGCGTCGCCGCGGCGCTCAGGGCGCCGACGCCGAGCAGCAGTGCCAGCAGCGCCGCCGGGAGCGCGACGGCGAGCTCGGCCGCGACCGATCCGCGCTCACCGCGGAGTGTTCCGCGCGTGCCGCCGTCGCTCTCCCGACCGATGCGCATCACGCCACCGTCAGCGCCCGTCGGACCAGATCGGTGAGGATGCCACGCACCTCATCGGAGCGCATGATCACGACCAGCAACCCGGCGAAGGCCACCGCGGCCATGGAGCGACCCCCGGTGCTGACTGAGCACCGCTGGGTGAATCAGCCGGGGTCGGACTAGCCGACGACCCGCTGGTGCCCGAGTCCGTGCCCCACATGCGCGGGTCAATGACCCCGCTGATCGCAACCGATTCAGGCATCCCAGCAACCACCGGACCCGAGCAGACCACGGACACCTGGAGGATCCGCACCACCTCGGCGCGTTCCGCGTCCGCCAGCGTGTGGAGCCGCCCCCGTGCGCGGTCCGCCAGCGCGGCCACGTCGCTGAGGGCCTGGTTCCGCGCCTCCTCCGAGGACACCAACGCCTCGTACCCGACCAGCCGCTCGCGGGCGGCGGAAAGCTCCCGCTTGAGGTCGGCCACCAGCGCGGCCTGTCGCCGCTCGTCCTCATCCGAGTCCGCGAGGAGCACCCCCCGTTCGGCCTTCGCGAGCCCACGTTCGAAGCGCTCGATTTCTGCCCGCACGCCATCCAGCGCCCGCCGGTCCGCCTCGGCGTCGCCGCCCTCCTCTGGCAGGGCAAGGTAAGCCCGAGCCGCCGCCTCCAGCCGCGCCGGGTCCGACAGGATGCGGACCACCTCGGCCCAGACCAGCTCCTCAATCGGGAGCGCCCGAAGTTGAGGGCAGGAGCACCGGTTGGCCCCAGCGGACTGGCGGCGGGTGGCACACCGGTAGGCACCCTGCCACGCCTCACGGGGCAAGTTCACGCCGTACATCGCGTGGCCCTCGTGGGTGAACACCCTGCCCGTCAGCAGTCGAGACACCGCCGGGTTTGCCACCGTCCCGGTGCTCCGGCGTTCGAGGGCGCGAATCAGCGCCCGGTGCTCGGCGGCGGTGAACACGGGGTTGCCGAGGTCGATCTCGACTGGCGCGCCGTAGACCGGATTGCCCTGGCGGTCCACCTTGGCTTTGTGTCGGCGTTGCCCTCCGGCTCCGCTGGTCTTTGGCAGACCCCAGATGACCTTGCCGGTGGAGTGGGCCGGGTTGCGCCACATGTGGCGGACTACCTCTGCGGACCACCGATCGGCCTTGCGCGGCTTGATTCCGGCATCATTGAAGTGCTCGGCCACCTGATAGGCGTTCTTGCGGCGTTTTACCAACAGGTCATACCCGAGCCGGAGGACCTCGCGCTCTGCCTCGTCGACGACCACCCGAGAATCCCGCTTCGACCCCACTCGGCGATACCCGTAGGGCGGCTCGCCCCCGGGCAGGCGGTTCTGACGGGCGAGCGCCCGCTGACCGGCCACGGTCTTGATGAGGATCGACTCACGGTCGAGCTCCGCGATGGCGCAGAACTGGGCGAATACGAACCGGCCCGAGGGTGTGGAGGTGTCGATCATCGATTCCTGCACCGACGCGATGCCGACCCCCACTTCGGCCAGGTCGTCGGCCACTTCTGCGGACACTCGGAGCTTGCGGGAGAGCCGCGACAGGTTCAACACAACCAGCACGTCGAACTCGCCCCGCGCGGCGTCCTGGATCGCGCGCCGGAGCTCGGGTCGGCTCCTCACCGGGAGGGTGCCGGACATCACGTCTTGGTAGACCTCGCCCGTGAACTCCCAACCCTTCGATTCGATGAACTCGACTCCGAGTCGGGCCTGGTCCTCCAGGGAGGTCGAGCCTTCCCCTGCTTGCTCATCCGTTGACACGCGGGTTAGCACGGCGGCGCGTGTGATCTTGCTCTTCGTCACGATGTGACCTCCCATTCGAGGTTGGTGGCGCGGTTGTCGGCCTTGTGACCGTTGAGGCGCTTGGCCCTCGCGCCCACAGGCGGCTCCCCGTGGAACGCCCGAGCGACCAGCCGATGTACCGCGAGGGTCTTGCCGCCCTGCGGGCCGTAGAGGCGCACGATGGCGTTTCCGGTGGTCGGGTTGACAGGTGTGGACAGGACGTACCCTGCGGGGCGTCCCTGGCTGGGGCGGGCGTTGCGGATCTGGCCGGAGTCCGAGACTTCGTAGAGCCCTTCGAACCCGGGGACGGGTCGCCATTCGTGATTCACTCGGCCCTCACCTCCTGGGCGTCGGCCTCGGCATGCTTGGCGACGAGGCGCTCGGCGGCGCGGGTGAACTTCGCGCGAAGGGCCTCGCTCGGCAGGGCCTTGGCCTCCGCGTTGATGAGGGCCTTGGTGACGGGCTTACCGTCCTGCTGGGTGTTGATGAGCCCGCCAAGCAGGGCGGAGACGTGGCGGGCGTCGTGCCCGGGGCGGTAAATCGCCTTGGGTCCGACCGCCTCGTGGCAGGTGCCGCAGGCGCAGGTATTGAGGGGGATCTCGACGGCGATTGCCTTGGCGCTCATGGGGTATCCGTTCTTTTGTCTGACCAGGTATTTCCTGATCCACTTTCAAGCAAAATGTATCGAGATATATCGCGTCAAGATTCCGTGCAGTCCGGACGTGTCGTCGCGTCGCGAGCCGCTCGGTGAACTGCGCCCCGACACGCCACGGACGGAGTAGCCACCGGTCGTGGTGCAGTCCGACTGGGAAGCGCGCTCACGACGCGGCTACCGCGTCGGGCTCGGGGGCGTGACGGCGCTCGTACCGTTCAAACTTGGCGACCCGTGAGGCATGCGACTCGCCCTGCCCCGTGCAACGTTCGCCGATCCGCGCCCTGCAATTCGCGCACGTCCACGCCAGCTCCGGACGTTCGAGGATCGGCGTGAGCGCCACGACGACCTCGGCGGCGGTAAGGCCTCGCTGATAGTCGCTCCGACCAGAGATACCCCAGTAGAAGCTTCCCCCGACGTAGCCGAGGTCAAGGTAGTTCGGGCCACCCCAGAACTGCTTGAAACCTGACACTGACTTGGGGTCTTCCAACAGCCGCTGGAGGTGGCCCACCCCCCTTACCGTGGGGTGGATATTGATGCCTGCCAGGCTCGGCGCGTTCTCCGCTGACTCAGTCATCGCTCGTCCTCCTCGTCAGGCTCCGGCACGTACCACGCGATCTCCTGGTGCCCCTCGTCCCAGGCGACCTCGATCTGCTCGGTTACCCAGAGGTTCCACAGCGCCGCGCTAGTCGCGAGCGACTCCATCCGATCCAGCATCCGAGCTAGCGCCCGGGGGTCTGCGCCGCCCCGGGTGTGCATGACGAACTCGCCCGTGGCGCGCTCCTTCTGCTCCTGGGTGAGCCTGTCCCAGTTGTTATTCGTGTTCATCGTGTGCTCCTTTCGTGAGCGTCTCGGGTGCCCGGTGCCGCCACCGAAGCAACGGCACCGGGCCAGTTCGTTACTGCCAGTCGCGCAGGGCCCTGTTCACCGAGCGCTTGATCGGTCCGAACTGCTCCAGACCCGCGAACTCGTCCTCGGCCCCGATCTTCTCCAGCACAGCGAAGGCGAACGTGAGCACCATGTCGATGTCATCGACTCGCCTGAAGAGCTTCCAAGATCGGGACTCCCGGATACGGCGGATCGCGTGCTTGACGTCCGGAGCGGTCACGCAGTCGAAGTGGCGGACAGCTCGGCGGCGGTCCTCCAGCATCTCCTCACTGAAAAAGCCACCCTCGACAAACCACGCAGGCGTGGCGGCGGGGTTGCCACTGGCGCACTGTAAGAGCTCCTGAAAGTCGCTCTCGTGCAGGTCATCCAGCGTGTGAATCTTGGTCGTCCGAACCGGGGTCTCGGTGTTCTTGCTCATGTCGTGCTCCTTGTTGGTGTTGGTGTTGGTGTTGGTGTTGGTGTTGGTGTTGGTAACGAAGGTCGGGCGGCGCGGAGGTGCCCGCGCGTTTGTTTCGCAGTCGGACGCTGGGCCGACGCGCCGTTCCTCGGCGCTGTGGGCCGCGTCGGATTGTTCGGCGGGAATCTGGTCATGTGGGCTCCGGGGCGTAGCCAGGCTTGGGAGTGACCGTCCCCGGCCTCCGGTAGGGCTGTCCGTGACCTCGCGCACCACCCGGGCACTCTCGGCGGGGTGCGAGCTCCCCGAGCCCTGCGAGAAGCGAAGGGCACTCACTGGTTCTTGTCCTTCGGCGCGTCGGTGGTGGTGGGCTGCTTGCGCCCGGTCTTGCCTCGCGCGATATGCGACGGCCGCGGTCGCCACGTTCGCTCGGCCCGGGCGTAGTGGGTCTTGCAGAGCCCGAGCAGACGAGCGCTGTTCTGGCATCCGGGCACCCAGCAGTCGGGTGCGGTCGGCGCAGGCCCCCATGAGGCCACCTCGTCGGCGTGCGGGACCAGCCACGCAGGCCAGGTGGGCAGAGTGCCGGGGGCCTGCTGGTGGTCGGTCATTTCCGCGCCTCCTTGGTGGGCATCAGGTGTTGCCGAGGTGTCAGGAACGGCGGTCATCGTCGGTGTCCCCGTGAATCTCCCCGTCTCCCCGCCCCTAAAAGGGGGGCGGGGAGATTGGGTGGGGACGCTGGCGGGGAGACTCGGGGAGATTCGGGGAGGTCCCGTCATGACGGGGCTCTCGGCTCGGGGAGATTCCGGGGAGACTGGGGCGGGGAGATTCCGGGGAGATTGCATCAGAACCCCACCTCCCCGACGCCCGCGAGAGGTGCTTTCGTCACCGCGTCCGGGTGTCCTGCCGGGTACCACAGCGAGGCGTTGCGCTCGCCCTTCTTCCAGCCGATCCGGCCACCTTCGAGCATCGCCTTGAGGGTCTTCGTCTCGTCACCCTTCTGGAATGGCACGCCCGCCGTGCGCAGGTTCTCGGTGACGCCCTTGGTGTTAATCCCGGGCTCTGCCGCGACGGCTCGCAGGATCGCCGGTTCGAGATCGCTCTGCTTCTGGGCGAGCTTCACCTCGCGCCGTGAGCCCTCGCCGGTCAGCGAGAGCCGGTACGTGGTCGGGTCGAACGCCAGTTGCATCTCCTCGATGTCCACGTCGCGGCCCTTCGCCTCGATGTAGGTCGACCTATCGCCCTTTTCCCGATCCCCGGGCTTGAGCCAGATGATCGAGTCCGGGTGGTCCTCCAGTGCGGACGCGCCGCGCGAACGGTCGGCGTTCCAGCCCGCGTGTACGTTCAGTACCACGTCCGTGGCTCCGACCTCCGAGCGGGCGAACACGTCGAGATCTGACAGGAATGCTTGCACCTGGGTGTTGTCCTGCTGGCTCTCGCCGTAGAACGCACGGCTGAACGGGTCAACGAACAGGAACTCGACCTTCCGCCCGCGCAGGTACTCTGCGAGGTCGGCTCGATCCTGTGGGTGCAGGAGCGGGTTCCGGCGACCTCGGAGTGTGACGATGTCGAACCGGTCAGGGTCGACGCCTACGAGGTTGGCCCAGTGCGCCACCTGCTTGGCCGCAACCTCGAAGTTGAGGAGCGCGATGCGCCCTTCGACCGGTTCGACGGGGAACTGCCCGAGGAAGTCGCGTCCGCTGAGGAGCGAGTCTGCAAGGTTCAGGTTGAATGTGGTCTTGCCGGTCTTCCGTGCGGCCACCACGGTCGTAAACCCCTCGGAGAGCAGGAGCCCGTCGACTCTGAACCGTTCAGTGTCGGGCCGGGCGAGGATCTCGGCGAGCGAGCCCACGTCGAACGGTTCGGCGGGTTCGAGTTCTGCGAGCGTGCGGGCGAACAGTGCCTTCGCCTCGTGCTCGACGAGCTTTGACTCCACCCGCTCCGCGACTCGCTGTTGGCGCTCGTCCGCATCCTCCGGTTTTGCCTGTTCCGTTGCCCAGATCGATTCGAGGACTTTCTCGGTGTCCTCGTAGTCGGGATCGACCTTCGCGGCGGCGTCCCTGACGTGCCATTCGTAGAGGTCGCGCTTCGTCCGGTACTGCTGGGCGTAATGTCCGGCCACGCGGGTCAGCCAGTCGTTCATCTCTCCGGTCCCGCGCTCCGGCGGGCTCCCGAGAAGCTGGACGACCCCGGACCCACCGAACCATGCCCCGCCCTCCGGGAGGTCGAGAGAGGCCAAGGAGGACCCAGCGTCGGGGGTCTTCCGCTCGCCCGGGGCGGGCTTGCCGTGTGCGGCGAAGATCGCGCGCACCTCGTCATCAGTCAGGGTGTGCTCCGGCACTGACTCGTCGGCGACCGTGTAGGGCTTGAGGGTGTCAGGGTGAAGCGACGGCGGCAGGACCACGTACGAGCCGTGCGTGGCCCGGATGTCAATCCCGTGCCCGAGGACGTGGGCTCCGGGCCGGATGAGGCGCGCGAGGTCGCCGCCAACCCGATAGATCAGGTGCGAGTTACCGTTGCCCCGCCCGCTGAGGTGCTCCCTCGTCGTGGGGAACACGTCGGACTGCTTGCCACCGTGTTGGACGTCGAAGTCGAAGACGACACGTCCGAGGGTCGCGCCGCCGATGTTGGCGTCCGGATAGCGGGCGAATAGTCGCCGGATGGCCTCGGGGTCGGTCGAGGCGTCGAGGACGCCGTGCCCGAGCTTGCCGCATCGCCCGTCACACTTCGGACCCTTCTCGCCCTTGTGGGCGCTGGGGATCGCGGGGGTCTTGTCGTTGCGGCGGAGCGGGAACACCGGCCAGCCGTGCGCGGCCCATTCGAGAGCGGCGGTCAGCGCTAGGTTGTCGCCAGGCTCGCTGGACTCCAGCGCGTGACGTGGGGGCCTCACCAGTGGCCTCCGACAGCTCGGAGGATGAGGTAGGCCGCGTAGACGGCGAGGTACCCGGCGCTGAGGGTGGTCCCGGTCGCGATGAGCAGACGCTCGCCGACCTGGTGGAGCGTCACGAGGCCACCGCCTCGGCGGGAGCGAACAGGAGCCGGAGCAGGTACGCCAGATCGGCGTCAGCGATGGGAGCGGGTTTGAAGTCGGCGGACGTGGGTGAAACGGACAACGGAGGAGTCCCTCTAGGAGGGCGTCTAGCTACTGCACCGAGTGGTGCCTCGCCGCCGGTCTACGGTGCCGGTTCCCGTCGCCTCGCCCACGCCTGGGGTCGGACTCTCTCTGATGTCTCTTCTTCTCGGGGCGCTGAGCGCCTTGCGGGACCCATCAAATCACCCCCAGTACGTGTAGCGCAAGTAACCCGGTTCTCCCCGACGTGTCGCATGCCCTCGCCGGGATATGGCGAGACCCTCGGAGTAGGCGTCCTCCGAGGGTCCCTAGGGCTCTCACTGCCAGACCCAATTTTACCGTTTCATCTGGGATTCTGTCTATGCGTCACGCGAGCGGGTGGGCGCGGGCGGGCTCTGGCCGGATACGACTCCGCCCCCAGCTGGGAAGGACTGGGGGCGGAGCGCTGAAAGGAGCGTCACGACAACGGCACCCGTCCATTCCAGCATCCGCATATGCCTCGCCACAATCCCCGCGCGCCTGTTTCCCGGTCGTACGTCGATCCGCGTGAGAACGCGCGCCGGTTACGTCTAGGACGACGGGAGACTGTAGCGCAAGTGCGTCGGGCGGAGCGCTTTGTCACTCGGAGCCCACTCCGCCCAGATGCGAACATTTCCGCCTGAGGTCTCGACCTTGCCACCGTCGCCACGAGTCGCGCTGATCCCGTCAACCACGAACAGGTCAGTGGGCTGATAACTCCGAGCGTGTTCAACCTCTCCCTGGGTGAGTTGCACGCTCTCCAGGTCCTGGCCGACCGACCCCTTCACCTCGATATGGCGTTCTACTCCGTCGAGGATCACTCGCAGATCGTACGGTTTCCCGAGCTCTTCAATGCTCGTCGCGCCAGCCGCCCGATAGTGGTCGATGGCGATGCGGACGGCGTGGCGTTCGAGCGCGGTTCGCTTCTCGGCGTCCGCGAGGTAGCCCTGGCCACGACCTGTTCGGGCTGTTCGCTTCCGAGTGGCTGGCGCATCGGCTTCGCCAACGGCTGGGAGATCGAATAGCAGGGAGACGAGGGCGGCCGGGAACTTGGTGAGGTAGCCCTGCTGGGCGCGCAGTTCACGACCGCCGTAGTTCTGGAATGGCGCGTAGACCGGCTTGCCGTAGATCCTGGCTACGTCCTCGATCACGCTCAACACGTCAGCCCGGCGCGCGTTCAGAGCGGATCGCGTGACGGGCGAATCCAGCTCGGTATACCTGGTCAGCGGCATGTCCCAGGTTGGCCCAACTGTGGGCACCCCGCGTTCTCTCCCACGCGTGCCGCGCGCTTGCCAAGACCACGTGATCGTCTCCAATGGTCCGGTGGCTTCGGACCACCCGAGGATGCCAGGTTCGCCAGTGCTCGTCCGGTGCCAGTGGAAGACGCGGTCACCTGGCTGAACGTAGGAGACAAGCTCGTACGACCACGACGGATTGCCGTCTCCGGCTATTTTCGGGGCTCGGAGGTAGTCGCCAAGACCGACCGGCTCCTGCCGGATTTCCATCCAGTAGATCTCGGATGAGTCGGAGTCCCACCAGTTGTTGATCGCCACTAGCGACGCTCCCCTAACTCGTGGATGAGCGCCTCAGCCGCCGCCACGCCCGGCGGGAGAAGTGCCACCGTCCCAGCAGCCTGGTCATACTCGACCAGACGTTCCTTGTGCATCGGCTTGAGGATCTTATTGCGGTAGTCGCCCGGGCGTTTTTGCTCAAGCCAGGAAACCAGGTCTGACTCTCGCGCGTCCACCACACCGGACAGAAGCAATAAGGTGCCCTTGCGTAAGCTCAAACCTGTAGCTAATACGCGCCGCTTGTCGCCGTTCCGCCAGACCAGGGCCACCTCACGTTCTACGAGGGCATCTACCAGATCGGCAGCTTCGTCTGTCGTCAGCCCATGGAGCAGGCGGACGAGCTCGGCTACCACCCACTTGCTCATGTAGATCACTGCCGTGGCGTCCATGTGGTTCGGGTCCACGTCACCACCTGCGTGACCGACACCGCGATTGTTGCGGATTTCGTAAAGCGCCATGACCATACGAGGAATCTGGATACGTGCCGAGCGCGGGCCCTGCTCCTTCTCCAGGTTTCGGCAGGCGCTAACCATGTCCTTGGGCTTGTGGGAACGCTGTTCATACGCCCCCGCGAAGTAACCCGCGAGGATCGTGTAAGCGGCCTCGCAGAGTTTCCCGCCGTTCAGCTCGGACGGCTCCCACCGATGCTCGGCATAGTTCTTGACAACCTGCTGAAACGCGTCGAGCAGATCCGCCACGAGCGTCGGCGGGAGTGCGCTGAACGCTTCTTTCGGGTCAAGCGCCATTCGCGATCATCTGCTCGACAGCCTTCTTGCCCGCGTCCGTGAGCTTGTAAGTCTTGCGCGCCTGCTGAGTCTTACCGGATTTCTTGAGCTGGAGGATCAGCGCGGGTTTCTTGGCGATGAGCGACGTCATAACCTTCGAAGTGCCTGTCACCCCGTGCCCCAGATCTTTGAGGAGCTGGTTGAGTTCAAAGGATCCGAAGGACTCGTGCTTCTGGAGCGCTTGGACCCAGTAGGCGGCTACCAGCATTCCCTCTGGGTGAGTAGATGCGCCCGATGCGTGGTAGAGCTCAGCGAAATGGTTCCAGGTGTGGTCTTCGCTGACGCTGGGCTCGTCGAGTGCTTCCTCATCATCGAGCCCCCCACCGTTGAGGCCCTCGCCTACGCCCACCCCGCCGCCAGCGGCTTGCTTGCGTGGTGCCGCACCAAGGGCAACCCCATATCGCTCTGCGGCCCAACGAATGACCCGGCTGCGCACCTCTTCTTCGAGCCCGCCAATCGCCTTCGACACTTTCCCCATCGCCTCGATTTCGAGGTCCAGATCGTCATCCATAACAACTCCCAGTCACGTCGATGTAAACAAGAGGGTACTAGAAGCCTCCAACATCGCATCTAAGGCAATCAGAAGCACGGCTTCTCCCGGCTATGTGATCCCACAAGAGCGCGCAAACCGCCCGAGGTAACAGCGGCTCGGGCCCTAGTCCGACTGAGAATCAGCCTCGCGCGGTCGCGGCGGACGCTTGTTCTCGCTCACCTGTTTAAAAACCTGGTCGACGTCCGGGCGTGCGGGCTTGGGCGGCGGCGGAGTCGGATTCGCTTCTCTATTCACGGCTTCTCCTTCGATCCCGGGTCGCCCGATGCAAGCAGGGTCTCGAACACCATCCCCACGTCAGGACGAGCCGACGCAGACGCGGGCCCTGGCGTCTGTGCGGGAGGGGATGTCGTGGCGTCACTCATCGCTTTGCCCCTTCGGCTCGTCATGCCGCGATGCCATGACTTCCCTGAACACGGCCTCAACGTCGGGGCGAGACGGCGCGGGCGTCGGCTTCTCGTCGTCGCTCATCGTGTTTCCAATGGCGTGTCGTCGCTGTGTGTCAGCGTATTCATCACCATCGACACGTCAGGGCGTGGTTGGGGCTTGGGTGCTGACTGGGGTTTGGGTGGGTTCGGCTTCGTCATTGCTACTCCAGATAGGGCTGAGGGCGTTGAGGGCTACTACTAACAGCGTGAAAACCAGTCCGGCGAACACGAACTTGAAGGCGCGTGCTGTGTGCTTCGCGCGCTCCTCCGTCTGGTCGTCGCGTTTGGTGATTTCCTTGGCCTTGACTTCGAGAATGAAATCGTCGAGCTCGTCGGCTGTCTTGGGCGACTCGACCTGGGTATCGACCAATGAGCGTGCCGACGGCACGTCGAGTTTGCGTGGCCACAGCGCCATCATCGCCGAGGCCACGGCGGCCACCATCAGCCCCAATGGGATTAGTCCGACAAGAAATGTCTCCAAAGTGACGAGCGACAACCCCGTGACGGACGCCAGGAGCGCCGCGACGGCGACAACGAAGGTCGCCTTGGTCTCGATGGTCTTGGTGCGGTCGGAAGAAGCCACCCGTCGGACGTCGAGTTCAGCGTTGAGCATGCGAATGCGTTTCGCGCGCTCTTCAGCTGAGCGGCGGGACTTCCACCGCCTGCTGATCCACGAGGGCGAGGCCGACATAGCATCAGCATAAGTGCGGGGCCGGACACCCGATCACATGGGCGCTACGCCGGTTGTGTGGTCCCGCATTCCGGGCACTGCCACACGGGCACGCCGTCGACATCGGTGGGCTCCATCCGGTGCAGGCAGGCCAGGCAGTTCGGCGTATCGAGCAGTGCGTCACGCTCCAGTCGTAGCCGCCGCTGACGTTCGAGATCGTCCATGCAGAATCACTTAGCGCTCTGTGTCTTCGGTTTCATCCTGTGCGGCCATGGCCGCGTCCAGCTCAGCCTCAGCAGCCAACTCTTCAAGCTTGAATTCTCTCCGTGCGCGATCCTGACGATTCTGCCTCGCCGTGTGGTTGCGGTGACGCATCTCGTCGCGAGCATGTTCGCGCAGATACCGGACCGCACCCGACACCCCGCTCGCGACATCCGCGCGCAGTTTGTCGTTCTCGGCAAGGATCACCGCCATGGCCGTATATTCCGCCAGCGGGACTCGGTCGCCGGGGTAGTTGTGACGAACATCGGTCGACAACCCCCGAATCGACGACATGATGTCGGTGAACATTTCGTTCACGTCCGGAGGCTCCGGTTGTGAGACCTTCTCATCCGAATCTGGGATCGCGGAGATTCTCTTTTCCAGGTCGGGCCACCAAAGTGCAAAAGCACGGTCGATGTCCACTTTCGATCCCGCGACTTCGGCTATCGACTTTACAAGGCGCAGGATGCCGTCTTTTTTGGCTGGCACTCCGTTGAACTGCTTTAGCGGTTCGTCAAGCGCAGACGGGGCGAACCCGAGCGTTACGGGCACGACACGCGCATCGTCGTTGATGCGCTTGGCCAAAGCTCCGGCTTCAAAATTAAGCCACGGAGCCTTGACGTTCTCGGACGTCACACAAAGCACTCCAAAGTCGGTTTCCCCTAGCCAGGAGTTCACTTCGTTGTTCCAACGTTGGCCTGCGCGGATATCTTCGGTTGAGCAGAAGCATTCAACGCTTTGGATAACGTCGTGCAACCATTCACGCAACGCATCGGCGAGTTTCTGACTTCGCGGCCCTGACCAGCTAATGAACACCTTCATGACACATGAGCGTAGCGGTTCGCTCGGGTCTCGCCCCCGGGCCCCGGCGGAGGACTCCTAAGCATGAGAGAGCCCCGACGCCCCCGAGGGGGCCGGGGCTCTCAACGCGCGGGAGAGGCGCGTCACTCCGAGGGCGCGGAGTAGGTGATCTGGTTCGCGAGGTTGTGGCCCGGGTCCGAATCCAACCCCTCCACGAACGCGAGCGCCGCCGCCGAGTCCGCCGACTCCGGGCGGGCCTCCTTGTAAGCATCCAGGGTGTTGATCCAGCCCGTCTGGCGGGCACGGTAACCGACCGCATCCGCGAGGGTGTCATCACCACCACGGATCGCGTCGCCGAGCATTGCCAGAGCCTCCGACTCGTCGGCGATCTTGCGGGCGCGGTCCGCCGCATCCCGGCGCAGGAGCACGCTGTTCGCGTCGGAAGCCTGGTAGCCGATCAGGTCCTGCTCCACCTTGGAGCGCACGGTCTTGATGTACGAATCCTGCTCGCCCCGGAGCGAATCGAGCTTGCCCCGCGTCTCGTTGGCGAGGCTCTCCAGGCGACCCTGCTTCGCGAAGTCCGACGCCATCACGTCGTCGACGATGCTCTGACGGGTCGCGCGGTACGCGTCTTTGATCGAGGCCGCGCGTGCCTTGAAGTTCTCCAGCGACGACTTGAGATCGCGCTCGATGCTTGCGGGTGTTGCCTTTGCCATGATGGCGTCCTTTCGTAAGGGTTGGTTTGCCGAGGAGAAACCGCCCCGGCACGGTGATCTAGTCGGTGGCCGAGCCCGTGGTGATGGCCGCGAGTATCTGCTCGATGGTCATGTCCGGGTGCGTCCGCACCAGCCGCACGACCTCGGTGGTGGTCTGCACCAGCGTCAATTCGATGTCGAAGTTCGCCGCGCTCGTCGCCTGGTCATAGAGGCCTATCAGGCGGGCGCGCTGGTGCTTGATCTTGAGCATCGTGTCGATGGCCTGGGTGTCGCCCTGCTCGATCCGGTCGGCGAGTGCCGTCTCGGCGCGATCCAAGTCCTCCAACTCCATCCGGCGCAGGAGGTTTACCGACTCCATCGGCAAGCGCTCGATGTACCGCTCGACCGACTTGCGTGCGGTGGGGCCGTTCTTGTACCCGAGCACCTGCGCGATGGTGTCCCACGAGAACCGCTGAGCCTTCATCTCCGCCGCCGCCGACGCACGCTGAGCCGCCCGGAGGCGAACCTCGGTGGTGGTCGTCTTGCTGTAGACGATCTCCCCGGTCTTACGGTGGCGTTTGATCTGGGGCGGCTCGGGGGTCCCGTCACGCTTCGCGGCGGCACGGAGCTCGCGGCGCTCGTCGAGCGCTTGGCGGTACTCGGGATCACCCTTGCGAGCCTCGTCGTTGTTCGGATTCATGCCGTCCTCTCCTCTGACTGGGGCGCTCATGCGGCCTTCCGTTCGGCGTTTGTACTGAATCGGAAGGGCGGGAGCGCGGGGACCCGGCTTGACTCAGAGTCCAGTAGGCGCGCGGGGAGGGACGATCGTCGTGATCGCGTACTCCGCAGTCGCGGCTCCCGACTCGTCGGCGAACAGGGCTGCCGCACGGCGGCGGGTCAGCGTGGGCAGGGTCGACGCCGTCCGCGCCCGCGCAGGCGGGGACTCGACAGGCTGTGTCTCGTCGTTCATCTCTTTCCTTCTCTCTTCTTCTCTCTTCTTCTCTTCCGCGGGCGTGGCTCGCCCTGTGGTCGTCTTCAGATCGGCAACGGCGTGGAGCTGAGCACGCTGAGCATCAGCGGGGCGACACCGAGCAGCAGGAAGGCGGGCAGCGTGCACGCGCCGAGCGGCAGCAGCAGCTTCGAAGAGAGCCGCGCGGCGCGCACACGGCCCTGCACCCTGGCGTCGTGTCGCTGCTGGGATGCCGAGGCGCGCAGCAGTTCGCCGGCCGGAACCCCTGCCGAGCGGGACAGCTCGAGCACGGCGTCCGTGCTCGAACGGTCGGCGAGCAGATCGGCTGGGCTGTGCTCGACGAGCCGCAGCGCACGCGGGATGCCCACGCCGCCGGCGAGCGCGACGGCGACGAGTTCGGCGTGCATCCCAGGGGTGCCCGGCGCCGGCTGTGCGGCGCGCACCATCCGCGCGGTCCACCATCGGGCCACGAGCACCAACAGGATGCCCAACCCCACGCACACGGCGCCGAACGGATTGGTGAACAGCACCCCGACGGTGTCGAAGCCGAGGGCGAGTCCGAGCAGGAGTCCTGCGAACGGCAGCCACAGCAGCAGCCGCGCTGTGCCGGTGGGTTCGGCCAGTGCGATGCGCACATCGTCGGCAGCGGAGGCTGCGTCCTGCAGCGATTCGGCCAGCGCGCGCAGCACATCGGCCAGGGGCGCGCCCACTGTGGTCGCGATCTCCCAGGCCGCCGCGACGTCAGACCACGCACCGCCCTCGGCATCGATCGCGCCGACGAGCTCGGCACCAGAGGCGCAGCGGTCGACCACGCGCCCTGCGACTGGATCACCACTCTCGGCAAGGTGCTGCCACGCCGTCATCGGACGCGCGCCGGCCTGCAACAGGACGGCAAGTGTGCGCACCGCGGCGGCCGCATCACCTGGGCGCGAAGCGACAGCATCCGCTCCCCTGCGCCGGAACAGCCCGCCTGTGCGCCGCGCCACGGTCACCACGGCGACACCTCCTCGATGTCCAGCCGGTCTGCGGAGAGCACGAACCGCCCGGCGCGAGCGATATGCCGCCGACCGTCGGTGTCGCGCTGCAGGTGCAGCACCACGGTGAACGCGCTGACCACCTGCCGGGCGAGAGCGACGGCATCCATCCCGGCGAGCGCCCCGAGTGCCTCCATGCGTGCGGGGACGTCGGCGAGGCTGCTGGCATGCAGCGTTCCGGCGCCGCCGTCGTGCCCCGTGTTCAACGCGGTGAGCAGCTCGCGCACCTCTTCTCCGCGGCACTCCCCCACCACGAGCCGATCCGGACGCATTCGCAGGGACTCGCGCACCAGCACCGCCAGGGTGATCCGGCCCGCCCCCTCGAGGTTCGCCTGCCGAGCCTCCAGCGAGACGTGATGCGGATGCCGCGGGCGCAGCTCGGCGACATCCTCGATCGTGACGATCCTCTCGCTGCCGCCGACCTCCGACAGCAGCGCCGAGAGCAGCGTGGTCTTTCCGGTGCCGGTGCCACCGGTGATCAGCACGTTCGCCCGCTGTGCGACCAGCGCGCCCAGCCACGCGCGCTGTGCTGCCGAGAAGGTACCGGAGGCGGCCAGCGCATCGAGGTCGGCCCCGAGCACGCGCGGCACGCGGATCGACAGCGCGGTGCCGGATGTCGAGACCGGCGCCAGCACGGCGTGCACGCGGATGCCCGAATCCAGTCGCACGTCGACGCACGGCGACTGATCGTCGAGGTGTCGGCCACCGGCGGCCACCAGGGCGACGGCGAGGTCGCGCACTTCGCGCTCGGATGCCCGCCAGTCGGCGACCTGCTCTGCACCATCCCCACGATCGATGAAGAGTCCGTGAGCGCCGTTGACGAAGATGTCGGTGACCCCGGCATCCTGCACATGCTCGGCCAGTGCACCGAAGGCGGGGTCGACCGACAAGGTCGGCGCAGACGGGGCCTCGGCCGTCGCCGTCGGGGACGGCACACCGCGAGGTCGGAGCACGAAGGGATCAGCCATGCCGACGACGCTAAGTCGGCGGACGGACGCCGATTCCCCGAGAACCCATGTGCTGTGCACAACCGGCGAGATCCGTCATCTGTGCAGGAGAACCACCCGGGAATGCGCAAGGCGGCACCTCACGGGGGGAATGAGGTGCCGCCCACGCGCATGCCCGCATCGGGGGGTATCGGGCGCGCTGAAGCCGGATATCGAAATCGGCTGTCGCCAGTGTATGCATTTGCAAGGGCCCTTGCCAAGCGACACGCAGTACCAACTTTCGACAGTAGGCTTCCGCCGGGGGCGCGAGTAGATTCGCCGTGTCACGGTCGTGCCCCGACACGATCTCTTATCCGCGCAAAGGAGCGAATCCATGAGCAGTCAGATCGATCACCTCCTCGATGAGTCGCGGAGGTTCCCGCCCTCGGACGAGTTCGCTGCCCAGACCATCGACGATCCCGCACTGTACGAGCGGGCTGCAGCCGATCGCGAGGCGTTCTGGGGAGACCAGGCCCGCGAGAGCGTGACCTGGCACAAGCCGTTCACGCAGGTGCTGGACTGGTCGAACCCGCCGTTCGCGAAGTGGTTCGACGACGGCGAGCTCAACGTCGCCTACAACTGCCTCGACCGTCACGTCGAGGCCGGTCTCGGCGACCGGGTGGCCATCCTGTGGGAGGGCGAACCGGGCGATGAGCGTCGCATCACGTACGCCGAGCTGACCGACGAGGTCAAGCGCACCGCCAACGTGCTGGCCGGGCTCGGCATCGGTCACGGCGACCGTGTCGCCATCTACCTGCCGATGATCCCTGAGGCGATCGTCTCGATGCTGGCCGTCGCGCGGCTCGGCGCCATCCACTCCGTCGTGTTCGGCGGGTTCAGTGCCGACAGCCTGCGCTCGCGCATCGACGATGCCGGTGCGAAGGTCGTCATCACCGCAGACGGCGGCTACCGCAAGGGCAAGGTCTCGGCTCTGAAGCCCGCTGTCGACCAGGCGCTCAGCGACCGCAACGGCGAAGGCGAGCAGCAGACCGTCGAGCACGTGCTCGTCGTCAAGCGCGGCGGCAACGAGGTCGACTGGCATGAGCGCGACCTCTGGTGGCACGACGTCGTCCCGGCGGCTTCCGCCGAGCACGAGGCGCAGGCCTTCCCTGCCGAGAACCCGCTGTTCATCCTGTACACGTCTGGTACCACCGGAAAGCCGAAGGGCATTCTGCACACCTCTGGCGGCTACCTCGTGCAGGCCGCGTACACGCACAAGTACGTGTTCGACCTGCACCCCGAAACCGATGTGTTCTGGTGCACGGCCGACATCGGCTGGGTCACCGGACACAGCTACGTCGCCTACGGCCCGCTGGCCAACGGCGCCACCCAGGTGCTGTTCGAGGGCACGCCTGACGCCCCGCACGCAGGGCGCTGGTGGGAGATCATCCAGAAGTACGGCGTCAGCATCCTCTACACCGCGCCGACGGCGATCCGCTCGTTCATGAAGCTCGGCCGGCAGATCCCGCAGGAGTTCGACCTGTCGAGCCTTCGCCTGCTCGGTTCGGTGGGCGAGCCCATCAACCCCGAGGCATGGATGTGGTACCGCGAGGTGATCGGCGCCGACAAGACGCCCATCGTCGACACCTGGTGGCAGACCGAGACCGGCGCCATCATGGTCTCGGCGCTGCCCGGCATCACGGCGACCAAGCCCGGCTCCGCCCAGGTGCCGATCCCCGGGATCTCGATCGACGTGACCGACGACGACGGCAACGAGGTCGGCAACGGCAACGGCGGTCTGCTCGTGATCACCGAACCGTGGCCGAGCATGCTGCGCGGCATCTGGGGAGACCCCGAGCGCTACAAGGAGACCTACTGGGAGAAGTTCGAGGACAAGGGCTACTACTTCGCCGGCGACGGTGCGCGCCTCGACGAGGACGGCGACCTGTGGCTGCTCGGCCGCGTCGACGACGTGATGAACGTGTCGGGGCACCGCCTGTCGACCACCGAGATCGAGTCGTCGCTGGTCGCCCATGAGGCCACCGCAGAGGCGGCAGTGGTCGGCGCCGCCGATGAGACCACCGGGCAGGCCGTGGTCGCGTTCGTCATCATCAAGCAGAGCTACCTCGACGCGCACTCCCCCGAGGGTCTCACCGCCCTGCTACGTGCCTGGGTCGGCGAGCAGATCGGCCCGATCGCGCGTCCGCGTGACGTGTACATCGTGCCGGAGCTGCCCAAGACTCGCTCCGGCAAGATCATGCGCCGCCTGCTGCGCGATGTCGCAGAGGGCCGCGAGGTCGGAGATGTCACGACGCTCGCCGACACGCTGGTGATGAGCACGATCTCGAGCCAGGTCAAGTAAGCACCACACACGAAGCGGCCCTCCGGAACCTGCGTTCCAGAGGGCCGCTTCGCAGCATCCGACGTCAGGCGAGGATGAAGGTCACCTCGACCTCGACCGGCGTGTCCAGCGGCAGCACCGCGACGCCGACGGCGGCGCGCGCGTGCTTGCCTGCATCGCCGAAGATCTCGCCGAGCACTTCGCTGGATCCGTTGACGACACCGGGCTGGCCGGTGAAGGCGGGGGCGGATGCCACGAATCCGCCGACCCGCAGCACACCGGCGATCCGGTCGACGCCGCCGGCAGCGGCGGCAGCGGCAGCGAGGGCGTTCAGCGCGCAGGTGCGGGCGTAGACCTTGGCATCCTCAGCATCCACCTCTGCGCCGACCTTGCCGGTCGCAGGAAGCACGCCGCCGACGAACGGCAGCTGCCCTGAGGTGTAGACCAGGCCGCCGTGCACGACGGCGGGGACGTACGCAGCCACCGGGGCCGAGACAGCGGGCAGCTCGATGCCGAGCTCGTCCAGACGCGCTGCGATGCTCACTGGCCGGCTCCCTCGAACTGACGCGATGCCTCGGCGGCGGCGGCGAGGCCGACGTTCTCGGTGCCGTTCTGCGTCACGGGGCGCTTGAAGTAGGCGACCAGGCCGCCCTCGGGGCCCTGAATGACCTGCACGAGCTCCCAGCCCTGCTTGCCCCAGTTGTTCAGGATCGCCGCCGTGTTGTGGATCAGCAGCGGTGTGGTCAGATACTCCCACGTGGTCATGGCACTCCTGTGCGTCGGCGACCTCCGGCATCGGATGCCGGCGTCGAGGCTTCTATTCAGGGAATTCCCTTACCATCGAGCCTATGCCTCAAACGAAACGTACGGTGAAGGGTGTGCTCAGCGGAATGCTGGGTCTGGTCGGCCTGAGCGTCGTCGCCGGAATCCTGGCGACCGCCGCGGTCACCCCCGCCATCGCCGTCGCCGGCGTCACCGGATCCCAGGCGCTGACGCTGTTCGACAACCTGCCGAGCTACCTGAAGCCGAACGCGCCGATGGCGCCGACGACGATCTACGGCAACGACGGCAACGGCAAGCCCTTCGTGCTGGCGACCTTCTACGAGCAGAACCGCGTGCCGGTGAAGTTCGATCAGGTCTCGCCGGTGCTGTACGACGCCGTGCTCTCGAGCGAGGACAAGAACTTCTACTCGCACGGCGGAGTGAACCTGCTTCAGACCGCGAAGGCAGCCATCGAGAACTTCACCGGTGCGTCTTCGCGCGGTGCCTCCACGATCACCCAGCAGTACGTCAAGAACGCGCTGATCCAGCAGTGTGAGCAGGGCGTTCCGCCCAACGATCCGGACTACGAAGCGAAGATGCGGCAGTGCTTCGAGGAGGCCGCGCAGGCCAAGGGCGCGGACGGCATCGAGCGCAAGCTGCAGGAGATGCGCTTCGCAGTACAGGTCGAGAAGGACTACTCGAAGAACGAGATCCTGCTCGGATACCTGAACGTGTCGAACTTCGGCGGCACGACGTACGGCATCGAGGCCGCCGCGAACCGCTACTTCGGCACGACCGCTGCCAAGCTCACGCTGGTGCAGGCTGCGACGCTGGCCGGCATGGTGCAGGAGCCCAACCTGCTGCGCATCGACCGACCAGAGGACGGCACCTGGTCGGAGGGCGAAGGCGAGTCGCTGGTGAAGCACAACACCAAGGAAGACGGCTACGCGACGACCAAGAACCGTCGCGACTACGTGCTGGGCGAGATGCTCGAGAACGGCCAGATCACCAAGGAAGAGCACGCCGCAGCAGTCGAGACTCCGGTGGAGCCGAACCTCAAGCAGACCACCCAGGGCTGCGCGGCCGCGGGCGACAACGCGTACTTCTGCCAGTACGCGAAGTCGGTCATGGAGAAGGACGAGGCATTCGGTGCGACTGCTGCAGAGCGCCTGGAGAACCGACTCCGCGGCGGTCTGAAGATCTACACCTCCCTCGACCTGCGCGTGCAGGCACCGGCCGTGCAGGCCGTGCACGACCGCGTCCCCGCGTCGATGGAAGGCATCAAGCTCGGCGGCGCCGGCGTCTCGATCGAGGCGAGCACCGGACGAATCCTCGCGATCGCACAGAACACGTCATTCAGCGAAGCCGCGTCACAGGAAGGCAAGCCCGGAATCTCGGCGCAGGTCTTCGCCGCAGACCGCGCACACGGCGGCGGCGTCGGTTTCGGTCCTGGATCGACGTACAAGCTGTTCACCCTGCTGGACTGGCTCGAGAAGGGCCACTCCGTCAATGAGGTGCTGGATGGTCGCGTGCGGAACTTCGGCAAGTTCCCGCAGTGCGAAGGCACCTATACCCAGACCGAAGTGGTCGGGAACTTCGGACAGGGCCGCGGCTCGGTCAGCAGCGTGCGACGCTTCACCTCGGCATCTCTGAACACCGGTTTCCTCGCGATGGCGCAGCAGCTGAACCTCTGCGACATCAACAAGATGGCCAAGCGGCTCGGCGTGCACTGGGGTGACGGTGGGGACGTGACGACCTATGGCGTCGGCCCCGAAGGCAAGCTGGCCGACTCTGCGAAGGACGGTGTCCGCACCGACGCGAACGACCCGTTCCCGACCGTGCTCGGCTCGAAGTCCATCGCACCGATCCAGATGGCCGGCGCCTACGCCACCGTCGCCAACAAGGGCATCTTCTGCGAGCCCCGGGTGATCGACAAGATCGTCGGCCAGGACGGCAAGGAGATGCCCGTGCCGAAGACCACCTGCACGCAGGCCATCTCGCCCGAGGTCGCCGCAACTGCGGCGTACGCCCTGCGCGGCGTGATGGAAGGCGGCACCGGTAGCGGGGCGAACCCGTACGACGGCATCCAGGTGATCGGCAAGACCGGTACCGCTGAGAAGGAGCACACCATGCTCGTCGAGTCGAGCACGAAGGTCGCGACAGCGGTCTGGGTGGGAAACATCACGGGCGACAAGGACCTGAAGGCCTTCTCGGCGCACGGGACGCGTCTCAACGACATCCGCTACCCGCTCGCCAGGGACTTGCAGCGCGCAGCGAACAACTTCTACGGCGGCGACCGGTTCCCGGATCCCGATCCGAACCTCACACGTCGCGTGCTGAAGGATCTTCCGGATGTGACCGGCAAGTCGATCGAAGAGGCCGAGCAGATCCTCGAGAAGGCCGGCTTCTCGGTGCAGGTCGGCGATGAGGTCGACAGCACGCACCCCAAGGGCACCGTCGCCGAGCAGGATCCCGGTGCCGGCCGCGTGGCCGGCGGCACGACGGTGACCCTGCGACCGAGCAGCGGCAAGGCGCCTGAGGCCGAGACCGGCGGCGCGGTGCCGAACGTGGTCGGAGCGAAATACGCGCTCGCGAAGACGATGCTGGAAGCCATGGGCTACGGCGTCGATGACGAGGGCTGCCGCGGCGGCTCGGATGTCACCGAGCAGAACCCGGCGGCGGGCACACCAGCCCCTGCCGGATCGACTGTCGCGCTGAAGTGCGCGGACGGGCAGGAATGACCTCTCGTTCCGCGCCGCACCCGGCCCTCATCGCGCTCAGCGCGGTGGGGGCCGTCGGCGTCGGCGCCGCGGTATGGGGCATCGGCATCGAGCGCTACCTGTTCACCGTCCGCGAGGTGACCGCAGCAGCGCTCGCGCCCGGCAGCGCGCCGATCCGGGTGCTGCACGTCTCGGACGCGCACATGGCCCCGTGGCAGCACCGCAAGCAGGACTGGCTGGCATCACTGGCAGCGCTCGAACCAGACCTCGTGGTGAACACCGGGGACAACCTGGGTCATCGGGACGGTCTCGCGGGCATCCGACGCGCCTTCGCGCCTCTCGCCGGCATTCCCGGCGTCTTCGTGCACGGGTCGAACGACGTGCAGGCGCCATCGCCGCGCAACCCGCTCAAGTACTTCACGGGACCATCGAAGACGCACAGCGAGCCCGAGCTGCTCGACACGGATGCCATGGATCGGTTCTTCACGGATGAGCTGGGCTGGCACGGGCTGAACAACGCCGCCGCGCGCCTGGACGTCGCCGGGAACAGCGTCGACTTCTTCGGGGTGAACGACGCCCATCGCGAGTGGGATGAGCTGGATGCCCTGCCCGCAGCGCTGAAGTCGCTGGGTCCTGCCCGTGCGGGCGGATCGCGCATCGCGGTCACGCATGCGCCGTACCAGCGCGTGCTGAACTCGTTCGTCGATCTGGGCGCTGATGCCATCTTCGGCGGTCACACGCACGGCGGTCAGGTCTGCCTGCCTGGCTACGGCACGATCGTGGCGAACTGCGACATCCCGCTGAAGCAGGCGAAGGGACTGAGCACCTGGTCGCGCGACGGTCGCACCGTGCCTCTGAACGTCAGCGCGGGCTGCGGACATTCGATCTATGCGCCGGTGCGCTTCGCGTGCCGTCCAGAGGCGACCCTGCTGACTCTGACGGCACGCACCGCCTGACCGCGGGCGCGCCCGGGCGGATCTGCGGATTCGTCGCCTGTCCGCTGGGCATGTAGACTTGAACGGTTGCAATCACGGGGTGTGGCGCAGCTTGGTAGCGCGCTTCGTTCGGGACGAAGAGGCCGCAGGTTCAAATCCTGTCACCCCGACTCAATGCCGCGAGACCCCGCCCGGAGGGCGGGGTCTCGCGGCATTTTCGTCTGGGACGCCAGAGGGGCCCCGCGGCGCAGGAGGCTCCGCACGCCGCCCCTCCTTCCAACGCCAACATCCTCCGCCAACGAGCGGCGTGTGGAGTGCGCCGTGGGGAAGCACCCCGCCGCAACTTGTCCACCAGGCAAGGCGCGCCAGCGCCGAGCCGCCCCAGCCCCCTCGAAGCGGCGAGGCCGCGAGCCCTCACAGGCACCTCTTCTAGACTGGAGCCATCATGAACACCCCTCGCCTGGTCGCCTTCGACCTCGACGACACGCTCGCGCCCTCCAAGGGCCAGATCGACGACCGGATCGCCGACCAGCTGCAAGAGCTGCTGCGCCGCGTCGACGTGGCCATCATCTCGGGCGGCAACGAGGACCAGTTCCGCACCCAGGTGATCGCCCGCCTCACCGCTGTCACGCCAGCGGAGCACGCGCGTCTGCACCTGCTGCCGACCTGCGGAACGCGCTACCTGCGCCACGACGGTGCGGGCTACTCCGCGGTGTACGCCCACGACCTCACCGCAGACGAGAAGTCCTCGGCCCTGACCGCGCTGCGCGAAGAGGCCGAACGGCTGGGCGTGTGGGAGAGCGAGACTTGGGGCGAGATCCTCGAGGACCGCGGTTCGCAGATCACGTTCTCAGCGCTGGGCCAGCAGGCTCCTCGCGACGCGAAGCACGCGTGGGACCCCACGGGCGCCAAGCGCGCCGCACTGCGGGACGCTGTGGCACCGCGCCTGCCAGGACTCGAGGTGCGCTCGGGCGGGTCGACCTCGATCGACATCACCCGCGCCGGCATCGACAAGGCGTACGGCATGCAGAAGCTCGCCGAGCACACGAGCATCCCCCTCAGCGACATGCTCTTCTACGGCGACCGTCTGGATGAGGGCGGCAACGACTACCCCGTGCTCGCGATCGGCGTGCCGTCGATCGCTGTCGACGGCTGGGAGGATACCGCCGACAAGCTCGACGAGCTGCTGGCCACGCTCCCGGTGCCGGCTGCGCGCTAGCATCCGAACGCCGCCGCGCAGCATCCACCCAAGTCGAGAAAAGGCGATCCGCCGGCAACAGGTCGATCTCTGAGAAATCGGCCTGCGCTCGACGGATCGCCTTTTCTGGAACGACGAACCAACCGGCCTCAGCCGGCGACGGCCTCTGCAGCTGCCCCTGCGACGGTCCCGCCGACGGGCACAAGACGCGCAAGCTGAGTCACGTGCTTGGGCTCGAGTTCGGCAAGCGACGAGACGCCGAGCAGACGCATGGTGCGCTCGATCTCGACGCGCAGGATCTCGATCGTGCGGTCGACGCCCTCGCGTCCACCGGCCATCAGGCCGTAGAGGTACGCGCGGCCGATGAGGGTGAAGTCGGCGCCGAGGGCGACGGATGCCACGATGTCGGCGCCGTTCATGATGCCGGTGTCGACCATGACGGTGAAGTCCTCGCCGACCTCCTTGCGCACGTGCGGCAGGAGGCGGAACGGGATCGGCGCACGGTCGAGCTGACGGCCGCCGTGGTTGGACAGCACGATGCCGTCGACACCGGCGTCGCGCAGGCGCACCGAGTCCTCGACGTTCTGCACGCCCTTGATGACGATCTTGCCCGGCCAGATATCGCGGATGACGGCCAGGTCGTCGTAGCTGATGGTCGGGTCCATCGCCGCGTCCAGCAGCTCGCCGACGGTGCCGCCGGTGGTGCTCAGCGAGGCGAACTCGAGCTTCGGGGTGGTGAGGAAGTCGTACCACCACCACGGACGGGGGATGGCGTTGATGATCGTGCCGAGCGTCAGCTGCGGCGGGATGCTGAAGCCGTTGCGCTTGTCGCGCAGGCGAGCGCCGGCCACCGGGGTGTCGACCGTGAACTGCAGGGTGTCGAAGCCGGCGGCGGCGGCGCGTCGGGTGAGTTCGTACGAGATCTCGCGGTCGCGCATCACGTACAGCTGGAACCAGTTGCGGCCGTTCGGGTTGGCTGCCTTGACGCCCTCGATCGAGGTGGTGCCGAGCGTCGAGAGCGTGAAGGGGATGCCTGCGGCGGCAGCCGCGCCCGCACCGGCGGTCTCGCCCTCGGTCTGCATGAGGCGCGTGAAGCCGGTCGGCGCGATGCCGAACGGAAGTGCGGACGGACCGCCGAGGATGTCGACGGACGTGTCGACGGTGGGCGCGGGCTTGAGGATGCCGGGGTGGAACTCGACGTCCTCGAAGGCCTGGCGTGCGCGCGACAGCGAAAGTTCGCCCTCGGCTGCGCCGTCGGTGTAGTCGAAGGCGGCCTTCGGGGTGCGGCGCTTGGCGATCGTGCGCAGGTCGCTGATCGTGAGCGCGGAGTCGAGGCGGCGCTTCTTGCCGTTGAACTCGGGCTTCTTGAACTGCATGAGCTCGAGCAGCTCGACGGGGTTGGGCACCTGGCGCTTGACCATGGGCGTTCCTTTCGGGTGGGGGTCTGT
Source organism: Microbacterium sp. H1-D42 (assembly GCF_022637555.1). Taxonomy (NCBI): domain Bacteria; kingdom Bacillati; phylum Actinomycetota; class Actinomycetes; order Micrococcales; family Microbacteriaceae; genus Microbacterium; species Microbacterium sp. H1-D42. The sequence goes on along the minus strand of NZ_CP093342.1, from coordinate 944,551 downwards.
CAGTTCTGGTCGGTGAGGACCGCACGGCGATCGGGCACGAGGCCTGCGGCGGTGTAGTAGCCGGTGATGTGCGCGTGGACGAGGTTGCGAGCGGCATCCGACTCCCCCGCGGCGATCGCCGCGACCAGCTCGCGATGCTCGGCACGCAGGTGTGCCGCCATGCTGGTCCAGTCCTCGATGCGGGCCGAGCCCTCGAGTACGTACGACTCGATGGAGGTGCGCAGCCCCGCCATCATCGCGGTGATCACGGTGTTGCCAGAGGCCTCGGCGAGCGCGTAGTGCAGCTCGGCATCGAGCGCCAGAAACTCGGGAGCGGTGAGCTGGTCGTCGTCCATGGCGTCGAGCAGCGCGTAGGCACCGCCCAGATCGCGCTGCCCGTCGGCGGCGAGGGCGGCGGTCACGGCATCTTCGAGCACGAGTCTGGTCTGCACGACATCCGCCAGTGGGAAGCCCTGTGCCGCGACCTGCAGGCGCAGCAGCGCCGACATGCCCCCGGAGGGCGTGGCGATGACGATCGCGCCCGCCTGCGGGCCGGAGCCGGTGGCGGTGCGGATCAGCCCCATCACCTCGAGCACGCGCAGCGCCTCGCGGACACTGGAGCGACCGACACCGAGGTCTGCCGCCAGATCGCGCTCGGACGGCAGTCGGTCACCAGGCCCGAGCGTGCCGAGCAGAAGGTCGCTCTCGATGCGCTCGAGCACCGTGCGCCACGCGCGCTGGGTCGCGGTCGTCTGCGGCATCCGTCCTCCTGTGGTCAGACCACAGCGTATCCGGTGTGGTCAGACCACGCAAACCCTCAACCAAGGATGCCGCCGGACTCCTCCAGGTAGCAGTTGCCGCACAGGGACTCGTAGGTCACCGAAGCGCCGTCGATCGCCACCTGGTCGCCGTCGAAGATGAACCGGCCGCCGACCTTTCGGCCGTTGAAGACCGCCTTGCGACCGCAGCGGCAGATCGTCTTCAGCTCTTCCAGCGCGTGCGCGATCGCGAGCAGTCGCGCCGACCCGGGGAAGGCGTGTGTGCGGAAGTCGTTGCGGATGCCATAGGCCATCACCGGGATGCCGTCGAGCACCGCGATCCGGAACAGGTCATCGATCTGATCGGCCGAGAGGAACTGCGCCTCGTCGATCAGCAGGCACGCGACGTCCTCGGGCTCTGAGGGCAGCAGCTCGTCGTCGCCCTCGTTGCGCACCCGCTCGCGCTCGGCGTGGAACAGCGCGCGGGCGCCGTCGTCCGCCCCGATCAGGAAGTCCACCTCGCGTGTGACGCCGAGCCGACTCTCGATCTGCGAGGCGCCCTTGGTGTCGATCTCGGGCTTCGCCAGCAGCACGCGCTGCCCGCGCTCCTCGTAGTTGTACGCTGCCTGCAGCAGTGACGTCGACTTGCCGGAGTTCATCGCGCCGTAGCGGAAGTAGAGCTTCGCCACGGTCGTCCCGTCAGGCCGTGAGTGCCAGGGTGGCTGCGGTCGCGCTCATCGACCGCTCAGCCAGATCGGCATCGGCGTTGAGCTTCTGCCCCATCGTCGGGATGAGCTCGCGCAGCGTGGGCTCCCAGCCGGCGTACTGCTCCGGGAAGCACCGTGCCAGCAGACCGAGCATGATCGGCACGGCCGTCGAGGCGCCGGGCGAAGCGCCGAGGAGTCCTGCGATCGTGCCGTCCTCAGAGGCGATGACCTCGGTGCCGAACTGCAGGATGCCACCCTTCTCAGGGTCCTTCTTCATCACCTGCGCCCGCTGGCCGGCCTGGATCAGCGTCCAGTCGTCGTCCTTCGCGGTGGGCATGAACGTGCGCAGGCTGTCGACCTTCTTGCCGTGGTTCTTCACCAGCTCGCTCACCAGGTAGGTGATCAGGTCGGGGTTCGCGAATGCGACGCGCAGCATCGGCCACAGGTTGTGCGTGCGCACCTGGCCGACGATGTCGAACAGCGAGCCGTTCTTCAAGAACTTCGGGCTGAACGTCGCGAACGGGCCGAACATCAGCGATGCCTCGCCGTCGACGACACGGGTGTCGAGGTGCGGCACCGACATCGGCGGAGCGCCGACGGATGCCTGCGAGTACACCTTCGCCTTGTGCTGGGCGACCACAGCGGGGTTCGAGGTCTTCAGGAACTGACCGCCGATCGGGAAGACGCCATAGCCCTTGATCTCGGGGATGCCGCTGTTCTGCAGCAGCTTGAGCGCCCAGCCACCGGCGCCGACGAAGACGAAGCGCGCGTTGACCTGTCCAGGGGTGCGACCGATCGTGTGGCGGTACTTGACCTGCCAGGTGCCGTCCGACTGACGCTTGAGACTGCGCACCTCGTGATCGGTGCGCACATCGACGCCTGATCCCTCGAGGTGATCGAAGAGCTGGTGGGTGAGTGCGCCGAAGTCGACGTCGGTGCCGGAGGGCACGCGGGTCGCGGCGAACGGCTCGCCCTTGCGGCGCTTCTGCATCAGCAGCGGCGCCCACTTATTGATGACGCGGGAGTCCTCGCTGTACTCGATGCCCTCGAAGAGCGGCTGCTGCTTGAGCATCTCGTAGCGGGCCTTGAGGAAGGCCACGTCCTTCTCACCGCGCACGAAGGTCATGTGCGGGGTGGAGTTGATGAAGGTCGACGGCCCGTCGAGGACACCGCGCTCGATGAGCGTCGACCAGAGCTGACGGCTCTGCTGGAACTGCTCGTTGATCGAGATCGCCTTGGCGGGGTCGAGCGTGCCATCGGCGGCCTGCGGCGTGTAGTTCAGTTCGCACAGCGCGGCGTGGCCGGTGCCCGCGTTGTTCCACGGGTTCGAGCTCTCCTGCCCGACGTCGCTCAGTCGCTCATAGGCGACGATCTTCCAGTCCGGCTGCAGTTCGTGCAGCAGAGTACCCAGTGTGGCGGACATGATGCCCCCACCGATCAGAACGACATCGACGGTTTCAGTCACCAGACCAGTCTAGCCGTCAGCATCCGCCCTCTTCGCCGTGCGTCGGCCGCCCGCTGACAGCGTCAGACGGCGGCCGGCGTGAGGCGACGGGTGAGCTCCTCGGCGATCTGCACGGCGTTCAGCGCTGCGCCCTTGCGAAGGTTGTCGTTGCTGATGAACAGCACGAGACCCTTGCCCTCGGGGGCGGACTGGTCGGCGCGGATGCGTCCGACGAAGCTCGGGTCCTTGCCTGCCGCCTGCAGCGGCGTCGGCACCTCATCGACGACGACGCCCGGAGCGGATGCCAGTACCTCGTACGCCCTGGCCGGCGTGATGTCCTCGGCGAACTCGACGTTGATCGAAAGGGAGTGACCGGTGAAGACCGGCACGCGCACGCAGGTTCCGGCGACCCGCAGGTCGGGCAGCCCCAGGATCTTGCGGCTCTCGTTGCGGAGCTTCTTCTCCTCATCGGTCTCGTTGTCGCCGTCGTCGACGACCGAGCCCGCCAGCGGGATGACGTCGAACGCGATGGGCGCGATGTAGTTGTTCGGCTGCGGGAAGTCGACCGACGAGCCGTCGTGGACGAGTCGCAGGGTGTCGCCCTGAGCGAGCACGCCCTCGACCTGTCCGAGCAGCTCCTGTGCGCCGGCAAGACCAGAGCCGGAGACGGCCTGGTAGGTGGAGACGATGAGGCGCTCGAGGCCGGCCTCGGCGTGCAGCGCCTTGAGCACCGGCATCGCAGCCATCGTGGTGCAGTTCGGGTTGGCGATGATGCCCTTGGGACGCTCATCCATGGCATCCGGGTTCACCTCGCTGACCACCAGCGGCACCTCGGGGTCCATCCGCCACGCGCTGGAGTTGTCGACGACGACGGCGCCGGCGGCGGCGAACTTCGGCGCATACGCGCGGCTCGCGGTCGCACCGGCCGAGAACAGCGCGATGTCGATGCCGGCTGCATCCGCCTTCTCGACGTCTTCGACGATGACCGTCTCTCCGCCGTACTCGATCGCGGTGCCGGCGGACCGGGACGACGAGAACAGGCGCAGTTCGCGGATCGGGAAGGCCCGCTCGGCGAGGATGTCGCGCATCACGGTGCCGACCTGGCCGGTCGCGCCGACGATGGCGATGGAGAATCCGGAGTCGGAGATACGGGTCATGGGATGAGTCCTTGGCGTGAAATGCGATGCGCCAGGCTCAGCCTCAGGGTGCGGATGCTGTGCCTGGCGCCGATGTCAGGGTTGCGGCGAGTCTACCCGCTCGCGCCACGGTGCGGCCCCGCCGTGTCACCGTGCGCGAAGACCGCGATCAGGTCAGTAGACGACGTCGATACCCCTCGGCCACAGCCGACGCTCGATCGCGGACGCCCAGCTTGTCGTAGATGTGCTGCAGATGCGTCTTGATGCTCGCCTCGCCGATGAACAGGGCGGTCGCCGCCTCTCGGTTCGAGCTGCCGTTCGCCACCAGCTGCAGCACCTGCTTCTCCCGATCGGTCAGTGTGCCCGCCCCTGGCCTGCGGATCTGCCCCATCAGATGCTGCGTCACCGAGGGCGCGAGCACGGATTCGCCGCGCGCAGCCGCACGGACGGCGCGCATCAGCTCGTCGGGCAGCGCATCCTTCAAGAGGTATCCGATCGCCCCCGCCTCTATCGCCGGAAGCACGTCGCTCTCGCTGTCGAAGGTGGTCAGCACCAGCACCCTGGCATCCGGGCACCGCTCGCGCAGGGTGGCGGTCGCTGCTACTCCGTCCGTGCCAGGCATCCGGAGGTCCATGAGCACGACATCCGCCGCCATCTGCTCGGCACGCTCCCCGCCTTCGGCACCGTCGGCGGCTTCTCCGACGACGACGATGTCGTCCGCGTTCGCGAACGTGTCGCGAAGACCGCCTCGCACGATCGGATGGTCGTCGACGATCACCAGTCGAATCATCAGTCGAAGTCTCCCTGTGCTCGTCCGCCGCCCGCGGTGATGGCCGGAACCCGCGCGCTGACGGATGTCCCCTCGCCCGGTGCGCTCTGCACCTCGATGTGACCGCCGATGCCTCTGATCCGCTGGCGCATGCTCGTCAGCCCGAAGCCGGTGCCGACACCGGTGACGAATCCACGTCCGTCATCCCGCACGTCCAGCAGCACCTCGTTGCCGGCGTACGACAGCGTGACACCGACGCGTGTCGCCGCTGCGTGCTTCGCGACGTTCGTCAGCGACTCCTGAGTCACGCGGAAGAGCGAGACCTCGATGGCCGGACTCAACGGCTCTCGACTGCCGGTGATCTCGACCTGCGCGCGGATCCCGTGCTCCTCCGACCACTTCTCGGTCAGCGTGCGCAGCGCGTCGGGAAGGTTCGTTCGCCCGAGCTCCCCTGGAGCGAGCGCCTGCACGGATCGCCTCGCCTCGCCTCGGTCAGGCTGCTGCGCGCCAGGCGGAGCGCTCTGGCGACGTGCTCCTCGGTCTGACCCGCGACGCTCGAGGAGCGCTCCGCAGCCTGGAGCTGCGTGATGATCCCGGCCAGACCCTGCGCCAGCGTGTCGTGAATCTCGCCGGCGAGACGCTGCCGCTCGTCCTGCGCGCCCGACTCACGGGCCTGAGCGACCAGCTGCGCATGGAGCCCTGCGTTCTCATGCAGTGCCGCCTCCAGCCTGTCCACGAGCTCCTCGCGCCGACGCTCCTCGGGTTCAGTGCGCGCCGTCAGGACGATGCCCACCCCGATCGCCGCCGTCTGCACGGTGACGATCAGCAGGAACTCCGCAAGCACGTCCGGCGTCGGCGCACCCCAGACGTGCATCACCGAGCCGTTCAGGACCACCGAGGTGGTCAGGACGCCGAGGATCCCCAGGAGCCACGGCCTGAGCAGGTAGGCGTGGAAGAACCCGGCCACGGTGAAGACCAGGAACACGTCGGAGTAGGTCATCAGGGTGACGCACAGCGCCATCAGACCGACGAAGAAGACGCCGGCCGGCACCGGGCGGAGCGTCCTTCTGCGCATCGGCAGCGTGTGTCCGAACAGCACCCACAGGGCCGAGACGACGACCAGCCCCAGGACGGCGGCGCCGTCGGGCCACAAGCCCTCACCTTCGGCCGGAAGCGCCGAGACGAAGTACATCACGGTCGCCGTGGTCAGCAGCAGCCACGGCGTGACCAGCTGCAGTACATCCCAGACCCGCAGTTGTTCGTTCCGCCAGGCCAGCCGGGAGCGGTTCGCGATCGCGGTCTCTTCCGCGATGTCCGATTCGGACGCCCCGAAGAACGGACGCTCACCGATCCCGGCTTCCCGCATCTTCGACACCTACTCCCAGCGGAAGAGCTTAGCGGCGATCGTGCTGGTGGTTACGGCTATCACCGCCATCACGGCGATCTGCATCCAGAACGACAGCCCGTCGGCGGTCGCAGTGAGCTCACCCGCCTCGGCGGACCACGCGGTCGTCAGGGCCTGCAGCCCTGGCGGAATGAACTCGCCGACCACTCGCAGCACATCCGGCATGATGACCCGCGGCAGGAAGGCTCCGCCGAAGAACATCAGCGCGACGAACAGCAGAGTGCCGATCTGATTCGCGGCGCTTGTGGTGCGCACCACGGCCGCAGAGATCAGACCGATCCCGAGCAGGGCGGCGTAGCCGACGATGAAGGCGACGATGAACTGCAGCGGCTGCTCTGGTGGCGCGATGTCCAGCACAGCCCAGCCGAGCAGGATCATGAGTGCCGCAGACATGACCACCGACGCGAAGGCGACGATCATCTGCGCGAGCAGAACGGTCCTCGGGTGCGCGGGAGTGGTCGACAGTCTGCGCAGGATCCCGCGTGCACGATACGTCGCGATCACCGACGGCACGTGCTGCACGGCGATCATCACCATGCCGAACACCAGGGCGGTCGGCGCCCAGATGTCGATGGATCGCAGACTGCCGCTCTCCGGCGTCGATTCCCGCAGCGCCGGAATCGTGCCCAGCACGAGCAGGAGCCCCGCGGGGAACAGCACACCGAAGATGACGGTGGCGGAATCACGCAGGAAGAGCCTGGTCTCGATCTTGACCATCTTCGCGAGCGCGCGCATCAGTCTGCCTTCCCTTCGGAGGAATCGGACTCAGGCGCGCGCCCGGTGAACGCCACGAAGGCGTCGTCGAGGCTGCGCTGATCGACCCGCAGATCCTCTGCGACGACCTGCGCCCTGGCGAGAGCGCCGGCGACGCTGCTCAGCAGCTGCCCGCGTCCGGTGACGACCCACCGACCGGCTGTGACCTCGACCCCTGTGACGTCGGCGAGCTGGGTGAGGGTGCTCGGCTCCAGCGGCTCACTCAATCTGAACCGCACCTGCTGCGCGGCGCTCGACCGCGCGATCAGCCCGGCAGGCGTGTCCACTGCGGCGACCCGGCCGCCGTTGATCACGGCGATCCGGTCGCTGAGCCGTTCGGCCTCGTCCATGAAATGCGTGACGAGCAGAATCGTGACGCCCGTGTCGCGCACGCGCTCGATGAGGCTCCACGTGTCGCGCCGCGCCTGCGGGTCGAGTCCAGTGGTGAGCTCGTCGAGAATCGCGACCTGCGGGTTGCCGACCAGCGCGAGGGCGATCGAAAGCCGCTGCTTCTGACCTCCGGAGAGCGCCTTGTACTGCGTGTTGCGCTTCTCGGTGAGGCTGAGCAGGTCCATGAGCTCACGCCAGTCGGCGGGATTCCGGTAGAACGAGCTGTACAGATCAAGCGCTTCGGCGACCTTGATCGCGTCGGGGAAGCTGCTCTCCTGCAGCTGCACGCCGAGGCGCTCGCGCACCTCGGACCTGTCCTTGATCGGGTCGAACCCCAGTACCGAGATCGAGCCCGAATCCGGGGTGCGCAGGCCCGCGATGCTCTCGACGGTTGTCGTCTTGCCAGCGCCGTTGGGTCCGATGATGCCGAAGATCTATCCCTCGTCGACAGTGAAGGAGACATCGTCCACGGCGACGTGATCGCCGTAGCGCTTGTGCAGATTCCGTACTTCCAATGCGGTCATACTGCGAAGCTACGGGCGCACCCCTCGTCACCACATCGACCGCCGCACCTGCACCAGGGTGGACTCGATCATCCACCAAACGGTGGATGCGGGGTCAGCGACCGGTGCCGGCGTGGACGACTGCTTCGATCTCGCTGTCGAGTCCGTAGGCGGCGTGCACGGTGCGTGCGGCCTCGGCCAGGTCGGCCCCGCGCAGCACCACCGAGATGCGGATCTCGGACGTGGAGATCATCTCGATGTTGATGCCGCCCTCGCTGAGCGCCTCGAAGAGGATCGCCGAGACGCCGGAATGCGTGCGCATGCCGGCGCCGACGACCGAGAGCTTGCCGATCTGGTCGTCGTGCAGCAGGTTCTCGAACCCGACCTCGCTCTGCTCGGCGGCCAGCGCCTTCAGGGCAGCGGGTGCGTCGGCCTTGGGCAGTGTGAAGGAGATGTCGGTGCGTCCGGTGGATGCTGCCGACACGTTCTGCACGATCATGTCGACGTTGGCGCCGGACTTGGAGACGATCTTGAAGATCTCAGCGGCCTTGCCTGGCACGTCGGGCACACCGGCGACGGTGATCTTCGCCTGGGTGAGGTCGGTGGCGACACCGGCGACGATGGGTTCTTCCATGGCTTCTCCCTCAGATGCACGCGGGGCGGTCATGCCCTCGCCCAGAACGTAGGTGCCCTCAGCCGACGAGAACGTCGACCGGGCGTGGATCAGCACGCCGTGGCGGCGTGCGTACTCGACGGCGCGGATGTAGAGCACCTTCGCCCCGTTGGCCGCCAGCTCGAGCATCTCCTCGCTGGAGATCTGGTCGAGCTTCCGCGCGCGCGGGATCACCCGCGGGTCGGCGGTGTAGATGCCGTCGACGTCGCTGTAGATCTCGCAGACATCGGCCTTGAGAGCCGCCGCAAGAGCGACGGCGGTCGTGTCGGACCCGCCGCGGCCGAGCGTGGTGATGTCGCGGGTGTCGCGGTTGAAACCCTGGAAGCCGGCGACGATCACGATCGCGCCCTCATCGAGCGCCTCACGCAGACGCACCGGTGTGACGTCGACGATGCGCGCCTTGCCATGGTGCGAGTCGGTGATCATTCCGGCCTGGCTGCCGGTGAACGAGCGAGCCTCGAATCCCATCGAGTGGATCGCCATCGCCAGCAGCGCCATCGAGATGCGCTCACCGCTGGAGAGCAGCATGTCGAGCTCACGCGGAGCAGGAAGCGGCGCGACCTCGTGGGCGAGTTCGAGCAGCTCGTCGGTCGTGTCGCCCATCGCGCTCACGGCGACGACCACATCGTGCCCGGCACGACGGGTGTCGACGACGCGCTTGGCGACGCGCTTGATGCTCTCTGCGTCGGCGACGGACGAGCCGCCGTACTTCTGCACGATCAGGGCCACGTTCACTCCCAGGGACTGCGGGCGGATTCACCCATCGAACATTCTACGGAGGGCATCCATACCGCTTCGCGCATGTGACGGGGACGAGTGCGCGATCGCGCGGTGTCGGATGCTGCGCGCCGGCGCTACGGAACCGCCGCAGGCGGCGGGCTCGGCGCCCGCGGCTTCAGCCGGCCGCCGGTGGCGGCGAACCAGCATCCGATCAGGACGATCGGCAGCCCGATCACGAGACCGGGCGTCACCGGCTCGGCGAGGAACACGGTGCCGAGGACCAGGGCGACGATCGGGTTCACGTAGGTGAACAGCGGTGCGCGCACCGGTCCCACCTCGCGAATGAGCGCGAAGAACGCCACGAACGCGATGGCCGTGCAGATCACGCCGAGCAGCACCAGCGAGACGGTCGAACGCACCGTCGGCACCTCGTGCTGCGTCAGCAGCGCAGCCGGCAGGTACCCGAGGCCGATCGCCATCAAGGCCAGCGTGATCGTGCCGATCGAGGGGACGTCGGCGAGCTTGTAGGCGATCACGAAAGGCGCGATCGCGTACATCAGGGCCGTGAGCAGGATCTCGCCGATCGCGAGCGCGCTGGCTCCGTCGCGTGGGAACAGCCCCGGGCCGGCGACGACGACGGCCACGCCGGCGAAGCCCAGCAGCAGGCCGCCGAGGCGCACGGGCGCGAGGGCCGAGCGGTCACCTCGCAGCAGGGCGATGAGCACGGCGAACAGCGGCACGGTCGCGACGAGCAGTCCGGTCAGCCCTGAGGGCAGCTGCGTCTCGGCGTGGCTGAGCAGCAGGAAAGGTCCCGCCATCTCGATGAGCCCGAATGCCAGCACCCACGGCCAGTGCTTCCACGCCGCCTTCAGCGCGCCGGAGCGGATCGCGAACGGCAGCAGCACGAGAGCGCCCAGCAGCGTGCGCCCCGAGACGACCGCCGGCGGCGTGTAGGACGCGACGGCCTCTTTGATGAACAGGTACGTGATGCCCCACACGAACGCCATGATGGCGAACAGGATCCAGCCCTTCCGGGTGAAGCCAGGATGCTCCGCGTTCACAGGCGGCGACGACCTTCGAAGGCGCGCCCCAGGGTGACCTCGTCGGCGTACTCCAGGTCGCCGCCGACTGGCAGGCCCGAGGCGAGTCGCGACACCGTGATCTCCATGCTGGTGAGCAGGCGGCTGAGGTAGCTGGCGGTGGCCTCGCCCTCGAGGTTGGGGTTGGTGGCGAGGATGACCTCCTGCACGGTGCCGTCGGCGAGCCTGCCCATCAGCTGCGTGATGCGCAGGTCGTCGGGGCCGACGCCGGCGATCGGGCTGATCGCGCCGCCGAGCACGTGATAGAGCCCGCGGAACTCGCGGGTGCGCTCGATGGCTGCGACGTCCTTGGCGTCCTCGACGACGCAGATGAGCTCGGGGTTGCGGCGCGGATCGCGACAGATCGCGCAGCGGTCCTGCTCGGACACGTTGCCGCAGATCTCGCAGAATCGCACCCGCGCACGCACCTCGGTGAGCAGCTCGGCCAGCCGCGACACGTCGAACGACGGCGTCTGCAGAATGTGGAAGGTAATGCGCTGGGCGGACTTCGGTCCGATGCCGGGGAGCCGGCCGAACTCGTCGATCAGCTCTTGGACGATGCCGTCGTACATCAGCTGAACTTCGTCGGGGGCTCGTAGGGCTCTTCGCGAAGGAACTTCGCCCCGAGCACCTGGCGGATCACGGCCTCGCCACGGCGTTCGACGCCGTCGGGTCCACGACGGCGTGCGGCGGCAGCGCCCGCGGTGGGGCGTGCGGGCACGGATGCCGGTGCCGTGTTGTGAGCGACAGACGGAGCCGAAGTCGCTGGTGCGGACGATGCCGAGGCCGATGGCGCCGGCGCCGACGGCGCGACCGAACCGACGGTGGACGCCTGCGGCCGGCGCGCTTCGCCGGCCGGCGGCCCGTCGTACATCGGATCGTATGGCGGCTCATCGTCGAACGGCGGGTAGTCGTCGTATGGCGGCTGCTCGTCGTCCGGCAGCGGTGGAGTGGCGACAGAGTCGACTGCGCCGTCGACCGGCGGCACCGGTGCGGAGGCGGCAGCCTCGACCTCTGCCGGCTCCTCGTCCACGGGGAACTGCGGCTGCGGCGCGGCGTCCGGCGCGCCAGTGGGAATAGGTGCGGCAGTGGGGATCGGCGCGACAGCCCACTCCGTGACTGTGGCGGATGCGGGACGCGAGGTACCACGCGATGCGTCGGATGCGGCCGGCGCCGCTGCTGATCCGGTCCGCGACTGCCGCTGCTGCGCTCCCCCGATCGGCCCAGGGTCACTCATCGGCTCAGGGTCGCTCATCGGATTGGCCCAACCCGCAGCCGGCGCGTCATCGCCGCCCGCGGCCGGACGGGGCGCGGTCTTGCCAGACGCGCCCGCAGCCGAAGAGGCAGCGGCCGAGGGTACTGCGTCCGAGCGGCTTGCCGCCGAACCGCTTGGGGCTGAGCCCGTGGGCGCTGAACCTGTGGGCGCTGACGAGCCGCCGGTTCCGCCGCTCGGCGGCAGGGGCGCTGGCAGGTACTTCACGGTGACGCCGAGCTCCTGCTCGAGCGCCGCCCGCAGGTGGTCGGACGGGCCGCTGCCCGGGGTCGTGCCCTTGAACCGCGAGACATCGCTCGGACTGGAGAAGCCGAGCGTGAGCACCTCGGTGTCGCCGTCGAAAGCGAGCGGCTGGATGCCAGTGACCATCAGCCAGGACGTGCGACTCATGCCTTCGAGTCGCTTCAGCACGGCAGACCACGCTGCCGTGACCCGTTCGAACGTGACCGGACCCGATGGTGCCGGCGCACTCTCGGGAGCGGCGGGCACGACAGGATCGCTCGCCTTCGTCACCGGCGCGGCAGGTGCAGCCGGTGCAGCAGCGGAGCCGGAAGAGTCAGATGCTGTCGCGTCCGAGTCGACCGGCTCGGTGCCACTGCCGGCTTCGCCACCAGCCGAGGCAGCACTCGAACCGCCCGCCGACGTGGGCGACGCGTCCGTGTCAGCCGAAGCAACCTGGGCGGCAGGGGCAGGCGAAGGGGCAGCCGGCGGAGCCGCGGAAGACACGGGAGCCGTGACCGGAGCCGCAGCGGAAGAAGCAGCCGGGGTCGTCGGAGCGGAGGCCACTGGTGCCACCGCCCGCTGCCCCATGCCGACCGAATCGTGCGGCGCGCCAGCATCCGACGGCGCACCCGCAAGCACGCGCGCGACCATCAGCTCGAGGTGCAGACGGGGCGAGGTCGCACCGCTCATGTCATCGAGCGCCTGGCTGACGAGGTCTGCCGTGCGGGAGAGGCGCGCGGAGCCGAAGGCGCGCGCCTGCGTCTGCATACGCTGCATCTCGTCCGCGGGAATGCCGCGGAGCACGGCCGACGCGCCGTCGCCGACGGCGTCGATCACGATCAGGTCGCGCAGGCGTTCGAGCAGGTCGTCGACGAAGCGGCGGGGATCCTGGCCGGTCTGCACCACGCGGTCGACGGCGGGGAAAGCCGCTGCGGCGTCGCCAGCGGCGAGTGCGTCGACGATGTCGTCCAGCAGGGCGGCGTGCGTGTAGCCGAGCAGTGCGACCGCGCGCTCGTAGGTCACGTTGCCCTCGTCTGAGCCGGCGATCAGCTGGTCCAGCAGCGACAGGGTGTCGCGGGGCGAGCCTCCGCCGGCGCGCACCACGAGTGGCAGCACACCCTCTGCGACCTGCACACCCTCTTCGGTGCAGAGCTTCTCGACGTATTCGAGCATCGCCGCCGGCGGCACCAGGCGGAACGGATAGTGATGCGTTCGCGAGCGGATCGTGCCGAGCACCTTCTCGGGCTCGGTGGTCGCGAAGATGAACTTCACGTGCGCCGGCGGTTCTTCCACGAGCTTCAGCAGGGCGTTGAAGCCCTGCGGGGTGACCATGTGCGCCTCATCGAGGATGAAGATCTTGAACCGGTCGCGGATCGGCGCGTACGTCGCCCGCTCGCGCAGGTCACGGGCGTCGTCGACGCCGTTGTGGCTGGCTGCGTCGATCTCGACGACGTCCAGCGATCCGCCGCCGGCTCGCGACAGCTCGACGCAGCTCGGGCAGACGCCGCACGGGGTGTCGGTCGGTCCCTCTGCGCAGTTCAGGCAGCGCGCGAGAATACGTGCTGACGTGGTCTTTCCACATCCGCGAGGACCGGAGAACAGGTAGGCATGGCCGACGCGGTCACCGCGCAGGGCGGTCATGAGCGGATCGGTCACCTGCGACTGCCCGATCATCTCCGCGAAGGACTCGGGCCGGTAGCGGCGGTAGAGGGCTGTCGTCACCAGACCAGCCTACGGCGTGGCGCAGACATTCTCCTTGCGCGGTCCCTACAGCCCACATGCCCTCCACACCACGCGCGTGGATGCCCATGCTCGGGGCCCCGCGCCCCGAGGCTCCGGACAGCGCGCCAGCGCTGTCCGGAGTGGGCGTGGGGATCAGTCCTCGTACTCCGCCAGGATCGGGATCGACGTGGTGGTCACCGGCACCGACGCCGACAGGCGGGTGCCGTCATCGCGGCGGGCGTCCTCGATCTGGCGCAGCGTCGGCCGTCCCGGCCGAACCGGACCCTGGCCCGCGAGCGCGACCACCGTGGGCTCCCCCACAGCAGCGCGAGCAGCGCGCCCCCGGACGGTGAACTCCACCGGATCGCCGGAGCGCACATCCACCCGCAGCGAATCGCGCGTGACCGTGACCAGCAGATCCGATCCCCACCACTGCAGGGGGAACGACAACTCGGGCCAGTCCGACGGCAGCCGCGGATCGAAGCTCAGCTCCCCTCCGTGGTCGCGCATGCCGCCGAAGCCGCTGACGAGAGCGGTCCAGACACCGCCGGCGGATGCCACGTGCACGCCATCCGAGGCGTTGTGGTGCAGGTCGCCGAGGTCGACGAACAGCGCATGCTCGAAGTACTCGCGGGCGAGATCCTGATACCCGACCTCGGCCGCCATGATCGACTGCACGACCGCGGACAGCGTGGAGTCGCCGGTGGTCAGCGGATCGTAGTAGTCGAAGTCGGCCAGTTTCTCCTCGGCCGTGAAGTGGTTGCCCTGCAGGAACAGCGCCAGCACGACATCCGCCTGCTTGAGCACCTGGAAGCGGTAGATCACCAGCGGGTGGTAGTGCAGCAGCAGCGGCCGCATCTCGGCCGGCGTGCCCTCCAGGTCCCACACCTCGCGCTCCAGGAAGAACGCGTCCTGCGGGTGGATGCCCAGACTCTCGCTGTACGGGATGTGGATCGCCTCGGCGGCGCGATCCCAGGCATCCGCTTCTCCGGCATCCAACCCGGTGCGCTCGACGAGCGCCGCGTACGCCTCGGGGTCGGCCTCAGCCATCTCGCGCACGACTCGCGCCGCGAAGCGCAGGTTGTACCGCGCCATCACGTTCGTGAACAGGTTGTCGTTGACGACGGTGGTGTACTCGTCCGGCCCGGTGACGCCGTGGATGTGGAACGAGCTCTCGCCGTTCGTGCCACGCCAGAAGCCCAGCGTCGCCCACAGCCGCGCGGTCTCGACGGCGATGTCAGCGCCCTCGCGGATCAGGAAGTCGAGGTCGCCCGTGGCGCGCACGTACTTGCCGAGCGCGAAGCTGACGTCGGCGTTGATGTGGTACTGCGCGGTGCCGGCGGCGTAGTACGCCGACGCCTCTTCGCCGTTGATCGTGCGCCACGGGAACAGCGCTCCTGCCTCGTTCAGCTGTGCGGCCCTGCGGCGTGCGGCGGGCAGCATCAGCACCCGGGCGCGCAGCGCATTCTTCGCCCACTGGGGCGAGGTGTACGTGAGGAACGGCATCACGTAGATCTCGGTGTCCCAGAAGTAGTGCCCGCTGTACCCCGACCCGGTCAGCCCCTTCGCCGGCACGCCGGTGCCGTCGGCGCGCGAAGCGGCCTGTGCGAGCTGGAACAGCCCCCAGCGGGTCGCCTGCTGCAGATCGTCATGGCCGGCGATGCGCACATCGGAGCGCGCCCAGAACTCGGCCAGCCACTCCTTCTGAGCCTGGAACAGCGTGTGCACGCCCTCCACGCCGACCCGGTCGAGCGAACGGCGACAGCGATCGACGAGTTCCCGCGCCGGCACCCCGCGCGAGCTGTGATAGCTGACGACCTTGCTGATCCGGATCGGCACACCGGCCTTCGCCTGCACGCGGAAGACGTTCTTGGCGATGTCGGGCTCGATCAGCGACCGAGCGCTGTAGTCGTTCTCGGTCTCGACGACGTGGTCGGCGACGACTGCGACGGTCATGCCCGAATCGGTCACCTGGTACGACAGCGCCGATCGCAGTCCGTCCTGCCAGTACTCCACCGGCTGCAGCACGCGCTCGGTGATCTTCTCGGCCCGGCGCGGGTCGAACTTCGCCTTGCCAGGGCCGGCCGCGCGCTCCGACTCCGCCGCCATCGGGTCGCCGGCGTAGATGCCGGCACCGTCCTGACGGTTCAGCAGCTGGCAGCTGATGGTCACCGGCGCGTCGGCGTTCTCAACCGTCACCTCGAGGCTCAGCACCGTCAGGTGCCGTTCGTCGAAGCTCACCATGCGCTCGTCGATCATGCGCACCCGTTTGCCGGACGGCGTCACCCAGGTCACGTCCCGCGTGAGCACACCGGTGCGCATGTCGAGCACGCGCGAGTAGTCGTGCATCTCGGTCTCGTCGAACGACAGCGGCTCGTCATCGATGTAGACGCGCATCACCTTGGCATCGGGGGCGTTGACGATCGTCTGCCCCACCTCGGCGAACCCGAACGCCTGCTCGGCATGGCGGATCGGCCAGGTCTCGTGCAGCCCGTTGATGAACGTGCCGTGCTCGTGCGCGGCACGGCCCTCGATGTGGTTTCCGCGCAGTCCGAGGTATCCGTTCGCGACCGTGAAGATGGTCTCGGAAACCCCGTCCTCGTCGTACTTCTTCTCGACGAGCCGCCAGGGGTCGACGGGGTAGCGTTCGCGATCAATCATGCAATCTCCAGCAGACGGGAAAGGTCATCGACGATGAGGGTGGCGCCGGCGGCGCGCAGGATGTCGGCTCCGGCGCCGCGATCGACGCCGATGACGATGGAATACCCGGCGGACGCTGCTGACGCGACGCCGGCGACAGCATCCTCCACGGCGACAGCCGACGCGGGATTGACTCCCAGCATCCGAGCGCCCTCCAGGAACATGTCGGGCGCTGGCTTGGAGGCGAGGTGGTCGCGTTCGGCGACGAGGCCGTCGACGACGATGCGGAAGAAGTCGCGGATGCCCGCGCTGGCCAGCACCTCACCGGCGTTCTTCGAGCTCGACACGACGCCCATCGGGACAGACGCGTCACGCAGGCTCTCCAACAGGGCGAGAGAGCCGGGGTACGGGGCGATGCCCTCGCTGCGCAGCGCCGCAGCGAACGCGTCGTTCTTGCGGTTGCCGACGCCGCACACGGTCTCGGCTTCGGGCGGATCGGTGACCTCGCCCCACGGGATCTCGACGTTGCGGCTGCGCAGCAGACTGGCCACGCCGTCGTAGCGCTTCTTGCCGTCGACGTACGCGTAGTAGTCGGCGTCGGTGTAGGGCTCGGCGATGCCCCAGCGGGCGAAGACCTCGTCGAACACCTTCTGCCAGGCGCGCATGTGGACCTCGGCGGTCGGTGTCAGGACTCCGTCGAGGTCGAACAGCACACCGGTGGCGCGGTGCAGGTCGGGGATGTTGACGTCTTCAGGCACGAGACCTCCTCACTCGGGCGTGCACGATCAAGCGTAGTGAAGTCCGGCGCGCGTTCCGAGGGGTGGGAGCGGTTCAGATCACGCTGAGGGTCTGCCTGGCGATCTCCAACTCCTCATCGGTGGGAACGACCAGCACTTCGACGGTCGAGTCGTCGGTCGAGATGCGCCTCGTGCCACGCTCACGGGCGGTGTTGCGGTCTGGGTCGATGTGCACACCGAGGAAGCCGAGGGTCGCCAGCGCGTCCGCGCGCACGTCGGCGGAGTTCTCGCCGACGCCGGCGGTGAACGAGATGACGTCCGCGCCGCCGAGCTGGGCGATGTAAGCGCCAACGTAGGCGCGAAGCCGGTGGATGTACACGTCGTATGCCAGGGTCGCCGCCTGCTCGCCGGCGGCACGGCCGACCAGGATGTCGCGCATGTCGCTGCGCCCCGCAAGCCCCAGCAGTCCGCTGCGCTTGTTCAGCAGGTCATCGAGTTCGTCGACGCCGAGCCCTGCGCGTCGTTCCAGGTGCAACAGGGCTGCGGGATCGATGTCACCGGTGCGGGTGCCCATCACCAGCCCCTCCAGCGGGGTGAACCCCATCGAGGTCTCCACCGAGCGTCCGCCGTCGACAGCGGTCATCGAGGCGCCGTTGCCGAGGTGGAGGACGATCTGGCGCAGGTCGCCGAGTTCGCGCCCGAGGAACGCGGCCGCCGCCTCGGAGACGTACTTGTGGCTGGTGCCGTGGAAGCCATACCGGCGGATGCGATGCTCGTGTGCCAGCGCGGCGTCGAGCGCATAGGTGTACGCCGCGGGCTCGAGGGTCTGGTGGAACGCGGTGTCGAACACGGCCACGTGCGGCACATCGCGGAACGTCGCCTTGGCCGCCCGGATGCCGGCGAGATTGGCGGGGTTGTGCAGCGGCGCCAGCACGATCAGGTCTTCTATGTTGATCTCGACCAGCGGGGTGATCACCGTCGGTTCGAAGAACCTCGCGCCGCCGTGCACGACGCGGTGCCCGACTGCGACCGGAGGATGCTCCGCCAGCGACGGACCGTGCTGGGCGAACTGCGCCAGCATGGCGTCGAAGGCCTCATCGTGGTCGGCGATCGGGCGCTCATCCTCGTACCGCGCCTCGACGATCGTCGGTGCCGGCTCACCGGGCGCAGCGACCGTGTGCACCTTGTGTCCGACGACGCTCATCGTCTGGCCGATGCGCTCGATGAGCCCGCTGGCGAGTTCCACCTCGCGGTTCATGTCGAGCAGGCTGTACTTCAACGACGACGAACCGCTGTTGATGACGAGCACGTGACTCATGCCGTGACTCCCTGCGCCTGGATGGTCTGTGCCTGGGCGCCCTGCGCCTGAATGGCGGTGATCGCCACGGTGTTGACGATGTCTTCCACGAGCGCACCGCGACTCAGGTCGTTGATCGGCTTGTTCAGTCCCTGCAGAACCGGGCCGATGGCGACGGCGCCGGCCGAGCGCTGCACGGCCTTGTACGTGTTGTTGCCGGTGTTCAGGTCGGGGAAGATGAACACCGTCGCCCGGCCTGCGACGGCCGAGTCGGGCAGCTTCGCCTTGGCGACGGCGGCATCGGCCGCCGCGTCGTACTGGATCGGCCCTTCGACGGGCAGCTGCGGATCGCGCTGGCGCACCAGCGCGGTGGCCTCGCGCACCTTGTCGACGTCCGCCCCGGAGCCGGACTCGCCGGTGGAGTACGACAGCATCGCGACCCGAGGGTCGATGCCGAACTGCTGCGCGGTGGCCGCGGATGAGATGGCGATGTCGGCGAGTTGGATGCTGGTGGGGTCGGGGATCACGGCGCAGTCGCCGTACACGAGCACCCGGTCGGCGAGCGCCATCAGGAACACGCTCGAGACGACCTCCACCCCTGGCTTGGTCTTGATGATCTCGAACGACGGGCGGATGGTGTGCGCGGTGGTGTGCGCAGCGCCGGAGACCATGCCGTCGGCCAGCCCCAGGTGCACCATCATGGTGCCGAAGTACGACACGTCGGTGACGGTGTCGGCGGCCTGCTGCAGGGTGATGCCCTTGTGCGCGCGCAGTCGCGCGTACTCGGCGGCGAAGCGCTCGACGTGCTCGGGGTCGGTGGGGCTGAGCACCTGCGCCTCGGCGAGCTCGAGACCGAACGAGGCCGCGCGGGCGCGGATCTCGGCCTCGTCCCCGAGGATCGTCAGGTCGGCCACCCCGCGGGCGAGCAGGATGGCGGCCGCGCGCAGGATGCGGTCATCACCGCCTTCGGGAAGCACGATGCGCTTGCGCTGACTGCGCGCCCGTTCGATGAGTCCGTATTCGAACATCAGCGGCGTGACGACGGTCGACTGAGCCAGGCCCATCTCGATGGTGAGTTCAGAGATGTCGACGTGCGTCTGGAACAGTGCCATCGCACTCTGGTAGCGCTGCGTGTTCTCTGCCGACATCCGGCCGCGGGTGCTCATGATGCGCACGGCGGTGTCGTAGGTGCCGAGGTCGGTGGCGATGATCGGCACGTTCAGCTCGAAGCCGTCGATCAGCTGCAGCACCGGATCCGGCAGCGGGAACGGCCCGTTCAGCACGATGCCGGCGAGAGCGGGGAACGTGCCTGAGGCCGCCGCGAGCACGGTCGCCAGCAGCGTCTCGGTGCGGTCGGCGGCGATGACGACGACGGCGTTCTCGGTGAGCCGGGGCAGCACGTTGACCATCGACATTCCGGCGATGACGATGTTGTACGCCTCGCGACCGAGCAGCTCCTCACCGCCGCGCAGCAGCGTGCCGTCGACGGCGCGGAGGATGCCGCGCATCGACGGTGCGACCAGAGCGCGGTCCTCGGGGATCGCCCACACCGGCGTCCGCCGATCGTCCACTCGCTCGATGATGTCGACCAGGGCATCGGGCTCGGCGCGGTTGACGATGATGGCGAACAGCTCGGCGCGCTCGGCGGTGATCTCGACGCGGGCGAGCGCCGCCATCTGCTCGATCTGCGCCGGCGTGCGCGGAGTGGTGGTGCCCAGCTGCTCTGCCTGATTCTGTCGGTCGCGCCCAGAGAGCACCAACAGCACCGGAACGCCGAGGTTCGCGGCGATCCGCGCGTTGTAGCCGAGTTCGGCGGGGCTCGCGACATCGGTGTAGTCGCTGCCGAGCACGACGACGGCGTCGCACTGCGCCTCGACGGCCTTGAACCGCGCGACGATGGTGCCGAGCGCGGCGTCGGGGTCTGCGCGGACGTCGTCGTAGCTCACGCCGATGCAGTCGTCGTAGTCGAGGTGCACGCCATCGTGGGCGAGCAGCAGTTCGAGCACGAAATCACGCTCCTCGGTCGATCGAGCGACGGGCCGGAAGACCCCCACCCGGTCGGACACGCGCATCAGGGCGTCGAGCACGCCCAGCGCGATCGTCGACTTTCCGGTGTGCCCTTCGGCGGAGGTGATGTAGATGCTGCGAGCCACGCCTACAGCCTAGTGATCGGGCATCCGATCAGCGGGGTGAGGCGTCGGGGAAAAGGCAGGTCAGGGCGTGGGCGTCCTGCACTCCCCCGACAGCGCGTCGACGACCAGCGCGGCATCGTCCGCGAAGCGGGCGTAGTGCTCGCGGTCGGCGTTGACCTGCACCCGATTGATGGCGTGTGATGGCTCCAGTTGCTGCCATCCGTGGATGCGTGCGAGACGGGCAAAGAACTTCCCCGCGGAGGTCGCAGGGTCCATCCGCTCCTCGGCAGTCCCCCACCAGGCCTGCTGCTGGAACAGCCCGATGCTCGAGGTGCGCGTGCCGTCAGGATTGGTGATGCCGGAGGTCTCCCAGTCGCCGTAGTCGATGTTGCGCAGTGAGCTCTCGCCCATAGCGGCCATGACGCCGATGATCTGTCCGTCGCGGGCGAAGCCCTGCTGCTCGGCGGTGCGGATGATGACGGCGGCGTTCTCGAGCTGCTCCCCCTCCCATCCGCTGACGCCGGATGCCGGGAACGTCTGCGGCTCGGCGACGCAGTAGCTGTCGGTCCGCGGCGCGGTCGCGAGGCCGATGACGAGGAGAAGGCCGGACACGACTACGGCGGTGGATGCCGTGATCGCGGCGATCCTCAGCATCCGACGTCTCTGTCGTCGTCGCGCCGCGCGACGGCGCATCTGCGCGGCGCGCGTGCGCCGCTCACTCACGCGTGCCGACCGCCCTCGCGGGCCGGAAGGCCATCAGTCCGCCGCCGATCGCGCCGAACAGGTGCGCCTGCCACGAGACGCCGGTGCCGGCGCCGAAGATGCCGGTGAACATCGACGTGCCGTAGAGCACCACCACGATCACGGCGATCGCGGCGTAGGCGACGCGGTGTGCGAGGCGCCCCGGCGCGAAGACGCGCATGACGACGTATCCGAAGTAGCCGAACACCAGCACCGACGACCCGACGGTCAGCGTGCCCGGCGCGTTCACGAACCATGTGCCGACGCCGCCGACGAGCGCCACGACCGCCGTGACCGTCCAGAAGCGCTTCGCGCCTTCGACGGCGACCAGACACCCGAGCACGAGGAACGGCACGGAGTTGGCGATCAGGTGCGCCCAGTCGGCGTGCAGCAGCGGTCCGAGGACGATGCCCTGCAGACTGCCGAGGTCCCACGAGCGCAGACCCCAGCCGGTGAAGGAACCAGGCAGCACGGCGTCAGCCAGCTGGATCGCCCACATCAGCGCGAGCAGCCCGACCGGCGAGAGGAAGCGCGCGAACGACGAGGTGCGCGCTGGTGCAGTGGGTGCAGTCACATCCACGATCCTGTCAGGAGTTTCGGGGAGGATGCCGAAAAGAAAAGACCCTCCGCGCACCCGACAGAGCCCGGTTACCCTTGCTACGTTTCCGTCCTGGGGGAATTGGCCTGGGTGTCGTCACGCGGAGAGCCGTCGATCAGTCTACCTGACCCCGCGGGTGCTTCTTTCCGGCGGCCTGCGCCGGGACCTGCCGGCGGCGACGGACAGCCTCCGACGGCTACTCTCGAACACGATGTCCTCACCCGCCGACCGACCGGCTGCCACCCGCCTGCTCAACACGCACCCGCTCGCCACGCGCCCGTTCACCGGTTGGCGCTTCGACGGCGACCTGCGCCGGTACCAGCAGGAGGTGCTCGCGCAGATCCCGGCCGGATCGGATGTCCGATCGATGCACATCGTCGCCCCACCCGGCTCTGGCAAGACGCTGCTCGGTCTGCTGCTGGCGGCCCGCGAGGGGCGACGGACACTGGTGCTCGCACCCACGACGACCATCCGGCAGCAGTGGGTGCAGACGGCCAGGCGCCTCGCCTCATCCGACGCCGACGTGTCGGATGATCCCACCGATCTCGCCGATCTCACTGTGCTGACCTATCAGCTGCTGAGCGTCACCGGCGATGGCTCTCCCTTCGACGAGCTCGCCCGGGGCCAGTGGGTCGACGAACTGACGGCGGCCGGTCGCAGCGAGGCCGAGGCCGCCACCTGGCTGGCGCAGCTGGCGGTCGACAATCCGAAGCAGTTCGCCAAGGGCATCCTCCGTCGCGGCAGGGCCTACCGCCGCCGCTTCGTGCAGGAGCGACCGGACGCGCTGGCCAGGGTGCTGCACCCGAACGCCGTGGCGCTGATCGATCGTCTCGTGGCATCCGGCGTCGACACCATCGTGCTCGACGAATGCCACCACCTGCTCGACCACTGGGCGATCGTGGTCTCGTACCTCGCCGCGCGCATCCGCGAACATGGCGGACGCGCGCTGCTGATCGGCCTCACCGCGACCCTCCCCTCTCCCGACGACGGCGACGAGTTCGAGAACTACTCGCAACTGCTCGGCGATGTCGACTATGAGGTACCCACCCCCGCCGTGGTGAAAGAAGGACACCTCGCGCCGTACCGCGATCTCATCTGGTTCACCGAACCGGTGCTGCAGGAGGCGCAGTTCATCCGCCGCCACGAGGACCAGCTGCACGACATGATGCTGCAGGTGCTGGCCTCGCCCGATGGGCTGCGATACCTGCGCGACCAGCTGCAACCCGCTGACGACGATCCTCGCCCCGCAGAGGACGACGATCCTGGCGTCGCAGAGGATGCTGACGAGGCGCACCGGCTCGGGATCGACAGAGCTCTGAGCGCCGATTTCGCCCTCGCTCGGGCGTGCGGCGTGGTGCTGCGTGCGGTCGCTCCGCAGCATCCGCTCAGCGCTCTGCTGAACCCGCAGACGTTCGGGCGCGTCACCACCGATGACCTGCTCACAGTGCTCGCCCGGTTCTCGCTCACCCGGCTGCTGCCCGACCCGGCCGCGCACGAGCAGTGGCGGTACGTGAAGCATGCGCTGGCTGATTTCGGCCTGCATCTGACCGACCGCGGCATCCGTCGCGGTCGCAATCCGATCGAGGTGACCCTGGCGACGTCGATCGCGAAGGATCACGCCGCCGTCGACATCCTGCATCGCGAGCTGCGCGGCGCCGACGCCGAGCACGTCCGAGCCGTCGTGGTCACCGATGCCGTCGAATCGGGAAACCACCGGGGTCTGCGCGGCTCGGCCGCACCCGGCGCGCTGCGGGTATTCGATCTGCTGGCTCACGATCCGGTCACCGCGGCGCTGTCGCCGGTGCTGCTCACCGGTGCGCATCTGCGCACCACTGCGGCGGATGCCACGGCGATCGCCCATGCTCTGGAAGGGCATCTGGGCGCACCGTTCGAGATCGCTGACGGCGTGGGCCCCACCCGCGAGCTGCGCGCAGCCGGCATCGGCGGCGGGCGTCTGGTCGGGGCGGTATCGCACCTGATAGCTGACGGTCGGGTGCGACTGCTGGTCGGCACCCGCGGTCTGCTCGGCGAGGGGTGGGACTGCCCCGCGGTGAACACACTGATCGATCTGACCACGGTCGCGACCAGCGCCGGTTCTCAGCAGTTGCGCGGACGCACTCTGCGGCTCGATCCCGCGTGGGAGCAGAAGGTCGCGCACAACTGGTCGGTGGCCTGCCTGATACCGCCGTCCGTCGACCTCGACGACACCACCGAGGTCGCGCGCCTGCGCCGCCGTCACAGTCACCTCTGGGGGCTCAGCGCCGATGACGGCACGAGTGTGATCACGGGCCTGGGGGCGGCTCTCGACCGCGCGGCTCTGGAGCGCCTCGACGGTGTGCTCGCCAAGGCTGAGGGAGCTGCCATCGACATGCTCAACGCGGCCGCGCTGCAGCAGTTCCGCGACCGCGCCGACACTCGCGCCGCCTGGCGCATCGGCGCGCCCTACGTCGCCCAGGAGCGCGAGACCGTGTCGGTGCGCGCTGCGGCCCGCAGCGCAGTGCTCACCGGGAGGCGACGGGTCGCCGCCCCCGCCGCGGTCACGTTCACGACCGTGTCACTCGGCGTCGGCGTGGCGGCGTCCGCCGTCGGCGCCGCGCTCGAACTCGGCGTCCCGCTGGGCGTCACGACCGCCGCGGCTCTGGCCGCGGGGGCCGCCACCACGCTGATCCGGTGGGGTGGCGGCATGTCCCGCGCCCTGCGGCGGCGCCGCGATCCGGCATCCGGATACCGCGCCGCCGCCCGCGCCGTCAGCCGCGCACTGCAGGATGCCGGTCGCATCCGCGCCCTGCCCGACGAGGCGATCCAGGTGCAGCAGACAGCCGATGAGGGGAAGTCGGGCTTCCGGGTCACGGTGCGGGGTCCGTCACACGACTGTCGTCTGATCGCGGATGCCGTCGAGGAGCTGTTCGGCGCGGCACGCACCCCGCGCTTTCTGCTCGCCATCGATGCGGCTCCTTCCGTGCCGCCTGGCCGACGGATTCGGCGCACGAAGCGCACTCCCCTGCTGCTGCCGGTGCCGCAGTTGATCGCGCGACGGCGTGCGGATGCCGAGCACTTCGCCGCGCAGTGGAACGAGCACGTCGGGCGCGGCGCCCTGATCGAGCTGCAGGGTGAAGAGGGTCTGCAGCTGCTGCGCCTCGCCAGGGCCCAGCCCGGCCAGCTCGATGCCGGCGCTCCGCGCGCGACCCTGTGGGGCTGAGCAGCGGTTCGCTGTGCCGGCGCAACGTCGGAGATCGGCATATTCTCGGATGCCCGATGCCTCATTCGTCCGAGGGTGCGCGGAACTCCGAGCGAGCGCACGGCTCGCGGCGGTCACCAGCATCCGATACAGGGTTACGATCGACTCACGCACCGTCGCGCACGAGAGGCACCGCATGCACGAGAACGTCCCGTCGATCACCGCTGAGCAGTTCGCCGAGCACACCGCACGCATCATCTCGTCGGTGTCGTCCGTGATCGACGGCAAGCCCGAGGCCGTGCGCAGCGCCCTGATCTGCCTGCTCGCCGAGGGGCACCTGCTCATCGAGGACGTGCCAGGCGTCGGCAAGACGATGCTGGCCCGCGCGCTGGCGGCGAGTGTGGATGCCACGGTGCGGCGCATCCAGTTCACCCCCGATCTGCTGCCAGGCGATGTCACTGGTGTCGCCGTGTACGACCCGGTGGCCCGCGAGTTCGAGTTCAAGCGCGGGGCCGTCTTCGCGCACATCGTCATCGCCGATGAGATCAACCGCGCCTCGCCGAAGACCCAGTCCTCGCTGCTGGAGGCGATGGAGGAGCAGCAGGTCACGGTCGACGGCGCCACGCACCGCCTGCCGGAGCCGTTCCTGGTCGTCGCGACGCAGAACCCGCTCGAGATGGAGGGCACCTATCCCCTGCCCGAGGCGCAGCGCGACCGGTTCATGATGCGCATCTCGATGGGGTACCCGGACGCCGCTGCCGAGACCCTCATGCTGCGTCAGCGCGAGATGTCGAACCCGCTCTCCACGATCACCCCGGTGACCGATGCTGCCACCGTGCGGCAGCTGATCGCCTGGGCGCGCCGAGTGCACGTCGCCGAGTCGCTCGAGGAGTACGCCGTCGGCCTCGCACAGGCCACCCGCATGGATCCGAGCCTGCACCTCGGTGCCAGCCCGAGGGCCACTCTTCAGCTCGTCCGCGCAGCGAAGGTGGCCGCCTCCCTCGACGGGCGCGACTTCATCGTGCCGGACGACCTCGCCGGGCTCGTGATCCCGGTGTTCGCGCACCGCATGCTCGCGGCCCGCGGCGTGCACCGCGCCGGTGCACAGCCCGTGGAAGCTGCCCTCAACCAGATCATCGCCCGCGTTCCGGTGCCGTTCGCCGGCGCCCGCGTGTGACCCGAACGCCCATCATCAAGAGCAGCCGATCATGAGACGCAGGCGACTGACCGCACGGGGATGGGGATGTCTGCTCGTGGGCATCCTGCTCGCCGTCGCCGCCAACGTCGTCGGCGCGCGCCCGCTGCTCTACCTCGGCGTGCTGCTGATCCTGCTGCCACTGGTGTCGATGCTGGTCGCCTACCTGCCGCGGCGACGCGGTGACGTGTCGCGCGTGATCTCCACCGACCTGCTCGCCGTCGGCGAGACGTCACGGGTGAGCATGCGTTTCGACCTCTACGCCCCCGGCATCCCGTACGGCACCTGGCGCGACACCCTGCCCGATGCGGTGCGCGGAGACGCCAGCGGCGACTATCCCGCCGAGTCCGCGCTGCTGCGCTACGACCTCGAGGGCGTGCGACGCGGCATCTCGACCCTGGGTCCGCTCGTGCTGCGCACCGTCGACCCGTTCGGCCTCGCCCAGCGCGAGCAGGAGTTCGGTGACACCCGCACCATCACGGTGGTGCCGCAGGTGCTGACTCTGCCTCCGCTGCCGTCGAAGGTGGGTGCCGCAGGCGGTGCGGCGCAGACCCGCTCCAGCCGGCTCGGTCAGGGCACCGACAACCTGATCCCCCGTCCATACACCTCTGGCGACTCGCGACGTCGCATCCACTGGAGGGCGACGGCACACCGCGGAGATCTGATGGTGCGCCAGGAAGAGGAGGAGTCCAGCCCTGACGCCGTCGTCGTGCTCGACCGCTCCGCCGCGCGCTGGGACCGCCCCGGAGAAGCCCCCGATGCCGCCTTCGAGGCAGCTGTCACACTGTGCGCGTCTGCCGCGCTGAGGTTCGTGCAGGACGGCTACAGCGTCGACGTCGTCGACAGCGCGGGCGGCCTGCTCGGCGCGCTCCGGGGACACGAAGACGACAGGGACGGCCTGATGGTCGCCCTCGCCACCGTCACGCCGCGCGGCGAACCGCGCGACATCCGCGCGGTGGTCGGCAGCAACCCTCCTGGCCCGCTGGTGGTCATCACCGGCCGGATGGACGAGGCGGATGCCACGCGGCTGAGCACAGCGGGCGCGGCCGCTCCGATGCTGTTCGCCGCCGGCGCCGAGGACGGAGCGCTCGAGGCCGCTGCCGCACACGGCTGGAACACCGCGGCACTCGACCCCGCCGGAGATCTGGTTGCCGCGTGGACGGATGCCCTGCCTCAGGCGAAGGTGCCAGGTGCCTGATGCGCAAGTCGGGTGAGGTGCGAGATGTTTGATTCGGTGGCGAAGCCGGCAGCGGCGCCGGGCGCACGCGCGGATGTCACCTCAGCTGCCACCGCCAGCCGCCGCCCGGGACCGGTCGGCCCGAGCATCCTCGGCGCCGCTGCGACCCTGGTGGCGATGTGGCCGTACACCAGTGTGATCGCACCAGGCATGTGGACGTTCGTCGTGGTCGCCGTCATCATCGTCGCTGCCCTGTCCGGAATCATCGGGCGGGTCCTGTTCGGGCGGCTGCGCGATGGCATCCGAGATCTGCTCACGCTGCTGCTGCAGCTCGCCGCCACCACGATCGCGTGCACAGCCATGCTGGTCAGCGAGACCGCCCTGTTCGGCATCTTCCCCACCACCACCTCGGTGCGCCTGATCGGCCTGCGGCTTCAGCAGGCGATCGACGAGATCGCAGGCGGGGTCGCGCCGATCGCCGCTTCCATCCCCCTCGCGGTCGCGCTGGGGCTGCTGTTCGCGGTCGTGGCGATCCTCGTCGACCAGCTCGTCTCGCACCGACTGATCGTGCTCACCGTGCTGTTCACGTCGCTGGTGGGCGTGCTGCCCATGCTGGTGTCGTTCGGGGCGATCAACATCGTCTGGTTCCTGCTGCAGGCTGTCATGATCCTGCTGATCCTGCGCTTCGGCGCCCGCCACGACCGACGCTCCCCTCGGCAGTCGTCGTACCTCATCGCCAGCGCCGCCGGAGTCACGGTGATCGCGCTGACGATTGTTGCGACGCCGGCTCTGCCGCTCGGATCGCCCCTTCCAGGCACCGGCCCGATGCTCACGGTTCGCGCCGACCTGCGGCTGGGTGATGATCTGCGCCGCCCGGAGAGCGTGCAGGCACTGACGCTCGTCACCTCTGGGTCGACGCCGCCGTACCTGCGTCTTGCGACGCTGTCCCGCTTCGACGGTGAGGTCTGGCGGCCCGATCGCGCCGACCTGCAGCCGCTGGATCAGGGCTTCGGCGAGCGGGAATGGGCCGAATCGGTCGACAGCGTCGAGCGCCGCGTGTCGATCCGGGTGCTGAACGTCTCCAGTGATCGCCTGCCGGTGCCGTACGCCGCCGAGAAGCTCACCGGCGTGGATGGCGGCTGGCAGTCGATGCCGTTCAACCGCACTGTCGTCAGCCGCACCGAGGATGCCGCAGGCGCCGACTACACCGTGCGCACCGCGACGGCCGACCCCACTCTCGAGCAGATCCGGCGCGCGTCGGCATCGGGCGACACCGCTGCCCCCGCTGAGGGTCTGCCGCCGATCATCGCCGAGACCGCGCGCGAGGTCACGGCCGGTGCTGACACCGACTACGACAAGCTCATCGCGATGCAGGACTGGTTCCGCAGCGAGTTCAGCTATTCGCTCGACGCACCGGTCGAGGAGGGCTTCGACGGCACGGGAGCGGACGCGGTGGCGACCTTCCTCGAGAAGCGCACCGGATACTGCGTGCACTTCGCCGGAGCCTTCGCGCTGATGGCGCAGTCGCTCGGCATGCCGGTGCGGATCGTCATCGGCTACCTTCCTGGCACCGCGACAGACCAGAAGCGCGACGATGACATCATCTATTCGGTCAGCAGCGATCAGCTGCACTCCTGGCCCGAGGTGTACTTCGCCGGGCTCGGCTGGGTGCCGTTCGAGCCGACCGCGACTCTCGGCGTGCCGACCGATTTCGCGTCCGAGGCTGACGGCGGCGGCAGCGGCGAGGGCCCCGACGCCCCCACTCCGACCGTCTCACCAGGGGCGACTCCGTCAGATGCTCCCACCGGTGGACCGGACAGAGCCGACGAGCAGTCGATCGGCGGATCCGAGCTGCAGACCCTCGATCCCACCCCGATCCTGCTGACCTCGCTTGCCGTGCTGCTGATCGTGCTTCTTCCGGGGCTGGTGCGGTTGACGCGTCGGATGCTGCGCACGAGTCGCGCCCGCGGCGGTGACGCCATGGCGGCGTGGCAGGAGCTCGCCGACACCATGCTCGACCTCGGACTGCCGATGCACGACGCAGACACCGCGCGTACGCGCGCCGATGCGCTGATCAGCGCACGCGGCGCAGACCCTGCCGCCATGGGAGTGCTCGTGGATGCTGTCGAGCAGCGCAGCTACGCGAGGACGAAGACCCTGGCCGGCGACCTGGCCGCCCCGCTGCACACCGTGCTGACGCAGCTGCAGAGCAGCGTCAGCGGGCGACAGCGAGCGAAGGCTCGGATGCTGCCGGCATCTCTGCTGCAGGGGCTGAAGTTCAGGAGGCGGTAGCCTCAGGCGCCGCGTGCTCTTCGCACGGGATGGTGTCGCACGTCTCGCACACCACGAACTGTCGACGGCATGAGGCATCGGGGCAGTTCGCGGTGCGCTTGGTGGCGGCCCCGCACCCGGCGCACTCGCCGATGACGGCGGCGTGATCCGAGAAGTCCATCGAGCCGCGCTTGTCGAAGACGTACAGCGATCCCTCCCACAGCCCGTCGTCGCCGTACTGCTCGCCGTAGCGGGCGATGCCGCCATCGAGCTGGTAGACCTCTCCGAAGCCGCGCGAGACCATCAGGCTCGACAGCACCTCGCAGCGGATGCCGCCGGTGCAGTAGGTCACGACGGGCTTGCCCTTGAGGTGGTCGAAGGTGCCGTCGTCGAGCAGCCCGACGAAGTCGCGCGTGGTGTCGGTGTCTGGAACGATCGCGTTCTTGAACCGGCCGATCTCCGCTTCGAGCGCATTGCGGCCGTCGAAGAAGACGACCTCGTCGCCGCGCTGCGCCATCAGCTCGTGCAGCTGCTCAGGGCTGAGCTTCGCTCCGCCGCCGATGACGCCGTGCTCGTCGACCTCGAGCTCACCGGGAGCGCCGAACGACACGATCTCGTCGCGCACCTTCACGCTGAGTTTGGGGAAGTCGGTGCTGTAGCCGTCGGCGTCGACGCCGGTGCCCTCGCTCCACTTGATGTCGGCGTTCTTGAACGCCGGGTAGTCGCGGAACCGGCGCAGCCATTTCTTCACGGCAGGCAGGTCACCGCCGAGCGTGCCGTTGATGCCGTGCTCCGAGATGAGGATGCGCCCGCGCAGCTTCAGCGCTTCGCCGAGGTCTCGCTGCCACAGCCGGATCGCGTGGGGGTCGGCCAGCGGCGCGAACGCGTAGAACAAGACGATCTTCGGGGTGGGCACCTGCAGATTCTACGTGGCACCCCGAGCGTCAGTCTGGGCGTCCGGCATCGGATAGGATGGACAGGTTGTTTCCTGGTGACGTGTCCGAGCGGCCGAAGGAGCACGCTTGGAAAGCGTGTGTTGTGCAAGCAACCGAGGGTTCGAATCCCTCCGTCACCGCCAAATGTCTGAAGGCCCTCACAGCGTGAGGGCCTTCAGTCGTTCAGTCGAACTTCATGCCGTACATCGTCGAGTCCGGTCCGGACTCCAGGCGATGCATGCCGATGCGCTCGTAGAACGCGCCGGCCCCGGTGTTGCTCGGGTTCATGCCGAGGTGCAGACCAGCCACTCCACGAGCGCGCAGCTCGGCGAACAGCGTCGCGATCAGCTGGCGCCCCAGCCCGAGCCCCTGGGTCTCGGGCAGCAGGTCGATGTGCAGGTGCGCCGGGTACTCGGCTGCGTGCTTCTCGGTGCCGGGCGCGCGGCGACTGGCATAGCCGATCGTGGTGTCCTGCCTGGTGGGCTCCGCAGCACCCGACACCGGGTACTCGCTCACCTTGGTCGGCCACCACTTCTCGCGGAACCACTGCTCGAAGGCGTCCGTGTCGTCGGTGGCGACGATGTACCCGATAGCGCGGCCGTCATCCGACTCGACCACCCACGCCAGATCGGGGTCGCGCACCACGTACGGCACGGCCCAGATGTCGCCCCACAGTCGGTCGTCGGTGAAGATGCCGGTCGCGTCTGCTCCAGCATCCGCCGTCTTCACACAGATCTCGTACAGGGCGTCCCGGTCGGCGTCACGGTAGGGGCGGATCTTCGGCACGTTCACTCCTCAGCGATGCGGCGGGCGGGTCTGACCAGCCTAGCGAGGCGAAGCCCAGCAGCATCCCGCCAACCAGCAGCGCCGCCGAGGCGCCCACCAGCGCGCCGCCGACGGTGTCGGTGAGCCAGTGCACCGAGAGAATCGTGCGCGACAGGGCCATCAGGACCACCCAGAGCGCACCAATGATCGCCATCCACACCCGGGGGAAGATCAGCCAGAGCACGACGGCGATCGTCGCCGCGTTGGCCGTATGCCCCGACGGGAATGAACCGAAGTCGGATGCCACGAGCATGTCGTCCGGGCGGGCTCGCCCGAAGATCTGCTTGATCAGCTGCGTGAGCAGGGCGCTTGCGGTGAACGCCGCGAGCGCGTAGACCGCCTCGCGCGGGCGGCGCGACAGCAGGAGCGCGCCGACCGTTGCCAGCGGCACGACGAGGATCGCGATCCACCCGCCGCCGACCCTGTTCATGAAGTAGGCGATCGTCAGCATCCACGGTTCGCGGATCTGCGCCATCATCGCGTTCCAGCCCTCGTCGAAGGCGTTCGTGGCTCCCGCCGGGATCGTCACGATGAGGATGCCGAGGACGATGGCCGCAGCGAGCAGGGCCGTTCCGGTGATCAGCAGCGATCGTCGTGTCATGGCCCCCATTCTGTCGCGATCGCCCGCTGGCCCCAAGGGCGCCGCGCGGCCCGGGCTATCCTCAGATCATGAACGCCGACCCGTCAGTGCTGCTCGCGGCCTCCGCCGCGGAGTTCGCCACCGCGTATCCGATCGATGCGGGACGCGTGCGTCCGCACAAGATCCTCGACGGCGACGGCTTCAAGATCCGGACCCTCACGATGGATGCCGGCGCCGTCATGCGGGAGCACCGCGCACCGGTGCCGATCCTGGTGCAGGTGATCTCGGGACGCGTCCTGTTCCGCGTCGGCGATTCGGAATACGACCTCACCGCGGGTGGCGCGATACAGGTGCCGGCCGGCATCCTGCATGAACTCGAAGCCGTCGACCCCGCACACGTGCTGCTGACCCTGCTGGGCTGATCTCGCTCAGCCGATGCGAGGGGCGGATGCCGGAGCGCATGGCATCCGGCATCCACCTCCTCGTTTCGGTCCTGACGTCAGCCCTTCGTCGCGCCGGCCAGCAGGCCGCGCACGAAGAACCGCTGCAGTGCGAAGAACACGATCAGCGGCACGATGATCGAGATGAACGTACCCGCCGACTGCAGGAACCACTTGTTGCCCCAGGTACCGGACAGCGAGTTGAGCGCCTGCGTGATCGGCAGCGCTCCTGGCGAGGCGAAGATGGTCGCCACCAGCAGGTCGTTCCACACCCAGAGGAACTGGAAGATGCCGAAAGAGGCGATGGCGGGCATCGCCAGCGGCAGCACGATGCGGAAGAACACCTGGCCGTGCCCGGCGCCGTCCACGCGGGCCGCCTCGATGATGTCGCCAGGCAGCTCCGAGATGAAGTTGTGCAGCATGAACGTCGCCAGCGGCAGCGCGAAGATCGCGTGCGCGATCCACACCCTGGCGAAGCTGTACTCCACGTTGTTCAGCCCGAAGCCGGGGAAGATCGCGACGTCGTTGATCGTCAGCCCGTTCGAGAACAGGCTCAGCAGCGGCACGAGCGCCATCTGCAGCGGCACGATCTGAAGGGCGAAGACGAACACGAACAGCATGTTCCGCCCCTTGAAGTCGATCCACGCGAACGCGTACGCGGCGAGCGAGGCCAGGGTGATCGGGATGATCGTCGCCGGGATCGTGATCGCCAGCGAGTTCACGAACGCGGCGGCCAGCGTGGTCGAGGTGCCACCCGAGGTGAGCGCCTCGACGTAGTTCTCGAGCGTGAACTCGGGGTTCGCGAACGCCGTCCACCAGCCTGTGGTCTGCGTGTCGGCGCCGGGGCGGAACGAGGTGACGAACAGACCGAAGGTCGGAATCGTCCAGAACACCGCGATGATCACCGCAGCGATCGTCGCCCCCTTCGAGGTGAGCTTCTTGTGCGCGATCGCCTCATTGCGTCGAGTGTCGCGCGCGACCTGCCGCTTGGTGCGGTTGTCGTTGACCAGGGCTTGGGTGGCGCTCATCAGCGGATCTCCCTCTGCTTGCGCAGCGATTGCGCGTTGTAGATGATCAGCGGCAGCACGAAGATGAACAGCACCACGGCGAGCGCCGACGAGTGCCCGTAGCTCTGGAAGCGCTGCTGCTGATTGACCATCTCGAAGCCGAGCACGGTGGTCTCATCGCGCCCGCCGGTCATCACCGCGACGATGTCGTAGACCTTGAGCGAAGCGATGGTGATCGTCGTGAGGACGACGATGAGCGAGGATCGGATGCCGGGAACCGTGACGTTCCGGAACCGCTGCCACGCGTTCGTGCCGTCGAGCTCGGCGGCCTCCATCTGCTCGATGGGGACGCCCTTGATGGCAGCGGACAGGATGACCATCGCGAATCCGGTCTGGGTCCAGATGAACACGATCAGCAGCATGAAGGTGTTCACCAGCGGCTGCACGGCGAGCCAGTTGACCGGGTCGCCTCCGAAGAACGTGACGATCGCGTTCAGCAGACCGATCTGGTCGCCCTGCCGGTAGTCGTACATGAACTTCCAGATGATGCCGGCGCCGACGAACGAGATCGCGACGGGCATGAACACGAGCACCTTCAGCACCTTCTCACCCCGCGCGCGGTCGATGAACACGGCGTACGCGAGGCCGATGCCGACCGAGATGGTGGGTGCGAAAAGAGCCCAGATGAGCGTGTTGACGACCGACGCCGTGCCGACCGGGTTCGTGAAGACCCAGACGTAGTTCTCCAGGCCGACGAACGCCTCGCCCGTCTTGTCGAAGAACGACTTCACGAAGGTGGCGATGGCGGGGTAGATCAGCCCCATCAGCAGCATGATCGATGCGGGCGCCATGAAAAGCATCAGCTGGAACAGGTATCCGGCGCCCTGGCGCGAGCGGTAGTCGGCGAAGAACAGCAGCCCGCCGACGAGCAGTGCGATGGCGACGACGTAGACGAGCACGTTCTGGTACGGCTTGAGCAGCATGAAGGCCAGTAGCGGAATGAACAGGCATGCCACCAGGCGCATGATGAAGTAGCCGCGCCCCGGACGGGGCGCGTACTCGATGAGCACGAGCAGAACCGCGACCACCGCGGCGAAGACGGCCACCACGATGGGGATCTGCACCAGGGGATGCAGCCCGCCCAGCCACACGAAGAAGCTGTTCAGCGAGAAGCCGATGGTGGTGCGCACCGGGTCCTCCACCGGTGCCGAGAAGATGAGCAGGAAGAACAGCGCCGCCACCAGCACGAAGCCGATGACGACGATGACGCGCGTGGTCCTGCGCCCCTTCTCATCGACACCGTGCGTTGTGGCCGGCAGGTCGGTCTGCTCTCTGGTCCCAGGATTGTCAACTGTCGTCTGCGACATGTGATCGCCCTTCTGAGTACAGCTCCAGGCTCGCTGCCACAGTGCAGTCGGCCCGGGTCGGGTTGCGGATGCGGGGTCGGGCTTTCGCCCGACCCCGCATGTGTCAGCAGGTAGCGCTCAGACTAGCGCTGACTGCTAGTTCTCGTAACCTGCCTGGATGTTCGACAGCACCTCATCGGTGGACTTGCCGTCGACCCAGTCGACCATTCCCTTCCAGAACGAGCCCGAACCGACGGTGGAAGGCATCAGGTCAGAGGCGTCGAAACGGAAGACCGTCGCGTCGTCCTGCATGATTCCCATGGCCTCCTGAAGGAACTCGCTCGAGGCGAGGCTCGGGTCGGCCTTCTTGTTGGCCGAGATCACGCCGCCGAGCTCGACACGAGCATCCGCGAACTCCGGGGATGCCATGAACTCGAGCACCTTGACGGTGGCCTCGTTGTCGTTGAAGCCGGCGACGAACTCGCCGCCACCCTCGACCTGCAGCGCGCCCTCGTCCATGCCGGGCATGATGAACGCGTAGACATCGCCGTCAGGTGCGACCTCGGGCGTCTTGCCGTTCTCATCCTTGACATCGAGGAAGTTCGCCGACAGGAACGATGCCTGGTGCGTCAGCGCGCAGGTGCCATCGGCGACCTTCGCGGCGACGTCGCCGAACGCGGTCGAGTTGATGCTCTTCACGTCGCCGAAGCCGGCGTTGACGTACTCCGGGTTCAGCAGGATCGAGCCGACCGAGTCGAACGCGCCCTTGATCTCGGGGTCGGTGAACTTCACGTCACCGGACACCCACTTGTCGTAGACCTCTGGGCCCGACTGACGAAGAACGAGGTCCTCGATCCAGTCCGTGCCCGGCCATCCGGATGCGTCACCGGACGCGAATCCGGCGCACCACGGGGTCTCGCCGGTCTTCTCGCGGATCGTGTCGGTGAGGGCGATCATGTCGTCCCACGTCTTGGGAACCTCGACGCCCCACTCCTTGAAGTCGGCCGGCCGGTACCAGATGTAGCCCTTCAGGTTCGCCAGCATCGGTGCGGCGTAGAAGGTGTCGTCGAAGGTGCCGTAGTTCTTCCAGTCCGCGGACCAGTTCTCATCGACGGCCTTCTCGACGCCCTCGGGTGCCGCCTGGACCTCACCCGTCTCGACGAGGGTCTTCAGCAGACCCGGCTGCGGGACGACCGCGATGTCGGGAGCGTCACCACCGGTCACCTTCGTGACGATGTTGCCCTCGAAGCCCTTGTCTCCGGTGTACTCGACCTTGATGCCGGTGTCCTTGGTGAACTGGTCGAACGACTTGTTCAGGTCCGTGGCCTCGCTGCCGGTGATGCCTCCGGAGATGCGGACGGTCTGGCCTTCGGTTCCCCCTCCGCCTTCGGGTGCTGCCTCCGCACAGCCGGACAGGGCGATTGCCGCCGCGCCGACCAGAGCGAGGGGAGCAAGCAGGCGGTATCGCTGTGACAGAGCCATGTGTTTTCTCCTCTTCGGGTGGATCACTGGTCCCCAAAGCGGCGAATTCCGCGTACATTGAGGAACCGATTCCAGAACAACCTACTTGCCCCGGGCGCCCCGGCACAATGCCCCGCCTGGACAATCGATCAACCGTTGTCCAGACGTGATGCATTGCGTGGGAGCGCTCCCACAGCATAGCGTGTGGAAACGGTTCCGCAAGAAGAACATTCTTCGATCAGCCCGAGCCGCACAACATCCCGGAGGAGCGATGAGCACGATCGCCGACGTCGCCGCGCGCGCCGGAGTGTCCAAAGCGACGGCCAGTCGCGCCCTCAGCGGTGGCGGCTACGTGGCTGCCGAGACGCGCGAACGGGTGCGCGCCGCCGCCGAGGAACTGGCCTACGTGGCGCATTCCTCGGCTATGAGCCTGGCCACCGGACGCTCCTTGTCGGTCGGCGTGATCATGCCCGCCCTGGACCGGTGGTTCTTCGCCGAGCTGCTCAGCGGCATCCAGGACGAACTGCTCACCTCCGGCCATGATCTTCTGCTCTACGGCATTCAGGAGGGGTCGGCAGAGCGCGCGCACCTTTTCCAGGAGGTGCTTCCGCGGCGCCGCCTCGACGGGATCATCGCCGTCGGCATCCAACCCAGCGCACGTGAGCTGGAGCGACTCATGCTCGTCGACTCGCCGCTGGTCAGCGTCGGCGCGTACAGCGAGGGCACCAGCGCCGTCTCCATCGACGACGAGGCCGCGGGACGGATGGCGACGGAGCATCTGATCGATCTCGGCCACCGCGACATCGCCTTCCTCGGCGGACGATCGGATGCTGCCACGCACGCCTTCGGAGATGAGCTGCGCCTCGAGGGCTACCGAACCGCGATGGTCGCGGCCGGCCTGGAATCCAGCATCCGACATGCCGACGGCGAGCCGACGATGCCAGGCGGCTACGAGGCCGGCGTGCGGATGCTCGCGGATCGTCGCTACCGGCCGACCGCGGTCGTGGCGGTGTGCGACGAGGCCGCGATCGGCGGGATCATCGCTGCGCGCCGCATGGGACTCTCGCTGCCGACCGAGCTCAGCGTCGTCGGCATCGACGACCATGCTCACGCCGACATGTTCTCCCTGACCACGGTGCGCCAGCTGCCGCGGGAACAGGGCCGTGCTGCCGTGCGGCTGCTGCGCGGACGGATGGATGCCCCGCACGCTGAAACCGTGCAGCGCGTGCTGCCCTCCGAGCTGATCGTGCGCTCATCGACCACGGTTCCGCATTAGGGCAAAGGGAAAGGCCCCGGGGAGATCCCCGAGGCCTTTCGAAAGTGATCGTGCGAGACGATTACTTGAGGGTGACCGTGGCGCCGGCGGCCTCGAGGGCCTCCTTCGCCTTCTCGGCGGCTTCCTTGTTGGCGCCCTCGAGGACAGCCTTCGGGGCACCGTCGACGACAGCCTTAGCCTCGCCGAGACCCAGCGAGGTGAGCTCGCGGACGGTCTTGATGACCTGGATCTTCTTGTCGCCAGCAGCCTCGAGGATGACGTCGAACGAGTCCTTCTCCTCTTCGGCCTCAGCAGCGCCTGCGCCACCAGCAGCGCCGGCAACGGCGACGGGGGCGGCAGCGGTGACGTCGAACTTCTCCTCGAACGCCTTCACGAACTCGCTGAGCTCGACAAGGGTAAGGCCAGCAAACTGCTCCAGCAGCTCCTCAGTGGTGAGCTTCGCCATGATGTATCTCCTAATAAATGGGGTTTGGGTGAGGAAAACGCTGGTCGCTTACGCGGCCTCTGCGGTCTCCAGCTTTTCGCGAAGCGCGTCGATGGTGGCAGCAGCCTTGCCCATCGTCGCCTTCATCATGCCCGCTGCCTTTGCCAGCAGAACCTCACGGCTCTCCAGCGAGGCGTACTTGTTGACCTCGTCGGCGTCGAGGGTCTTGCCCTCGAAGACGCCGCCCTTGATCACGAGAAGCGGGTTGGCCTTGGCGAAGTCACGCATGGCCTTAGCGGTGGCGACGAAGTCACCGTGCACGAACGCGACAGCCGACGGGCCCTTGAGGCCGTCGTCCAGCGTCGTGATCCCCGCGTTGTTCGCGGCGATCTTGGTCAGCGTGTTCTTCACCACGGCGTATTCCGCGTCCTGACGGATGTTGTTGCGCAGCTCCTTGAGCTGGGCAACCGTCAGACCGCGGTACTCGGTCAGCAGGACGGCGTTCGAGCTCTCGAAAGACTTCGTGAGCTCGGCAACCGTTGCATCCTTCTGCGCCATGGTCACTCCTTACGTGTACGGACGTCACGCGGATGCGGGACGTCGACCTCGACTGCCCCACGACATAGGAAAAGCTCCGGCGCAAGCGCACGGAGCTTCAGAAAGAATTCGCACACCTGCGCGGGCCCCTGCAATGCAGTGCTTCGATCCTCACGTGCTTTCGCACACGACGACGACCGGCGGTCTTCGGTTGAGTTCAATGCTACGGCATCTCGGGTTCTGCCCCAAATCGGGATATCCCGTTGCGTGCACGACCCGAAGCCCATCGCCGCTTCTGGTCGTCGTTGCCCCTGCTGGTCGTCGCTGCCCCTACTCAGTTGCGTAAATGAGCGGGGGCGCCGCAGCTGAGCAGGGGCGGCGAGCATGGTGGCCAGTGCGCTCATCCCGGAGGGCGGATGCCGAACGCCTCAAGTTTGACTCCGAAGATCGCTGCGGACTCGATATCGGGGGATCCCCATCGCACCATGCGCCATCCGGTGACGCCGCGGACATCATCTTCGCGCCGCTTCTCGGCGAGGACGGCGTCCTCCGCGCTGCCGTGTTTGCGGATGCCCTGATCCAGGTACTTACCCTGACCATCGAACTCGCCGAAGCACCTGGAGCGACGAAAACCGAAATCCAGCCAATAGTCGTCACC
Organism: Microbacterium sp. H1-D42; assembly: GCF_022637555.1. Classification (NCBI taxonomy): domain Bacteria; kingdom Bacillati; phylum Actinomycetota; class Actinomycetes; order Micrococcales; family Microbacteriaceae; genus Microbacterium; species Microbacterium sp. H1-D42. The sequence goes on along the minus strand of NZ_CP093342.1, from coordinate 905,563 downwards.
TGCCGCTCCGCGGACGTGCACCTGCAGATCGGGCGGAGCGAATCCAAGGTTCCTCAGATGCAGCCTGCTCACGCTCTCCCCCGGCAACTGCGCGCGCCCGTCTGCGAACCGGATGACCCTGCGTGCGTGGCGGACGCCAGGTCGTGGCGCGCTTGCAGCGCGCGCCAGCATCCGCGCTTCCCACTCAGCCGCGCGCTCGAAGTCCTGCGCCTGCCCCGTCACCGTCTCGCGACGTTGTGCAGCATCCGCCACCGGCACCGACACGCTCGCTACGGAGGTGCATGCGAGGTCGAGAACGGTGCGGTCGATGGAGGTGCACCGGATGCCGTCGATCTCCACAATGTCTGCCGGGTCGATGGGGACGCGATGCCAAGTGACACCTGCAACCGTCCTGCCGTGGCGTGCGCCCAGGATCGCGGCATGCACGTATTTCGGGGCGAGCCGGTACAACGGCAGCGAATGAATCACGGCTGCGGACGGGCCCCAGAAGACCGGGCCCGGCGCGGCGGAGTTGAGATGCGTCGCGACGACCTCGACGAGATGACGCCCCTCGTTCCACAGTCCTTTCCAGTCGGCGACTGCGACGTACCGGTCGTTTCGCACACGACGGAATGCGCCGTCAGAGACCAGACGCTCGATTTCACGGTCGGAGTGACCACGCGCGTGCAACTGCGCTCGCGTCAGGATCAAGGCACGCGCTCCGGCGATGTCTATGGACTTCGGCATGACCTGAGCCTGTGGCATCGACGGCGCCGGTTCGCGGTTCTCCACAGCCAAGTGGCGATCCCTGAAGTCTGGCCCGATTGTGCAGGAGAAGTCACAGCACGTCCTATGGCCCCGCCGCAACTTCGTCGTTGCCCCTGCTGAGCTGCCCCGCCCCTGCTGATTCACGCAATTGAGCAGGGGCGAGGCTGACCAGCAGGGGCGGGAACGCGCAAGGTGCCCGCAAGCGAAGTCGGAGCGCACCGGCAGGTGGGGCTGGCGGCGTGGGAGGTCGGCGCTGCGCCAGGGACAGGGGTAGCCTCGTGGAGTGACCCCGGAACTTGAAGCCCGTATCGTCGCGGACTCCCGCGACAGGGTCGCCTGGCTCCGCGCGCGGGCAAGAGGGATCACCGCGACCGACGTCGCCGGTCTCTCCGGGGAGTCCTCGATCGGGCGAGCAGCGGACGCGAAGCTCGGAGCAGGCCCCCGCTTCGGCGGCAATGCGTACACGGATCACGGGCGACGCCGCGAGCCCGAGATCGCCGCATGGGTCGCCGCGACCCATGGCATCCTCCCCTCGTCCGCCCTGTTCCGCGCCGAGGTCGAACAGCGCCACCTCGCCACCCCGGACGGCATCGGCACAGACCCAAGCGGCGTGGTGCTGCTGGCCGAGATCAAGACCACGAACAAGTCCTGGCGGACGATCCCGCGCACCTACCTTCGCCAGGTGTGGTGGCAGCAGCACGTGCTCGGCGCCGAGCGCACGCTTTTCGTCTGGGAGGAGCACGACGACTTCCAGCCGATCCACGACGAGCCCCGCTCGGTCTGGATCGAACGCGACGACAAGGAGATCGATCAGCTCGTCGGCCTCGCCACGCGCTTGATCGACGAGCTGTACCGACGCACCACCGGACAAGCCCCGCCGAAGCGCGCAGCGCTGCCGCCGAGCCGACGCGATTCGCTGCGCGAGCGTGACATGTTCCGCGCGCTCGCCCTCTCGGACTGACCAGCGCCCCGGAGCAAGATGGCGTTTCACTTCATCCAGCCGGGATCGCTGGCATTCCTCGCGACACCGCTCCCCGATGGAACACCGCGCACGCCGGGAACACCGCGTCCCGAGGGATCGCAGAGCCCGACCGGCGATCCCGTGCGACAGCTCGGCGACGACTACCGGCGCTGGTCACGACTGCTGGTCGGCGCCGGCGGCGTGGTGTTGGCCGCGTTCGGCGCGCTGACAGCCATCGGCATCCCGTTCTCCGGCGTGCGCCTGCTGCCCTCTGACATCGCGATCGCCGTCCTCGGCGGTGCACTCGGAATCTGGGGAATCTGGATTCTGGTGCGCCTGCAACGGTCCGGACGTGCGGTGCTGAAGGCACTCGCCAGCTGGACCGTCGAGCCGTATCGAACCGGCGCGTCGGCGCGAACCTTCTCCGGATGGGTAGGCGCACGCACCGTGAACTTCGAGCCGCCAGTGTTCGCACGGATCGCGACGTCGGCGATTCTCGGCCTGTGCGGCATCTTCGGCCTGTCCACCCTCGGCTTTCCGACGCCACCAGGCGCCCTGAACCTCATCCCGGCAGCTGTCAGCATGGGCATCGTGCTGCTCGCGACGGCGGTCGGCCAGTTGGGCGGCGTCATGCACCTGGTCGCCGGCCTCTCCGAGGCCGACCCGCTCTGGGTGCGCATCCGCGACGCCGCGCGCCGCTGACGCACCCCGTCGCGCATCCCGCGTTCCCAGCCGGTCGGACTCACTGGGGCGCGAGCACCGCGCGCGCCTCCGCAGCCACCTCAGCGGCGATCGCGTCCAGCAGAGGCGAGCGCAGGTTCCACTGCTGCCAGTACAGCGGCACCCTCGTCGACGGGCCGCCGAGGTCGATGAGGCCCTCGAGTCCCTGCACGATCGGGATCAGCGCCCAGCCGAGCCCGAGCCGCACGGCCTGCGCGAAGTCGTAGGACGCCGGCACGTAGTGTCGTGGCACCGCCCAGGGGTCGACGCCCCGATCCCGCAGCCAGTCGTGCTGCAGGGTGTCGCGGCGGTCGAAGTCGACGAACGGCGCCAGCTGCAGAGCGTCGACCGTGACGCCGTCGGGAAACCAGCGCTGCACGTACTCGGCCGTCGCCATGGGCCGGTACTCGAATATGCCGAGCGGGGTGACCGCGCTGCCGCCGACCGGCTCGGCCTCACTTGTCACCGCCGCCATCACCTGCCCTGATTCCAGCAGGCGGGCCGTGTAATTCTGATCGTCACGATGCAGGTCGACGTCGATGTCGTGCTCGCGGGCGACGCGGGCGATCGGTTCGAGGAACCACGTCGCCATCGAGTCGGCGTTGACGGCCAGCGGCACGCGGATGCGCGGGGCCGTCTCGCCGTCCTGCCCGAGGCCGAACGCCGCGGCGGTGTCATGCTCGAGCAGCGCCACCTGCCTCGCCAGCCGAACCAGCGCCTCACCCGCTTCGGTCGCCATCACCGGTCGTGAGCGCACGACGACCACGCGCCCGAGCTGCTGCTCGATCGCCTTGATGCGCTGGCTCACCGCGGAGGGAGTGATGTGCAGACGCCGCGCGGCGGCGTCGAAGCTGCCCTCGTCGATCACGGCGGCGACGGTGGATGCCAGTTGTGCGTCGATCTTCACATTAGCGATGCTAATGCTGATGCAGGTCTCTTCGCTGGTGCTCATGACGCCGCGCGCATAGCGTTGAGCCATGCTCACCTTCTTCGCCGGCCTCGGCCTCGGCTTGTCGCTGATCATCGCGATCGGCGCTCAGAACGTGTTCGTCCTGCGCCAGGGCCTTCGGCGCGAACATGTGCTGCCGGTGGTGCTGATCTGCGCGCTGTCGGATGCTGTGCTGATCGCCGCCGGCGTAGCCGGTCTCGGCCTGCTGGTCGAACAGGCACCGTGGCTCGTCGTCATCGCGCGCTGGGCGGGTGCGATCTTCCTCGTCGTGTACGGCCTGATGGCGGCACGACGCGCGTGGCGCGGTGAGGATCAGGGGCTCGTCGTGAGCGCTCCTGCACCGCGGATGGCTGATGACGGGCATCCGGATGCTGCCTGCTCACCGCGCCCGTCCGCTCTCGCCGCGCGCACGGCCACTCGCCTTGCACCGACGATCGCGACGGTGCTGGCCCTGACCTGGCTCAACCCGCACGTCTACCTCGACACCGTGCTGATGCTCGGCTCGGTGGCATCCACCCACGGCGACGCACGCTGGCTCTTCGCGGCCGGCGCGATGCTGGCGAGCTTCCTGTGGTTCTTCGGTCTCGGCTTCGGCGCCAGGCACCTCGGCCGCTGGCTGAGCACTCCGCGGGCCTGGCGGGTGCTCGATGCGCTGATCGCCGTGGTGATGATCACCCTCGGCGTGAACCTGGTGCTGCCGGTGCTGGGCGGCTGATCACAGGCATCCGACACTCGCTCCGGATATGCAGAAGACCCCCGCCGCTTCGCGACGGGGGTCTTCTCGAGTCACACTCAGATGGCGTTGACGTCCAGCGGGATGCCGGGGCCGAACGTGGTCGACACGGCGCCCTTCTGGATGTAACGGCCCTTCGAGCTGGCCGGCTTCAGACGCACGATCTCTTCGAGCGCTGCGCCGATGTTCTCGTTCAGCTGGTCAGCGGTGAACGAGGCCTTGCCGACGATGAAGTGCACGTTGGCGTGCTTGTCGACGCGGAACTCGATCTTTCCGCCCTTGATCTCCTCGACGGCCTTGGCCGGGTTGGGGGTCACGGTGCCGGTCTTCGGGTTCGGCATCAGGCCACGCGGACCCAGCACCTTGCCGAGGCGACCGACCTGGCCCATGAGCTCAGGGGTCGACACAGCGGCGTCGAAGTCGGTCCAGCCTGCGGCGACCTTCTCGATCAGCTCGGAGCCACCGACCTCGTCGGCGCCTGCGGCGATCGCGGCCTCAGCGGCCGGGCCGTTCGCGAACACGATGACGCGGGCGGTCTTGCCGGTGCCGTGCGGGAGCATGACGGTGCCGCGCACCATCTGGTCTGCCTTGCGCGGGTCGACAGCGAGCTTCAGCGCGACCTCGACGGTCGAGTCGAACTTCGACGAGCCGGTCTCCTTGGCCAGGGCGACAGCCTCGGTCGGAGTGTAGAAACGGTCTGCCTCGATCTTGGCGAGGGCAGCGTTGTAAGCCTTGGACTTAGCCATGATTATTCTCCTCAGCCCTCGACCGTGATGCCCATGGAACGGGCGGTGCCGGCGATGATCTTCGACGCGGCCTCGATGTCGTTCGCGTTCAGGTCGGCCTGCTTGGTCTCGGCGATCTGACGGACCTGGTCCTTGGTGATCTTCGCGACCTTGACGGTGTGCGGCGTGGCGGAGCCCTTGGGCACACCGGCGGCCTTCTTGATCAGCTCAGCTGCCGGCGGGGTCTTCAGGATGAACGTGAAGCTGCGGTCCTCGTAGACGGTGATCTCCACGGGGATGACGTTGCCGCGCTGCGACTCGGTCGCGGCGTTGTACGCCTTGCAGAACTCCATGATGTTGACGCCATGCTGACCGAGCGCGGGGCCGATCGGCGGCGCCGGGTTGGCTGCACCAGCGCTGATCTGAAGCTTGATCAGGCCGGTCACCTTCTTCTTCGGTGCCATTCCTCTTCCTTTCATCGAGTGGATGCCAGGGCATCCCTCTCCCGCATCCTCGGCGATTCCGAGGCGCGGTCCTGTTCGTGCTCGCGCACAAACCATGTAAGTCTACCTGATCCGAGCCTGTGCCTCGAAACGAGAAGGGCCCCGCCGAAGCGGGGCCCTTCTGAAGTCAGTGTCAGACCATCTTGGTGACCTGGTCGAACGACAGCTCGACCGGGGTCTCGCGCTCGAAGAGCGACACCAGCACCGTGAGCTTGCCGCTCTCGGGCTTGATCTCGCTGATCGTGCCTGGCAGACCCGCGAACGAGCCCTCCTTGATGGTGATCGTCTCGCCGACCTCGAAGTCGACCTCTGCTGCCACCGGGCGTGCGACGGCGTGGCCGCCCTTCGCTGCGATGGACTTCGCCGTCGGCACATCCTTGACCTCGACGAGGGACTTCAGCATGTTGAAGGCCTCTTCGAAGCGCAGCGGCGTCGGGTTGTGGGCGTTGCCGACGAAGCCGGTGACGCCGGGCGTGTGGCGCACGACCGACCAGGTGTCTTCGTTGAGCTCCATGCGCACCAGCACGTACCCGGGGATGCGCACGCGGTTGACCATCTTGCGCTGGCCGTTCTTGATCTCGACGACGTCCTCCATCGGGACCTCGATCTGGTAGATGTCGTCCTCGACCTCGAGCGTCGACTTGCGCTGCTCGATGTTGGCCTTCACCTTGCGCTCGAAACCGGCGTAGGAGTGGATGACGTACCACTTGCCAGGCAGCATCCGCAGGTCAAGACGGAAGGCCTCGTAGGGGTCTTCCTCCGCCTCATCCTCGTCCTGCTCGTCGGCGTCGTCCGCGTCGTCGGCGTCCGGCCCGTCGTAGGGCGTCACTTCCTCTGCAGCCGCAGCCGCGGCCTCGGCGGTGTCTTCCGCCACTGCGTCGTTGAGGACCTCGGCGGCTGCTTCTGTCTCAGCCGCTTCGTCCAGGTTGAGAGCGTCGTTCACGATCGCGTCCGCCTCCGGGTCTTCGATGTCGATGTCGTCCGTGTCGTCGCCGATCTCCTCGGCCTCGTCTTCGTTTTCGAGGTGCAGTGCGACATGCTCCGCAGACGTCACGGACTGCTCCTGCTCAGCGAGGATGTTGCCCTCCTGGGCCTCGTCCTCTTCACTCGACTGCTCTGCGGCGGTCGCCCAGTCCGCATCGTCGGAATATCGTTCAGACACGTTGCTTCTTTCCGTTCACTGCGACGTACGTCGCGGGTGCGTCAGGCGAGCGGGACCCCGAACACGAGGTGGGTCACGAAGCCGAAGAATGAATCCAGCCCGTAGACCAGGGCCATCACGATCAGCACGAACACGAACACCACAACGGTGTACTTGATCAGTTCCTTGCGGGTCGGGGTGACGACCTTGCGCAGTTCACCGATCACCTGTCGGAAGAACTGGGCGATGCGCCCGAAGAAGCCGAGCTTCTTGTCGCGCAGGGCGTAAGGGCCTGCTGTGGCGAGCTCGCCGCCAACGTCGTCCTGATCCATCCTGCACGTACCTTTCGTGAGTCAGCATGTGCGCTGACGCGCAGGGCGGACAGGAATCGAACCTGCAACCTGCGGTTTTGGAGACCGCTGCTCTGCCAATTGAGCTACCGCCCTAGAGGTCGGATGACCTCTGGTACTGCACCCTTCGAGTGCCAACCAAGGCACAGTGAATGATGCAGACAACTGCCCCATAAGTGTACGGCATCCGGGACACTCGGCCGAACCGAGCCTGACTCCCGCGTGCGTCGCGGGCCCCGGCGCTGGTCGGAGAAGCCTCAGAAGAGCTGGCGCCAGTTGGCCCGCGCGAGGTCGAGCAGCTCGTCTCCTCGCCCTGACATGACCGTGCGGATCGCATACAGGGCGAAGCCCTTGACCTGGTCGGCGGTGATCGCGGGCGGCATCGACAGCTCCTGCCGTTCGGTGACCACATCCAGCAGCGCCGGACCGTCGTGGGCGAGCACCTCGCGCACCGCGTCCGGCAGGTCCGATGACCGCTCGACCCGTCGGGCGAAGATGCCGAGTGCCTGCGCGACGGCAGCGAAGTCGGGATTGTGCAGATCGGTGCCGTAGGTCACGAAACCGGCCGCCTTCATCTCGAGCTCGACGAAGTTCAGCGAGGAGTTGTTCACCACGATCGTCTTGACCGGCAGTCCGTTCTGAGTGAGGGTGATCAGCTCACCCAGCATCATCGCCAGTCCCCCGTCGCCGGCCAGTGCGACCACCTGCTGGTCGGGGCGGGCCACCTGCGCTCCGATGCCGTGCATCAGGGCGTTCGCCATCGAACCGTGCGTGAACGATCCGATCAGGCGGCGCTGCTCGGTCATCTGCAGGTAGCGCGCCGCCCACACCGTCGGCGACCCGACGTCGGCGGTGAAGATGGCGTCATCGTCCGCCGTCTCATCGAGCAGTCTTGCGAGGTACTGCGGGTGGATCGGCTGGGAGTCGCGCGAGGGGACTGCCAGGTCGTCGAGCCGTGCGCGCGTCTTGCGATAGTGCGCGATCGCGTCGTCGAGGTGGCGCCGGTCGCTCTTCGCGGTCAGCTTCGGCAGCAGCGCCTCGGCTGTGGCGCGCACGTCGCCGACGAGGCCGAGATCGATCGGATGCCGCTTGCCGAGCTGCTCGCCGCGGATGTCCACCTGGATGAAGGTGGCACTGTCCGGGTAGAACTGCGCGTACGGGAAGTCGGTTCCCAGCATCAGCACGGTCTCGGCATCGTCCATCGCCCGATAGCCGGATGCGAACCCGAGAAGTCCGGTCATCCCGACGTCATACGGGTTGTCGTACTCGATGAACTCCTTGCCCCGAAGGGCGTGCACGATGGGTGCTGCCAGCCGGTCGGCGAGCGCGATCACCTCGTCGTGGGCACCCTCCACACCCGCCCCGGCGAGGATGGTGACCCGCTCGCAGCCGTTCAGCAGCTCGGCCGCGCGGTCGAGCTCCTCCGGGTTCGGAGTGATCACGGGCCGTGCGCGCTCGATCACCGTCGCACGGTCGTCGCGGGTCTCGGCAAGCGCGACCTCGCCGGGAATGACGAGCACCGCGACCCCGCGCTGCTCGATCGCCGCGCGCATCGCGATCTCCAGCAGGCGCGGCATCTGCACCGGGTCGGCGACGTATTCGGTGTACACGCTGCACTCGCGGAACAGCTCCTGCGGATGGGTCTCCTGGAAGTACCCTGTACCGATCTCCGATGTGGGGATGTGCGCGGCGATCGCCAGCACAGGCACGCGGGAGCGCTGCGCGTCGAACAGGCCGTTGATCAGGTGCAGGTTGCCAGGCCCGCACGAGCCCGCGACGACGGCGAGGTCACCGGTGAGGGCGGCGTCAGCCGCGGCGGCGAAGGCCGCGGACTCCTCGTGGCGCACGTGCACCCAGCGCACCGTGCCGTCCTTGCGCAGGGCATCGGTGAACCCGTTCAGTGAATCACCTGGAATGCCGTAGACCCGGTCGATCCCATTGGCTCGGAGCGTGCGGACGATGTTCTCGGCGACAGTGGTCATGGCGGCCTCTCATGAAGGGACAGGACGAGTCCGACGTTACTCCGAACTGCGCGATCAGGCCGCTGTGCTCCGGCGCTCCTCGCGTGCCGGCTCGTTCATCGCCAGCAGCACGGCGAAGCCGGCCCACAGCGTCACGATCCCCATCGCCGTGTCCTTGCCGTTCCACGAGCTCGACTGCCACATCGCGAACCACTCGGAGCCGATGATGATGAACCCGATGAACCAGATCGCGAAGCCGAGGGCGAAAGCGGCATAGCCCCAGACCCTGGCCCGGTCGTACGCGGCGACGTCGGCGTTGCGCCGCAAGAAGAGCAGAACTCCGCCGTAGAGGGCGAGGCCGGCGAAGATGCCCTCGGCGATGATGATGCCGATGTAGCCGATGGTGTGCACGACCGGGCTGTCGATCGCGCGCCACATCAGCGCATTGCCCTCGAATGTGGTGTCCATCGACAGCACGTGCACGACGAACTGGTAGTTCGAGTCGTAGTCCATCAGGTTGCCGGCGAACACGAACAGACCGAACAGACCGGCGAGGAAGACGACGAATGCCTGCAGCAGGCGCAGTGGATGCCTCATTGCTCTTGACCCTTTCGCACGAAGACGAGATCGCCGCGCGGCTCGGCGTGATGCTCGAGCAGGATCAGCTGCACGAACACCCACCCGTCGGCGGCGCGCTCTGTGATGACGCTCTGGTAGTCGAACGCGAACTCCCACCCGGCGCGACTGCGTCGGAGCGGAACGCTGACGAAGGAGTACTCGGAAGTGGTCATGCTGTTCCTCCCATCAAGCGGCGGAAGCCCGTTGCGCCCGATGGTAACGGCATTTCCGCGGGAAAGCACGAGGCCCTCCGCACACCGCGCGTCGCGGTGTGCGGAGGGCCTCGGCAGTGTGCGATCAGGCCTTGCGGATGAGCTTCTTGTTGACGAACTCATCAGCGGCGAGCAGCCCCATCTCCCGCGAGGTGCCGCTGCGCTTGACGCCGCCGAAAGGCAGCTCCGGGCTGTCGGCGAGCACGAGGTTGACATAGACCATGCCGGCTTCGATGGCATCCGCCACCCGCTCCGCCTGGTCGGCGTCCGTCGTGAAGACGTACGAGCCGAGGCCGAAGGACGTGTCGTTCGCCAGGGCGACCGCGGCATCCTCGTCGGCGACGCGGTAGACGACGGCAGCGGGGCCGAACAGCTCCTCGCCGTAGACGTCCATGTCGCGCGTGACATCAGCCAGCACAGTCGGGGCGAAGAACGTGCCCTCGCGGGTGCCTCCGGTCAGCAGGGTCGCCCCCTGCGCGAGTGCGCGGTCGACCTGCTCCTGCAGCCGCTCGGCGGCAGCCGTCGACGACAGCGGGCCGAGCAGCGTCTCCTCCTGCATCGGGTCCTGAGCGGTGACCGCAGCGAGCCCGGCGACGAACTTCTCGGTGAAGTCGTCGTACAGTCCGTCGACGACGATGAAGCGCTTCGCCCCGTTGCACGACTGGCCGTTGTTGTCCAGGCGCGCGGCGACGGCGGCGCCGGCCACAGCATCCATGTCATCGGTGGAGAGCACGATGAACGGGTCGGATCCGCCCAGCTCGAGCGCCACCTTCTTCAGGGCGCGCCCTGCGGCCTCGGCGACGGCAGCGCCTGCGCGCTCGGAGCCGGTGACGGAGACGCCGTGCACGCGCGGGTCGGCGATGATCGCCGCTGCCTGCTCGTTGGTGGCGTACACGTTGACGTAGGCGCCGTCCGGCAGCCCGGCGTCGCTGTAGAGCTTCTCGAGGAAGGCCGCCGATTCGGGGCACTGCGGTGCGTGCTTGAGGATGATCGTGTTGCCGACCGCGAGGTTGGGGCCGGCGAAGCGGGCCACCTGGTACGCCGGGAAGTTCCACGGCATGATGCCGAGCAGCGCACCGAGCGGCGCGCGGCGCACCACTGCAGTGCCTTCACCGAGGATGTCGATCGGGGTGTCGCCTGTGATCTTGTCGATGTTGTCGGCGTTGTACTCGATGATGTCGGCGGCGAAGTCGACCTCGCCGGCAGCCGCGGCGATCGGCTTGCCCATCTCGCGCACGATGATTGCGGCGAATTCGTCGCGACGCTCGCGGTGCAGCTCGGCGATGCGGCGGATCACCGCGGCCCGATCGGCGGGCGAGGTGGCCGCCCAGATCACCGCGGCGGACGCGGCGCGGGCGATCGCATCCTCGATCTGCGCATCGGTGAAGGTGTTGAAGGTGGCTTCGGTTGCTCCGGTGGCCGGGTTGACGACGGCATAGTCGGTCATGTCGGTTCCTTTGTTGGGGGACGTTGTCATGGGTGGTGCGCTCACGCAGGGATGAGCGTGTACTTGGTGGAGAGGTACTCGTGGATGCCCTCGAAGCCGCCCTCGCGGCCGACACCGGACTGCTTGACTCCGCCGAACGGCGCCGCGGCGTTCGAGACCACCCCGACGTTCAAGCCCATCATGCCCGTCTCAAGCGAGTCGATCATGCGGTGCCCGCGGGCGAGGTCCTGGGTGAAGACGTACGAGACCAATCCGTACTCGGTGTCGTTGGCCAGGCGCACGGCCTCGTCCTCGTCCGAGAACGTGGCGATCGCGAGCACGGGGCCGAAGATCTCTTCGCGCAGGATGTCGCTGCCCGCTGCGACGTCGGTGATCACGGTCGGCTCGTAGAACGTGCCGGTGCCCTCGAGCGCTTTGCCGCCGGCCAGCACCCTGGCGCCGCGCTCGACGGCGTCGCCGACGAGCGCGGCGGCCTTGCCGACAGCATCCGCGTCGATGAGCGGGCCGATCGTGACACCGTCCTCGGTGCCACGGCCGATCTTCATCGCCTTGACCCGCTCGGCGACGCGCCTGGCGAACTCGTCGGCGACGCCCTCGTGCACGATGAAGCGGTTGGCGGCCGTGCACGCCTGGCCGATGTTGCGGAACTTCGCCATCATCGCGCCCTCGACGGCCTTGTCGAGGTCAGCGTCCTCGAAGACCACGAACGGCGCGTTGCCGCCGAGCTCCATCGACACGCGCAGGATGCCGTCGGCGGCCTGCGCGATGAGCTTGCGGCCCACCTCGGTCGAGCCGGTGAACGACAGCTTGCGCAGCCGCGGGTCGGCGATGATCGGAGCCGACAGCGCGCTGGAGCGCGAGGTCTGCACGATGTTGACGACGCCTTTCGGCAGGCCAGCCTCTTCCAGCAGCTTGGTGAAGAAGATCGTGGTCAGCGGGGTCAGTGCCGGCGGCTTGACGACGACCGTGCAGCCTGCGGCGAGCGCGGGTGCGATCTTGCGCGTCGCCATCGCGAATGGGAAGTTCCACGGGGTGATGAAGAACGACGGTCCGACCGGACGCTGCGAGACCACCATGTGTCCGGTGCCCTCGGGGTTCATGCCGTAGCGCCCGTTGATGCGTACGGCCTCCTCGCTGAACCAGCGCAGGAACTCGCCGCCGTAGACGACCTCGCCGCGCGACTCGGCGAGCGGCTTGCCCATCTCCAGCGTCATCAGCAGCGCAAGATCCTCTTTGTGCTGCTGCACCAGATCGAAGGCACGACGCAGGATGTCGCTGCGGGTGCGCGGCGCGGTAGCCGCCCACGACTCCTGCGCGGCGACGGCGGCATCGAGGGCGCGCAGGCCGTCAGCCGGTGTCGCATCGGCGATGGAGGCGATCACGACGCCCGTCGCTGGGTCGCGCACGTCGAACGTGCGGCCCTCCTCGGCGTCGATCCACTCGCCGCCGATGAAGAGGCCGGTGGGGACCCGGCCGAGGAGTTCCTGCTCGTGTGAAGCGAGTGCGGTGCTCATGGGGTGTTCTCGATTCTGTGTGCGGAATGTGTCGTGTGAGTGATCGCGGCTGGTGGTCAGCCGCGTCCCTGCTCGATGATGTCGGATGCTGCCAGGCGGCCCATCCGGATCGCGCCGTCGACGTGCTGGTAGCCGGCACCTGCCATGTCGCTGCAGGCGAAGCGGATGGGCCCGACCGGCGTGCGCAGGTCGGCCCCGTAGCGGTGCAGGCCGCCCATGTCGAAGCTGGCGGCGTAGGCGCCGCGGGTCCACTCCTCGCTGCCCCAGTCGCTCTCGTAGTAGACGATCGGGTTCTTCGCCTCTGGCCCGTAGTAGTGCGAGAGGGATTCGAGGATGCGCTCGCGACGCTCGTCGGAGGACAGCTCGAACAGGTCGTCGGCGTTCTGGTCGCTGACGAAGCCGACCAGCGTGCCGCGCTCATCACCGTGGTTGGTGTTGTCGTACGCCTCGTGCACGCGCTCGTACGGGCTGAACGCGGTGCCGCTGAGGCCCTGCTCCCGCCAGAACGGGTGGTCGTACACGGCATGCACCTTGATGACGAAGCCCATCGACAGGTGCTGGTGCAGCTGGTGCTGGCGGCGCGGCAGTGGCGGCACGAACGAGATGCGGTTGTAGAGCACGGGCGCCAGCGCGATGATGGCGTGCCTGGCGCGGATGGTGCGAGTGTCGGTGTGCGCGACGACGCCGCTGGTGCCTGCGCTCGATGACGGCGACCATTCCAGCGCGCGCACCGGCTGGTTCAGCAGCACGTCCTCGCCGAGGCGCTCCGCCAGGCGCAGCGGAACCTGCTGCAGGCCGCCGACGACGCGCTTGTCGAGGATGAAGTCGGCGTCGCCGAGGTTCGAGTACGAGCCGGCGGATGCTGCCATGAGCAGTGACTGCAGCAGTGAGAACGCGTGCGTCGGCTTGGTGAGCATCGCCGTGCCGGTGGCGAAGGCGAGGTTGCGCACCGCCTCGTCATCTTCAGTCTGCGTCCGCAGCCAGGCATCCCACGTGATCGAGTCCCATTCGGCGGCGCGCGGGTGCTCCCACGGACGGTCTGGATCGATCTCGGCGACCATCGTGTCGAGCAGTGCGGTGATCTCGGTGATGACCGTCTCGGTCCCCGGGCCGACGGGGAGCGTGTCGCCGGTGAAGCGGCGCACGGTGCCATCAGGGCCGACGTACAGGCTGTCGCCGTCGCGATGGCGGTCGAACGTCTCGAGGCCGAGATCGCTGATCGTCTCGATCAGGGCATCCTGGTCAGGCGAGACCCACTGTCCGCCGATCTCGAGCATCGCCCCGTCGATGACATCGGTCCACACTCGGCCGCCGACGCGGTCGCGGGCTTCGAGCACGACGACCGAGAGGCCGGCCTTGCGCAGTTCATTGGCGGCCGTGAGGCCGGCTGCTCCAGCGCCGACGATCAGCACGTCGCGGCTGAGGTCGCTGTCGGTCATTGCATCTCCGTCGATGGTGGAAGAAAGGTGTTCCGGCTGCCGTCCGCATCCCCCGATTCGGACGGCAGCCGGGGTCTCAGGCCGCGGCGAGCGCGGCGGCGACGACGTCGAGGCCTTCGGCCAGCAGATCGTCGCCGATGCTCAGCGGGGGCAGGAAGCGGATGACGTTGCCGAAGGTGCCGCAGGTCAGCACGATCACGCCCTCTGCGACGCACGCCTTCGCCACAGCGGCGGTGAGCGCGGCATCCGGGGCACCGGTCTCGGCGTCGACGAACTCGGCCGCGATCATCGCTCCGAAGCCGCGCACCTCGCCGATGCGAGGGTCAGCTGCCTGCATCGTCTCGAGGCGGGCCGTGAGGATGCTGCCGATCTGCTGCGCCCGCTCGATGAGGCCATCGTTCTCGAACGCGTCGATCGAGGCGATCGCCGCGGCGCACGCGATCGGGTTGCCGCCGTAGGTGCCGCCGAGGCCGCCGGCGTGTGCGGCGTCCATCATCTCGGCACGTCCGGTGACGGCTGCCAGTGGAAGCCCGCCGGCGATGCCCTTGGCCGTGGTGACCAGGTCGGGCTCGATGCCGAGGATCTCGCTGGCGAACATGGCACCGGTGCGGGCGAAGCCGGTCTGCACCTCGTCGGCGATGAAGACGACGCCGTTCTCGCGGCACCAGGACACGACGGCATCGAGGAAGCCGTCGGCCGGCACGATGAACCCGCCCTCGCCCTGGATGGGCTCGATGATGACAGCGGCGAGGTTGTCGGCGCCGACCTGCTTCTCGATCAGGGTGATCGCGCGTGCGGCGGCCTCGGGGCCGGTCAGCCCGTCGCGGAACGGGTACGAACCAGGCACGCGGTAGACCTCGGGGGCGAACGGCCCGAAGCCGGACTTGTAAGGCATCGACTTGGCAGTCAGCGCCATCGTGAGGTTCGTGCGGCCGTGGTATCCGTGATCGAAGGCGACGACGGCCTGACGACCGGTGTGCTTGCGGGCGATCTTGATCGCGTTCTCGACGGCCTCTGCACCCGAGTTGAACAGGGCGCTCTTCTTGGCGAAGTCGCCGGGGGTGAGACGGTTCAGCGCCTCGGCGACGTCGACGTACGACTCGTACGGCGAGATCATGAAGCAGGTGTGCGTGAACTGCGCGACCTGCGCTGCGACGGCCGCTGCGACCTTGGGGTGCGCGTTGCCGACGCTGGTCACGGCGATGCCGGAGCCCAGGTCGATGAGCGAGTTGCCATCGGCATCCACGACCACGCCGCCGCCTGCGGCGACGACGGAGATGGGCATCGAGTGCGCGACGCCTGCGGCGACAGCATCCGACTTGCGCGCGAGGATCTCTGCGGAGCGCGGCCCCGGCAGGGCCGTGACGATGCGACGGACCTGCTCGAGGGTGGGTCCGCCGGCGGGAATGGTGGAGGTCTCGTCGGTGAGGGTCATACGGCGAGCGTACGACCGCCGGATGCCCGATGCATTCGCCGTCGCGTACAATTGCTCCAGCTGGATCGCCGCTGCGTACATCGATGGAGGATGCCATGGAACCGCCACTCCACCCCACGCTGCGCACGCTGCTGGCCCGCCGCGATCTGCGCCTCGCGCTGGTCTCGGAGGAGCGGATGCTGGCGGACGGCGCCCTGGATCAGCCGATGCGCTGGGTGCACAGCTCCGACCTCGTCGACCCCACCCCTTTCCTGGCCGACGACCTGGTGCTGCTGACCACGGGCACGCAGTTCCCCTCCGGCGACCATGAAGGCATCGCGGCGTACGTCGAACGCCTCGTGCAGCGCGGCGTGAACGGGTTGGGCTTCGGCTCTGGGGTGCACAGTCAGGGCATCCCGCCCGAGCTGGTCGCCGCGTGTCAGGCACGGGGCCTGCCGCTGTTCGAGGTGCCGTACGACGTGCCGTTCATCGCGATCGCCCGCGGCCACGCCGAGGCGATCGCCGCGCAGACCTATGCCCGCCGGACCTGGGCGCTGGAAGCGCAGCGTGCGCTGGCGATCGCGGCGCTGCGCCCGCGCGGGCTCGAGTCGGCGCTCACCGAGCTGTCCCGCCGACTCGGATGCTGGGTGGGGCTGTTCGATGCCACCGGGCTCGTCGTGCACGAGCATCCGATCGGCGCAGGCGGTGCGACGCCGGCGATCAGCGAGGCGGCGAGCGCTCTGCTGCAGCGGGGCAGCTCGGCCAGCCGCGCCTTCGACGATGCCGAAGCGCCGCACACCCTGTTCACCCTGGGGCGCACCGGGCACCTGCGCGGGGCCATCGCGATCGCCGCCTCGGCACACGATGCCGAGACGCGGGCGGTCGTCACCTCGGTCATCGCCATGGCGGGACTCTCGATGGAGCAGGGCGTCGTGCTCGCCCGGGAGCGGCGACGACTGAACGCACAGCTGCTGGAATCGTTGCTGACCGATGACCCGACGCTCGCCCGCCGCGTGCTCGGATCGCTGCCCGCCGCACCGATCGTCGTGGCCGTCGGCGACGCCGCGCAGGCGGCCGCCGTGACGGAGTGGTGGGATCGGCGGCGATCCGAGGGCACGGCCTCGTTCCTGGCGGTCGGCCCCGAAGGCCTGACGATCTGCATCTCGGCGGCCGCCGAGGGCGCGTTCGACGAGCTGGCCGCTCAATTGGGTGTGCGGGTGGGCGTGTCAGCAGCATCCGACTACCGCTCGTTCTCGCAGGCGCACGCGCAGGCCGTCACCGCGCTGGGGCGCGGCACCAGCGGCGTGACGCGATACGCGGACGCCGCAGGCTCAGGGATGCTGGATGCGCTGGCATCCGAGGAATCACGCCTGCTGGCAGCAGCGCGACTCGCGCCGCTGCGGGTGCACGATGCCAAGGCGGGGTCGGATCTGGAAGCCACGCTGCGCTCCTGGCTGGAGCACGACGCGCGCATCGACGCCGCCGCCGATGCGATGGGCGTGCACAGACACACCATTCGCGCGCGGATCGCCCAGGCAGCGCAGGTGCTCGGCGTCGACCTGTCGTCGTTCCCCGCTCGCGCTGAGCTGTGGGCCGCGCTGCAGCTGGCCGCCACGGGCTGATCCGGGCGGCCAGCTCAGCACTTGCTACGCACCACGGAAGCGCATTCGCGTGCGCCAGCCGCGGGAATGTGCGCCTGCCGCGGGCCGAATCCGGGCATCCGTCCGCGCGAAGCGCACATTCCCGCGCGAAGCGCACGACTCAGCGCGGGGCGTGCGCCTCGAGGAACTCGTACACGTCGGTGGTGTCGACACCGGGAAATGCCCCGGTCGGCAGGGTCGCCAGCAGAGTGCGCGGGGTGCGCACATTGGGCCAGGAGTTCTGCCGCCACCGGTCTTCGAGGTCGGCAGGCGCCCGGCGGCAGCACACCTCGACGGAGTGCTTCGAGACGCCGCGGTTGTTCGTGTCGCGGCCGACGAACCATCTCGTGTCGTCGAAGCGCACACCCACGCTGACCGAGTGCAGCCCCTCGCTTGACGGCTCCACGCGTGCCGTGCACCAGTAGGTGCCGTTGCCGGTGTCGGTGTACTGGTAGTACGGATTGAACCGGTCCTCGACATCGAACACCACGCGGCTGGTCCACTTGCGGCAGCACATCTGCCCCTCGATGGAGCCGAGCCGATCGGTCGGGAAGTTCACGTCGTCGTTCTCATAGGCCTTGGTGATTGTGCCCGACTCGTGCACCTTCAGGAAGTGCACCGGGATGTCGAGGTGACGGGTGGCCAGGTTCGTGAAGCGGTGCGCCGCCGTCTCGTACGACACCGAATAGGCGTCGCGCAGGTCCTCGATCGAGATGGCGCGGCGTGACTTCGCCTCCTGCAGCACCGGGACGACGTGCGCCTCTGGCACCAGCAGCGCCCCGGTGAGGTAGTTCGTCTCGACCCGCTGACGCAGGAACTCGGCGTAGCTGCGCGGCTCGCCGTGACCGAGGATGCGACTGGACAGCGCCTGCAGCACGGCCGTTCTGGCATCGCCCTTCGCCGGGATGCTGCTGGAGAGATACAGCCGTCCGTGCGCCAGGTCGGCCACGCTGCGGGTGGTCTGCGGCAGGTCGGCGGCGTAGTGCAGGGTGAAGCCGAGGTGCGCGGCGATCTCGGATGCGGTGCGCTGGGTGATCGGACCGCCCGGGTGCCCCACGGCGGCGAGGATCTCGGCCGCGTGCTTCTCGAGGTCGGCGAAGTAGTTGTCCTGCGTGCGCATGAGATCGCGCAGTTCGACGTTGGCGCGGCGGGCCTCTTCCGGCGTCGCGGCGCGCTCATCCCGCAGCCGCTCTATCTCGCCATGCAGGGCGAGCATGGCACCGAGCGCCTCATCGGGGATCGACTTGCCGATGCGGAAGCCGGGGATGCCGAGCGCCTGGAAGGTCTGCCCCTTCATGGCCCGTTCGAGCGCGATCTCCATGGTGCTGCGCTCGTCGAGCGGCTCCCCCTCGAGCAGACCGTCGAGCGTCGTCCCGAGCGCGCGGGCGATCGCCTGCAGCAGGGTGAGCTTCGGCTCGCGCTTTCCGGTCTCGAACATCGACACCTGGCTGGGAGCCCGCTCGATCAGCGCCGCGAGATCTTCGAGGGTCATTCCCCGCGCTGTGCGCAGCTGTCGGATGCGGCGCCCGATCGTGAGGGCGTCCGGTTCTTCTACCGCTTCGGCGAGGGTCATGCGGGGCAGTCTGTCACAAAAGCAGAAATTCAAGCAAACTTCACGCCGAGATTGGTCGGATGCTGCCGCGAACTTCACCCAGAGTGGGAACACGCCACCAGCACTGACGCCGACTCCCAACCCTCGCCGGCTCCCACTGACACCGCACGACTCCCAGTAAGGACCACGACCATGAGCATCACGATCCCCGAGACCCGCCTGGGTCCGACCATCACCACCACCGGCCCGATGCACGACCGGTTCGATCAGATCCTCACGCCTGAGGCGCTCGCCTTCCTCACCGAGCTGCACCACCGCTTCGCGTCCCGCCGCCACGACCGTCTCGCCGACCGGCAGCGTGCGCGCTTCGAGATCGGCAACGGACACGACCCCCGCTTCCGCGATGACACCGCGCACATCCGCGCCGACCGTGACTGGCGCGTCGCCGGTGCGGGACCCGGGCTCGAGGACCGCCGCGTCGAGATCACCGGCCCCACCGACCCCAAGATGACGATCAACGCACTGAACTCCGGCGCACGGGTCTGGCTCGCCGACCAGGAGGACGCCACCAGCCCCACCTGGCAGAACGTCATCGGCGGTCAGCTGTCGCTGCGCGACGCCATCCGCGGCGAGCTCTCGTACACCAGCCCTGGCACCGAATCTGCACCCGGCAAGGAGTACCGCGTCACCGCCCAGCGCACGCCGACGATCGTCATGCGCCCACGCGGCTGGCACCTGACCGAGAAGCACGTGGACTTCACCGACCGCACGGGGCGGACGATGTCGGCATCCGGCTCACTGGTCGACTTCGGCCTGTACTTCTTCCACAACGCGCAGGCGCTGATCGACTCCGGCCGCGGCCCGTACTTCTACCTGGCGAAGATCGAGTCCAGCGAAGAGGCCAGGCTGTGGGACGACATCTTCTCGTTCAGCGAAGAGTACATCGGCATCCCACACGGCACGATCCGCGCGACCGTGCTCATCGAGACGTTGCCCGCCGCCTTCGAGATGGACGAGATCCTCTACGTGCTGCGCGACCACTGCGCTGGGCTCAACGCCGGACGCTGGGACTACATCTTCTCGATCATCAAGAACTACCGCGGCCGCGGCGCGCGGTTCGTGCTGCCCGACCGCAGCGAGGTGACCATGACGGTGCCGTTCATGCGCGCCTACACCGAGCTGCTCGTGCAGACCTGCCACAAGCGCGGGGCGTACGCCATCGGCGGCATGAGCGCGTTCATCCCGAACCGTCGCGACCCTGAGGTCACCGCGCAGGCACTGGAGAAGGTGTCGGCCGACAAGAAGCGCGAGGCCGGCGACGGCTTCGACGGCACCTGGGTGGCGCACCCCGACCTGATTCCCGCCGCACAGGCGGAGTTCGACGCGATCCTCGGCGATCGTCCGAACCAGGTCGACCGGCAGCGCGACGACGTGCACGTGACGGCAGACGACCTGCTGAACCTGCACATCGGCCGCCCGATCACGGCGAAGGGCGTCCGCGACAACGTGTCGGTCGCCATCCGCTACATCGAGGCGTGGCTGCGCGGCCTCGGGGCCGTCGCGATCGACAACCTCATGGAGGACGCCGCGACCGCCGAGATCAGCCGATCGCAGGTGTGGCAGTGGGTCCACCAGGACCGCACCACCGAGGACGGCACCCGGATCACCGTCGACTACATCGAGGGGCTGATCGACGAGGTGCTGGCCGAGGTCCGCCCGTCGGCGGACTCCGACGGCCAGGGCGATCGCTTCGACGATGCTGCGGAGATCTTCCGCGAGGTGTCGCTGCGCGAAGAGTTCCCGGCGTTCCTGACCAGCGGAGCCTACGCCAGGCACCTCACCGAGCACAGCTGAACGGCACGAGCCGATCGCTCTCGAGACCCACTGAACATCCTCCCCATACGAAGGACATGACATGACGCACTACCAGGACGACATCAACGCCATCCAGGAGCTCAAGCAGGCGAACGGCGCCGGCTGGAATGCCATCGACCCCGAGTCGGCGGCACGCATGCGGGCGCAGAACCGCTTCCGCACCGGCCTCGAGATCGCGCAGTACACGGCCGACATCATGCGCCGCGACATGGCCGAGTACGACGCCGACTCATCGGTCTACACCCAGTCGCTCGGCGTCTGGCACGGCTTCATCGGGCAGCAGAAGCTGATCTCGATCAAGAAGCATCTGAAGACGACGAACAAGCGCTACCTCTACCTCTCGGGGTGGATGGTCGCCGCTCTGCGCTCCGAGTTCGGACCGCTGCCCGACCAGTCGATGCACGAGAAGACCTCGGTGCCGGCGCTGATCGAAGAGCTCTACACGTTCCTTCGTCAGGCGGATGCCCGTGAGCTCGACCTGCTCTTCACGCAGCTCGATGCTGCCCGCGCGGCCGGTGACGAGACGGCCGAGGAATTCATCCAGTCGCAGATCGACGGCTACGAGACCCACGTCGTGCCGATCATCGCCGACATCGACGCCGGCTTCGGAAACCCCGAGGCGACGTACCTGCTGGCCAAGAAGATGATCGAGGCGGGCGCCTGCGCCATCCAGATCGAGAACCAGGTCTCGGACGAGAAGCAGTGCGGCCACCAGGACGGCAAGGTCACGGTGCCGCACGAGGACTTCATCGCCAAGCTCAACGCGGTCCGCTACGCATTCATCGAGCTCGGCATCGACAACGGGATCATCGTCGCCCGCACCGACTCGCTGGGCGCCGGCCTCACGCAGAAGCTCGCCGTCACACGCGAACCGGGCGACCTCGGCGACCAGTACAACTCCTTCCTCGACGTGGAGGAGATCGCGGAGGGCGACCTCGGCAACGGCGATGTGGTCATCAAGCGCGACGGCACGCTGCTGCGCCCGAAGCGTCTGGCCAGCAACCTCTACCAGTTCCGTTCTGGCACGGGTGAGGCGCGCGTCGTGCTCGACTGCATCACGTCGCTCCGCAACGGCGCCGACCTGCTGTGGATCGAGACCGAGAAGCCGCACGTGGAGCAGATCGCCGCGATGGTCGACGCCATCCGCGAGGAGATCCCGAACGCGAAGCTCGTCTACAACAACAGCCCGTCGTTCAACTGGACGCTGAGCTTCCGTCAGCAGGCGTACGACGCGCTCGCAGAGCAGGGCGCGGACGTCTCGGCGTACGACCGCGACAAGCTGATGAGCGTCGAGTACGACGACACCGAGCTGGCGCGACTGGCCGACGAGAAGATCCGCACGTTCCAGCGCGACGGTGCCGCCCGCGCCGGGATCTTCCACCACCTCATCACACTGCCGACCTACCACACGGCGGCTCTGTCGACGGATGACCTGGCGAAGGGCTACTTCGGCGACGAGGGCATGCTCGCCTACGTCAAGGGCGTGCAGCGCCGTGAGATCCGCGAGGGGATCGCGACGGTCAAGCACCAGAACATGGCGGGCAGCGACCTGGGTGACAACCACAAGGAGTACTTCGCCGGAGAGGCCGCGCTGAAGGCCGGCGGCCAGCACAACACGATGAACCAGTTCAGCTGACGAGGCCGAACACAGGGGTCGGATGCCATGGCATCCGACCCCTTCTCGATCCGCGACCTGATAGGACTTCCCCATGACCTCCACCGCAGACCTCTACGACGTGCACGGCGACGACCTGCAGTCCCTCCCGCTGCAGCTGCGCTCCTTCGGCGGGCATCCGTCGTTCGAGGGCTCGATCCGCACCATCCGCTGCTTTCAGGACAACGCCCTCGTCAAGCAGATCCTCGCGACGCCGGGAGACGGCGCCGTGCTGGTCATCGACGGGGCAGGGTCCCTGCAGACGGCGCTGATGGGTGACCTGATCGCGCAGAGCGCGGTGGATGCCGGATGGGCGGGCGTCATCATCCACGGCTGTGTCCGTGACAGCGTCGCTCTTGCTGGGATGCCGCTCGGGGTGAAGGCGCTGGGCACGAACCCGCGCAAGAGCGCCAAAGCCGGCGCCGGCGAGATCGACGTCACCGTCGAGTTCGGCGGGGTCGCCTTCCGTCCAGGCGCGCGCCTCTACGCGGACGAGGACGGCGTGCTCGTCGAGCGGTGAGAGCACCTGTCACCCCGCTCCTGCCGACCACCGCACCCGAGTACCATCGGAATCGTGACCGAACGCGCACCTCTCTCCCGCAAACTCTCCGCCATCGCCGAGTCCGCCACGCTGAAGGTGGATGCCAAGGCCAAGGCCCTCAAGGCCGAGGGCAAGGCCGTGATCTCGTACGCCGCCGGCGAGCCCGATTTCGCGACGCCGCAGTTCATCGTGGATGCTGCAGCCGTCGCTCTCGCCGACCCGGCCAACTACCGATACACCCCCGCCGCCGGCCTGCCGGCGCTGCGCGAGGCCATCGCCGCGAAGACGCTGCGCGACTCGGGCCTCGAGGTCTCCCCCAGCCAGGTGATCGTCACCAACGGCGGCAAGCAGTCGGTATACCAGGCGTTCCAGGCCGTGGTGAACCCCGGCGATGAGGTGCTGCTGCCCGCGCCGTACTGGACCACATACCCCGAGGCGATCCGCCTCGCCGACGGCATCCCCGTCGAGGTCTTCGCTGGCGCCGACCAGGAGTACAAGGTCACCGTCGAGCAGCTCGAAGCCGCGCGCACCGACCGCACCACCGTGCTGGTGTTCGTCTCGCCGTCGAACCCGACCGGTTCGGTGTACTCGGCCGATGAGACCAAGGCCATCGCCGAGTGGGCGCTCGAGCACGGCATCTGGGTGATCAGCGATGAGATCTACCAGAACCTGACCTACGAGGGCGTCAAAGCGACGTCGATCGTCGAGGCGCTGCCCGCGATCGCGAACCAGACCATTCTCGTCAACGGCGTCGCCAAGACTTACGCGATGACCGGCTGGCGCGTGGGCTGGATGGTGGGGCCGGCGGATGCCATCAAGATCGCCTCCAACCTGCAGTCGCACCTGTCGAGCAACGTGAACAACGTCGCCCAGCGCGGGGCGATCGCGGCTCTGAACGGCCCGCAGACCGAGGCCGAGCAGATGCGCGAGGCGTTCGACCGTCGCCGCCGCCTGATCGTCGCGGAGCTGTCGAAGATCGATGGGCTCGTCGTGCCGAACCCGCAGGGCGCGTTCTACGTGTACCCCGACGTGCAGGGACTGCTCGGCCGCGCCTGGCCGACGAAGGACGGCGGCAGCTTCACCCCGACGACCTCGCTCGAACTGGCCGACTTCATCCTCGAGCAGGCCGAGGTCGCTGTCGTCCCTGGCGAGGCCTTCGGCCCTTCCGGGTACCTGCGCCTGTCGTACGCGCTGGGAGATGACCAGCTGCTGGAGGGCGTGCAGCGCCTGCAGCGCCTGTTCGCGTCCTGACGCCAGCGCCGACACCGTTTTCTAAAGTCGAGACCCCCTGCGCAGCTGCGCAGGGGGTCTCGTCATTGAATCAGGGGTATCGGCGATCAGCCCTGGTGGCCGATCAGCCAGCGCACGCCGTAGCGGTCGACCAGCGTGCCGTCATAGTCGCCCCACGGACGCTTCTGCAGCGCGTCGAGCACCTCGCCGCCCTCAGCGAGCTGATCGAACCAGCGGCCGAGCGTCTCCGGGTCGGCCGTGCCGAGCAGCGAGAAGAACATGCCGGCCATCTGCACGCTGGGCTCGCCTTTCCCGGCATCCGCTCCGGCGATCTCCACCGGTCCGTCCAGCAGCATGCCGTGCGCGATGGCGTCGCTCGGTCCGTCTGTGCGGCTGGCACTCGCATAGTCGAACAGGTGCAGCGTGCCGCCGAAGATCGACTCGTAGTGCCGCAGCGCCTCGGCCGCGTTTCCGGGGAACAGGAGGTATGGGGTCAGTCCAGTCATTCCGCGAGTGTACGCCCGGCCGGCGACAACGCGTCATGCAAGACCCCCGCGCCCTCGTCATGCAAGATGGGAGCATGGATGTGGATGCGCAGGAGCCCCCGGCGACGAAGGTCGACGGCCCGAAGACGGGCGCGTCGCGCAAGACCCGCTCCCCCGCGGGCTCCATGCGGCTCTCCGAGATCGCCGCCCTCGCCGGAGTCAGCGAAGCCACGGTCAGTCGGGTGCTCAACCGCAAGTACGGCGTCGCCCAGAAGACCAGAGATCAGGTCGAGGCAGCACTGCGCGAGGTCGGCTACGAGCGCAGCGTCAAGGGCGAGATAGTGCTGATCCTCACCCCCAGCCTCAAGGGGATCATCTTCTCCGAGATGGCCGATGAGATCGAGACGAGGCTGAGCCCGCACGGTCTGCGCGCCGTGGTCTGCCCGGTCTTCCCCGGCACGATCGCCGAGCAGGACTACGTCGAGATGCTCATCGACAAGGGCATCGCCGCCGCGATCTTCCTGTCCTCCAGCAACACGCTGCGCAACTCCGACCCCGTCGCCCACCAGCTTCTGGAATCCCGCGGTGTGCCGTTCCTCACGATCAACGGCTCTTTCGCCGCCGTCGAGGCACCGGCGATCTCGACGGATGACTGGCAGGCCGCCGAGCTGTCGGTGGCTCACCTGCACGAGCTCGGGCACCGGCGCATCGGGATGATGGCGGGCCCCACCGGCAACATCCCCGCCGACCGACGCGTCGAGGGCTACCTCACGTCCATGGACTCGCGTGGGCTGACCGACGCCGAGGACCTCGTGGTCCGTGTGCACTACTCGATCGACGGCGGACGCAGCGCGGCCGATGAACTGCTCAACGCCGGTGCGACCGCGATCATCGCCTCGAGCGACGACATGGCGCTGGGCGCCTACCGCGCCATCCGCCGACGCGGGCTGGATGTCCCAGGCGACGTGTCGGTCATCGGCTACAACGACACATACATGCTGGAGTTCACCGACCCGCCGCTGACCAGTGTCCGTCAGCCTATCGAGGCCATCGCCGAGCTGTGCACACGCACGCTGGTCACCATGGTGCAGGATCGCCCGGTGCGCACCGAGGAGACGCTGGTCGAGCCCGAACTGCGGGTACGGAGATCGACCGGCCCGGTGCGCTCGAGCTGACTCAGAGGCGCACAGCGATCACGTCGGCATCCCCGGCCCCGATGGTCACGGCACTGCCCGCGCGCTCTGGGCCGCTCAGGTGCGGGTCACGGAAACCGCCTTGTCCGAGGGCTATGCGCAGCGCATGTGCCGTGCGGTTCGCGACCCGGCATCCAGCGCGATCGATACGCACGTCGACGGTGCCGTCGGCGAAGGGGATGCCGGTCAGCTCCACGTCATCGACGCCAGTCGGCAGACCTGGGCGCAGGGTGAGACGCGCGTTCCCGGCATCCGCCTCCACGCCGACGATGCCCAGCGCGATCTGCGAAAGCAGCGTGAACGATACCTCGGGATAGGACCCGTTGCGGCCCTGCTGCACCACCTCATGCGGTTCATCGCGCAGGGCGAAGATGCGCTGCATCCAGCTCCACGCGGTGTCGGCAAGCCCATGGCGGAAGAACAGGTCGGGCAGGTACGTGAGTGCCTCGATGTTCTTGGGCGCGGTCTCGGAGTCGCGGCCGAGTCGATCGACGCGGTCGAGTTCGGCGGCCGCCCGCTCGTCGACGAGCAGACCCTTCAGCAGTGGGAACCAGGTCGACTCCCGCGACCACTCCTGGATCGGATGCCCGTTCGGCGTCCATCCGCAGACCACGGCGTCCCCCTCACCACGACTCCACGTCTGCCTGTACAGCGTCATCAGGGCATCCGCTCGCGCCTGCAGGGCCGATGCGTCGCCGCCGTCCGCCGCGACGAGCGCTGCCACATGCCGCGTCGCGGCGTACTGCGCGCCGAACCCATCCCCCGCTTCGCGCAAGATCACCCCCGGCAGCTCGTTGTAGCTCGCCGTGCCGTCGAAGATTCCTGGTCCGTCCGCCCCCGCGACGCCGTTGCGGGGCGACAGGTCGTGGCGGTCGACGAACACGCCGACGAAGTCGATGACAGCAGCCAGCGCGTCGCCTGAGAGCGGATGCCCGGTCCAGCGCTGCAGTACGTGAGCGGTCTCGGCGAGCTCGAACACGGCGGGCAGTTCGCGCACGAATCGGTCAGGCCCGAGGTAGTCGATCTGCAGCGGCGTGCGGCGGTCGAAGTTGAGCGCCCACAGCGGCCACCCGTCGTGCTCCGGGGTCGCTGACCGCAGGAACGAGCCCAGCATGGCGTCATTGCGTTCCGCCATGCCGAGCAGGTGAGCACCAACGGCCTGGTGCGCGAAGTCGCGCGAGTAGTAGCCAGACCGATGCGAGTACCCCGCCCAGTACGCGTCGGAGTAACGCACCTCGCCGAGTCCGTCGGGTGTGCGCTCCGACACGTCCCGCGGACCGGCGGCACCGCCGTCGACGCGATGTCCGAGGGCTTCGGTCCGCGCCCAGTCGAAGATCTGCTGCAGTTGCGCGCTGCTGCTGCGCAGTCGGATGCTGCTCATCAGGACACCGCGGTGAATTCGATGAGTCCCGCTTCCTGCGGGCGCAGTGTCGGCAGGCCGAGCCCGATCTCGGCGAGCACCTTGCCCGTCATCTCGATCGGCCCCGACCACCAGTGCGGCTGCATCCGGCCCGCGGTCGGGTCCGCCGCGCCGTCGACCAGCACCCGCTCGACGCGGTAGAGGCGCTCCGGTGCCAGGCCGGGAATGCGCAGGTGACCACCGGGGAGATGATGCGGCGAGTCGATCGCCGCGATGGTCGCCACGGCGTGCGCACGGTCGGTGGCCACGATCGCCTGCGCGATCAGTTGCGGCTCGGTCTGCAGGCGATGCTGCCGTCCGCGCTCGATCAGCGGACGCAGTCGCTTGACGATGTCGATCCAGCCGGCGAGTTCCGCGCGCTCATCCGCCGATGCCTCCCGCAGATCCCATTCGATGCCGAAGCTGCCGACCAGTGCTGTCACGGCACGGAAGGTCATCGACGCGGCGCGTCCCGTGACGTGCGCGACCTGTGCGCCGACGTGCGACCCGAGCAGTTCGACTGGCATCAGCAGGCTGGTGCCGCGCTGGATGCGCTGTCGCTCGAGCGGGTCGTTCGAATCGCTCGTCCAGAAGCGATCTACGACCTCCACGATGCCGAGGTCGATGCGCCCGCCGCCGGCAGAGCACGACTCGATCTCCAGCCACGGGCACGCTTCGCGCAAAGCTCTCATCAGTCGATACGTCGCATGCGTCTGCCTGTGCACTCCAGCGCGACCCGTGACGCGATCTACGGGCTCGATGAGATCGCGATTGTGATCCCACTTCACATAATCGATGCGGTAGCGGGTGATGATGTCGATCAGCCGCTCAGCGATGTATGCGAAGGCATCGGGGTGGGCGATGTTCACCACCAGCTGCTGTCGTGCGAGCGGGGCGTCCCTGTCGAGCGGCGAGAGGATCCATTCCGGATGCTGTCGCACGAGGTTCGAATCGGGGTTGGTCATCTCGGGCTCGAACCACAGCCCGAACTGCATCCCCCGCGCGCGCACATGATCCACGAGCGGCGCCAGGCCGCGTGGCCAGACCTCAGCATCCTCGTACCAGTCACCCAGCCCGGCGCGATCGTGACGGCGCCCCGAGAACCAGCCGTCATCGAGCACGAAGCGCTCGACGCCGATGGCGGCCGCCGCATCGGCGAGCTCGATCAGCGGCGGCAGCGCGTGGTCGAAGTAGACCGCCTCCCAGGTGTTCAGGGTGATCGGCCGCCCCACCGTCGGGTGGTTCGGCCGCGCGCGCAGCATGTCGTGGATACGGGCCGATGCCGCGTCGAGCCCTTCGCCGTAGGTGAAGTACACCCAGGGCGAGGCGTACTCGTCACCGGCCGCCAACAGCACCTCACCCGCTTCGAGCAGTTCACCGCCGCCCAGGTGCACGGCTCCACCGTTGCCGCGGTGCAGCCACGCCCGCTGGTTTCCCGACCAGCCGACGTGCGAGGCCCAGACCTCGCCGCGCTCCTCGGTGAAGCCAGGGGTGCCGGCGGCGAGCAGAGTCACCGCATCGGGGCCGGTGCGTCCGCGTCGGTTCTCACGCAGATGGGTGCCGTCCACGACCAGGGAATGCTGCGGGCGGCGCTCACCGTTGTGACGTCCGCTGAAGTCGAGGATCTCGGTCGCGCGCTCCGGCACTGGCATCGCGATGTCGACACCACCGAGGGTGTACTCCCCGCTCCCGGTGTTGCGCAGCCTGGCTCTGGTGCGCAGCAGACCGCTCTCGAAGAGCTCGAGATGCAGAGTGACCTCGAGACCGGCAGCAGCGTCGACGCCGCTCACCTCGATGGTGCGTCCTGACACGAGCATGGGCGTATCCCGTGTGAAGGCGGCGAAGGGCACTGTGCCGCCGCGATGGCCGGACACCCCTGGAATGCCGAACCAGCCCTGCCGAGCCTCGGGGAGCATGCCGGTCGGCACGGGAGTGTCCGGTGTGCTGACGGCGCGCTGCCGATGCGCCCCCTGAACGATCTGCTGAAGCTCGGCCGCACCGAGGTCGCCCAGCTCGCTGCCCCAGTGCGCGATGTAGGGCATCGTCTCGACATCGGTTGCGACGATCACGCTGACACCTCCAGCGCTGAGGTGGACCGCGTCCGTGTTCATGGCTCTCCTTCGAGTTTGCAAACTTGCGAGCAATTCTTGCATAAATGCGAATCGGCTTGCTACAGTCTGGACAGCGAAGTTGCACCCCTGCCCCGAAAGGACACCGAACGATGAAGTTCTCCCGCAGCACCACGGCTCTGATGGCATTCGTCGGCATCGCCGCGCTGTCACTCACGGCCTGCTCACCCGCAGCCGATACCGGCTCCGACTCGCCACAGGGCGAGATCGGCGGCAAGATCACCGTCTGGAGCTGGAACGCTCCCGGCGAGGGCCTCAAGGCCGCCATCCCCGCATTCCAGAAGCTGCACCCGGGCGTGGAGGTCGACGTGCAGGATGTCGGCAACCCCGCCATCTGGGACAAGATCACCACCGGCATGGCGGCCGGCGGCGCCGGGCTTGCCGACGTGCTCAACATCGGCATCGACTACATGGGCAACTACGTCGAGAAGTTCCCGGGACAGCTCGTCGACCTGCGCGACCACGGAATGGGCGACCTGGCGGACGAGTTCCCGGCCGGTGCGTGGAAGAGCGGTTCCGGAGCGGACGGCGCGGTCTACGGCATCCCGTACGAGGTGAACGCGACCGGCTTCTTCTACCGCACCGATCTGTTCGAAGAGGCGGGCATCGACTTCGAGCAGATCAAGACCTGGGACGACCTGCTCGCCGCCGGCGTCACGATCAAGGAGAAGACCGGCGCCGACCTGTACACCCAGGACAAGGCGGCCACGGTCGCCGACTCGGGCGGACTCTGGCAGCTCCAGACCGCGTTGCAGGGGTCGTTCTACTTCGATGAGAACGGCGAGATCACGATGTCGGGCAAGGAGGGCGTCCGCTCGCTCGAGCTGATCAAGGAGGCCAACGACCTCGGCATCGTCGGCGACGTGCCAGGTGGCTGGGACGCGCTGATGGCGACCGTCCGCGGCGAGCGCGACGTCGCCACGCTCTCGGCCGGAGGCTGGCTCGCGGGCGTCATCGAGAATGAGGCGCCCGACATGGCTGGCAAGTGGGCCGTCGCCCAGCCGCCTGCGGTCACCCCTGGCGGTCTGACCGCTGCCGTCAACGGCGGCACCTACCTGTCGATTCCCACGTCGAGCAAGAACCAGGCCACCGCGGCCGCGTTCGTCGAGTTCGCTCTCGGCACCCTGGAGGGACAGAAGCTCGTCTATGACGGCGGCGGAATGTTCCCCGGGTACAAGCCGCTGCTCGAGTCCCCCGACTTCTCCGCTCCGAGCGAGTACTACAACGGTCAGCGTGTGAACGACATCTTCATCGCCGAGCTGGCGCAGAAGACGCCCGCGATCAACTACACCAGCGACTACGCCCGCGCGCTGAAGGCATACACCGACGCGCAGAGCAAGGTGCTGCTGGAGGGAGCCGATCCCCAGGAGGCACTGGACACCGCGGCTGAACAGGTCGCATCTCAGACCGGTCGCAAGATCGCGAAGGACTGACGCCATCGGGTGCTGCCGTCGTCGCCGACGGCAGCACCCTCTTCCTGAGGACTCCCACTGTGACCAACGCAACCACCCGGCGCAGACGATCGTCGATCGGCCACCCGCGCTACGTTCCCTATCTGTTCCTGGCGCCGATGATCCTGCTGTTCGCGGCGTTCAAGCTCTACCCGTATGCCAGTGCTCTGTGGCTCAGCCTCACGGCGAACATCGGCGGCCAGACGACCTTCGTCGGAATGCAGAACTACGTGCGCCTGCTCGGCGACCCGCTGTTCTACAAGGCGCTGGCGAACACCGGCATCATCCTGATCGTGCAGGTGCCGATCATGCTGACCCTCGCCGTGCTGCTGGCCGTGGCCTTCAACTCACTCCTGCTGAAGCTGCGCACCATGTTCCGGGCACTCTACTTCGTGCCGATCGTGATGGGTCTCGTCGCCTACGGCATCCTGTTCCGCGCCCTGCTGAATACGCAGGACGGCTTCGTGAACTACCTGCTCGGGCTGGTCGGCGTCGATCCGATCCCCTGGCTGGCCGACCCGTTCTGGGCGCGGATCGCCATCGTCGTCGCGATGACGTGGCACTACACCGGCCAGAGCGCGATCATCTACCTGGCGCAGTTGCAGTCGATCCCCGGCGAACTCTACGAGGCCGCCTCGGTCGAC
The DNA here is from genome assembly GCF_022637555.1 of Microbacterium sp. H1-D42. Classification (NCBI taxonomy): domain Bacteria; kingdom Bacillati; phylum Actinomycetota; class Actinomycetes; order Micrococcales; family Microbacteriaceae; genus Microbacterium; species Microbacterium sp. H1-D42. Next base: position 874,336 of record NZ_CP093342.1, on the reverse strand, counting down.
GGCGCGAATGCGCGACGCCGCTTCTGGCACGTCACCCTGCCCGGGCTTCGTCCGGCGCTGGCGCTGACCGTGATCCTCTCCACGATCGGCACGCTGCAGCTCTTCGACGAGCCGTACGTTCTCACCAACGGCGGCCCCAACAACGCCACGCTCACCGTGGGCATGTACCTGTACCAGAACGGCTTCCAGTACTTCGACTTCGGCTACGCGTCGGCGATCGGGTACGCGCTGACCATCATCATCGCCGTGATCTCGCTGATCCAGCTGCGGTTCTTCAAGGAGAAGTCATGACCGACACCGCACTCGCGACCACCCCGCACCGTCGCACGAAGTCACTCGTCCTCACCACGGCGATCACCGCCGGTGCCGTCCTGATGGCGCTGCCGTTCTACTGGCTCATCATCGCGACCACGTATCCGTCGACCGAGATCTTCTCGACGCCGCCGAACTTCCTGCCCGGCGACCACTTCATCCAGAACTTCGTCGGCGTGCTCACCGACACCCTGTTCGGCCGAGCCATGCTGAACTCGCTGTTCGTGTCGCTGACGTACACCGTGCTTGGCCTGGTCGTCTGCACAGCCGCCGGCTACGCCTTCGCGAAGTTCACGTTTCCCGGCAACTCCCTGCTGTTCGGCGTCGTGCTGGTCACACTCGCACTCCCCTCGCAGGTCACGCTCGTGCCGCTGTTCCAGCTGATGGTCTCGATCGGCTGGCTCGACACCTATCAGGCGCTCATCCTGCCGAACCTCGCGCTGCCGTTCGGCATCTTCCTGATCAAGCAGACGATGTCGGCCGTGCCGGACGAGCTGATCCAGGCGGCGCGCATCGATGGGGCGGGCGAGTTCCGCATCTTCATGGGCATCGTCGTGCCGACGGTGCGCCCGGCGATCGCCGCGCTCGCGATCTTCCTCTTCCTCGCGCAGTGGAACGACTTCGTGTATCCGCTGGTCGTGCTGCGCACTCCTGAGTCGTACACCGCGCCTGTCGCCCTGGCCACGCTGCAGGGCATCGGCACGACCGACTACGGACAGCTGCTGATGGGCACGTTCCTGTCGATGCTCCCCGTGCTCATCCTGTTCCTCTTCCTCCAGCGTCAGTTCGTCGCCGGCATCCTCGCCGGTGCAGTCAAGCAGTAAGGATCACCGTGCTCCTCGAAGATCATCAACTGGACAGCGTCCAGTGGACTCCCCTCGCCCGCGACATCAACATCGGTGTCAGCGGCGGCTGCCGGGTCATCTCCGTCGCACAGGACGGCGACATCGTCACCGTCACCATCTCGCCGGACGCGGAGGGACAGGTCGTGCTCGAAGCACCGCTCGGCAACGCCTCCGGCGTGTGGCACGGCGGGTTCGATCCGGTGCGCGGGCTGCCGGCCGACTGGGCGGGCCGCCAGAAGTTCAGCGCGGTCTGGTCGCTGCCGCTCGCGGTGCTGTGCGACGCGGACGAGAATGCGCATGTCGCGTTCGCCTACGACTGCATGACGGCCAGCGGCGTGCTCGAGTACGGCGTCTCGGAGGAGTCGAAGTCGTTCGTCTCCCGCCTCGGCGTGAGTGCGGAGATCGTGGCAGACGGCGAACCGTTCCACTTGCACATCGTCGCCGAAGCGGTGCCCTACGGCAGCGCCATCCGCGCGCTGTCGGGCGCGCTGCGCGAGGGCCTGCCGGAGCGTCCGGTGTCTCCGCTCGCTGTGGAGCCGGTGTACTCCACCTGGTACGCGTACTCGCAGCGGATCTCCGACCGGATCCTGCTGGACCAGGCGCCCATCGCGCGCCGGCTCGGTGCCCGCTCCCTGTTCATCGACGACGGCTGGCAGGAGTTCGGCGACGGGCGCTGGTACTCCGGTTGCGGCGATTGGGTGCCCGACCCGGTGAAGTTCCCTGACCTTGCCGGCACCGTGGCCTCTCTCGAGGCCGAGGGACTCGGCACGGTCGCGTGGGTCGCGCCGCTGCTGCTGGGCGAGCGCAGTCGCGCCTTCGCCACGCTGGGGCAGTTCGCACCGCACCGTTCGGAGGGGCTGCGCACCCATGTGCTCGATCCACGGCATCCGGAAGTGCGCCGTCACATCGTCGACACCTGTGTGCGGCTGGTGCAGGACTACTCTCTCGCGGGGCTGAAGATCGACTTCCTCAACGATGCGATGGTCTACGCCGGCACGCCGTCGCGCGGCGACATCGGCGATGTCGGCCGTGCGATGAAGGTGCTGCTCGGCGAGATCTCGGATGCTGTCGGCGCCGCCCGCCCCGGTTCGGTCATCGAGTACCGCCAGCCGTACGTCTCGCCCGAGATCGCCGGCTACGCCGACGTCGTGCGCGCCAACGACTGCCCGGCTGATGCCGACCAGAACCGTCGATCGACCGTGGACCTGCGCCTGCTCACCACGGCGCAGGTCGTGCACTCCGATCCGATGATGTGGGCGCCTGAAGCCGGCGTGGATGCCGTCTCGCGGCAGTTCTTCGCGGCACTGTTCTCGGTTCCGCAGATCTCGATGCCGCTGGATCTGCTGCCGGAGGATCAGCTCGCGCGGATCGCCGAGCTGATCGAGCTGTGGCGCGGGCTGCGCGAGGTGCTCGTTCACGGCGAGGTGTGCGCATCGCTGCCGGCCGAGGGCTATCCGATCGTCACGTCTCGTCTGAACGGCACGCAGGTGGTCGCGGCCTATCAGCCGCGCACGCTGGAACTGGATCTGACCGGCACCGAGCGTCTGGTCATCGTCAACGCGACCTCGGACGCTGCACTGCCGTATCGCGTCACCGGAGGCGCGGGGGCCCTGATCCACACGGCAACGGGCGAGCCGGTCGAGCTGACAGCGGAGGGCTTCCTGGCCGTGCCCGCATGGGACACGATCGACCTGCGCGTGTCAGCTCCCTGACCTGGACTCGCGTCTCTGGCTCGACGACGCCCCTCTCAGCCGTGAGGCTGTGAGGGGCGTCGTCAGCTCCTACAGGTCGACCCCGACGAGCACGGGCTCCGGCTGCAGCAGCAGGCCGTACTCCGCGTGCACGCGACTCTGCACGAATCGGGCCAGCTCACCCACCTCTGCGGCGGTCGCGCCGCCCCGGTTGGTGAGCGCGAGTGCGTGCTTGGTCGAGATGCCGGCACGTGAGCGGGGCAGCTTGAATCCCTTGCGGATGCCCGAGTTCTCGATCAGCCACGCGGCGCTGACCTTCACCATGCTCTCGGGCCGCTCCGCGCGCGGGGTGAGTCCGTAGTACGAGTCGAGCGGGATCACGGTCACCGAGTCCAGGTCGGGTTCCACGGTCCAGCGCGGGCACTCGGGCGGCAGCGTGCGCGCGACGTGTTCGGGGATGATCGCGTTCTGGAAAAACGACCCGGCACTGCGCGTGTCGGGATCGCTCTCGTCGAGCAGCATCCCCTTCATGGCCCGCGTCTCGAGAATGCGTCCGCGCAGCCAGGCCAGCGGCACGGGCGCGTAGTCCTCCAGCCCCAGCGCGCGGCGCAGCTGCTCGCCACGGACGACGCGACCGGCGTCGCCTGTGACGGCGAGATCGAGGGTCACAGAGAGGATGACGGCGCGACGTCCCTGCGCCTCGCCGTAGTGGTGCTTGAGAACCGAGGTGCGAAAGCCCAGCCCGAGATCGGCTGCCGGCACGACCACTGCGTCAGATTCGTGCTCGTCGATGAGCTCGACCTCGACGAGGGTCTCCTGGATCTCCTGCCCGTACGCGCCCACGTTCTGCACGGGGGCGGCGCCGACGGTGCCTGGAATGCCGCTCATCGCCTCGATGCCTGCGTAGCCGTGGTCGACGGCGTAGGCGACCAGGTCATCCCATGAGTGCCCGGCCTGCACGCGCAGTCGGATGCGCCCCTCGTGCGGCGACGGCAGCTCTTCGATTCCGGTGGTGAGAATGCGGATCACGGTGCCATCGAACGACTCATCGCCCACGAACAGGTTCGACCCGCCGCCCAGCACGAACCACTCGTCTCCGGTGGCCCAGACCTCGCGCAGCGAGGCGATCAGCTCAGCGGTGGTGTCGGCCTGCAGCATCCGACGCGGTGCGGCACCGGTGCGGAGCGTCGTCAGCTCGCGCAGGGCGATGGGTTCGATCTCGCTCATCGGATGCCGTCTCAGCGCGCGACGCGCAGCTGGGCCTTCACCAGCACGGTGGTCTCCGCAGCCTTCACGGTGAGGTCGATGCGCACGGCGTCGTCGTCGACCGCGCCGATCTTGGCGAGCACGTGCACATCGGCGCCCGTCTCGGGGTCGACGACGACCGGCTTGGTGAACCGCACGCCGTAGTCGGTCACCTGCACGTCGGCGGGAAGTGCTGCGAGCACGACCGACGAGGCGAGCCCCATGGTCAGCATGCCGTGCGCCAGCACGCCGGGCAGGCCGACGGAGGCGGCGACGTCGTCGCGGTAGTGGATCGGGTTGAAGTCGCCGGATGCCCCGGCGTAGCGCACCAGCGAATCGCGGGTCAGGTGCACGGTGCGCTCGGCGAGGATGTCGCCGACGGTGAACTCGGCCATCACTGCGCCCCTTCTTCAGAACCGACCAGCAGCACGCTGGTCGCGGTCACGACGTGGTCACCTGATGCATCCGTGATGGTCGCGTCGCTCGTGATCATCGCGTTGCCGCCGAGGGTGCGGATGCCCGTGACCGCCAGCTGTGCGGTGAGCTCATCACCGGCGACGATCGGCCGCGAGTACCGGAACTTCTGCTCGGCGTGGATGGTGCGCGCCAGCACGATTCCCGAGTCGGGCTCCGACAGCAGCTGCTGGAGTGTGAGGTCCTGCACGACCATCGCGAAGGTCGGCGGCGCCACGACGTCGGCGTACCCCGCTGCGCGGGCCGCCTCGACGTCAGTGTGCTGGGGAGCGTCGGCGAAGACCGCGCGCGAGAACTCGCGCACCTTCTCGCGTCCGACGAGGTAGGGGGCTGTCGGCGCGAATTCGCGTCCGACCAGTTCGCTGTTCACGGGCACCCGTCGATTCTACCCAGCAGCGCTGATCGGGGCGTTCGACGCAGGCCGTGCGTATCCGCGTGCGCGGTCGGCGTCGGATGCTGGTCAGCGCCTGCGTCCGCGGATCGCCTTGACAGCCATCTGCACCGCGATGAAGACGAGGTAGCCGGCGAAGAGCATGTTGCCCAGCGGCGGATCGACCAGCGTGGCCAGCCACGCGCCCAGCGCGGTGGTCGTGCAGGCCGACAGGCCGATGAATGCCGCCGCGCGAAGATCGACGTTGCGGTTGCGCAGGTTGCCGATGGTGCCGGACACCGCGGTCGGGATCATCATCAGCAGCGAGGTGCCCTTGGCGACGAGGTCGCTGGTGCCGAACACCAGCATCAGCACTGGCACGACGACGACACCACCGCCGACGCCGATGAGCCCGGCGATGACGCCGGTGACCAGGCCGACCGCGGCAAGACCGATGCCGTTGCCCCAGCCGAGGATCAGCTCCGCATCACGCGATGGAATCACGACGAACAGACTGACGATGACCACAACCAGAAAGGCCACGAAACCCCAGCGCAGCGCCGTCTGCGAGACCTTCGGCAGCAGCCGCGTGCCGATCTGCGCGCCCACGACAGCCCCGGCGGCGAGGATCAGCGCGGGGATCCAGGCGACCGCATCCGCCAGCGCGTACGAGATGACGCCGACGCTCGCCGTCGGCACGATGGCGGCGAGCGAGGTGCCGGCGCTGAGCCGCTGGTTGTAGTGCAGCATCAGCACGAGCAGCGGCACGATGACGGTGCCGCCGCCGACGCCGAACAGGCCGGACAGGAGGCCGGCCGACAGCCCGATGAAGATGAACGTGAAGTATGCGCGAGGCTCCCGGGTGATGGCCTGATCCTCTGTACTCACACAGATCAGACTATCGCCGGGAGCCTCGCGCGCTTGACGCGGCAACCGCTCGCAGGCGCTGCCGCGCTCAGACCTCCTGGTCCGACTTGATCGGCAGGGCGATCGTCTCGGTGAGGTGCTGCTCGTAGCGCTGCTGGCGCCGGCGCAGCCACAGCCCGCCGACGACGAGCAGTGCGAGCACGCCGTACGCCGAGGCGGCGAACGGCTGCATGACGAGCGTCGACAGGTCGCCCTGGCTGAGCTGCAGCGCCTTGCGCAGGAACTCCTCGCCCATCGGGCCGAGGATCATGCCGACCACCAGCGGCGCGACCGGATACCCGTACCGGCGCATGAAGTAGCCGAGCACGCCGATGATCACCAGCATCAGGATGTCGATGACGGCGAAGTTCAGCGCGTACGCCCCGAACGCCGCGAACAGCAGGATGCCCGCGTAGAGGTAGGGGCGCGGGATCTGCAGCAGCTTCACCCACATGCCCACCAGCGGCAGGTTCAGGATGATCAGGATCACGTTGCCCAGGTACAGGCTGGCCACCAGTGCCCACACCAGCGCCGGCTGCGTCTCGAACAGCAGCGGTCCCGGCTGCAGACCGTACGCCTGGAAGGCGACCAGGATGATCGCCGCCGTCGCCGTGGTCGGCAGCCCGAGAGTCAGCAGGGGTACAAGGACGCCCGCCGCCGCCGCGTTGTTCGCCGATTCCGGGCCGGCCACGCCCTCGATCGCCCCTCGGCCGAACTCGTCCTTGTGCTTGGAGAGCTTGCGCTCGGTCGCATAGGACAGGAACGTCGCGACGTCAGCACCGCCGGCGGGGATCGTGCCGATCGGGAAGCCGATCGCCGTGCCGCGCAGCCATGGCTTCCAGGAGCGCCGCCAGTCCTGCCTGGTCATCCAGCTGTGCCACCCGCCCGTGACGGGGATGACGTCGACGGATCCGTGCCGCAGGCGCGAGGCGATGTACAGCGACTCCCCCACCGCGAACAGCCCGACCGCGACCAGCACGATGTCCACGCCGTCCGAGAGCGCGAGCACACCCATGGTGTAGCGCTGCTGCCCCGAGAGCACGTCGGTTCCGACCAGGCCGAGGAACAGCCCGACGCCCAGCGAGAGCATTCCTCGCGAGACCGAGCTGCCGATCAATGCGCCGACGGTGATGAAGGCGATCATGATCAGCGCGAAGTAGTCGGCGGGACCAAGGCCCACGGCGAACGACGCGAGCACGGGGGCGAGCAGGGTGAGTCCGACCGTGGCGATCGTGCCGGCGACGAACGAGCCGATGGCGGCGGTGGCGAGAGCTGTGGCACCTCGCCCCATCTTCGCCATCTTGTTGCCTTCGATGGCGGTGACGATCGAGGCGGACTCACCTGGCGTGTTCAGCAGGATGCTGGTGGTCGAGCCGCCGTACATGCCGCCGTAGTAGATGCCGGCGAAGGTGATCAGCGCCGCGGTGGGGTCGAGCGTGTAGGTCAGCGGCAGCAGCAGTGCGACGGTCATCGCGGGGCCGATGCCAGGCAGCACGCCGACGGCGGTGCCGATCAGCACGCCGATGAAGGCGAAGACGAGGTACTGCGGCTGCAGTGCGGTCGCGAAGCCCTCCATGAGCAGAGTCCAGGCATCCATCAGAGGATCCCTCCCAACCAGCCGAGCGCGGGGCCGAGCGGCAGCGACAGCGACAGCAGCTCGCCGAAGACGATCTGCACGATCAGTCCGACGACGAGTCCGATCACGAACCCGAGCCACCAGCGTTTCGCACCGAGCGCCCAGGCGACGACGCCGAACAGCAGTGCGGCTGCCGGCGCCCAGCCGATCACGTCGATCAGCAGCAGGTGTGCCACCAGGGCACCGACGATCTTGGCGAGGGTCAGCCAGTCGGTCGTGGCGTTCGGATCGATGTCCTCCCCATCTTCGACCTCAGCGCGCTCTCCGTGGAAGAGGCCGATGAGCACGGCGACGGCCGAGCCGAGCAGCACCACGGCGACGAAGATCGGGAAGACCCGCGGGCCGACCTGGACGCCGACCGGAACGTGGATGCTGAAGACGCCGATCACGGCGAAGACGCCGAGGGCGAGCATGAACAGGGCGAAGACGAGTTCTCCGATGGGAACCCGTGGGGCGGGCCGAGTGCTCTCGGCCCGCCCGTTCGCCCCGGTGAGCGGGGCGGTCATGTCAGATCAGTCCGATGTTCTTCAGCGTGCCGGTGACATCCGTGATGCTCTCCTCGACGAAGGCGTCCAGGTCGTCGCCGACCAGGAAGGCATCCGCCCACCCCTTCGTCTCGAGCTCGGTCGTCCAGGCGCCGGTGTCGTGCATCTCGGTGACGATGCGCTCCAGCTCGGCCCGCTCGGCGTCGGAGATCCCACCGGGGGCGATCACTCCGCGCCAGTTGGTGAGCACGACGTCGTAGCCGGCATCGGTGATCGTGGGCACGTCCGGCAGCTGGGCGACCGGCTCGGCGCCCGAGACGGCGAGCGCGCGCATGGTGCCCTTCTCGATGTGCTGCTGGAACTCGGCGACACCCGAGATGCCGGCGGCGACCTTGTTGCCGATGATCAGCGACACGGCCTCGCCGCCTCCGGCGTTGGGCGTGTAGTTCAGCTTCGCGGGGATCTCGGTGGCGTCGAGGCCGGCTGCCTCGAGCATGAGCCCCGCGAGGATGTGGTCAGCGCCGCCCGCCGAGCCTCCGGTGACGGTGATCGCCTGTCCCTTGTCGACGATGTCCTCGACGAGGTCTTCAAGAGTCTTGTACTTCGAGTCGGCGGGAACGACGACAACCAGTGCCTCGTCGGTGAGGCGGGCGATCGGCGTCGTGTCCTCCAGGCGCACCTGCGAGCCGTTGGTCTCGATCGCGCCGACCATGACCAGCCCGTTGACCATCAGCGTGGCAGGGTCCTTGACGTTCGCCAGCTGGGCGAGCCCGATCGTGCCGCCGGCTCCGCCGACGTTGGTGACTGCGGCGGTGCCGACGATGCCCTCGTCGGTGATCACCTTCGAGATGGCGCGACCGGTCTGGTCCCAGCCGCCGCCGGGGTCTGCGGGGACGATGATCGAGACGTCCGAGAAGCTCGTCTTCGCATCGCCCCCTTCGGCGGGCTTGTCGCCCGTGCCGCCGCCCTGGGCCGAGCAGCCGGTGAGCGCCAGGGCCGCGATGGCGGCGATGGCGACGAGTGCTGTGCGTGTCTTGTTCATGTGCTCCTCCTTGAGCGCTGTCGGGATGCTGGCAACCGTATGCACCGCGGGGAGGTGACCTCTGCTTCCGAAATCATTGGTCGACGTTACGAAAGTATTGGTCGCGGATGCCCCTGCAGAGCGGTGGCCGACTCCCTCGCACGCGGGGACAATGGATGAGTGGCCTCGAAGACGAAGCGCGCGTCGCTGAAGACGCAGGACGGCAGCATGTCGCTGCGGGTGCAGCTGATCCTGCTGCAGGCCCTGATCGTGTGCCTGGTGACGCTGGCCGCCGGCATCGCCGCCGGCGCCTTCCAGGAGCGCGCGCTGCGTGAGGCGTATCAGGAGCGCATGATGGCGGTCGCGCTGTCGTTCTCACAGCTGCCCACAGTGCTCGACGCCTTCGACGACGCCGACCCCTCGGCCGCGATCCAGCCCGTCGCCGAGGTCATCCGCACCTCGTCGGACCTCGCCTACGTCGTGGTGGCAAATGCCGATGGCATCCGATACTCCCACCCCAACGTCGACCGCATCGGGCATCCCGTCTCGACCGACGCATCGATCCCACTCTCGGGCAAGATCTACACCGGCACCCAGACCGGCACGCTCGGGCCGTCGTGGCGGGTGAAGGTGCCGATCTTCGGTGACGACGGCGAAGTCATCGGCACGGTGTCGGTCGGAATCCTCGAACAGAACCTGAACGACGAGTTCCTGACGAACCTCGCCTGGCTGATCGCGACCATGGTCGCAGCCGTGCTGCTGGGTGTGCTCGGCGCGGCCTGGGTGACCTCGGTGATCCGGCGACGCATCCACCGACTGGAGCCGCATCAGATCACCGCGCTAGTGCAGAACCAGCAGACCACGCTGCACGGCCTCAGCGAGGGCGTCATCACGGTGGATGAGCGCGGCATCATCACGCTGGCCAATGATGCCGCCGCGCGGTTCCTGCAGACGGCTGCCGGAGAGCTCACCGGGGCTGCGGCGATCGATGTACTGCCGCCGGATGTCTACCAGGCGCTGCAGGAGGGCGAGGACGCCGGGCGGCCGCTGATCCTCGGCAGCCGGGTCGTGGTCGCCCGAAGCACGGTGCGCACCACCGTGGGAGCTGCGACTCTGCTGCTGCGCGATCACACCGAGCTGCACGACGTCGTGCGCCGGGTGGAGGCGGCGGATGCGATCATCGCGTTCCGCCAGCGCGATGGCATCCCCAAGGGTCTGAGCGCTGAGACCCTCGAGCGCGTGGTCGAGGCGCTGGGCGAGCAGCCCGATGCCTCGGCGACGGAGATCGGCGACTCACTGTCTATCTCACGGGTGAGCGCGAGGCGCTACCTGGAGTACCTGGCCAGCACCGGACGCGCGATCCGCACCCTGGACTACGCCACGAAGGGGCGCCCAGGCAGCCGCTACCGGCTGAATGATCCGGTCGGCAGCGAGATCTGATCCGTGGGATTGCGTCGCACGGTATGCGAAACTGACTTCCAACCCGCTAGGACGCACGATCGAAGGAGATCACCATGCGCAGCACCCTTCCCGATGTCGAGATCCCTGACGTCTCGATCTACGAGTACCTCTTCGGCGGACTCGATGAGACCGATCTCGATCGCATCGCGATCATCGACGGCACGTCGGGCGCCGAGACCACGTACCGTCAGCTGGTGGGACAGATCAACCTGTTCGCCGGTGCACTGGCCGCACGCGGCATCGGGGTCGGCGACCGCGTCGGCGTCCTGTGCCCGAACGTGCCCGCTTTCGCGACCGTGTTCCACGGCATCCTCCGCGCCGGAGCGACCGCGACCACCATCAACTCGCTTTACACCCCCGACGAGATCGCGAACCAGCTCGAGGATGCCGACGCGGAGTGGCTCATCACGGTCTCTCCGCTGCTGCCAGGCGCGAAGGCCGCCGCTGCGAAGCGCGGCATCGCCGATGACCATCTGATCGTGCTCGACGGCGCCGAAGGGCACCCGAACCTGCGCGAACTGCTCGGTGAGGGGCATCCCGCCCCCGACGTCAACTTCGACCCGGCGACGCACCTCGCCGTGCTCCCCTACTCCTCCGGCACCACCGGGCGTCCGAAGGGCGTGATGCTCACGCACCGCAACCTGGTCGCCAACGTCGCCCAGGTGATCCCGATGACCACCATCGACTCGGACGACCGCATCCTGGCCGTCCTGCCGTTCTTCCACATCTACGGCATGACCGTGCTGCTGAACTTCGCCATGCGCAGGCGGGCGGGCCTGGTGACAATGCCCAAGTTCGACCTGCTGGAGTTCCTGCGGATCATCCAGGAGCACCGCACGACCTGGGTGTTCGTCGCCCCTCCGATCGCAGTGGCCCTCGCCAAGCACCCGATCGTCGACCAGTACGACCTGTCTGCGGTGAAGGTCATCTTCTCGGGTGCGGCACCGCTCGACGGCGCACTCGCCACCGCGGTCGAGCATCGACTGCACGTCGAGGTGGTGCAGGGCTACGGCATGACCGAGACCAGCCCGGCCGTGAACATCATCCCGGCCGGACGCACCGACATCGACAAGTCCTCGATCGGGCCGCTGGTGCCGAACACCGAGGCGCGCATCGTCGACCCCGAGACCGGCCACGACGTCGACGTCCCGGCCGAAGGCGCGAGCGAGCCCGGCGAGCTGTGGGTGCGCGGACCGCAGATCATGACCGGCTACCTCGGCCGACCCGAGGCCACGGCGGAGATGTTGGATGCTGATGGCTGGCTGCGCACCGGAGACATCGCGACCGTCACCGCTGACGGCATCTACCGGATCGTCGACCGGCTCAAGGAGCTGATCAAGTACAAGGGCTATCAGGTGGCGCCCGCCGTGCTGGAGGCTCTGCTGCTGGAGCACCCCGGCATCGCCGACGCGGCCGTGATCGGCGTGAACGACGAGGACGGCCAGGAGGTGCCCAAGGCGTACGTCGTCCGCCAGCAGGGTGCGGAGCTCTCTGAGCAGGACGTGATGGACTTCGTCACGGCACGGGTCGCACCGCACGAGAAGGTGCGCCTGGTGGAGTTCATCGACGTGGTGCCCAAGTCGAGCTCCGGCAAGATCCTGCGCAAGGATCTGCGGGCTGCCTTGTAACGGCCGAGCCGCGAGGGCACGAAAAAGCCCGCCGCCCCGAAAGGGAGCGGCGGGCTCTTCAGTACGCGGTGGCTTACTTGCCGGCCTCGACGAAGCCTGCAGCCTCAGCGGCCTCAGCGGTGCGGAACCACACCTCTGCGACGGTCGCGTCGTACCACTGGCCATCGGGACGGTGGAACTTCATCGAGTCCTTGTTGCCCTTGATGTCGAAGCCCTCGGGCGCCGAGCCGTCCTCGAGAGGAGCAGCCGAGTCATCACCGAAGCCACCGTCGACGAGCGCTGCCGGGGCAGCGGTCTCCTCGGCGGGAGCCTCTTCGGCCTTCTTGGCCTTCGGAGCGGCAGCCTTCTCAGCCTTCGGAGCGGCCTTCTTCTTCTTCGGCGTGACGGGCTCGAGAACGAGCTCGATCACGGCCATGGGCGCGTTGTCGCCCTTGCGGTTGCCGACCTTCGTGATGCGGGTGTAGCCACCCTCACGCTCGGCGACCAGCGGTGCGATCTCGTTGAACAGGACGTGCAGGGCGTCCTTGTTCGAGCGCAGCACGGTGAGCGCACGACGACGCGCGTGCAGGTCGCCGCGCTTGCCGAGCGTGATCAGGCGCTCGGCAAGCGGACGCAGGCGCTTCGCCTTGGTCTCGGTCGTCTTGATCGACTTGTTGGTGAAGAGCGCAGCTGCGAGGTTCGCGAGAAGCAGGCGCTCGTGTGCGGGGCCGCCTCCGAGGCGGGGACCCTTGGTGGGCTTAGGCATATTCGTCTATCTCCTGGTCGGAAAGAGGTCGGGTATCAGAAGGACTCGTCTTCGCCTGCGCTGTAGAAGTGGGCGCCGTCGAAACCGGGCACCGAATCCTTCAGCGACAGACCGAGCGAGACGAGCTTGTCGCGCACCTCGTCGACCGACTTCTGTCCGAAATTGCGGATGTTCATCAGCTGCGTCTCGGAAAGGGCCACCAGCTCCGAGACGGTGTTGATGCCCTCACGCTTGAGGCAGTTGTACGAGCGCACCGACAGATCGAGGTCCTCGATCGGCATGGAGAGCTCGCTGGAGAGCACAGCCTCGACCGGCGCGGGGCCGATCTCGATGCCCTCGGCCTCGACGTTCAGCTCGCGGGCGAGGCCGAACAGCTCGGTGAGGGTCTTGGCTGCCGAGGCGACGGCGTCGCGCGGGCTGATCGCCGACTTCGTCTCGACGTCAAGGACGAGCTTGTCGAAGTCAGTGCGCTCGCCGGCGCGGGTGGCGTCGACGCGGTAGCTGACCTTGAGCACCGGCGAGTAGATCGAGTCGACCGGAATCTGGCCGGCCTCTGCGTACTCGTTGCGGTTCTGCGAAGCCGACACGTAGCCACGGCCACGCTCGATGGTGAGCTCGAGCTCGAAGCGCGCGGTGTCGTTGAGCGTCGCGATGACCAGCTCGGGGTTGTGCACCTCGACACCCGCCGGAGCGGAGATGTCGGCTGCAGTGACCTCGCCGGCGCCCGTCTTGCGCAGGTACGCGGTGATGGGCTCGTCGCGCTCGCTGGAGACAACCAGCTGCTTGATGTTGAGGATGATCTCGGTGACGTCCTCCTTCACACCGGGGATCGTGCTGAACTCGTGCAGCACGCCGTCGATGCGAATGGTGGTGACCGAGGCGCCAGGGATCGACGAGAGCAGGCTGCGACGCAGCGCGTTGCCGATCGTGTAGCCGAAACCGGGCTCGAGCGGCTCGATGATGAACCGGCTGCGGTTCTCGGCGATCTTTTCCTCGGTAAGAGTGGGACGCTGTGCAATGAGCACTATGTGTTCCTTTCGATCACATGCCCGCTATATGACATGTGTGGGTGAGGTCTTGAGTTTTGGAAACCTGAGGGCAAGGATGCCGCTCCTCCAGTGGATGAGCGGCATCCTCACGCGAGATCAGACGCGGCGGCGCTTCGGCGGACGGCAGCCGTTGTGGGCCTGCGGCGTCACGTCCGAGATCGAGCCGACCTCGAGGCCGGCGGCCTGCAGCGAGCGGATCGCGGTCTCGCGACCCGAACCCGGGCCCTTGACGAAGACGTCGACCTTCTTGACGCCGTGCTCAGCAGCCTGGCGGGCAGCGGACTCCGCTGCCATGCCTGCGGCGTACGGCGTCGACTTGCGCGAGCCCTTGAAGCCCACGCCACCGGACGATGCCCAGCTGATGACAGCGCCGGACGGGTCGGTGATCGAGACGATGGTGTTGTTGAACGTCGACTTGATGTGGGCCTGGCCCAGCGCGATGTTCTTCTTTTCCTTGCGGCGCGGCTTGCGCGCGGCGGCCTTAGGTGCAGCCATGAAAGTGTTCTCCTATTCCCTGGCCGCTGCTTAGCGGGCCTTCTTCTTGCCGGCGACGGTGCGCTTCGGGCCCTTGCGGGTGCGGGCGTTGGTCTTGGTGCGCTGACCGCGGACAGGAAGGCCACGACGGTGGCGGATGCCCTCGTAGGAGCCGATCTCGACCTTGCGGCGGATGTCGGCGGCGACCTCACGGCGAAGGTCACCCTCCACCTTGTAGGTGCCTTCGATGTGGTCGCGCAGTGCGATGAGCTGCTCGTCGCTGAGGTCCTTGACGCGGATCGACTCGTCGATCTCGGTCGCCTTGAGGATCTCGACGGAGCGGGTGCGGCCGATGCCGTAGATGTACGTGAGGGCGATCACCACGCGCTTATCGCGCGGGATGTCAACGCCGGCAAGACGTGCCATGCGGTTTCTCCTGGAGTGTTGTGGAGGTGTGGAGCAGCATCCGGTCCCGGGCCTCCGCCCCGAGGTGTCCCCCGCTCACGCGGGTTCCGATGCTGCCTGTTTTCGATATTGAGTTGTGAGTGGGTGGTCCCGACTCAGCCCTGGCGCTGCTTGTGACGCGGGTTCGACTTGCAGATGACCATGACGCGTCCGTGACGACGGATTACGCGGCAGTGGTCGCACATGGGCTTGACGCTGGGCTTGACCTTCATGATGTTTCCTATTCGCTGTCTTCACCGAGCAGGCGTGAATGCCTGAGGTGTTACTTCTCGACCGATCAGCGGTAGCGGTAGACGATCCGGCCGCGCGTGAGGTCGTATGGAGAGAGCTCCACGACCACGCGGTCCTCGGGAATGATGCGGATGTAGTTCTGCCGCATCTTGCCTGAGATCGTTGCCAGGACCTTGTGTCCGTTGCTCAGTTCAACGCGGAACATCGCGTTGGGAAGAGCCTCGGAGATCACGCCCTCGATCTCGATGACACCGTCTTTCTTAGCCATAGCCTCGCTGACGCTTCTGCAGATCGGTCGATCTGCGGTGGGTGGGTGATGATTTCGGTACTGCCCATCTGGACACGCCAGAACTAGGCACAAGGCACCAAAGATCTATGATATACCTTCGGTCCGCATGCGGCAAATGCAGCCGCCGGCTTGGGTCAGCCGAGCAGCTTCGTGAGCTTCTGCATATCGGCTTGATCCTGCAGATTGAGGCGCTCGCCATTGACATCGACCGTCGGCGTGCCGCCGATCTCGTGGGCCTTCGCCTGCGCCGCACCGTACTTGCGGTAGGTCTCGTCGGTGATGCACGCGACCGAGTCGTCGGCGCCGACCTGCGTTGCGAACTGCGCCAGCTGCTCGGTGGGCAGGCCCGAGGTGTTCTCGGCCGGCTGATTGGCGAACAGCGTCTTCGCATAGTCGAGATACAGGTCAGGGTTGTTCTCCGCGACGCAGATGGCCGCGCCCGCGGAGCGGGAGGAGTACTCGGTGCCTTGCGAGTAGCGATCGAGGATCGCGATCGGGTGGTATTCGAGCGTGATCTTGCCGGCCTCTGCGGCCTGCTCCAGCGCGGGACCCATCTGCTCTTCGAAGCTCTTGCAGGCAGGGCACTGGAAGTCGAGGAACACCGACACGGTGTCTTCACCATCACCGAACGAGATGGCGCCGGTCTCTGCGTTGAAGATCTCACTGCCTGTGGGCGCGGCGCCCGGGTCGTTGGCCTGGTTGTTCATCCACAGCACGACGCCACCGAGTGCGACGAGCACCACGACGACGGCGGCCGAGATTCCGATGGCGAACCAATTGGTCTTGCCCTGTGCAGCAGCCATAGCTTTCCGATCTGTGTACGGCTCGCCACGGGGCGAGTCCTGTTGCCTCAAGGATAATTCTGCCCAGACGTGGCTATGTCTGGCGTGTGAGCGCCCTCAGACGATGGGCGTCGGGGTCACACCGAACGGCGCGAGCCCTGCGGCTCCCCCATCGGGCGCGGTGAGCACCCAGATGCCGTTCTCATGCCGTGCGACGCTGTGCTCCCAGTGCGAGCCGTCTGATCCGTCCACCGTCGACACGGTCCAGTCATCGTCCTCGACGAACGTCGCCTCACCACCGGCGGTGACCATCGGCTCGATCGCGAGCGCCAGGCCGGGGCGGATCTCGGCGCCGGCATCCGGTGTGCGGTAGTTGAAGACGCTCGGCGCCTCGTGCATCTTGCGCCCGATGCCGTGCCCGACGTACTCGCGCAGGATGCCATAGGGCTGGCCCGATACGGTCGAGGTCCCCTGCGCTTCGATGTAGGCCTGAATGGCCGCGCCGATCTCGCCGATGTGGGTGGCGGATGCCATGGCGGCGATGCCGGCCCACATCGAGCCCTCTGTGACGCGGGAGAGCTCCTGACGCTGCGCGACGAGCTCGGGGCGGGAATCGTCCGGCACCACGAAGGTGACGGCGCTGTCGCCGTTCCAGCCCTGGTACTGCGCGCCGCAGTCGACCGAGACGATGTCGCCCGGCTGCAGGATGAGCGCACCGGGGATGCCGTGCACGACCTGCTCGTTCACCGAGATGCAGGTGGTGTGCCGGTAGCCGCGGACGAGCTGGAAGTTCGACTCCGCACCGCGGCCGACGATGACGCTCTGCGCCTTGGCATCCAACTCCGCCGTGCTCACCCCGACACGCACCATCGGCCGCAGCGCGTCAAGCGCTGCGGCCGTGATGAGACCGGGTTCGATCATCGAGCGCAGCTGCGCCGGACTCTTGTAGATCGACTTGCGGAACATGAGTGCGGGTCAGACCAGCTGCGCGATGCCGCGCGCGGCAAGCGCATCCGAGATGCGTGCGGTGATCTCGTCGAGCGAGCCCACCCCGTCGATCCGATCGACGATCCCGCGCTCGGCGTACACCGAGATGATCGGCGCGGTCTCGTGCTCGTAGATCGACAGACGGTGCGCGATGGCCTCATCGGTGTCATCCGAGCGGCCCTGCTCCACAGCACGCAGGCTGAGGCGGGCGATGCTCTCCTCGCGGGGCACGTCGAGCAGGACGACGGCATCCAGCGATGAGCCGCTCTCGGCGAGGAACTCGTCGAGGTGCGCGACCTGCACGGTGTTACGCGGGTAGCCGTCGAGCAGGAAGCCGTTCGCGGCGTCGTCCTGCGACAGACGGTCGCGCACGATCTCGCTGGTCAGCTCGTCGGGCACCAGGTCGCCGGCGTCGAGGATCGCGGTGACCTTCTGACCGAGCTCGGTGCCCGCCTTGATGTTGGCGCGGAAGATGTCACCGGTGGAGACCACGGGGATCTGCAGCGCCTCGGCGATGCGCACACCCTGGGTTCCCTTGCCCGAGCCCTGCGGGCCGACGATGAGCAGACGTGCGGGTGCGGTCATCGGAGGAGCCCTTCGTAGTGACGCTGCTGCAGCTGTGCATCGATCTGCTTGACGGTCTCGAGTCCGACACCGACGATGATCAGGATCGAGGCGCCGCCGAACGGGAAGTTCTGGTTCGCCTGCACGGTGGCCAGTGCGATCAGCGGGATCAGCGCGACGATGCCGAGGTAGAGAGCGCCGGGGAATGTGATGCGGGTGATCACGTAGTCGAGGTACTCCGCCGTGGGACGGCCGGCACGGATGCCGGGGATGAATCCGCCGTACTTCTTCATGTTGTCGGCGACCTCGACCGGGTTGAAGGTGATCGCCACGTAGAAGTAGGTGAAGCCGATGATCAGCAGGAAGTAGACCAGCATGTAGAGCGGCTGGTCGCCGGATGCGAGGTTCGTCAGGATCCACGTGACCCAGGCCGCCGGCTCGCTGCCGTCGGTGGGGGTGTTGAACTGCGCGATCAGCATCGGCACGTACAGCAGCGACGAGGCGAAGATGATCGGGATCACACCGGCCATGTTCACCTTGATCGGGATGTAGGTGTTCGTACCGCCGTACGTACGACGGCCGACCATGCGCTTGGCGTACTGCACCGGCACCCGTCGCTGCGACTGCTCGACGTAGACGATCGCCGACATGACGACCAGACCGACTGCCATCACCAGCAGGAAGACCTCGAAGCCCTTGGCCTCCCAGATGCCCCACATGGCGGCCGGGAAGGTCGCGGCGATCGACGTGAAGATCAGGAGCGACATGCCGTTGCCGATGCCGCGCTCGGTGACGAGCTCGGCCATCCACATGATCAGACCAGTGCCGGCGGTCATCGCCATGATGATGAGTAGCTGCGCCCACCACACGTCATTGGTCAGCAGGTTCTGGCAGGCCGCGATCTCGGTGTTGCCGAACAGCTGACCGCTGCGGGCGACCGTGACCAGCGTGCTGGACTGCAGCAGCGCGAGCGCGATTGTCAGGTAGCGGGTGTACTGCGTGAGCGTGGCCTGGCCCGCCTGGCCCTCCTTGTGGAGAGTCTCGAAGTGCGGGATGACGACGCGCAGCAGCTGCGTGATGATCGTCGCGGTGATGTAGGGCATCACGCCGAGGGCGAAGATCGACAGCTGCAGCAGTGCACCGCCGGAGAACAGGTTCACGAGACCGAGCAGGCCATCGGTGCCCGCGTTGGCCGCGAGGCACTGCTCGACATTCGGGAAGTTCACGAATGGGGCCGGCACGTTCGAACCGAGACGGTACAGAGCGATGATGCCGATGGTGAATAGGATCTTCCGCCGCAGGTCAGGCGTACGGAAGATTCGCGCGATGGCGCTAAACAAGGGCGTTCCTCCTGAAGGGATTGCCGAACGTCGAAGGACGGCCGAATGTCCAGAGTAACGCAAAGGAGGGACCGGATAATCTCCGACCCCTCCTTGCGTTCACACGGGAATACTCAGTTGATCGAACCGCCGGCGGCGACGATCTTCTGCTCAGCGCTGCCCGAGACCTTGTCGACCGACACGGTGAGCTTGACCGAGATGTCGCCCTCGCCGAGGACCTTGACCTTCTCGTTCTTGCGCACGGCGCCCTTGGCGACGAGGTCGCTGACGGTGACGTCGCCACCCTTGGGGTAGAGCTCGGCGAGCTTGGCCAGGTTCACGACCTGGTACTCGACGCGGAACGGGTTCTTGAACCCGCGCAGCTTCGGGGTGCGCATGTGCAGCGGCATCTGCCCACCCTCGAAGCCGACCCGGACGGTGTTGCGGGCCTTGGTGCCCTTGGTGCCGCGACCGGCGGTCTTGCCCTTGGAGCCCTCACCGCGACCGACACGGGTCTTCGCGGTGTTGGATCCGGGGACCGGACGCAGGTGGTGCACCTTCAGGACGGCGGGACGCGATGCAGGAGCATCCTTCGTCTCTGCCTTCTTCGCCGGAGCCTTCTTTGCTGCCGTCTTGGGAGCGGCCTTCTTGGGGGCCTTCTCCTCGACTGCTTCGTTCTTCTCAGCCATTAGTCGATCTCCTCAACCTTGACGAGGTGAGCGACGGTGCGGACGTAGCCGCGCGTCTGGGCGTCATCGGGACGGACGACCGAGTCGCCGATCCGCTTGAGGCCGAGCGAACGCAGCGTGTCGCGCTGGTTCTGCTTCTCACTCACCTTGGACTTCACCTGCGTGACCTTGAGGCGCGCAGCCATCAGGCACCTACCTTCTGCGCAGCGGCGGCGGCAGCGGCCTTCGCCTCGTTGCGGATGATGATCTCGGGCACGACGGCGTCGTACTCGAGGCCACGACGAGCGGCGACGGCGCGCGGCTCCTCGAGGCTCTGGAGAGCCTCGACCGTGGCGTGCACGATGTTGATCGTGTTCGACGAGCCGAGCGACTTCGACAGGACATCGTGGATGCCTGCGCACTCGAGCACGGCGCGGACGGGACCACCGGCGATGACACCGGTACCGGCAGCAGCCGGACGCAGCAGCACCACACCGGCAGCGGCCTCACCCTGCACGGGGTGCGGGATCGTCGAGCCGACGCGGGGCACGCGGAAGAAGTTCCGCTTGGCCTCTTCGACACCCTTCGAGATCGCCAGGGGCACCTCGCGGGCCTTGCCGTAGCCGACGCCGACCAGACCGTTGCCGTCACCGACGACCACGAGAGCGGTGAAGCTGAAGCGACGTCCACCCTTCACGACCTTCGAGACGCGGTTGATGGTGACAACGCGCTCCAGGAACTGGTTGTCGCCACGGTCGCGCGAGTTGCGGTCGCGGCTCTGGCCGCGGTCGCGGCCACCACGGCGGCCGTCACGCTGCTCGCGCTGCGGCTCGGCCTGAGCCTCGGCAGGAGCGGTTTCGGTCACTTCGTTCTCCTTGTTGTCACTCACAGTGCCAGCCCCCCTTCACGGGCGCCATCGGCGATGGCTGCGACACGACCGGCGTAGCGGTTGCCGCCGCGGTCGAACACTGCCTCGGAAACGCCGGCGGCCTTCGCGCGCTCGGCGACGAGCTCGCCGACCTTGCGGGCCTTGGCGGTCTTGTCACCGTCGAACGAGCGCAGGTCGGTCTCGAGCGTGGAAGCGGATGCCACAGTGTGGCCCTTGGCGTCATCCACCAGCTGCACGAACACGTGGCGCGCGGAGCGGTTGACGACGAGACGCGGACGCAGGTCGGTGCCGACGATCTTCTTGCGAAGACGTGCGTGGCGACGTGCGCGGGCGGCGGACTTTGACTTCACAGCCATGGTTACTTACCAGCCTTTCCGGCCTTGCGACGCACGATTTCGCCGGCGTAGCGCACACCCTTGCCCTTGTACGGCTCGGGCTTGCGGATCTTGCGGATGTTCGCAGCTGCCTCGCCGACAGCCTGCTTGTCGATGCCACTGACGGTCACCTTGTTGGTGCCCTCGACGGTCAGGGTGATCCCTGCCGGCGGGTCGATCAGCACGGGGTGCGAGAAGCCGAGGGCGAACTCGATCGAGCTGCCCTTCTGCTGCACGCGGTAACCGGTGCCGACGACCTCGAGGCCCTTGGTGTAACCCTGGGTGACGCCGATGATGTTGTTGTTGATGAGCGTGCGGGTCAGGCCGTGAAGCGACCGCGACTCACGCTCGTCGTTCGGGCGGGTGACCAGAATCTGGTTCTCCTCGACCGAAACCTCGATGGGGTTGGCCAGGGACAGGGTGAGCTCACCCTTGGGGCCCTTGACCGCGACCTCACGACCGTCGACCGAAACGGTCACGCCCGCGGGGATGTCAATGGGAAGACGTCCAATACGCGACATGTCAGATCACCACACGTAGGCGATGACTTCCCCGCCCACGCCCTTCTTCTCAGCCTGGCGGTCGGTGAGGAGACCGGAGGAGGTGGACAGGATGGCAACGCCGAGGCCACCGAGGACCTTGGGCAGCTCGGTCGACTTCGCGTAGACGCGGAGACCGGGCTTCGACACGCGCTTGATGCCAGCGATGGAGCGCTCACGGTTGGGACCGTACTTGAGCGACAGGGTGAGGTTGCTGCCGACGCGAGCGTCTGCGACCTCGAAGCCGGCGATGTAGCCCTCCTGCTGGAGGATCTGTGCGATGTTCGTCTTGAGCTTGCTCGACGGCATGGTCACGGAATCGTGATGCGCCGAGTTCGCGTTGCGCAGACGGGTCAGCATATCTGCGACCGGGTCTGTCATCGTCATAATGATTTTCCTTCGTTCATGAGGTTCCGGCTGCCGTTACACGACAGACGGCCTTCTATGAGAGTTGCCCTGCTGGGCACACAATCTTCAATTGTACGGGGTGTGGGGAGGGATGCTGTTCAGCTTCCCTCCCCACACCGCCGGCTCACGCTGCGGCGTCAGCAGCCTTGAACGGGAAGCCGAGCGCGCGCAGAAGTGCGCGACCCTCGTCGTCCGTCTTGGCCGTGGTCACCACGGTGATGTCGAAGCCGCGGACGCGGTCGATCTTGTCCTGATCGATCTCGTGGAACACGCTCTGCTCCTGGAGACCGAAGGTGTAGTTGCCGTTTCCGTCGAACTGGTCGCCCGACAGGCCGCGGAAGTCGCGGATGCGGGGCAGTGCCAGGTTGACGAGACGATCCACGAACTCCCACGCGCGGTCACCACGGAGGGTGACGTGCGCGCCGATGGCCTGGCCCTCACGCAGCTTGAACTGCGCGATGGACTTGCGTGCCTTCGTGACGATCGGCTTCTGGCCAGTGATCTTGGTGAGGTCGTCGACGGCGCCATCGATCACCTTGCTGTCGCGAGCTGCCTCGCCGACACCGGTGTTCACGACGACCTTGACCAGACCGGGGATCTGCATGACGTTGGCGTAGCCGAACTGCTCCTGCAGAGCCTTCTTGATCTCGGTGTTGTACTTCTGCTTCAGGCGGGGCTGGATCTTGCCAGACTCCGCGGCAGTGGTGTCGCTCATCAGAGGTCCTTACCTGACTGCTTCGCGTAACGCACGCGGACCGTGCGCTTCACGCCGTCCTTGACCTGCTCCTCGACCCGGTGGCCGACGCGGGTCGGCTTCTTGGTCGAGGGGTCGACGACGGCGACGTTGGAAATGTGGATCGGGGCCTCGACGGTCTCGATGCCACCGGTCTTGGTGCCGCGCTGCGTCTGGCCCACACGGGTGTGGCGGGTGACGTAGTTCACGCCCTCCACGACGACGCGGTTCTGCTCGACGAGGACCTCGAGGACCTTGCCCTGCTTCCCGCGGTCGCCGCCCTTGTCCTGCTTGCGGCCGGTGATGACCTCGACGAGGTCACCCTTCTTGATGTTCGCCATGATCAAATGACCTCCGGGGCCAGCGAGACGATCTTCATGAACTTCTTGTCACGAAGCTCGCGACCGACCGGTCCGAAGATACGGGTGCCGCGGGGCTCCCCGTCGTTCTTCAGGATGACGGCGGCGTTCTCGTCGAACTTGATGTACGAGCCGTCGGGACGGCGCGTGGACTTCTTGGTGCGGACGATGACGGCCTTGACCACATCGCCCTTCTTGACGTTGCCGCCCGGGATCGCGTCCTTGACGGTCGCGACGATGGTGTCGCCCAGACCGGCGTAACGGCGGCGCGAACCACCGAGAACACGGATCGTGAGCAGCTCCTTCGCGCCGGTGTTGTCGGCGACCTTGAGGCGGGACTCCTGCTGAATCACTTGGCCTTCTCCAGAATCTCAACCAGACGCCAGCGCTTGGTGGCGCTCAGCGGCCGGGTCTCGTTGATGAGGACCAGGTCGCCGATGCCGGCGGAGTTGTTCTCGTCGTGAGCCTTGACCTTCGAGGTACGGCGGATGACCTTGCCGTACAGCGGGTGCTTCACGCGGTCTTCGACCTCGACGACGATGGTCTTGTCCATCTTGTCGCTGACGACGTATCCGCGGCGGGACTTGCGGTAGCCGCGGGCGTCGACGTCGCGGACGTCGTGCTCAGCGTGCGCGACGGCCTCTGCTGCCTTCTTCTCAGCCATTACTCGGCCTCCTCCTTGGGCGCGTCGTCAGCCGTAGCTTCCTTCTTCGCCTTCGCCTTGGACGCCTTCTTCACCGGAGCCTCGACCGGAGCGGGCGTCGCACGGATGCCCAGCTCACGCTCACGGATAACGGTGTAGAGGCGCGCGATGTCGCGCTTGACAGCGCGGATGCGGCCGTGGCTCTCCAGCTGGCCGGTGGCCGACTGGAAACGGAGGTTGAACAGCTCCTCCTTGGCCTTACGCAGCTCCTCGACGAGGCGCTGGTCTTCGAACGTGTCGAGCTCGGCAGGTGCGAGCTCCTTGGTGCCGATCGCCATTACGCGTCGCCCTCCTCGCGCTTGATGATGCGTGCCTTGAGCGGCAGCTTGTGAATGGCCCGGGTGAGGGCCTCGCGTGCGAGCTCCTCGTTCACGCCCGCGACCTCGAAGAGGACACGGCCCGGCTTGACGTTGGCGACCCACCACTCGGGCGAACCCTTACCGGAACCCATGCGGGTCTCAGCAGGCTTCTTCGTGAGCGGACGGTCGGGGTAGATGTTGATCCACACCTTTCCACCACGCTTGATGTGACGGGTCATCGCGATACGAGCGGACTCGATCTGACGGTTGGTCACATAAGCGGGGGTCAGTGCCTGGATGCCGAACTCACCGAAGGAGACCTTCGTGCCGCCGGTGGCATGACCCGAACGCTTCGGGTGGTGCTGCTTGCGGAACTTGACCTTGCGCGGGATGAGCATTATGCGGACGCTCCTTCTGCAACAGGTGCCTCGTTGCGCGGGGCACGGCGGCGGTCGCCACCACGGTCGTCACGACGAGCCTTGGGTGCGTTGGCCTGCTCGCGAGCGAGCTCCTTGGCGGTCAGGTCGCCCTTGTAGATCCAGACCTTCACGCCGATGCGGCCGAACGTGGTCTTCGCCTCGTAGAAGCCGTAGTCGATGTTCGCGCGAAGCGTGTGCAGCGGCACACGACCCTCGCGGTAGAACTCCGAGCGGCTCATCTCCGCGCCGCCGAGGCGGCCGGAGACCTGGATGCGGATGCCCTTGACCGTCGACGAGCGCTGAGCGCCCTGCAGGCCCTTGCGCATCGCGCGACGGAACGCCACACGAGCAGAGAGCTGCTCGGCGATGCCCTGCGCGACGAGCTGAGCGTCAGCCTCGGGGTTCTTGACCTCGAGGATGTTCAGCTGGATCTGCTTGCCGGTGAGCTTCTCGAGGTCGCCGCGGATGCGCTCGGCCTCGGCGCCGCGGCGGCCGATGACGATGCCAGGACGTGCGGTGTGGATGTCCACACGCACACGGTCGCGGGTGCGCTCGATCTCGATGTTCGAGACACCGGCGCGGTCGAGCTGCTTCTGCAGCAGGTTACGGATCTTGATGTCCTCGGCGACGTAGTCGGCGTAACGCTGGCCCGGCTTCGTCGAGTCCGAGAACCAGCGCGACACGTGGTCCGTGGTGATGCCGAGGCGGAAGCCGTACGGGTTTACCTTCTGTCCCATTACTTGCTCGCCTTCTTCGTCGTGGCCGACTCGGCGGGCGCGTCAGCGACCTCCGGGGTGGCCAGCACGACCGTGATGTGGCTCGTGCGCTTCTTGATCTGGAATGCACGACCCTGAGCGCGGGGCTGGAAACGCTTGAGCGTCGTGCCCTCGTCGACGTACGCGTTCTTCACGTACAGGTCCTGCTCGTCCAGGAACTCGCCGTCGCGATCGGCCTTGACCGATGCGTTGGCGATGGCAGCGTGCACGAGCTTGTAGATCGGCTCGCTGGCACCCTGGGGTGCGAACTTCAGAATGGCCAGTGCTTCCTGCGCCTGCTTGCCCTTGATGAGCGCGACGACGCGACGAGCCTTCTGAGGGGTCACGCGGATGTGTCGCACGCGTGCGATGGACTCCACCATTTCTCTCCTCCTTATCGTCCCCGCGTCAGCGGCGACGGCCCTTCTTGTCGTCCTTCTCGTGGCCGCGGAAGGTGCGGGTGGGCGCGAATTCGCCCAGCTTGTGGCCGACCATGGTCTCGGTCACGAACACGGGGATGTGCTTGCGACCGTCGTGCACGGCGATGGTGTGACCCAGCATGGCCGGGATGATCATCGATCGGCGTGACCAGGTCTTGATGACGTTCTTGGAACCGGCTTCGTTCTGACCGACCACCTTGCGAAGCAGGTGCTCGTCGACGAAGGGGCCCTTCTTAAGACTGCGTGGCATCTTCCTCTACTCCTACTTGCGCTTCTTGCCGGCGTTACGGCGGCGGACGATGTACTTGTCACTTTCCTTGTTGGCGTGACGGGTACGACCCTCAGCCTGGCCCCACGGGGACACGGGGTGACGTCCACCGGACGTCTTGCCCTCTCCACCACCGTGAGGGTGGTCGACCGGGTTCATGGCGACACCACGCACGGTCGGGCGGATGCCCTTCCAGCGATTGCGGCCGGCCTTGCCCCAGTTGATGTTCGACTGCTCGGCGTTGCCGACCTCGCCGATGGTGGCGCGGCAGCGGGCATCCACGTTGCGGATCTCGCCCGAGGGCAGACGCAGCTGAGCGTAGGGACCGTCCTTCGCGACCAGGCGCACCGAAGCGCCGGCCGAACGGGCCATCTTCGCACCGCCACCGGGACGGAGCTCGATCGCGTGGATCACCGTTCCGGTGGGGATGTTCTTCAGCGGCAGGTTGTTGCCCGGCTTGATGTCAGCCGATGCACCAGACTCGACGACGTCGCCCTGCTTCAGCTTGTTCGGCGCGATGATGTAGCGCTTCTCGCCGTCGAAGTAGTGCAGCAGCGCGATGCGCGCGGTGCGGTTGGGGTCGTACTCGATGTGAGCGACCTTGGCGTTGATGCCGTCCTTGTCATTGCGACGGAAGTCGATGACGCGGTACTGGCGCTTGTGCCCACCGCCGATGTGGCGGGTGGTGATGCGGCCCTGGTTGTTGCGACCACCGGTCTTCGAGAGCGGACGCAGCAGCGACTTCTCCGGCGTCGATCGAGTGATCTCGGCGAAGTCTGCCACCGACGAGCCGCGGCGACCCGGGGTCGTGGGCTTGTACTTGCGAATAGCCATGTTTGTCCTTATCCCCCGGTCAGCCGACTGCCGTGAAGATGTCGATGGAACCCGACTTCAGCGAGACGATGGCGCGCTTGGTGTCCTTGCGCTTACCGGTGCCGAAGCGGGTGCGGCGGGCCTTGCCGACGCGGTTGATCGTGTTGACCGAAGCCACCTTGACACCGAAGATCTTCTCGATGGCGAGCTTGATCTCGGTCTTCGAAGCGCGCGGGTCGACGAGGAAGGTGTACTTACCCTCATCGATCAGGCCGTAGCTCTTCTCAGAGACGACCGGTCCCAGGATGATGTCGCGCGGGTCCTTGTTCAGGGCCGTTGCGAGGGGGTTCTGCTCGCTCATGCCGAGACCTCCGCGGTTGCGCCGGTCTTCGAGGCGATGAAGCCTTCGAGCGCGGCCTTGGTGAAGACGATGTCGTCAGAG
Source organism: Microbacterium sp. H1-D42 (assembly GCF_022637555.1). Lineage (NCBI taxonomy): Bacteria > Bacillati > Actinomycetota > Actinomycetes > Micrococcales > Microbacteriaceae > Microbacterium > Microbacterium sp. H1-D42. Next base: position 847,248 of record NZ_CP093342.1, on the reverse strand, counting down.
ACGATGACGTCGTAGGCGTTCAGCTGGTCGAAGCTGAGGACGTGCACGTTCGCGAGGTTGCGGACGCTCTTCACGGTCAGCTCGTCATCGCGCTCGATGACGACCAGCACGTTCTTCGACGGAGCAACCGCGGCGATGAAGCCAGCGGCAGCCTTGGTCGAAGGGGCGCTGTCGGCGACGAAGGCCTCGACTGCGTGCAGACGCTCGCCGCGGAAGCGGTCGCTCAGCGCACCCAGCAGGGCGGCGGCGATCATCTTCTTGGGAGTGCGCTGCGAGTAGTCGCGCGGCTTCGGGCCGTGGACGATGCCACCACCGGTCATGTGCGGTGCACGGATCGAGCCCTGACGGGCGTTACCCGTGCCCTTCTGCTTGAAGGGCTTGCGGCCGGCACCGGAGACCTCACCACGACGCTTGGTCGAGTGAGTGCCCTGACGTGCGGCAGCGAGCTGCGCGACGACGACCTGATGGATCAGCGGGACGTTGGTCTCGACGTCGAAGATCGCGGCGGGAAGCTCGATGGAGCCTGCCTTCTTGCCAGCGACCGTGAGGACGTCGAGTGCGAGAGTCGAGTCAGCCATGCTCAGGCACCCTTCACTGCGTTGCGGACGTACACGATACGACCACGCGCGCCGGGGACAGCGCCCTTGACGAGCATGAGTCCCTTCTCGACGTCGATGGCGTGCACCGTGAGGTTGAGGACGGTCACGCGCTCGCCACCCATACGGCCGGCCATGCGCATGCCCTTGAAGACACGGCTCGGGGTCGACGAAGCGCCGATCGAGCCGGGCTTGCGGTGGTTGCGGTGCGAACCGTGCGAAGCCGACACACCCTTGAAGTTGTGGCGCTTCATGACACCGGCGGTGCCCTTGCCCTTGCTGGTGCCGACGACGTCGACCAGCTGGCCCGACTCGAACACGCCGTCTGCGGTGAGCTCCTGGCCCAGCGCGTAGTCAGCGGCATCCGCGGTGCGGATCTCGGTGACGTGGCGACGCGGCGTGACGCCGGCAGCCTCGAAGTGCGCGGTCAGGGGCTTGTTCACCTTGCGGGGGTCGATCTGGCCGTACGCGATCTGCACGGCGTTGTAGCCGTCCTTCTCGGGGGTGCGGACCTGCGTGACCACGTTCGAGGCGAGCTCGATGACGGTGACGGGAATGAACTTGCCGTTCTCATCCCAGACCTGGGTCATGCCGAGCTTGGTGCCGAGCATGCCCTTGGAAATCTTGGAGTTGATGTCAACCATGGCGGACCTCAGAGCTTGATCTCGATGTTGACATCGGCGGGCAGGTCGAGACGCATCAGCGAGTCGACAGCCTTGGGCGTCGGGTCGACGATGTCGATCAGACGCTTGTGGGTGCGCATCTCGAAGTGCTCGCGGCTGTCCTTGTACTTGTGGGGCGACCGGATGACGCACACGACGTTCTTCTCGGTCGGAAGCGGCACGGGGCCGACGACGGTCGCGCCCGCGCGGGTCACGGTGTCGACGATCTTACGTGCCGACGTGTCGATGACCTCGTGGTCATACGACTTCAGGCGAATGCGGATCTTCTGTCCCGCCATTGTCTGCTCTCTCTCTATAGGCGTCGTACCGACCGGGACCGGGTGATCCTGGGGCATTGGACGCACGATGGCGCTGTTCGCGCCTCGGCACTCGAACGATCCTCGCGAACCGATCTGCTGCACCACTGTTCTGCTGTCATCCCGACCCCACCGCGCACGCACGATGAGCCTCTATGAGGAAGTGTCGGATTGTCTGTTCTGCTGCCCGCGGCCTAGAACCCTGCGCACGCCCCGAGGGGCTCGCCGTCTATGCACTGCCATGACAGTGATTCCGCGCATCACGAAGCGCGCAGAAATGTGGAACCTCACTATTCTGCCATGCCGGATTCCCGAACTGCAAACCCGGGCGTGTCGCGCGTCGAGAACTGGCGCTCGGGGCATGCAGAAGGCGGCGCGCCCGAGGGGCGCACCGCCTTCAGAAGACGTCGAGGACTACTCGTGACCGATGGAATTGTCCACGTTGTCCCGGACCTCGTCGATCTTGTCGGCAGCGCCCGGGGCCACCTTCTTCGCGAAGTCGGAGACGCCGTCGAGGATCTTGTCGCTGATCCCCTCGGCCTGCTCGCTCCCCAGCGCCTCGGAGATCTTGTCCTTGTTCTCTTCGTAGAGATCCTTGCCCTTGTTGACCATGTCGTCGATGCCCATCAGGATCCTCCCCCTGGGTAGATGGGGCGGCTGGTCCGCCCCATCCCTTTTCTACACGAAAGAGGGGCCGGACCAACAGGTCCGACCCCTCTTCAGAAAGCAGATGCTTACGCGACGACCTTGGTCACCGTGCCGGCGCCGACGGTGCGGCCACCCTCACGGATAGCGAAGCCGAGGCCCTCTTCCATGGCGATCGGCTGGATCAGCTCGACCGACATGTCGGTGGTGTCGCCGGGCATGACCATCTCGGTGCCCTCGGGCAGCGAGATGACGCCGGTGACGTCCGTGGTGCGGAAGTAGAACTGCGGGCGGTAGTTCGTGTAGAACGGGTTGTGACGGCCGCCCTCTTCCTTCGAGAGGATGTAGGCGGTGCCCTCGAAGTTCGTGTGCGGGGTGATCGAACCCGGCTTCACGATGACCTGGCCGCGCTCGACGTCCTCACGCTTGGTGCCGCGGAGCAGCAGACCACAGTTCTCGCCGGCCCATGCCTCGTCGAGCTGCTTGTGGAACATCTCGATACCGGTGACCGTGGTCTTGACGGTGGGACGCAGACCCACGATCTCGACCTCGGAGTTGATCGCCAGGGTGCCACGCTCGGCGCGGCCCGTGACGACCGTGCCACGGCCGGTGATCGTGAAGACGTCCTCGACGGGCATCAGGAACGGCTTGTCGCGGTCACGCTCGGGCTCCGGCACGCTGTCGTCGACAGCCTGCATGAGCTCGAGGATCGCGTCGACCCACTTCTCTTCGCCCTCGAGCGCCTTCAGCGCCGAGACCTTGACGACAGGAGCGTTGTCACCGTCGAAGCCCTGAGCCGAGAGCAGCTCGCGAACCTCGAGCTCGACGAGCTCCAGGATCTCCTCGTCGTCGACCATGTCGCTCTTGTTCAGCGCGACCAGCAGGTACGGCACGCCGACCTGCTTGGCGAGCAGCACGTGCTCACGCGTCTGAGCCATCGGGCCGTCGGTGGCGGCGACCACGAGGATCGCGCCGTCCATCTGAGCAGCACCGGTGATCATGTTCTTGACGTAGTCGGCGTGGCCGGGTGCGTCAACGTGCGCGTAGTGGCGCTTCGGGGTCTCGTACTCGATGTGCGAGATGTTGATGGTGATACCGCGCTGACGCTCCTCGGGAGCCGAGTCGATCGTCGCGAAGTCACGCTGGACGTTCGTGTCGGACGGGTACTTGTCAGCGAGCACCTTCGAGATCGCGGCAGACAGGGTGGTCTTGCCGTGGTCGACGTGACCGATCGTTCCGATGTTGACGTGCGGCTTGGTCCGCTCGAACTTGGCCTTGGCCACTGGGTCCTCCTCAGGACGTTCGTGTAGAGAAAACCGGATCACTGGATTGTGACCGGCTCCCTACGGATTTCGGTTTCTCAGTTTAGTAGAGAGTGAATGTGAAGTTGTGGTGTATCCGGATGCTGGAAGCTGCTCCCCTGGAGGGCTCAGCCCCCAGCATCCGAACGAAGGGCTTACTCGCCCTTGGTCTTCTGGATGATCTCGTCAGCCACAGCGCGGGGAACCTCAGCGTAGCTGTGGAACTCCATCGAGTAGACGGCGCGACCCGAGGTCTTCGAGCGCAGGTCGCCGATGTAGCCGAACATCTCGGACAGCGGCACCTGAGCGCGGACGACCTTGACGCCTGCGGCGTCCTCCATCGACTGGATCTGACCGCGACGCGAGTTCAGGTCACCGATGACGTCGCCCATGTACTCCTCAGGAGTACGGACCTCGACGGCCATCAGCGGCTCGAGCAGCACGGGGTTCGCACGACGTGCGGCCTCCTTGAAGCCCATCGAGCCCGCGATCTTGAACGCCATCTCCGAGGAGTCGACGTCGTGAGCAGCACCATCGACGATGGTGGCCTTGACGCCCACCATCGGGTAGCCGGCCAGGACACCGACATTCATCGCGTCCTGGAAACCAGCGTCGATCGAGCCGATGTACTCGCGCGGAATGCGACCACCGGTGACGGCGTTCACGAACTCGTAGGTCTTGTCCCCATCGAGCTCAAGGGGCTCGATGTTGAACTGGATCTTCGCGAACTGACCCGAACCACCGGTCTGCTTCTTGTGCGTGTAGTCGTGCTTCTCGACGAGCTTCTTGATCGTCTCGCGGTACGCCACCTGCGGCTTGCCGACGTTCGCCTCGACGTTGAACTCGCGCTTCATGCGGTCCACGAGGATGTCGAGGTGCAGCTCGCCCATGCCCTTGATGGTCGTCTGACCGGTCTCGGGGTTGAGCTCGGTGCGGAAGGTCGGGTCCTCTTCAGCGAGCTTCTGGATGGCGACACCCAGCTTCTCCTGGTCGGCCTTGGTCTTCGGCTCGATGGCGACCTCGATGACGGGCTCGGGGAACGTCATCGACTCGAGGACGACAGGCGCCGCCGGGTCGGTGAGGGTGTCACCCGTGGTGGTGTCCTTCAGGCCGATGACCGCGTAGATGTTGCCTGCGGTGACCGAGGGAACCGGGATCTCCTTGTTGGCGTGCATCTGGAAGATCTTCCCGATGCGCTCCTTCTTGCCCTTGGTCGAGTTGATGACCGCAGAGCCGGAGTCGAGGTGGCCCGAGTAGACGCGCACGTAGGTGAGGCGACCGAAGAACGGGTGCACTGCAACCTTGAACGCGAGTGCCGCGAACGGGTCGTTGGCGTCGGGGTGACGCTCGATGATCGTGTCGTAGTCCTTCGGGTCGTGCGCCTCGATCGAACCCACGTCGAGCGGGTTCGGGAGGTAGTCGACGACCGCGTCGAGCATCGGCTGGACGCCACGGTTCTTGAACGCAGAGCCGCACAGCACCGGGTAGACCTCGGAGGCGACCGTCAGCTTGCGGATCGCGCCCTTGATCTCGGCGAGCGTGAGCTCCTCGCCACCGAAGAACTTCTCGAGCAGCGCGTCGTCGGTCTCGGCGACCGTCTCCAGCAGCAGCTGGCGGTACTCGGCAGCCTTCTCCTGAAGGTCAGCGGGGATCTCCTGCACCTCGTACGAGGCACCCATCGTGACGTCACCCTTGGAGTCACCGGCCCAGACCAGCGCACGCATCTCGACCAGGTCGACGACGCCGATGAAGTCGCTCTCAGCACCGATCGGGAGCTGGAGCACGAGGGGCTTCGCACCAAGGCGGTTGATGATCGTGTCGACCGTGAAGTAGAAGTCCGCGCCGAGCTTGTCCATCTTGTTGACGAAGCAGATGCGGGGGACGTTGTACTTGTCGGCCTGGCGCCAGACGGTCTCGGACTGGGGCTCGACGCCCTCCTTGCCGTCGAACACGGCGACAGCGCCATCGAGGACGCGAAGCGAGCGCTCCACCTCGACGGTGAAGTCCACGTGACCGGGCGTGTCGATGATGTTGATCTGGTTCTTGTTCCAGAAGCAGGTCACGGCGGCAGACGTGATCGTGATGCCGCGCTCCTTCTCCTGCTCCATCCAGTCGGTGGTCGAGGCGCCATCGTGCGTCTCGCCGAGCTTGTGGTTGACGCCCGTGTAGAACAGGATGCGCTCGGTCGTCGTCGTCTTGCCGGCATCGATGTGCGCCATGATGCCGATATTGCGGACCTTGCTCAGGTCGGTGAGCACGTCTTGTGCCACAGGAGTGTCCTTATCTGTTCGCGCAGTCGTACTGCGAAGAATGGGGTGCCCGCCCCTGACTGGTGGTCAAGGGGCGGGCGAAGCTGTTTACCAGCGGTAGTGAGCGAACGCGCGGTTCGACTCGGCCATCTTGTGGGTGTCCTCGCGGCGCTTGACCGCGGCACCAAGGCCGTTCGACGCGTCGAGGATCTCGTTCTGCAGACGCTCGGTCATCGTCTTCTCACGACGGCCCTTCGCGTAGCTGACGAGCCAGCGCAGCGCGAGCGTGTTCGCGCGGTGAGGCTTGACCTCGACCGGAACCTGGTAGGTCGAGCCACCGACGCGGCGGCTGCGGACCTCGAGGGTGGGGCGCACGTTGTCGAGCGCCTTCTTGAGCGTGGCGACGGCATCCTGACCGTTCTTCGCCTCGACACCGCGGAGGGCGCCGTAGACGATCGACTCGGCCAGCGACTTCTTGCCGTCGACGAGGATCTTGTTCACCAGCGAGGTGACGATCGGCGCGCCGTATACGGGGTCGTTGACGACTGGGCGCTTGGGGGCGGGACCCTTACGAGGCATCTAACTCAACCCTTCTTCGCGCCGTAGCGGGAGCGACCCTGCTTACGGTTCTTGACAGCCTGGGTGTCGAGTGCACCACGGACGATCTTGTAACGGACACCGGGAAGGTCCTTGACACGACCGCCGCGCACGAGCACCAGCGAGTGCTCCTGCAGGTTGTGTCCCTCACCGGGGATGTAGGCGGTGACCTCGGTGCCGTTGCGCAGCTTCACGCGGGCGACCTTGCGCATCGCCGAGTTCGGCTTCTTCGGGGTGGTGGTGTACACGCGGGTGCACACGCCGGCCTGCTGCGGGTTCGACTTCAGAGCGGGCGCCTTGGTCTTGGTGACCTTCGGCGAACGTCCCTTGCGAACCAACTGCTGAATAGTTGGCACGTTCTCTCCTCATAGTGCTGCACGGTGACAGCGTGATGGGTTTCACATCATGACCCACCGGCGCAGCGGAACCGCCGTGCCTTTGGTGTGGTGGGTATGCCGTGGAGGCGAACCGACGGTGTCGGCGCCCAGCGTGCACGCACGATCATGCGCACACCCGATCAAGTGTAATCGGTCACCCGCGTCATGGTCAAATGAGTTCGGATGCTGTGCTACGGCGTGTCTGGATCGAACGGCGAGTCCAGCGCTTCGCTGAGCTCTGCCAGCATCGCCTCGATCTGCGGTTCGACGTGCTGCGAGATGGCCGACTGCACCTCGAGCCGATGACGAAGCAGCAGCCCGCAGATCTCTCGACCGACCATGTTCGCATACTCATCTGCCAGTGCGACCTCTTGGCGCAGCGCCGCTTTCGCGTCTTCGCTCAGCGGTGGCAGCGGCGGCAGCTCGGCCGCCGCCTGGTCGGCCATTCCGGCGACCGTGAACAGGAATGGCGCCCCTGGCACTGGTTCCGGGTCCAGCGGCATCCCCTCGTACTCGGGCTCGAGACCCTCAGCGGGGCGATAGCCACGCGACCGGTTGCGGTCGGCCTGCTGGTCGAGCTCGGCCTGGAGCATCGGCAGGTTGCGCGCCGTGTACTCCGCGACTGACTGATCGATGATCACCTTGATGCGCGTGGACAGGCCGTGCTGCACGCCGTGTGGAACGTTCGCCCCGATTCCTGCTGCTGACAGGATCGGCGAGCCGAGGCAGCGGCGACACGGGGCCACCCGCCCTCGGTGCGTGGCCGGTGCCCATCGCGGCACCCAGCGCAGCCAGGCCTCCACGGCCTGGCTCACCTGGGCTTCCAGTGATCGCTCCACGAGTACCAGAGTACGGTGACCGCTGGAAAGTGGGCGCTGTCAGGGCCGAAGGCCGGCCTTCGGCATCCGATCCCGCACTCAGACGTCCTCGCCGCGTTCCCACGGCCACTTCGGCACTCCGCTGCGTGCTCGGCGCAGTGCAACGGCGATCCACCCCGCGATCAGGCCCGCAGCCAGCACCACCAGACTCGAGCCGTGCAGCACCAGCTGCGAGATCGCGGCCGTGGCATGGGCGAAGCCGGCGCCGCCGAGCAGCGCGCTGATCCAGACGGCCACGAGATGCGCGATGACGGTCACGACCGCGATGAGCAGCACCGAGCCGAAGGCCGGGCGCCGGCGGCGGAGCAGGGACGTGAGCAGTGCCGCGTAGGCGGCGATCGCCGCGACCATGCCGATCACTCCCGGCCACAGCTGGAGCCCCTCGACGGAGATGATGTCGGTGTCGGTGAAGTACGAGAGCATTCCCAGGCCGAGGATGGCGAGGGCGCCGAAGCAGACCGTGCCGACGACCGCGGCGAGAGCGACAGAGACCCCCTCGGCAGCTGGGCCGTGGGGGTCTCCGGTGCTCATGCTGTCACCGTATCCGATGTCAGCGCAGCGGGCCGGGGCCTGCCTCGAGCGTGCGCTCGTACTCGGCCTGCGCCTCGGCGTTCAGCACCTTCTTGCGTGCGCCGGCGCGTGCCGCCCATGCACCGAACCAGATGGTCAGCTCGCGGGCGAAGACGAAGGCGGCGATGGCGAGCGGCGCGAGCAGCTGCGCGTCGACGAGGTCGACAGCCTCGCTGGCAGTGATGCGCCAGAACGGCGCCTGGAACAGCTGTCCGAGGATGTGGCCGCCGTAGGTCGCAGCGGCGACGAAGATGCCCCAGATGACCCAGTGGCCCCAGCGACCGCGGTTGATGATCGCGCCGAGCAGCCAGAACGCGATGAAGAACACCGCCACCGGCACCCAGTAGGACCACATCGAGAGCGGGGCGAGGGCTGCGGCGCCGACGTTCTCGTCGGTGACCGTTCCCTGCAGCGCGCCGAAACCGAGGATCGCGCCGAGGTAGAGGATGGCGAAGGACAGCGTCGCGAGAAGACCGATCGCACCGGCCGTGGCGCGGTTGCCGAGTTCACGAGGAGGCTCCGGCGCCTGCACGAAGATCGGCTGCGGCGAGGCGGGCGGCGGTGCCACCGGCTCGGCGGGCATGATCTGCGTCTCGGCGAAGGATGCTGCGCCGGCGGCGTACGCCGTGTCGGCGACGGTGGGCGTGGCGTCGACGTGCGTGTCCGCGCTGTCGACGGTCACAGGGCCGGTGGAGGTGACGAACTCGTCTGCCGGACCGACGGCGGTGGCTGCGGCGACGGGTTCGGCGTCTGATTCCGCCTCGGCCGACTCGGCGAGGCCAGGTGTCTCGAAGGTGCCGGGGTGATCGCGCTCGGCGGCGGCGAACGCCTCCATGTCGGCATCAGCGGCATCAGCCGCACTGTCGGGGCCCGGCGTCTCAGCGCGGGCCGCAGCGGCAGCGTCAAGTCCCTCGTTGGCGCTGTCGACGACGTCATCGACGGGGTCGGACTGCTTATTCTGGGGAACCTCGGGGTCGCTCATGGTGCCGCCTCTCATGGATAGGTCCAGTGCGAGGGTAACGCTCGCGGGAACCCCGGTGCGGCAGGCGTGCCGACGTGTCGTCCGGCCCGTGCGAATTCCGGTCCTGGACAGGGCAACAGCGCCGAGCGATGACCCGGCGGAGGCCCATCGCTCGATGGCCGTTCACCCCGGTACTGTGCCGTCCAGCACGTGGCCGACGACCACCAGCAGACCGGGCCCGGCGGGAAGGGAGAGCCACAGCAGCGCACCGACGATGCCTGCGCACACGAGTCCGACGATCCAGCTGATCGCCAGATTGCGCCCTCCCACGCGAGTCGACATGCCCACACCGTACGCCCGGTGCCGCCTCGAGTGCTGCATCACGATGACGTGTCGCAGGACGCGTCCGGTCAGAGCGCGGGAGCGGTCACTCCTGGCAGCATCCATGCCGCGAATGCGGGACCGTCGGCGGCGAGCGCGACGGCGCCGTCGGATGCCACGGCGAGCGTCGCATCGCCGAACAGCGGCACGGCGGCAGCGGCTCCGGGCAGGGTGCCAGGCGGCAGCTCGGCATCCGCTCCCCCGCGGGTCGCGAGCACCAGCACGCTCTCCTCGGCGCTCTCGCGCACGAACGCAACGGTCTCGTCGTCGACGTGCAGCCAGCGCATCCCGCCGGTGCCGAGCACGGGGTGCGCGCGGCGCAGCCCCACCAGGTCGCGATACAGCTCCAGGCGCTCGGCGATCCCGACATCCGACTCAGACCCCCACGGGATCGGCGTGCGGCTGCTCTCGCCATCCACCCCATGCAGACCGAACTCGTCGCCGGCGAAGACCACCGGAAGGCCAGGGAGCGTCACGGACAGTCCGACCGCGACGGGCACCGCGCCCTCCGCCGCGTTCGTCGCGAAGCGCGCGGTGTCGTGAGTGTCGAGCGGCTGCATGTTGGCCAGGCGCACGCGCCAGGGGATGCCGGCGGTGAAGCGCACCACGGCGTCGGCGAAGTCCCGAGCCGTGTACCGCGGGATCCCGCCGATCGGCTGCGTGAAGAACCACGGCTCGGTGCGCTCCTCCCCCTCCGCCGTCAGATACGGCGCACCGGTCGGCTCGCTCAGCCATCCCCAGACCGGCCTCGTGAACGACGGGTACGTCATCGCTCCGTGCCAGCCGTCGCCCTGCAGATCGGTCGCCGCGTCATTGGTCGACTCTCCGAGCAGGATCGCATCGGGATTGATGCGCAGCATGGTCTCGCGGAACAGCCCGCGCACCTCGGCGTTCAGATCGATCGACCCTAGGCGCCCGGTCATGTTCGCCACATCGATGCGCCACCCGTCGATGCCGTACGGCGGCTTCAGCCACTTCGCGACGATCGAGTCCTCGCCCGAGACGAACCGCTCGCGCAGCTCGGCTGATGCCCAGTCGAACTTCGGCAGCGTGGGGACGCCGAGCCACGACTCATAGGTCGTGTTGCCGTCGTCGGTGAAGTAGTAGAAACCCGAGGTCTCGGCGCCTGGATTGCCGAGGGCGGCCTGGAACCATTCGTGGCTGTCGCCGGAGTGGTTGCTGGTGAGGTCACCTATGACGCGGATGCCGCGTACGTGCGCCTCGGCTATCAGACGTATGTACGCGTCATCGCCTCCGAGCAGCGGATCAACCGCGTCGAAACTCGACGCGTCGTAGCGGTGGTTGGACGCAGCTGGGAACACCGGCGTCAGGTACAGCAGGTTCACGCCGAGGGAGACCAGGTGATCGAGTCGTTCGATGATGCCGGGGATGTCACCGCCGTAGAACTGCTGCGAACGGGCGGGGTTCACCGGATCGACGGCGTCGTCCCACTGCGCGGGGATGGCCCAGTCGGGCGTCGGATGCTGGTCGGCGGCGGCTGACCGGGCGAAGCGGTCTGGGAACACCTGGTACATCACCGCTTCGTGCAGCCAGGTCGGAGGAGCCGGGTTCGCGACGAGCGCGAAGTCCTCTGAGTCGAGGGTCTCGCCCCGGTGCAGTCCGCTCTGATTCAGCCACTCCACTGCTCCGTCAGCGTGGATCAGCACGAACCGGTAGCCGTGCCGCGGGTTGCGCACGATGATGGGCGCCTGCCACCAGTCCCATCCGTCGACCGTGCCGACGCGCTCGGCATCTGTCCACTCCGGCTCGTGGTCGGGGTTGCAACGCGTGCGCACCGCGCGCAGCGGGCCGTAGCCCACCGGCACCCGCAGGCGAACGCTGACGACTTCGCCGAGCTGCGGGGCATCGTTCGACACGTGCAGCGAGGAGCCGTCGTGGTGCGGGAGGGCAACGCTCATGTCAGGAGCCTTTCACTGCTTCGCTCGTTACTTCACACTGCCGGCGGTGAGCCCGCCGACGATGTACTTCTGCAGGAACAGGAACAGGATCATCACCGGGATCGCCGCCATCACGGCGCCTGCCGAGAACGCCGACCAGTCCGCGTAGCGAGGGTTGGCGACGAGCTTGGTTAGGCCGACGACGAGCGTCTGCTGCTCCGGATCGATGAGGATGACGCTGGCGATCACGTACTCGTTGACCGTGCCGATGAACGAGAGCAGTCCGACGACCGCCAGGATCGGGGCGACCAGACGAAGGATGATCGTGAAGAAGATGCGCGCGTGGCCGGCGCCGTCGATGCGCGCCGCCTCGTCAAGCTCCTTCGGGATCGTGTTGAAGAAGCCGTACATCAGGTACGTGTTCACCCCGAGCGCGCCGCCGAGGTAGACGAGGATCAGCCCCGTATGCGTGTTCAGCCCGATCGCGGGGAACCAGTCGCCGAGGGTCGACATCAGCAGGAAGATCGCCACCACGGCGAGCAGCTGCGGGAACATCTGCACCACGACGATCGTGACCAGGCCCACCCGCCGTCCGGCGAAGCGCATGCGCGAGAAGGCATATGCCGCGCACGCCCCGATGAACACGGTCACGAGACCGGTGACCGTCGCGATGATCAGCGTGTTCAGGAACCACTTCGGGTAGGGGTTCTGCGGATCGGTGAGGATGCGCACGTAGCTGTCGATGCCGATCGCCGAGAACAGCTTGTTCGAGCCGGTCAGGGTGCCGTGCGGGTTCAGCGATGCCGAGAGCACGTACAGCAGCGGGAAGAGCGCGAAGGCGCTGACGACGATCGCGACGACGTGACGCCATCCGGTGTCGGCGAACCAGGCCCCGACGGAGCGCTTGGAGTTTCGCGGGCGGTGCACCTCGGCGACGGCGGATGCGGTGGTGGCAGCAGTTTCGGTGCTCATGTCAGTTCAGCTCCTCGAGTGCCTTGGTCTTGCGGAAGCTGACGATCGAGATCGTTGCGACCACCAGGAAGATCAGGATCGTGAACGCGGACGCCAGGCCGTAGTCGCGGTTCTGACCGGTGAAGGCCACCTTGTAGACCATCGAGATCAAGATGTCGGTGTGGCCGACGGGGATCGACACGTCACTGAAGCGAGGACCGCCGCCGGTGAGCATGTAGATGAGGTTGAAGTTGTTGAAGTTGAACGCGAACGACGAGATCAGCAGCGGCGCGACGGTCACCAGCAGCAGCGGCAGCTTGATGCGTCGGAAGATCTGCCAGGCGTTGGCGCCGTCCATCACGGCGGCCTCGTTGACGTCTTCCGGGATGCCCTGCAGCGCCCCCATGCAGACCAGGAACATGTAGGGGAAGCCGAGCCAGAGGTTCACGATCAGGATCGAGACCTTGGCGAGGGTCGGATCGGTCAGCCAGGGGATCTCGGCGCCGCCGAAGATCACCTGGTTGATGAAGCCGAAGCTCTCGTTCATCATGCCGGCCCAGACCAGTGCCGACAGGAACGCCGGGAACGCGTAGGGCAGGATCATGATGATGCGGTAGCCGTTGCGGAAGCGCATCTTGGTGTTGTTGAACACGAGTGCGAGCAGCAGGCCGAGGAAGAACGTCGACGCAACCGAGATGAGAGCGAAAGCGAAGGTCCAGATCGTCACCGAGATGAGCGGGCCGCGGATGGAGGCATCCGTGACGGCGCGGACGAAGTTGTCGAACCCGACCGTGATCCGCCAGCCCGGCATGAGCTCTGTGCCGTCCTCGGCGGTGAAGGCGCCGGTGCCGACGTCCGAGTAGACCGTGCCGGTGCGGGTGTCGGTGATGGTGTCTGCGGACTCGTCGAAGGCGAGGGTCGAGACGTAGAGGTAGCCGCTCTGCCCGTCGGGCGTGCGGATGCTGCCGTCATTGGGGTCATCGCTGAACGGCACGGACAGCTTCTCGACCTGCTCGGACTGAGCGAGCACCTGGGCGAAGGTCAGCGTCGTCCAGCCGTCGGCGGCGACGGCCTTGCCGTTGTCCATCGTCGCGTCGACGTCGGCGAGCGGCTGCTCGTTCGTGCCGACGGAGGCGTCACCGGTGTCGGGGTCGGTAACGAGAAGGCCGAGCGTGCCGAACTGCTCGACCACGGTCACAGGGAACGTCGGCGAGTCCTCGACGCGCTCCTGCGCGGAGGCGAGCAGCGACGAGATCGCCTGGTCCTTGGTGCCGTTGTGCCCCGTGCCGTAGTTGGTGAAGCCGATGTAACCGGTGTACAGCAGCGTGAACACCTGGAAGACGATGAGGAAGATGATCCCCGGCGTGAGGTACTTGGCCGGGATGCGCTTGCGCGAGAAGTAGATGTAATTGACGATCACGGTCACCGCGACGACGATGCCGAGCACCAGCCATTCCCGGTGGGTGAACAGCACGAACGCCGCATACAGCGCCACCGCGTCGACGATCGCCAGCAGGACGATCTTCAGCAGCATCCACCCGATGCTGCCGGAGGCCGCCTCGGCGATCTTCGCCGCCTGGCGCTGTCGTTTCGTGAGGGGAGCCGTCGGCTCTTCCGTCTGGGTCATCAGGGCCCCTTCGCTGTCTGTCATCGCACCGTCATCTGTCATCGCACCGCGTCGTGAGACTGCCGGGGCGGACGAGTCGTCCGCCCCGGCAGCGTCGGTGGGTTACTTGATCGCCGCGGAGACGTCGTCGACGAGCTTCTGCCACGTCGCGGTCGGGTCGGCGCCGTTGATGATGGCGGCCTCAGCCACACCCCAGAACTCCCAGACCGAGCCCATCGCCGGGATGGCCGGCATCGGAACGGCGTCGGCTCCGACGGCCTGGAAGCCCGCGATGATCGGGTCGGATGCTGCCGTGTCGGCCGCTGCGGTGAGCGCGGGCAGGATGTTGCCGGCCTTGAACAGGTCGAGCTGCACGTCCTCGGTGCCAATGTAGTTGACGAGGAAGTCGTTCGCCGCGACCTTGTTCTTCGACTCGGCGGACACGAAGAAGCCCTTCACACCGGCGAACGGCGAGGCGACCTGATCGGTCGGGCTCGGGATCGGGTCGATGGCCACGTTGATGCCTGCTTCGGTCGCCGCCGACACATTCCACGGGCCGGTCAGCCAGAAGGCTGCGGTGCCGTCGAGGAACTGCTGCTTGGCGATCTCACCGTCGATGTCGGTGTTCAGCGTGCCGGCCCTGCCCTGTGCGCTCAGCCAGTCGGCGAAGGCGAAGCCGCCCTCGCTGCCCAGCTGCAGGTCGGTGGGGTCGTAGCTGCCAGACGCGTCAGTGCCGAACACCGGGGCGCCGAACGCGGTCTGGAACGGGTACAGGTGGTACGGGTTGCCCTCGGCGCCCTGTTCGACGACGAAGGCGCCCTTCGAGATCATGTCGTCCCAGCTGGTCGCGGCTGCGGGGACCAGATCGGCGTTGCGCAGCACGGCGATGTTCTCGACGGCGTACGGGAGCATGTAGACGGTGCCGTCATAGGTCGCGGCCTGGAGCGCGACCGGAAGGTAGTCCTCGGCCGAGTCGCCGAGTTCGAGGGGAGCGACGACGCCGTTCGTCGACAGCTCGCCCAGCCAGTCGTGGGCACCCATCACGATGTCCGGCCCCTTGCCGGTCGGAACCTGCTGGATGAAGTCGTCCTTCATGTCGTCGACGGACTTGCCGACGAGCTCGACCTTGACGCCTGTCTTGTCCTGGTACGCGCCGGCCGCGCCCTTCAGCGCATCGACACGCTCCGCGTCCACCCAGACCGTCAGCGAGCCGCTGCCCTCGTCCTTGGTCGGCTTGTCCTCTCCGCCGGCGGCGGACGAGCAGCCGGCCAATGCCAGCGTGGAAACCATGGCGATCAGGCCTGCGACGGCTGCGCCCCTCTTGTTCACCTTCATTGGTGTGTGCCTCTCTCAGTGCGGGTGGCCTGCAGAACTGCAAGCGCTTACAGTATGCAATGCCATCACGGTGATGTGCAACGCTGAGATGCACTGATATCAAGCCGTGACCGACCTATTCCGGGCGCACAGGCATGAAAA
Organism: Microbacterium sp. H1-D42; assembly: GCF_022637555.1. Taxonomy (NCBI): domain Bacteria; kingdom Bacillati; phylum Actinomycetota; class Actinomycetes; order Micrococcales; family Microbacteriaceae; genus Microbacterium; species Microbacterium sp. H1-D42. The sequence goes on along the minus strand of NZ_CP093342.1, from coordinate 831,783 downwards.
CGCTTTCACATTGCGTGATCTCGCTACACTGCCTGTATGGCTGACAGCTCTTTCGACATCGTCTCCAAGGTCGACCACCAGGAGGCCGAGAATGCCCTGAACCAGGCCCGCAAGGAGGTCGAGCAGCGCTATGACTTCAAGGGCACCGATGCGTCCATCGCCTGGAGCGGTGAGCAGGTGCTCATCAAGGCGAACTCCGAGGAGCGCGCCAAGGCGGTGCTCGATGTCTTCCAGACCAAGCTCATCAAGCGCGGCATCTCACTGAAGAGCCTCGAGACGGGCGACCCGTTCGCCAGCGGCAAGGAGTACCGCATCGTCTCGACGCTCAAGGACGGCATCTCCAGCGAGAACGCGAAGAAGATCGGCAAGATCATCCGCGATGAGGGCCCCAAGGGCGTGAAGAGCCAGATCCAGGGCGACGAGCTGCGCGTGCAGTCCAAGAGCCGCGACGACCTGCAGACGGTCATCGCACTGCTCAAGGGCAGCGACCTCGACATCGACCTGCAATTCGTCAACTACCGGTGACCCTCACCCGCGTCGGATGACCGACGCGGTGTCGGGACTTGACACTCCCCGACGGACTCCTAGGCTGGCGCCACAGGTTGCCCGGAGGTCGCCTGCGACGACAGAGGAGTGCCATGTCTGACAATGTCCAGCGTTCGACGCTACCCGTACCGGATCTCGCCTACACAGGCACCGTGACGTACGATGCGACCGACCCAGACACACACTATCCGCCCATCTCGCCCATCAGCCCGCCCGCGGGCGCCCCCAACGTTCTGGTCGTGCTGATCGATGACACCGGCTTCGGGGCATCCAGCACTTTCGGCGGTCCTGTGCAGACACCGACATTTGAGCGCATCGCCGCGCGGGGTCTCAAGTACACCCGCTTCCACACCACCGCTCTGTGTTCGCCGACCCGCGCTGCGCTGCTGAGCGGCCGCAATCACCACACGGTCGGCATGGGCGGTATCACCGAGATCGCCACCTCCGCTCCCGGCTACAGCTCACTGCGCCCCAACAACTGCGCACCGCTCGCCGAGACGCTCAAGCTCAACGGCTACAGCACCTCTCAGTTCGGCAAGTGCCACGAGGTGCCGGTGTGGGAGTCGAGCCCGATGGGTCCGTTCGACCACTGGCCCAGCCCAGGCAACGGCTTCGAGTATTTCTACGGCTTCATCGGCGGCGAGACCAACCAGTGGTACCCCGCCGTCTACGAGAACACGACTCCCGTCGAGCCGTGGGGCACCCCCGAAGAGGGTTATCACTTCATGGGCGACATGACCGACAAGGCGATCGGGTGGATGAAGCAGCGCAAGGCGCTGACGCCGGACAAGCCGTTCTTCACGTACTTCGCCCCAGGTGCGACGCATGCCCCGCACCACGTCCCGCAGGAGTGGGCAGACAAGTACAAGGGAAAGTTCGATCAGGGCTGGGATGCGGTGCGCGAAGAGACGTTCGCCCGCCAGAAGGCACTCGGCGTGGTCGGGGCGGAATCGGTGCTCACCGAGCGCAGTCCCGGCATTCCCGCCTGGGATGACATGAATCCGGAGCTGCGCCCCGTGCTTGCGCGCGAGATGGAAGTCTATGCGGGGTTCCTCGAGTACGCGGATCATCACGTCGGGCGCCTGATCGACGCGCTCGATGATCTCGGCGAGCTCGACAACACGCTCATCTACGTCATCATCGGCGACAACGGCGCTTCGGCCGAGGGCACGATGCGAGGCACCACGAACGAGGGCTTCGTCATCAATCACATGGAAGCCATCGAAGATGACGAGTACTTGATCGCGCATAAGGACGACCTGGGCACACCCACGTCCTACAACCATTACGCGATCGGCTGGGCGCACGCGATGGACACCCCCTACCAGTGGACCAAGCAGGTCGCCAGCCATTGGGGTGGCACGCGCAACGGCACGATCGTGTCATGGCCGAACGGGATCGCCGCACGCGGCGAGATCCGCAACCAGTTCGCGCACGTCATCGACGTCGCACCGACCGTGCTCGCGGCCGCCGGCATCCCGGAGCCGACCTCGGTGAACGGCGTGACGCAGCGCCCCTACGAGGGCACCGCCATGAACTACTCGTTCGACGACGGCACAGCCGCAGAGCAGCACACCACACAGTACTTCGAGATGCTGGGCAACCGGGCCATCTTCCACAAGGGATGGGTGGCCTGCGCGAAGCACAAGGATCCCTGGCTGGCCTCCTCACACGGACTCGACGACGACGTGTGGGAGCTTTACAACGTCGAAGAGGACTGGACACAGTCGAACGACCTGGCTGCCTCGAACCCCGAGAAGCTCGCCGATCTGCAGCGGCTGTTCCTCATCCAGGCCGCGCGCTTCAGCGTGCTGCCGATCGACATCCGCTCGGCGGAGCGCTTCAACTCCGAGATCGCCGGGCGGCCGGAGCTCGTCACGGGCACCTCGCAGACGCTGTACACGGGGATGAAGCGCCTGAGCGAGAACTCGGTCATCAACCTCAAGAACAAGTCGTTCACGGTGACGGCTTCGGTCACTGTTCCGGAGGACGGCGCCGGAGGCGTCTTGATCGCCCAGGGCGGCTCATACGGCGGCTGGAGCTTCTACGCGCACGACGGTGGGCTGCGCTTCGCCTACAACATCCTCGGCGTCAAGACGGACATCGTCTCAGGCGAGGCGAAGCTCGATGCCGGGAAGCACGAGGTCCGCGCGCACTTCGCCTACGCGGGTGGCGGCGTGGGCAAGGGCGGTACAGTCTCGCTATACGACGGAGACATTCTGGTCGCTGAGGGACAGATCGAGCGCACCCTGCCGTTCATGTACTCGATGGATGAGACTGTCGATATCGGCGAGGATGTCGCCTCTCCCGTCTCTCCCGACTACGGCCCACATGACAATCGGTTCACCGGCACGATCGACTGGGTTCGGCTGGATGCTGGCGACGACGACCACTCCCACCACGCCGATCCTGCCCATCTCATGACGATCGCCATGACCCGGCAGTAGCCGCCGAGATCTGGATCAAGCCCCGTGCCCTTCCGGGCGCGGGGCTTGATCCAGTTGGTGGTGACGTGGGTAGACTGCTGGGCTGAATGGGTTTCTGGGGAAGCCCGTCGACGCCGCGAGGCGTACATTCGGGGAGTGAGATCATGGTTGACGTCGAGCCACAGCAAGCACCGAGTATCACGACACGCAAGCATCTGCTGGCAGAGGGAGTCTTCCATCTGATCGGCGGTCGGATCGTGGAAGGCGAGCTGCCGCCTGGCATGCGCATCCGCGACAGCGAGCTGGCTGCCGAGCTCGCCGTGTCACGCACGCCGGTTCGAGAAGCACTCCAGCGGCTCGAGCGCATCGGCCTGGTCACGATGTACCCGAGCCGGTACACCGAGATCACCGCCACCACGCCGGATTCGGTCAAGGTGGCGCATGCGTTCGCCGGGCTGCAAGCCGGCATCATCGTCAGGCTGGCATGCCCGCGGTTGAACGCGGAGGAGCTGCAGGTCGCCACTGAGCTGATCGCTGAGATCGCGGTCAACGTCGACGACTCCGGTGACTGCTCACGCGCGCGAGGCCGGGCCATCGGCTACCTCGCAGCCCTCACCGGCAACCCCCTGCAGCAGTCGCTCGTCGACGAGGCAAGCCTCGCCCTCGCTCGCGCTCTGCGCACATTCGAGATCACCCCTGAGCACCGCCCGCGGGTGATCACAGGCTGCGCAGCCCTGACGGCCGCGCTCCGCAGCGGCGATGCCGATGCCGCCGAGCAGGCGTGCCGCGTCATCTACGGCGTGGACTGAGCCTCACCGGCGCCTCGACGGCGGCTCTGCGCGTTCCAGCCGGTCACCCAGCGGCCAAGACGGGCGTATGCCTCGTCCCTGGCAGCCTTCTGCGAGAGGAACACGTCGTGCAGCGCGCCGTCGATGCGCTCGACCGTCACGGACTGCCCCAGCTTGAGCGACGCCTTCGCGATGTCGTCGACCACGAGCACGCTGTCGGCGCGGGTGAGCTCAGGCGACCATCTGGTCGGGGCGACCGTGCGCTGTGACAGCAGCACGCACGCCGGCGCCGTGATCTTCAGCCCTCGCGAGACGGCGGTGTGCCCTGCCAGCACGGCGCGCAGCCACGCGGCGTGCACCGTCATGGTCTGCTCAGGCCGCCACTGGAGATTGACGTCCACGGGGTCGTCAGGGTCGGCGACCTCGCGCTGCGCGCGGGTGTAGTACCCGAGATCGACCTGAGGCACGGCGTCCATCGGCCACAGCCGCGCCTGCAGCTCGACCACCGGCGCGATCGCTGCGCGCGCGGCGCCGAGCTGGAACTCCAGCCACGGAGCGTTGAGGATCAGCGCGTCGACCTGGCGGGGGTGCCGCGACGCCCACAGACTCAGGGTCAAGCCGCCGGTGGAATGCCCGAGCAGCACCAGGCGCCGGCCGGCGGTATCGCCTCGCGCGGCCAGCGCGGCCTCGATGTCCGCGTCGTACGCCGCCAGGTCGGTGATGAACCCTGGGGTCTGCCCCGGCCTGAGGCTGCGTCCGTACTTGCGCAGATCGAGCGCGTAGAAGCGGGCGCCGCGGCTGGTCCAGAACCGTGCCAGCCGTTTCTGGAAGAAGTAGTCCGACCAGCCGTGCACGTACAGCACATCGACGTCGGCGAGGGGCGCGCGGCCGCGGCCCCAATCCGCCGGATGCCACCAGCGCCTGGCATCCGGAAGCGAGCGGACGACCGTCGCGACGATGTCTCCCTCGTTGTCCTCTCCGAGCGGCAGGGTCTGCTGCTCGAAGCCGTCGCCGAGGATATCCGCTTGCCACTCCCCCATGGCGTCAGCCTAGCGGGGTCGGCGGGCTATTCTCCGCGGGAGACGCGCACCATCTCGTCGCGCGGGACGAGCTTCACGCGGGCGCGCTCCTGCGCGGCTCCCGATTCGATCTCGTGCGCATCCAGTCGGTGCCAGCCGTCGAGATCGGTCCACGCGACCCCGCGCTGGGCGAGCAGCGCGGGGATCGCCTCATCCGAGGTGTCCTCCGGCTGCCACCACGAGCCCTGGTCGTTGATCAGATGCCGAACGGTCTCCATGGCATCCGACTTCGTGTGTCCGATGAGGCCCACAGGCCCCCGCTTGATCCAGCCGGTGGTGTAGATGCCTGGCACACGCTGGTTCGACTTCGTCTCGAGCACCTGACCCTCGCGGTTCGGGATCACACCGTGCTTCTTGTCGAAGGGCACACCTGGCAGCGGCGAGCCGAAGTAGCCGACGGCCCGGTACAGGGCCTGCATCGGGATCTCGCGCAGCTCGCCAGTGCCGACCGCACCACCGGCGCCGTCGGACTTCGTGCGCTCGTAGACGAGCGCGGCCACGCGACCATCCGCATCGGTCTTCACCTCGACGGGACGCGCCCAGAAGTGCATGTGCAGGCGGCGCGATGCCGTGCCTCCGGCGCTGTTCTCATCGCCTCTGGCGTCATTGGTGGAGTCCAGCTTGCGCCACGACTGCATGATGCGGTCCATGACCATGACCTGCTTGTTGCTGGCGACCGCCTGCTGCGAAGCCTCGTCGTAGTCGAAGTCCTCGTCGTAGACGACCATGTCGACGTCGCGCAGCTCGCCGAGCTCGCGCAGTTCGAGCGGGGTGAACTTCACCTGGGCCGGGCCACGGCGACCGAACACGTGCACGTCCGTGATCGCGCTCTGCTTCAAGCCCTGATAGACGTTGTCGGGCACTTCGGTGACCAGCAGATCATCCGCGTGCTTCGCGAGCATGCGCGCCACGTCGAGGGCGACGTTGCCGTTGCCGATGACGCCGACGGAGCTGGCGTCAAGGGGCCACTCGCGCGGCACGTCCGGGTGGCCGTCGAACCAGCTGACGTACTCGGCAGCACCGTACGAGCCCTTGGCGTCGATGCCGGGGATGTCGAGCCCGGAGTCGCGCACGGCGCCGGTGGCGAAGATCACCGCGTTGTAGTGCCGCTTGAGGTCCTCGATGGTGATGTCCTCACCGAAGCGCACATTGCCGAAGATGCGGATGTCGCCGCGGTCGAGCACATCGCGCAGGGCGTTGATGATGCCCTTGATGCGTGGGTGGTCGGGGGCGACGCCATAGCGGACGAGGCCGTACGGCGCCGGCAGCTGCTCGAACAGATCGATGGCGACATCGAACTTGCGCTCGGCCTTGAGCAGGATGTCAGCGGCGTAGATGCCCGCCGGTCCTGCCCCGACGATGGCCAGCTTGAGCTTCGTCATGGGGTTCCTTCCGTCAGCTGCTGCGATCAGCAAGAGTCTGCGCGAAGCGGGTCAGCGCCTCGCGCACGGTGCCCTTGGGCAGCGGCGCCAGTGCGACGATCGCATCGGATGTCCAGGTGCGGGCGAGATCCATGGTCCGCTCGGTCGCATCGTTGTCGCGCAGCTCGGCGAGCGGTCCGTCCAGCACCGCCGCGTCAGCGCCGTCGGCGATGCTGGCGACCCCCTCGTCGATACGGCGGGCGAGGTCGACGTCGGTGGGTGCCGTGCTGGTCTGCAGCAGCAGGGACGGCATGGTCGGCACGCCGGCACGCAGGTCGGTGCCAGGCACCTTGCCGGTCTCGGCCGCGTCCGCGGACAGATCGATCACGTCGTCGAGCAGCTGGAACGCCACGCCGATCTTCTCGCCGTACATCCGCAGCGGCGCCTCGAACTCGGTCGGGGCGTTGGAGAAGATCACGCCGCCCTCGGTGGCGGCGGCGATCAGCGAGCCGGTCTTGTCGGCCAGCACCTGCAGATAGAACTCGATCGGATCGTCGTCCGGCTGTGCGCCGACGGTCTCGTGCATCTGGCCCATCACCAGGCGCTCGAAGGTGTCGGCCTGCAGCCGCATGGCCCGATCGCCGTAGCGCGACATGATCTGGCTGGCCCGCGAGAACAGGATGTCGCCGGTGAGGATGGCGACGTTGTTGCCCCACACCGCATGCGCGGCGGGCACACCGCGGCGGGTGTCTGCGCCGTCCATCACGTCGTCGTGGTAGAGCGAGCCGAGGTGGGTGAGCTCCAGCGCGGTGGCGATGTCGATCACCGGGCGGATGTTGCCGTCACCGAGCTGTGCGGTCAGCAGCGCGAGCACGGGGCGGATGCGCTTGCCGCCCGCCTCGTAGAGGTAGCGCGCCGCGGCGTCGGCGACGGGGTCCGCCACCTTGACCTCGTCGGCGATATTCGCCTCGACCTGGTCGAGTCCTTCTTCGATGCGCGCTGCGACGCGGCGGCCTGCAGCACCGAGGAAGACGCGGTCACTGAAGCCGAGGCGGCTCGCCAGGCGCGTGCCCGGGGTGGCGGGGCTCGAAGTCACGTATTCAACCCTACCTGCGGGGCGTTCACGCGAGCGCATCGACGAGCGGGCGGAACTTCACCCTGGTCTCGAGCAGCTCCGACTCGGGGTCGCTGCCGGCGACGATGCCCGCACCGGCGTACGCCGTGACGCGGCGTGCGGAGGAGGCCTCGTCAGGGGCATCCGCAAACTGCGCGCAGCGCAGCGCGATCGCCCACTCGCCGTCTCCGGACGCGTCGATCCAGCCGACAGGGCCCGCGTAGCGGCCGCGGTCGAACGGCTCGATGCGCGCGATGGCTGCGACGGCGACTTCGGTCGGGGTGCCGGCGACGGCCGCGGTCGGATGCAGCGCGCCGACCAGATCCAGGGATGACGCACCGTCACTCAGCTCACCGGCCACATCAGTGGCGAGGTGGAAGAGGTTCGGCAGCTCGAGGGTGAAGGGCTGCTCGTCGGCGGTGAGTCTGCGCGTGTGCGAGCGCAGCGATGCCAGCACGCTCTGCACCGCGAACGCGTGCTCTGCGACGTCCTTCGCGCTGGCCGCGAGGGCAGCAGATGCCAGGGCGTCCTCCTCAGGGTCCGCGCCGCGTGCCGCGGTTCCGGCGAGCACTCGCGCGGTGACGGTGCGCTCGTGCGCCGTCACGAGGGTCTCGGGACTCGCCCCGATGAGTCCGTCGACGGCGAAGGTCCAGGTGTCGGGGTAGCCGGTCGACAGCGCGCGGACGAGCCGGCGAAGGTCGGCGTCCCCTGGCACGGTCCCGGTCAGGTCGCGAGCCAGTACGACCTTGCGATAGTCCCCGTCGGCGATCTCGTCGATGGCGAGGCGCACGGCATCCTGGTAGCCCTGCGGGGTCTGTGCGCCCGGCCCCACTCTCCCCGCCCAGTGCGGACCGTACGACAGGCTCTCCGGCATCGCCGCGAACTCCGCATCTGCGGTGCGGATGCGGGTGATCCAGCTGCGCCCTTCACGGTGGCCGACGATGGTCTGCGGTACGGCGAGCACGCTGTCAGCGTGCGACTCTTCAGCAAAGATGAGCGCGCCGAACGCGAGCAGCCCGGTGCCGGGAAGATCGAGCGGATCGTCGATCTCAGCATCCGCTGCGACCTCGCGCCACATGTCGGCGATGATGTCGCTGCGTTTGCGCTGCTGACCGGCGGGGATGCGGATCGCTGCTGCCAGCCCGTCGCCGGCGGCGACGATCCCATCGCCGCGGCGCAGCCACGCGAGGGGCCGGGTGGCGGAGGTGTACGCCAGCAGATCGTCGACGGGTGGGATCTCGCGGGTCTGCGCGACCAGGCGGATGCTGCTCACGCGTTCAGTTTACTGTTCAGCCCGGGGTCCGACGTTCAGCCCGAGCGTCTCGAGGCGTTCCAGCCACGCGTCGCCGGTCGCGTCGTCGAACGGCGGATGCTGGGCGCGCACCTGCCCCTCGAGTTCGAGAGTCAGCGCCTCGAGGTGGGTCATGACGTCGGCGGGATAGCCATAGCGCGCGCTGTGCTCTGCCCACTCGTCACGGTCGTCGACGTAGGTGCCCTGGTCGTTGACGCGCCGCACCACGTCGAGGTCCATGTCGATGCCGGTCACGAGCTCTGCGCTCTCCCACCGCACGTCCCAGGCGAGGTCGATGTAGATCCGCAGGTCACGAGGGTGGTCGTCGTGCACGGTGAGGGCGTAGTCGGTGCGGCCGCTCGGGATCAGAGCGACGTTCGGGGTCTCGGCGACGAACTCGTATCCGGGTCGGGTGCTGGTCCAGCCGGAAGGCTGTCCGAGCCAGTCGCCCCGCTGGTCGCTGCCGAGGTACACGCAGTCGCTGCGCCAGTGCGCAGAGCCGTCCCACTTGCGCCATTGCATGGTCATCACGGTTCCGGGCTCTGGTCGCAGCTCATTCACCCGGGGAGTCTACGGCGCGATGCCCTGGTTCCCCGGTCCACATCGGGGGTCAACACGCCAGATGTCGGACGAAACCGGGTATCCAGTCCGACATCTGGCGTGTCGGCCCGCAGAACGCAACCGGGCACCGCCGCCGTAGGATCGAAGCATGGAGCCGAACCGCGCCGACCTCGGCAAAGACCCCTCGCACGTCAGCGGCATGTTCGACCAGGTCGCCAAGGGCTACGACCGCACGAACACCGTGATGACGATGGGCAACGACGCGCTGTGGCGCGCGGCGACCACCCGCGCGGTGGCGCCGAAGCGCGGGGAGCGCATCCTCGATCTGGCTGCCGGCACGGCATCCTCCTCCGCCTCGCTCGCCGCGAGCGGCGCGCAGGTCGTCGCCGCCGACTTCTCGCCGGGGATGCTGGCAGAAGGGCGTCGCCGGCACGGTCACCTGCCGAACATCAGCTTCGTCGAGGCGGATGCCACTGACCTGCCCTTCGGCGACGACGAGTTCGACGCCGTGACGATGTCGTACGGGCTGCGCAACGTGCAGCAGCCGAAGAAGGCGCTGGCCGAGCTGTTCCGGGTCACCAAGCCGGGCGGGCGCCTGGTGATCAACGAGTTCTCCACGCCGCCGAACAGGTTCTTCCGCGGTTTCTACACGTTCTACAACGGTCAGGTGCTGCCTCGGGTGGCGCGACTGGCCGGCACCAACGGCGACGCGTACGACTACCTGAACGAGTCGATCCGCGACTGGCCCGATCAGCGCACGCTCGCCAACTGGATCCGCCAGGCGGGCTGGACGCAGGTCGAGTACCGCAACCTGTCGTTCGGCATGGTGGCGCTGCACCGGGCGCGCAAGCCCCGCTGAGTGCGTCGCCGGCTTCGGCCGTGCGGCGTTGCACAGAATTCCCCGTTCAGCACAGGAATCCGGGGATCTGATGTGCAGAACGGAGAAAAGTGTGCGGACGCGCACGCGGCTCAGGTCGCGGCGAGACGCTTCTTCTCGACGTCGACATCGAACTCGGCGGCCGGCCACTGCGGATCGATCTCCTTCAGCGCGTCGAGCAGCAGCCTCTGCACGGCCAGGCGCGCGTACCACTTGTGGTTCGCGGGCACGACGTACCACGGCGCCTCCGGTGTCGAGGTGCGCTCGAACACCGTCTGGTAGGCGGCCATGTACTCGTCCCAGCGCATCCGCTCGTCGACATCACTCGGGTTGTACTTCCAGTGCTTGTCCGCGCGGTCGAGGCGCTCCGTCAGCCGGGCCTTCTGCTCGTCCTTCGAGATGTGCAGCATCACCTTGATGATTCGAGTGCCGGATGCCGCGATGCGGCGCTCGAACTCGACGATCGCCTCGTAGCGGCGCTCGATCTCGGCCTCGTCGGCGAGCTCATGGATCTTGCCGATCAGCACGTCTTCATAGTGCGAGCGGTCGAAGACGCCGATGAAGCCGGCCTCCGGCAGGCGCTTCTCGACGCGCCACAGGAAGTCGTGCTCGAGCTCTTCGGCGGTCGGCTGCTTGAACGCCGCCAGTGCGACGCCCTGCGGGTCGACGCCGCCGACGACGTGGCGCACGACGCCGCCCTTGCCCGCGGTGTCCATGGCCTGCAGCACCAGCAGCACGGCGTCGCCGCGCTCATTGCGGCCGGCGTACAGCCGCTCCTGCAGGTCGCCGAGCTGCGACATCTGGCGAGCGAGCTCCTTCTCGCCGTGGCCCTGATCGCCGTGGAAACCGGGCGTGCCACCGGCATCGACCCCGGCCAGCGCGAAGCCATCGCGCACCAGCAGGATCTCGGTCGGCTCGTGCTTCCATCTGTGCTTCGACATGGTGACATCATGCCGGATCGACCGATGTCGGTGGCCTCCGACACAATCGAAGACATGGACACGCTTCTCGTCATCGTGGTCGCCCTGCTGGCTGCGGCTCTGGCCGGTGGACTCGGGTTCCTGCTCGGCGTCCACCGGGGCCGTACGTCGGATGCTGCGCAGCAGGCCGCCGTCGGCGCAGCGCAGCTGCGCATCGAGGCGCTGGAGCGGGATGCCGTGGCGCTGCGCGCCGAGACCGCCGCCCGGGTGCAGGAAGAGCGCGCGCTGGGCGATCACCGCATCGTCGAGGCCCGCCAGCAGGGCGAGAAGGCGATGTCAGATGCCAAGGCCGAAGCCCAGGCGAGGCTCGAGCACGAGCGGGCCGAGCACGTGCGTCGCCTGGCCGAGGTGCGCGACGAGGCCGAATCCGATCTCGCGATGGAGCGCCGACGCGCAGCGGATCGCCTCGATGAGCTGCGGGCGGATCAGAAGCGGCTCGCCGACGAGTTCGACGCGCTGAGCCGGAAGGCGCTCGAGGCCAACACGAAGGCGTTCCTGCAGCAGGCGGAGGAGCGGCTCAAGCGCAGTCAGAGCGAGGGTGCCGCCGAGCTGCAGAAGCGTCAGGATGCCGTGCAGCAGCTGATCGATCCGATCCAGAAGACGCTCGACACGGTCAAGACCGAGATGACCACGGCCGAGAAGTCGCGGCTCGAGGCGAATGCCGCCCTCTCGGAGCAGCTGCAGTTCATGCGGCAGACGTCCGAGACCCTCGGCTCCGAGACCCGCAACCTGGTCAACGCGCTGCGCGCGCCGCAGGTGCGCGGACGCTGGGGTGAGCTGCAGCTGCGGCGTGTAGTCGAGGCGTCCGGCATGGTCAACCACGTCGACTTCGACGAGCAGCTGCACCATGACACCGACGACGGTGCCCTGCGGCCCGACCTGGTCGTGCACCTGGCAGGCGACAAGCGCGTCGTGGTCGACTCGAAGGTGGCGTTCAGCGGGTACCTCGAGGCCATGGAGGCCACCGACGACACGGTGCGCGCGCAGCGCCTGCAGGCACACGCCCGGCATCTGAAGAAGCACATCGATGACCTCGGCGCCAAGGAGTACTGGGACGTCGTGGCCGGCTCCCCCGAGTTCGTGGTCATGTTCGTGCCGGCCGAGCCGTTCCTCGCCGCGGCGCTGGATCAGGATGCCACGCTGTACGAGTACGCCTTCGAGCGCAATGTCGTTATCGCCACGCCCTCGACCCTCGTCGCGCTGCTGCGCACGGTCGGGCATGCGTGGCGGCAGGATCAGCTCGCGCAGGAGGCGCAGCAGATCTTCACTGTCGGCAAGGAGCTGCACAAGCGACTCGGCACACTGGGGCAGCACCTGGCCAAGCTCGGCAAGAGCCTGAACTCCACGGTCGACGCGTACAACCGCTTCGCAGGGTCACTGGATCGCAATGTCGTCACGCAGGCCCGCCGGTTCAGCGCACTGCAGGGACTGGACGAGGTGCTCACCGACACGGCGCCAGTCGAGGCACTGGCGATCGCACCGCAGAAGACCGACCTGTACGAGATCGAGTCGGCGGCTCCGCCCGCCTCGCACTACGCCACGGCTGACATCGGCGAGATCACGCAGCGCCTGGAGTAGCCGGTGTGCGCAGACCTCAGCGGTCCAGCGGCACCTCGATGATCTGCGGGCCCGAGATCGGCGAGGTCAGTGCCTGATCCAGCGCCGAACGTGTGCTGATCTGCGCGAACTCCCACCCGTAGGCGTCGGCGATCTCGCGCAGCTTCGCCGTGTGGGGCGTGTAGAACGCGCGGTCGAGGTCTGCGGTCGGGGCGGAGCCTGCGACCTCGAGCCCGTCGAAGATCGTTCCCCCGCCGTCGTTGCCGACGATCACCTGGATCCGCGGCGCCGGTTCGTCGGCGGGCAGCAGCAGCGCTCCCACATCGTGCAGGAAGGCCAGGTCTCCCAGCAGCACCCTGGTCACGCCGGGCGATCCCTCTGCCTGGCTGGCGAGCGCGATCCCGATGCCGGTCGCGATGGTGCCGTCGATCCCGGCGAGCCCTCGGCTGGCGTGCACAGGCACCTTCTTGCCGCCGAGCACCTGATCGGCCACCCGCACCAGACGCGATGAGCCGAACATCAGGCGGTCGTGCGGCCAGGTGGCCCGCCACACGGCATCCACCAGGATCTCGCGGTCGACGCGCTTGCGCACCGCGTCGAGCTCTGCGCGCACTGCCCCGAGCCGGGCGGACGTGTCCGAAGAGTACAGACCGTCCTGGTCAGGAGCGGGGGCGCTGAGATCGATCGCCAACGCCTGCGACGCGGTCATCCACGCCCCCAGCCACTGCCGGTCCGCGGCGCCGTCGGCGACGGCGACAGCATCCACCGCCGTGGTGCGTCCGTTGAGGTCGAGTGCCTCTCCCCCGCCGCGGACGGCGAGAACATCGACGTCCGCGCGGCTGAGCAGGGCTGCGACCTCACGGCTGAGGGTCGGATGCCCGAACACGACGGCCCGTTCGATCTGGCCGCCCAGTGACGCATCACGCAGCAGTTCGCGGTAGCCGTGCACGACAAGGCGGCCGAAGCGCGCGCCGCTGACGACCTCGGCGATCAGGGGCCAGCCTCCGACATGGGACAGCTCTTCAGCATCTGACCCGGCATCCGCTCCCGCGATCACGACAGTGCGCGGCCCGTGGGGCAGCAGCGTGGGCTCCGCGACCGGGAGCGGCGGCACCGCGTCGGCGACAGGCGTCGACGAGACACCCGCGGCTGAGAGCGGCTCGCGGGTGGGCAGGTTCAAGTGCACGGGGCCGGCAACACCAGGCAGCCCCTCGCCCTCCAGTCCGAGCGCCGCGCGCACGGCGCGTGCGCCGAGGCCGGTCCAGGCTGTCGGAGATCTCAGATCGTCTGATTCCGCGCCGGTGTGTCCCGGAACGGCGCGCCGGCTGGCAGCCGAATCATCTGGCGTCTCCGACACGTGCGTCTCAGACGGCACCGGCGCATCGACCTGCATCCGCACGAAGGGCGCGAAGATGCCGGGCTGCACGGTCGCCTGATTCGCGCCGATGCCGCGCAGCTCTGGTGGCCGGTCAGCGGTCAGAAGCAGCAGCGGGATGCCGGAGTGGAAGGCCTCCATGGTGGCGGGGAGCAGGTTGCCTGCCGCAGTGCCCGAGGTGCACAGCACAGCCACCGGCACCCTGGTCTCACGAGCGATGCCGAGAGCCGTGAATCCGGCGACGCGCTCGTCGATGCGCACGTGCACACGCAGCGCGCCGGCGCGGGCGAGCCCAACTGCGGCGAGGGCGACGGCCTGTGAGCGGGAACCGGGTGCGAGCACCAGGTCGCGCACGCCGTGGCCGATGAGGCCGGCCAGCAGCTCGGCGGCCGCGTCGCTCGCGGGCGCGGACGTCACGAGCGCGGATCCGCGCCGTCGGCCTCGTCATCGAGCCGCGCAAGCTCCTCCTCCAGCCGGCGGATGCGGGCATCCGCCTCAGCGTCGCTCATGCGACGCAGCACCTCGGCATCGTCATCGGGCCCGAGTGGGCGGGTGGTCTCGCTGACGTCCCCTGCGCGGCGACGGCCGAGCACGAACCACAGGATGCCGCCGACGACCGGCAGCAGCACGACGATGAGCACCCAGATGCCCTTGGACACTCCACGGTGTCGAGCGGCGGGCTGCGCGGCCACGTCGACGATGCTGAACACCCAGAAGATGACAGCCAGGAAACCGCCGACGATCAGGAAACGCGCCATGCCTCCAGTGTAGGTCGCGCGCGCCCAAGCGGCACGGTCGGCCCCCGACGCTCAGCCGCCACCTAAGCCCCGCTCGTAGAATGAAGCGGTGAAGTTGCCACCCCTCCTCGTCTACACCGTGCTGCGGCTGCTGGCCTTCGTCGTGCCGCTCGCGATCATGTGGTTCTTCTTCCCCATCTTCCAGGAGTACTGGTGGCTGGCGGCCCTGTTCGCAGCCCTGATCGGCATGAGCATCTCGCTGCTGTTCCTGCGCGCTCCCCTTTCGAGCGCGTCGCGCGAAATCTACGAGAAGCGCAACCGCACCAACCCCGATGAGGCCGCCGAGGACACCGCCGCCGAGTGACTCGCGCCGGGTCACCGTGGGAGCCGGGTCACCGCCGGAACGTGATGTGCGTCACGCCGCTCTCGGCCACCTCGCTGCTCACGTCGTACCCGACCTCGAGCCCGCGCAGGCCGTCCCAGATCCGCTCGCCGCTGCCGAGCACGATCGGCGCCACCGCGAGGTGCAGCCTGTCGACGAGTCCCGCTGCGAGGAACTGACGAACGACGTCCACGCCACCGCCGATGCGCACGTCGGCATCTCCCGCGATGGCGGATGCCCTCTGCAGGGCGTCCTTCGGTGACGCGTCGACGAAGTGGAACTCCGTGCCGTTGGCGAAGGTGATCGAGGGCCGCGGCGAGTGGGTGAGCACCAGGACCGGAATGCGGAACGGCGGGTCCTCACCCCACCAACCGCGCCAGTCCTGGTCGTCGCCGTGCAGGTGCAGCCCGAACATCCCGGCGCCCATGATCTCTGCCCCCGTGCCCACGAAGTACTCTGCCGCGTACTTCTCATCGACCCCGGTCGTGCCGGCACCGGAAGTGTCGCCGAGCACCCGCTCACGCATGGTGCGCGTGCCGACGTAGGCGGCGGTGAGTCGCCCCCAGTCGTCGCCGAACGGGTTCTCGGGCGTCTGGTCGGTGGTCGTCGCGCAGCCGTCGAGAGAGACGTTCAGGTCGACCTTCACGGTCATCGTCGCGCTCCTTCGCCGGGGTTGGTCGCCTTGCCGTCGAGCCACAGCGTGTCTGACGCGTCACCGTGAGGTCCGTCCTTGCCGACGTGCTTGTCGCTGATCTGCGGGCCCTTGGTGATCACGTGCACGAGGGCCATGCCGTATCCGCGCGACAGATCGTAGTCGGCCTTCAGCCACTCCAGGATCGGTGTCGCCTTGGTATCAGGGCCGAATCCCCGCTCTGTCGCCTGTTCGATGAACTGCCGAGGGGTGAGGCCGGTCTTGGTCTCGATGTTGTCGAGGTAGCTCTGGAAGGACATCTGGTTCTCTCTGTGTGCGATCGGTCTATTCGACGACGGTCTGGATGATGACGG
Organism: Microbacterium sp. H1-D42; assembly: GCF_022637555.1. NCBI lineage: Bacteria > Bacillati > Actinomycetota > Actinomycetes > Micrococcales > Microbacteriaceae > Microbacterium > Microbacterium sp. H1-D42. The sequence goes on along the minus strand of NZ_CP093342.1, from coordinate 815,704 downwards.
CCGAGGCGTGGATGCCGATCAGACGCATCGTGCCCGTGCCTGTGTTGGTGAACTTGTGCGGGACGAAGGCGGGGCCAGTGACCGTGTCGCCAGGGTGCGCGACGATCTGCTCGTCGCCGACGACGAACGTCACCTCACCTTCGAACACGACCCACGTCTCGGGGTACGGATGCCAGTGCAGCTGCGCCCCCTGCCCCGGCTGGTTGTCGACGTAGAAGTACGAGACGCCCGCTCCGTGGTCGCTGCCCTGGAATCGGCGGCTGCGACCGTTTCCGAGCAGGATCTCGTCCGGTGCGACGAGCGTCGGCTCGGCGAGTGAATTGACCATGATGTGCTCCTTTCGTTCGCGCTTCGCGTGTGCTTCACTCTTCCCCGCACGACTGCCAGACCCTAGAGTTTCGATGTGGATCGAAACATTCCGATCGAGGGTCAGGTGCATCCCGATCACCGGGTGGAGTTCCGCCTCAGCCCCGGCGACATCCAGGCCGTGCGCTTCGGCATCTCCCCCGGCCACGAGCTCGTGCATGCGGTGCGCGTGATGCTGCGCCCGTCCCAGCATCCACTGCAGTGGGGGTGGCTGCGGCAGGCGCGAGAAGCCGTCCCCGTCGAGGCGTTCCGCCTGCTCGGTGACGTCATCGGCGCCGACGGCTACCTGCCCGACTTCCTCACCGCGACCCCGCGGTGGGATCTGACACCAGCCGACGAGATCACCGCGCTGCGCACGGCCGGACTCGCCGGCATGAAGGTCGACTTCGGCAAGATGGTGCTTCGCTCGAGCGGCGCGCGCCAGGCGTCCCTGCGACGGATGCAGGCGCGCCCTGAACAGGCGCGCGATCTCATCGCCGAGGCCTGGGAGCGGGTGTGGGATGCAGCGCTCGCGCCGATCTGGCCACAGCTGGAGCGCATCCTGCGCGCCGACATCGCCGTCCGCTCGCGCACCATCACGACCGAGGGCATCGGGCGGATGGCGTCGGGCATCCACTCCGCGGTCACCTGGCGCGACGACGCCGTGCGCGTCGCGCTGCGCCGCCACAGCGAGGACGTCGACTGCCGTGGCTCCGGACTCGTGCTGGTGCCGTCTGTCATGGGATCGGTCGGATGCATGGTGCTGACCGAACCGCCGGCGCAGCCCACCCTGTTCTATCCGGCGCAGGGCGTGACGGCGGGGTGGGCACGAAGCACGGTCGACACGGCGGCGGCGCTTGCTGCGCTGCTGGGTGCGGCGCGCGCCGACATCCTGCTCACCGCGCACGTCGCGCGCACGACATCGCAGATCGCGGCGGATGCCGGCATCGCCGCCTCAACGGCTTCCCACCACCTCACCGTGCTGCGCACGGCAGGCCTCGTGACCAGCACCCGCGACGGCGCACGGATGCTGCACCTGCGCACCCCGCTCGGCGAGGCACTCGTCGGCGCTGCCCTGTGACCTGGGCGATCCTGTGACCTGCGCGATCCTGTGACCTGGGCGACGACCGTCAGAACGTCGCGGCGACCAGTGCGATGTCGTCGTGGGGCTTGGTGTGCGGCCGCGGACCGATAGCATCCTCGGCGGCGCGGATCTCGGCGGCGATGTCGGCGAGATGACCGCTCGAGGCCAGCGCGGCGAACTGCTCCAGCGAGTGGGCCCCGAGGAACTGGAACCCCCTGGTGCCGCCATCGGATACTGCGACGATCGCCGTCAGGTCTGCGATCGGCGTCGTGCCGGTGAGTGCGTGCTGCGCAGCCACCGGATCCGTGTGCGCGCACCAGAACCCACCGTCGACGTTGCGCATCTGATCCAGCGCGGCGAAGCGCATCTCGGCCGGCGCCTCGAGGATCCCGGCGGCCGCCGCCAGCTCGCCGGCACGCCGCTGCACGGCCCCATCGATCCTGTCGTCGGTGATCTCGAGCGGCGCTCCGTCAGAGGGGACGAGCACGATCGAGGCGTCGCACAGCACCAGGTGCTCGACCTGTTCGCCGTCGATGCGCCACGCGGCGACCGTCGCGCTGGGCGAGCCGAGGCCCAGATCGCAGGTCTCGGAGTGGGCGGCGGTCACCTCGGCGATGGCAGCGCCGAGGGCATCCGGCATGTTCGTCGAGCGCTCCTCGAGGCGCACGCGGAACGCCCCTGCCAGCATCCGCGCGTACCAGGCGACGGAGTGCCCGCAGCCGCGCCGCAGCGCCTTCGGCAGCCCGGCCCCGTCGACCACCACCACGACGCCGTCGCCGAGCGCGCAGGCGTCCTCACTCTCGAGTCCCGACCCTGCGGGCAGTGCGAAGACGACCGGATCCATGGCGCTCAGCCCACGAACGCCCAGTAGAGCATCCCGGCATAGGCGAGGGCGGTGAGCGAGGTGAGGGCGAGCGCGGTGACGAGTTCACGCGGCTGCCGGTACCACCACACGATGACGATCGCCGGGACTCCGGCGAGCAGCGCGAGCAGTGCGAGCCAGGCGATCGGGTACACCAGCGCGATCATCGCGGCGAGACCGAAAGGCACCAGCACGAAGAAAGTGAACAGCACCTGCGTGGCGCGACGGCCGATCAGCACAGTGAGCGTGCGCTTGCCGACCGCGCGGTCCTGATCGATGTCGCGCAGGTTGTTGGCCAGCAGCACGGCGCAGGCGAAGAGCCCTGCCCCGATCGCGCCGAACCAGGCCTCCAACGGCAGCGCGAAGGCTTGCACCCAGGTCGTGCCGAGCGTGGCCACCAGGCCGAAGAACACGAACACGAACAGCTCGCCCATGGCGTTGTACCCGTACGGACGCTTGCCGCCGGTGTAGAACCAGGCGGCGATGATGCACACGACGCCGACAGCCAGCATCCACCACTGCTGCGTGCGGATGACGATCGCGAGCCCGGCGATCGCGGCGAGCGCGAAGAAGACCAGGGCGACGGTGAGCACCCGCCTTGCCGGCACCCGGCCGGAGGCCGTGAGGCGCGCGGGCCCGACACGGTCGGCGTCGGTGCCGCGGATGCCGTCGCTGTAGTCGTTGGCGAAGTTCACGCCGATCTGCAGCAGCACCGAGACCGCGAGACAGAACAGCGCGATCACCCAGTGGAAGCTGCGGTCGACCGTCTGCGCGGCGCCGGTGCCGATGACGACGGGCGCGACCGCGAGCGGAAGCGTGCGCAGCCTGGCCGCCCCGATCCAGTCCTTGGCGGTCACGGGGCCGAGCTCGAGCACAGGGCGCTTGGCCGGGTTGCCGCTGGTGCGCCGCTGATGCCGGACGTGCTTCTTGCGCTTGCTGGAGGATGCTGCCACGCTCCGAATCCTACTGGCCGCAGAGCGTGGCAGCAGTTGACGTCGCCCCAGTTGACGTCGCCCCAGTGTCAGTGGGCGTACTTGTCCTCATTGACGTATTCGACGGTCCACTTGCCGTTCGCGTAGACGAGCTTGTTGACGGCGCCGTTGTGCAGCTCGCCGAGTCCCTCCACACCGAGCGACTCGAGCAGCACGACGCTGGACATGCCGCTGGAGACGGCCAGGATGTTGCCGCCGTGCTTCATCGACATCGTGCGGTCGGTGGCCATGGCGGTGAGCGCGTCCTTCATGCGCTTCGCCACCTGGTCGTAGGTCTCAGTGGGCAGTTCCGGAATCGGATTGGTCGCACCGAATGCCTGGATGAGGTTCTGCACCGTGAAGTCGAGGCCGTTGTCGGCGAGGTACTTCATGAGGGGGCCGCCCTCCTTCTGCTGCGATGCGCCCTCCCAGCCGCCGTAGGCGACCTCACGAAGACCCCGCACGCGAGTCGGGCTGAGACGTGAGCCCGCGCCCGCGAGCATCTCGGTCGCGGTCTGGAAGTGGCGGACCATGTCACCGGAGTAGGCCGCATCGAAGCCGCCGATCTCCGCGGCGAGGTTGCGCCCGACCGCGGTGGCCACGTCGATGCCCTTCTGCGTCAGCGGGGAGTCTCCCCACCCCTGTACGCGCCCAGCGAGGTTCATCCAGGTCTGTCCGTGGCGGACGAGGTAGACGGTCACTTTGCGGTTGCCTCCATGGTTGCGGTGCGCAGGCACGGCAGCGGCCGCTGGCGTCGCGGCCGCGACGGCGAGCGTGCCGGTCAGCGCGGTGGCCCCGAGCGAGAGCAGGGCGGTGCGACGTGTCATTTCGGGCATGGCATCTCCTTCGATGTCTGACCCGAAAGCCCAACCGCATTCGGGTTTTGTCTGAAATCCTAACGGTGTTCCGTTTTCGGCGCTACACCGCGACGACGATCGGACGCCGCTCGTAGAACGTCTGCAGCACGACGGTCGTGCGGGTGCCCACGTTCGCGGCCAGGCGGATGTCACGCACCAGCTGCTCCAGCGCTCGCGGCGAGGCCACGCGGACGAACAGCATGTACGCCGCATCCCCGGCGATCGAATGGCACGCCTCGATGGGACTGAGGTGCTCGAGAAGCTCCGGTGCATTGTCCGGCTGCGCTGGATCAAGCGGTGTGATCTCGATGAAGGCCGACAGCGGCGCCCCGACCTGTTCGGGGTCGAGCACGGCCTGATAGCCCGTGATCACACCGCGCGCCTCGAGCCTCTTCAACCGCGACTGCACAGCCGAGGTCGACAGCCCGACGTCCAGTGAGAGCTGGGCAAGGGTGGCGCGACCGTCGAGCGAGATCGCGGCGAGCAGGGCGTGGTCGACAGCATCATCCATAAGTGGAAGAATAGTGGGTGAAGCCGGTTCTCACCGGAAAATTTCCACGCGCAGCAGCGATCGGAGGTTCATATGTCCATCATCACGCCGCACACATCGGCCATCATCGGAGAACCCGAGGTCGTCGAGGATGCCGCCACCGCTGAGCACAGCGCCGCCTGGCAGCTGTTGAAGGACGCCGCGATCGCACTGCGCGAGCTGCAGGTCAAGGACGGCTCCGTCCCCGCATCCGATGACCACGAGGCCGCCGCGCAGCACGTGGACGCCATCGTCACCGGCATCCGCGCCCTCTCCCCCGCCTTCCCCCACGACGCGGCCTACCTCGACGCGCTCGTCGTCGACTTCCACCGCTGGGCCGACGAGGGGTTCGGCGTCCCGGACTTCCTCGACTCGCTCGTGGCGTTCCAGCCTCAGCAGCATCGCGTCGACGGTCTGCGACACCTGGTGGTCTTCCCGATGTACACGCAGAACGGCTCCAGCGACCGCCTGGTCGAGGCGCTGATCGTGCAGGCCATCTGGCCGGAGTTCATCGCCGAGCTCGAGGCGGGCGATTACGGCAACAAGCTGTTCGTCTCGCTGCGGCTGATCGACTTCACGCCCGGGTACGACACGAACTCCGCCGTGCTGTTCCCCGAGACCGTCGCCATGCGCGAGATCCCCACCTTCACCTGGGGAGCGATCTTCCAGGACCGGGAGGCCGCACGCTACCGGCGCGTCGTTCGCGCAGCATCCGACATCACCAAGCTCGACCTGCCTGAGCCCGCAGCGCGGATGCTGGATGACCAGGCACTCACCGAGAAGACGTTCGTGATGTGGGACATCATCCACGACCGCACGCACATGCGCGGCGACCTGCCGTTCGACCCGTTCATGATCAAGCAGCGCATGCCGTTCTTCCTGTACTCGCTGGAAGAGCTGCGCTGCGACCTGACCGCGTTCCGCGAGTCGGTCAAGATCGAGAAGGCGCTCTCGGCACGCACGGATGAGCTCTCGGATGCTGAACAGGAGACGCTCGAGCACGCCGCCCTCGTGCAGTACGCAGTGATCTTCGACCGGATCTTCCGCTTCGCGATCACCGGCTCCAGGGTGCGCAACTACGACGGCCTTGGCGGGCAGCTGCTGTTCGCCTGGCTGCACCAGCACGGCGTGCTGCACTGGACCGACACGCAGCTCGCGTTCGACTGGGAAGGCGTGCCAGATGCCGTCGTGGCCCTCGGAGATGCGATCGACGACCTGTACTGGCGCTCGATCGACCGGCCGAAGACCGCGCACTGGCTGGCCGCGTACGAGCTGGTGCGCTCCACGCTGACCCCGAACCCGGCCTCGGTCTGGGCGCGCGGACTGTCGGACGAGGTGCTCGCCGGGCCGCCGAAGGGCTACACCGACGCGGTGCTGGATGACGAGTTCCCGCTGTCGATGTTCTTCGAGGCGCTGCAGAAGAAGATGGCGCCTGTGATCGAGTCGACGGTCGGCATCCGCGGCACCGACGACTGAAGACGCGTGCAACTCTGCAGGACGATTTCACTCCCACAGGATGAAATCAGGCCGTATGTCCTGCAGAGTTGCAAACGTCCTGTGTTCTTTAACCGACAGCAGAGTTCGTGAGCGGCGGGAGGCCGATATGAGCGTCGAAGGACGCACGATCGTGCTGGCGGGGGCGACCAGCGCCGCTGGTCTCGCCGTCGCCGAGGCATTGATCGCCGCCGGTGCGCGCGTGGTCGCGACCGGCAGGTCGGCCGAGCGGCTCGCATCGCTGGCCGAAGCCGGCGCGCAGGTCGAGGTGTCGGATGCCACTGACCTGACCGACATGACAGCGCTGGCCGCACGGCTGGGCGACGTCGACGGCGTCATCTCGCTGGTCGGCGGATGGCGCGGCGGCGGCGGGCTCGCCGGTCAGACCGACGAGGACTTCGCCGCTCTGCTGCCAGCGCTGCAGGCCGTGCGCGAGTGCAGCCGTGCTTTCGATGCGGCGTTGGGGGCGTCGGATGCCGGCCGCTTCGCGGTCGTGTCATCCACGGCGGTGGAGCGTCCGCTCGCTGGTGGCGCGAACTACGCGGCCATGAAGGCCGCATGCGAGGCGTGGACTCGCGCCGTCGCGCAGGGTTTCGCGAAGAGCGCGCGGGACGCGGAAGAACCGCTGCGCGCAGCATCCACGGTCTTCCGCGCCAAGGGCGCCCTCGATCCCGCCGCCCTCGCACGCGCTGTCGTCGCGCTGTGGGATCAGGATGCCACTGAGCTCAACGATCGGGTGATCACGCTCTGATGGCGTAGGGCGCCGAGGCTCACGCCGACTACTCGGTCGTCCTCGGTCTCGATGACTCGTCGCCCGCGTGCTCCGGCTCGATCGTGCCGACCTCCGCATCGGCGAACCCGCCGCGCGCGGCCACCGGATCCATACCCAGCCCCGGCGACGGAATGTCCTGTTCCGGCGCCTGCTCATACAAGGCGCTGAGCGTGCGGTACGAGCGCGTGAAGAACGCCAGCACCGCGACGATCATGATGATCACACCGGCGAACAGGCAGATCAGCGCGATGCCGCGTGCCTCGCCTTCGCCGAGCAGCCACCCCCACTGCTGCTGCCCTGCTGGCTCGCGCATGTACGGGATGATCAGGAACTCCGCCAGCGGCGCGATCAGGAAGGCGGTGACCGGTGCTGCGTCGGCCTCCATCGCCGCGGCCATGCCGAACACTCGACCCTGACGAGTGAAGGGCACGACCTTCTGGATGACCGTCTGCTCAGCGGCCTCTGCCGGTGGCACCAGCATCATGTACAGCCACAGCCCGATGACGTACAGCGGCCACCACTCGCGCAGCATGAACACCGCGCCCAGCGCCCCCATCGCGATGACGGCGAGCAGCAGAGTGCGCACCGGGCGCTTGCCGAGCCCGAACTTCGCCACCAGCGCGCCGCCGATCAGGAACCCGGTCGAGGCGAACGCCAGCACCAGCCCCCAGGTCTGCGCGTTGAACAGCGTCAGCCCGTAGGGGTCCATCAGCGCCAGGTACACGCCGCCGATGAGGTTGTTGAACGTCGAGAACACGATCAGCGCGAACAGTCCCGGCGCGCTGCGGATCGCCGCGACGCTGCCTCGGAAGTCGAAGGCTCCCGGCGCATCCGGATCTCGTTCCGGCTCGCTCTCCGGGATGCGCACGAACAGCAGGTGCACGAAGGTCAGCCCCATCGCCGCGATCGCGATGATGAGCGTCCACCCCATCCCGAGGAACCCGATCGACAGGCCCGAGAACACGCTGGTGATGAGGAAGGCGATGCCCTGCACCGTGCCCACCAGGCCGTTCGCGTTCGCCCTGCGCTCCTCGGGGATCAGCAGGGTCACGGTCGTCGACAGCGCGATGTTGCGCAGCTGCTCGATCACCCCGCCGAGCAGGATCACCGCCGAGAACAACCAGAACCAGGGGCCGCCGAGGTTCAGCAGCTCGGATTCCGGATGCATCAGATACAGCATCCCGGCGACCGCGAACGCGACCGCCGACACCACACTCGACAGCAGCATCACGGACTGTTTGCGGTGCCGGTCGACGAGCGTGCCGAAGATCATCGAGAAGAACGCGATGAACAGCATGTATGCGCCGCCGATGATGCCGGTGGCCAACACCGACTGCGTCTCGATGTACACCCAGAACGTCAGCGCGAACCACAAGAAGCTCGTCGTCACATTGGCGATGAGCGTGTTGATGAGGACGTTCGCGAACGCCCGCCGCGCTGCGGTCTCGATCACGGTACGAGAGTAGTTCGGGCATCCGACATTGGATAGGGAGAGTTCGCGTCTGCCCGGTCGTAGGCTGGTGCAGTGAGCATTCTGCATGACGCCCCGCTGCACGACACGAACGTGCGCGGCTTCGCATCCGACAACTACTCCGGCATCCACCCCGAGGTGCTCGCGGCCATCGCCGCCGCGAACGGCGGGCACCAGGTGGCCTACGGCGAGGACCAGTACACGCAGCGTCTGCAGGAGGTCTTCCAGCAGCACTTCGGCGAGGGCGCCGCGGCGTTCCCGGTGTTCAACGGCACCGGCGCGAACGTCGTCGGCCTGCAGTCGATGCTCCCCCGGTGGGGCGCGGTGATCTCAGCGTCCACCGCCCACATCAACGTCGACGAGGGCGGCGCCCCCGAGCGCGTCGGCGGCATCAAGCTGCTGACGGTGCCCACCGCCGACGGCAAGCTCACCCCCGAGCTGGTCGACCGCGAGGCGTGGGGCTGGGGCGATGAGCACCGCGCGCAGCCGCTGGTGGTCTCGATCACGCAGTCGACCGAACTCGGCACGCTGTACACGGCCGACGAGATCCGCGCTCTCGCCGACCATGCGCACGAGCGCGGCATGAAGCTGCACCTCGACGGCGCGCGGATCTCGAACGCGGCCGCCGCGCTCGACCTGCCGCTGCGCGCGTTCACGCGCGACGTCGGCGTGGATGTGCTGAGCTTCGGCGGCACGAAGAACGGTGCGATGCTCGGCGAAGCCGTCGTCGTGCTGAATCCGGATGCTGCCGACGGGCTGCTCTTCGGTCGCAAGCTCAACATGCAGCTGGCGTCGAAGATGCGCTTCGTGTCGGCGCAGCTGATCGCGCTGCTGGAGGGCGACCTGTGGCTGCGCAACGCCCAGCACTCCAATGCCATGGCCGCGCGGCTGCGCGCCTCGGTCGAAGCGGGACTTGCCGACGGCTCGATCCGCGGAGTCTCGTTCGCACAGCCGACCCAGTCCAACGGCGTGTTCGCCGTGCTGCCGGACGGCATCGCCGACCAGCTGCGCGAGTCCTTCCGGTTCTACGACTGGGACGCGTCGCGCAACGAGGTGCGCTGGATGTGCAGCTTCGACACGCATGAGTCGGACGTCGACGCCTTCGTCGCCGAGCTCTCCCGCCTGACGACGCGCTGACCCGCGCCCGTCTGGCCGCTCGCCCTCGCCCCTGCCTGTCGCCTTCGCCCCTGCTGAGTTGCGCAACTCAGCAGGGGCGAGGACGTTCAGCAGGGGCGGCGACGCAGATGGCCGGGCTCAGGAGGTCGGCGAACCCATCCAGTCGCGGTACGCGGCGACCGTGAACGGACGCCCGAGGAACGCCTCAACCAGGTCGGCCGCATCGCGGCGTCCGCCGGGCTCGAGGATCTCGCGGCGGTAGCGGGCCGCGGATTCTGCATCCATCAGCCCTGCGAAGCCGGTGAGCAGGTCGCGGGCGATCACGAGGCTCCACTGGTAGGTGTAGTAGCACGAGCCGTACCCGGTGAGGTGGCCGAAGGCCGCGTACGAGTGCGTGCCCTCGATGGCGCCGAGAGGGCTGGAGACCGCGTACCAGTGGTCGGTCGCGGCGGCAAGGTCGGCCGGCCGGTCCATGTGCAGGTGGTACGAGACACGTGCGTGCCCGAGCTGCGTCCGCACCAGCAGCGCGCGCCCGAAGGCATCCGCCTCGCGCATCCGCTCCACCAGCTCGGCGGGGATCGGCGCACCGGACTCGTCGGTCGCGAAGGATGCCAGCACGTCGGCATCCCACGTCCACTCCTCGAGCATCTGGCTGGGTGCCTCGACGAAGTCCCACTCGGTCGCGACGCCGGAGAACGGCGCCCACTCCTGGTCACCGCCGAGGATGTCGTGCACGAGGTGTCCGAACTCGTGGAAGAAGGTCTGCACCTCGCGGTGCTCCATCAGCCCGCGCGGGAAGTTGCACACCAGCCCGGCCTCCGGAACGACCTTGCCCCGCACGCCCGGTGCGAGCGGGAAGCACGCGGCGTGGTTGAACTTGCCCTCGCGCGGGTGCAGATCGAGGTGGATGCGGCCGATGCGCGCTCCGCCGCGCACGACGTCGTAGGAGCGCACCTCCTCGTGCCAGGTCGCGACGTGCACCGGGACGTACTGGATGTCGAACAGCCGCCCGGTGACCCCGAGCAGCCCCTCCAGCACACGTGAGAAGTCGAGATAGCGGCGCACCTCCTGGGCATCCACCGCGAAGCGCTCCTCATGCAGCTTCGTGAGCAGGTAGAGGTTGTCGGCACTGGTGACGGATTCGGCGTCGGGCTCGTCCTCGCGCAGGCGGGCGAGCAGGATCTCGTACTCGGCGTCGGATGCGCCCTTCGACGCCCCATCGACCTCTTCGAGGAAGGACGCCACGCGCGCGGCCGAGCCCGCCATGCGATCCTCGGTCTCGTAGTCGGCCCAGCTGGCGTAGCCGAGCAGCTCTGCGTGCTGCTGGCGCACATCGAGCAGCTCCGCGAGCACGCCGTCGTTCTCCGGCCAGGCCATGTCGGCGCGGGCACGGCGCAGGGCGATGCGGGTCTCGCGGTCGCTGGCGTAGTTCATCACGGCCATGACGTCGAGGTTGTCTGTCGAGATCGCGACGAGTCCGTCATCGCCGATCGGTAGACCGGCAAGGAAGTCCTCGGGAAGACCGGCGAGCTTCGCCGGCTCCACGCGCACCTCGCGGCGGCCCTCGCGGATGTTGCGGGCGAACGTCACGCCGAGCTCGGTCTCCCTGGCCGCGAACGCGCGCAGCTGATCGCGGGTCGCCTCATCCCGATCCGCCCCGCCGCGGCGGAAGTCGCGCAGCAGGTGCTCCCGCAGACGCGCGGCGTCGACGTCGAGCCCGGCGGCGGAGGTGGCGGCGAAGATCGCTGCGAGGTCAGCATCCGACATCACCTCGGTATCCTTCGCCTGCGCCGCTGCCGTGCGCGATTCGGCTGCCTCTCGCACCTCGCGGTCGGGGTGCACCTCGGCAAGCACCTCGGCCTCGCTGTGTGCGCGACGCAGGTCGATCTGCAGGTCGTTCCACAGCGCGAGCACCTCGAGCGTCGATCGCTCGGAGCCGTCCTTGAGTCGGGCGACGACCTCGTCGACGCGCGCGAGGCGCTCATCGGTGCGGCTGCCTGCGAAGGCGAGCCAGTCGGCGGAATCGGTGGGGAAGACGATGGGTTCAGTCACCCGATCGAGCCTAATCCTCGGATGTCGAAACCTCACCGACACCGCGGGCGGCGGAATCAGCGCAGCAGGCCGAGGTGCGCGAGGGCGTGCCGGAGCAGAGTGCCGCGGCCACCCTCCATCTCGGCGGAAAGCGCGTCGGATGCCGCCTCCTCCGGCGAGAACCAGGTGACCTCGAGGGCGTCCTGTCGCGGTTCGCAGGTGCCCGTCACCGGCACGACGAACGCCAGCGACACCGCGTGCTGCCGGTCGTCGTGATACGCGCTGACCCCGGGAATGGGGAAGTACTCGGCGACCGTGAACGGATCGGGCGACGGCGGCAGCTGCGGAAACGCCATCGGGCCCAGGTCGTTCTCGATGTGCCGGAAGAGCGCATCGCGGATGCTCTCGCCGTAGCGCACGCGGCCGGACACGATCGTGCGCGTCATCTCGCCCAGGGGCGTCGACCGCAGCAGCGCCCCGATCGAGGTGACCTGCCCTGAGCCGTCGGTGCGCACCGGGATCGCCTCGACGTAGAGCATCGGCAGGCGGCGCCTGGCCTCTTCGAGCTCGATGTCGCTGAGCCACCCGGGGTTCGTGTCGCCTGGCGCGCCATCGAAGGCGAAGTCGTCGCCGTCGGGGTCGGGGTCGGGTGTGCGCACCGTCATGGGTCATTTCTACCAGCGTCGGCGCCTGCTGGCAGGATGGCATCGTGACCGTCTCGATCGATCCCTCCGCCACGCTGTGGTCCGAAGCGCCCCGCGAGGGCAAACCGCTGCTGGTGCTGCTGCACGGGTATGGAGCCGATGAGCGCGACCTCTTCGGCCTGGTGCCGTACCTTCCCGACGGCATCGCGGTCGCCGCCGTGGCGGCTCCCCTGACCCCGCCCTGGCCGATGCCCGGCCGGTCGTGGTACGCGATCGACTCGCTCGACACCAGGGATGCCGCTGGCATCACGACCGCCGCCGAGGCGCTGCTGACGTGGCTCGACGAGGCAGCCGCCGGCGCCCCGACGATCGCCCTGCTCGGCTTCTCGCAGGGGGCCGCGGTCGCGCTGCAGGCGCTGCGCCTGCAGCCGACGCGCATCGATGCCGTGGTGGCACTGAGCGGGTACGCCGCCGTGGGCGAGCTGCCGAACGACGAAGTGCTGCGCGAGTCGCGCCCGCCGGTATTCTGGGGACGCGGCAGCAATGACGACGTGATCCCTGATGCGCTCGTCGCCCACACTGCGCAGTGGCTTCCCGAGCACTCCGAGCTGTCCGGCCGCGTGTACGCGGGGCTGACCCACAGCATCTCCGAGTACGAGCTCGCCGACGTGGGCGTGTTCCTCGCGAAGTGGCGGGATGCTGAGGATGCCGAGTGACCGAGGGCCGCTGAGGCGCTGACGCTCAGGGGCGCAGGTCGTCGCCCGGCGCGCCCGGCTCGTCCCCCGCGCCATCCGGGTCGCCCGGATCTGCCGCATCCGACTCGCCCGCGCCCGGATCATCACCGCGCCGGCGTCGTCCGATGAACTCCGGGGCGGCGCTGATCGCGATGCCGATCGCAAGACCGACCCCGATGCCGAGGCCCATGTTGTCGAACGAGACTCCCAGTGCGACACCGACGCCCATTCCGATGGCGATCCCCGCTCCCAGCGTCAGGCGCCTGCTCGTCTCGTGTCCGCTCGGCTGATCATCCATGCCCTCGACGCTACGCGCGTGCGAGGGCGGCAGGCATCCCCCACGCGACGGATATGCGCGCGAGCGCGACCCGGGCTTGCGCGAGTCGACACGCCCGGGATACAGTCATGAGGCCCTTGTCCGCCGTGTTGGGAAGTCCATTGATCTGAGTCGTCGCCTCCGCGTTCTTATTCACGCGCTGATCCGACGACCCCTGGGTCCTCCCTTGACATCCGGTCTTCCACGTCCTCGACGTGATGTGGCCTCGTCGGCATCCGCGCACCCGAAAACCTCCGGGAGTCGCCCATGTCATCACCCATCTCATCCGCATCGGTCACCATCGACCGTCTCACCTTCACCTGGCCGGACGGCTCGGTAGTGCTCGGTGACCTGTCCGGTGCCTTCGGCGCCGGGCGCACCGGTCTCGTCGGCCGCAACGGCTCAGGCAAGACAACGCTGCTGCGCCTTATCTCCGGCGAGCTGACCCCCGCCTCGGGGACCATCGTCACCACTGGCGAGGTCGCCTACCTGCCGCAGCGGCTGACGCTCGACATCGAGCGTCGCGTCGCCGACCTGCTCGGCATCGCACCGGCGCTGGATGCTGTCCGCGCCATCACCGCTGGCGACGTCGATCCCGCGCACTTCGACGCCGTCGGCGACGACTGGGACATCGAGGCGCGCGCCGAGGCGTCACTCGCAGAGGCGGGACTCGATCCGTCGTTCCTCGACCGCACCGTCGGCGAGCTCTCCGGCGGCGAGGCCGTGCTGGTGGCGATCGCGGGCATCCGACTCCGACGCGCGCCGATCACCCTGCTCGACGAGCCCACCAACAATCTCGACCGGGTGGCGCGTGCGCGCCTTGGCGACATGGTGCGGTCCTGGAAGGGCACTCTGATCGTCGTCAGCCACGACGTCACGCTGCTGGAGCTGATGGACGACACGGCAGAGCTGTACGGCAATGCGCTGCACGTGTTCGGCGGCCCGTACTCCCAGTGGCGGGCGTGGCTGGATGCCGAGCAGCACGCGGCGCAGCAGGCCGAGCGCGACGCCAAGCAGGCGTTCAAGAAGGAGAAGCGGCAGCGCATCGAGGCCGAGCTGAAGCTCGCGACGAGGTCGCAGATGGCCAAGAAGGCGGAGGTCGAGAAGCGCGTGCCCAAGATCATCGCGAACGGGCGCAAGATGGCGGCGCAGGTGTCGGCCGGCAAGCTGCGCACCGAGGTGGCCGGGAAGGAGGACGTCGCCCGCCAGGCGCTCGACGCCGCAGGACACCGCGTGCGTGATGACGCCACGATGAAGATCGACCTGCCAGATCCGCAAGTGCCTCCGGCACGACGGATCGCGACGATCGGCGATGCCGAGCGCGCCTGGGTCATCCAGGGCCCGGAGCGCGTGGCGCTGGTCGGCCCGAACGGGGCAGGCAAGACCACCCTGCTGCGCCGGCTCGTGGCATCCGACGCCGCAGGCACGGCCGATGCCGCAGGCACGGCCGATGGCGCAGGCACGGCCGATGGCGCAGGCACGGCCGATGGCGCGCCGACCGCCTTCGCGCACACCGACCGCATCGGCTACCTGTCGCAGCGCGTGGATGGGCTCGATGAGCGGGCATCGGTCATCGAGAACATCGCGGCGGCGGCGCCGCACGTGCCGGACAAGGAGCTGCGCAACCGGCTCGCGCGCTTCCTCATCCGCGGGGAGACCGTGAACCGTCCTGTCTCGGCGCTGTCAGGCGGTGAGCGGTTCCGCGTCGCGCTGGCGACGCTGCTGCTGGCCGAACCCGCACCGCAGCTCGTGGTGCTCGACGAGCCGACGAACAACCTCGATCTCGACACACTCGAGCAGCTGGTGCAGGCACTGCGCGCTTACCGCGGGGCGGTGCTGATCGTCAGCCACGACGATGCGTTCCTCGGCCAGCTCGACGTGAGCCTCACGCTGGAGCTCACCGTGGCGCCGGACGGGGATCGGATGCTGCAGCAGGTGGGCTGAGGGAGGTCACTCCGCGGTGTCGGCACGGGCTCTGGCGTCAGCCCGCTCGTGCCGGCGCCGCGCTGCGTCGCCGATGCGATCGGGCATGCCACGGCCGCGGGCGATGACGTAGATCAGCGACCCCAGCAGCGGGAGGAAGATCAGCAGCACCACCCATGCCGCCTTCGCCCAGCCGCTCAACGCACGGTCGCGGAACAGGTCGCTGATCGTCAGAAACACGGCGAGCAGCGCCGCGAGCAGCACGAACGCCCAGAAGGTCAGCAGCAGGACGCTCCAGAACGAGCCGAGTATCAGCATGTCGCCCTCTTTCCAGGTCGGTCCATCGGTGCTTGTCCGTCATTGCTTGCGATCGTCGAGCATCCGCTGCGCGGCGTCAATGGCCTGCTGCAGTGAGGCACCCAGCCGGGGCTTCGCCTGGAAGACGTACCGCTCACCGATCCGGCGGATGATCCGCGTGCTGCGCAGCTGTTCGTAGACCGTCTCGCTGACGCCGGAGATCATCAGGGTTCCACCTGCGGCACGCACCCGCTCGGCGTACGTCGCCATCGTCCGCAGGAACGTGCTGCCGAGCGCCTCCTTGCCCCGCAGTCGCAGGATCACCACGGCGCCGGCCAGATACGTCGGCACCTCGGGCAGCTGCTTCTCGAAGACCGGCGCGGCCGCGAAGAACAGGCTGCCGTAGGGCGCGAGGATGAGGATCTCGCCAGGAGGGATGGTGGCGGGCGGCGACGACTCCACCGGCAGGGTGCTGAGTTCGTCGAACTCCCACCGCTTGAGCACCACGCGGTTGGACTGCTGCACGACGATCAGGATCACGGCGAGGCCCACGCCGGTCAGCACCGCGTACTGCAGCGGGATCAGCAAGGTGAGCAGGAAGGTGACCGCCAGCACCGTGGCCTGCACGGCGCCGGTGCGCCACACCATGTACAGGTCGTGGAACTTGAAGGTCCGAACGCCGACCACGATGAGCAGCCCTGCCAGCGCCGACATGGCGACGTACTCGATGAGCGAGGCGAAGGCGAGGATCGTGATCGCCATCACCACACCGGCGAAGAGGTTGGCGAGCGCGGTCTTCGCGCCCGCCGCGCGCACCAGCGCCGTCGCCGACATCGACCCGCCGACGGGGATGCCCTGGAACAGGCCGGATGCCAGATTCGCGACGCCCTGCCCGCGGAAGTCCGCGGAGGCATCCGGGTAGCGGCCATCGGGATTGGGGATCGAGCCGCTGATGGCAGCGCCCTGCACGAGTCCGACCAGCGCCAGGGAGAGTGCGGGGATCAGCAGCGTGAACGCCGTGGAGAGATCCGGCAGCTGCAGTCCGGGCAGCGATTGCGGCACGCTGGCCACGTCGCCGATGGTCGCCACCTTGTCGATGCCGCCGAGCAGCGCCAGCAGGGCGGCGAGCGCAGAGCCTGCGATGACCGCGACGACCAGGGCGAGGGCGCCGAGCCTGGTGCGCTCGAGCAGCAGGATCAGTGCGACGGTGACCGCGCCGACGAGCACGGTCGGCCAGCTCCACTGCCAGATGTGCAGGAACGAATCCACCGCCTTGAGGATGCGATTCGCCCCCTCAGACGAGATGCCCGTCGCGTTGTCGAGCTGCCCCAGCACGATGTTCACCGCGACCGCGTTGATGAAGCCGACCAGCACCGCGGTCGGGATGAAGCGCACCAGCGACCCGAGCCGTGCGATGCCCAGGCCGAGCATCACCAGGCCGGTGAGTATGCCGAGCATCGTGAGTGCGCCAGCGGTGAGGCCGCCTGGCGTCGAGGCGGAGACGTCCGCGATGACGACCGACATCGCACCAGTGGACTGAACGGTCATGAACGCCGACCCGGTGGCGAGCGCGCCACCGAGGGCACCGAACATGTAGGCGTACAGTCCGTGCAGCGGGCTCACCCCGGCGAGCAGTCCCGCCGCCAACCCGTCCGGGACGCTTTCGACGCCCAGCACGAGACCGGCCTTCAGATCAGCGCCGACGGTCTTGCGTCCGCCGAATCTGCGCAGGTATCGGCGCAGGCCGCGTGTGAGCGACTCGAGCGTCGTCTTCATGGCGCACCGGTGTCCAGCATCCGCAGGCTGTGTCCAGGCGCGACTCGCATCGTGCTCTACCCTTCGCGCAGCGGCACGCGCACGTCGCCGCCGGATTCCTCGGTGATGCGCACGCCCATCTGCACGTAGGTGGGCTCTTCGATGAACCCCCCGGCGAACAGCGCCTGCCCCTGGGTGAACCGCTGGGAACGGCTGATCTTGTCGCCCGCGAAGCCGAAGACGTCGGCGAGCTCGGCGAGGTCGCGCGGCGCGTTGACGCGCATCAGCGCGAGGTTGTCGCACTGAGACAGCACATTCGGGTGGATCTTCGTCGGCCGCTGCGTCGACAGCAACAGCCACAGACCGAACTTGCGCCCCTCGGCGGCGATCTGCACCAATTGCTCGGTGAGCACCCGTTCGACATCGGTGCGTGGATTCGGCGAACAGAGGTTGTGCGCCTCGTCGATCACGATGAGGATGGGGCGCCGCTCCTCCCTGCGCGCCCAGAGGTGCTCGAGCACCGCGAGGGCGGCGACCTTCGGTTCGTTCGGGTGGGCGAATCCGCCGAGGTCCATCACTGTGGCACGGGGACGCTCGTCGATGACTTGCGTGATCGCCCCCTCGCCGCGCGACCAGAGATCCCAGCCGAGCACCTCGAGGTTGTCGATGCGATTCGCCAGACGCACCATGCCGGGATCACCAGATGCGCGTAGGTTCTCGAGCATGTGATCGGTGTCGAGTCGATCCGTGTGCTCCTCCATGTGCAGGAGCACGTTGTACTCCTCCGCGTCCTTGATCGGGTCAAGCTGCAGCAGCGCGGCCTTGGACACTGTCGACATGTCGATGTAACGGGCCCGCAATCGCTCCCCGTCACGTTGAGATGAGTGGAAGACGCGGATGTCGATGTCGGCCAGACGCGCGGCATCCTCGGCACTGGCGGCGTCACGTGTCTTCGGCAGGTGCACGAAATCAGAGTTCGGGTCGAGGATCAGCATCGGCAGCTCCGTGCGCAACAGCAGCTGCTCGAGCACGACGCCCAGCGCGTAGGTCTTGCCGCTGCCGCTCTGACCACACCAGAAGGTGTGGCGGTTGAACCGCCGCGCGTCCAACTGCACGGCCTGCTCGGGCTCCCCCAGCACGGTGCCGATCGTCAGCTCTGTCATCTTCGCCCTCTCGATTCTCGCAGGGATCACCCCGCCCGGGTCCCGCTCCCCCAATGCGGGCGCACGGTCGTGCATCCACGCCCTGCCCACGCAACACGAACCTAGACGAAACCGGAATGGATGCCGAGGGCGCCTCATCCGGGCATGATGAGAGCAGCATCCGACCAGAGGGAGAACACTCATGCTTGAGGTCATCGGCGACGTACTGCCCAGCGCTGTCGGCATCGCCATCAGTCCGATCCCGATCATCGCCGTCATCCTGATGCTGATGTCGCCGCGCTCGAAGCAGCTCGGCCTCGGCTTCCTGGTGGGCTGGCTGGTCGGCGTGCTCGTGGCGACGACGGTGTTCACGCTGCTCGCGGGGATCATCCCCGAGCCGGACACCTCTGACGGCTCGAAGCCGGTCATGGCCGTCATTCAGCTTCTGCTGGGTCTCGGGCTGCTGTTCCTCGCTGTGCGTCAGTGGCGCTCGCGCCCGGCCCCCGGCGTCGATGCCGAGCTGCCCGCCTGGATGTCGAAGATCGACACCATGAAGCCGTTCGCGGCGACCGGGCTCGCACTGCTGCTCTCGGGAGTGAACCCGAAGAACCTGCTGCTGGCGGCGGCGGCCGGCACGATGATCGGCCGCAGCGGCGAGAACCTCGGCGAGGAGCTGACGCTCGTGCTGATCTTCGCCCTCATCGCCTCGCTGACCGTCGCGATCCCGGTCATCACCGCGATCGCCGCCCCGAAGAAGGCCGCGGACGTGCTGTCCGGCATCCGCACCTGGCTCACCGCGAACAATGCCGTGATCATGACGGTGCTGTTCATCGTGCTCGGCGTCAGCGTGGTCGGGAAGGGCCTCGGGAACTTCTGAGGTCGGCCGGCCACGCCGGCTGCTCGGTCGCCTTCAACTTCCTAGGACGATTCCAATTCCACAGGATGGATGCCGTCGCATCCTCCTGCAGAATTGCAATCATCCTGTCGAGTGAGACGAAGATGACCGCCCTACTCGTCGAACGCGGGTGGATCGCCGAGTGTCGCAGGGTCCCCGATCGGGAACCAGCCGATCTGCGTCTCGCCGTCCGACTTGTACACCTTGACGTACCCCTCCCCCTCAAAAGACTGCTCACTCAGCCGCGTGTAGCCGACCTCGCCGTTGGTCGCCTGGGCGGCGATCAGATCCGGCACTCCGTTGTCGTTGGGGATGCCGTAGGTCTCGCCTCGCGCATTCACGCCCCAAGACGTGGTCACCGACGAGCCATAGCGGGCGACTACCGTCCACGGCGTGCCGGCATCCGCGGTGATCGTGATCGTCGTTGCGCCGCTCGACGGCAGCAGCCCGTCCTCGATTCGGGTTGTCGACTTCTCCCGGATCGGATCAGAGCAGGTCCAGAACACGCTTCCAGGCCGGGCTTGCCCCGCCCCTGCGTTCGTCGGCACCTCGATGGTGCCGCCCTCCCTGCAGGTCACGTCCAGGATCACGCGGTCTGCGCCCGCGGGCACCGGCCCGAGATCGACCGTCGCCGTGCCCGTGTACGAACCGCTGACTGTCTCATCGAACGGCGTGACCGAAGTCTCGCCCGGCAGCCCGCTGATGATCGCTGCCCCCGTGAGCGCTCCGACGAGCGCGAGCGATCCGCCGCCGAAGGCAGCAAGGCGCACCCTCCGCTGACGACGTCGCAGTCGGCTCCGAGCCGTGCCGAGACTCATCAGCTCGCGTTCGATGGCCGCGGCGAAAACCGGATCCAGTGTGATGTTCATGCGCGTTCTCCTTCCGAGAGAGACCAGGTGACGTGCGACGGGTGCCTGCCCAAGCGGTCCTGCAGCCGACGGCGCGCCCGCATCAGGCGCGTCCGCGCTGCGCCGGCTTTCAAGCCGACCAGCGGTGCAGCGTCTGCAACACTGAGCCCATCGAGCGCCGTGAGCGTGAGCAGCGCGGCATCCTTCGGATCCAACACCGACAGTGCCTCCCGCAGGCGGATGCCGAGAACCTCGGTCTCGATGGCGGTCAGCGCCTCCTGCTCAGCATCTCGGGCATCCGATCGTGGGAGCGCGGCGAGCAGACGCCGATAGCGAACGCTGCCGCGCCGCTGGTTCCTTGCCGTATTGGTGACGGCGACAAGCAGCCATGGCAGCACCGTGCCATCGACGAGTACGACCGATCTTCGCTTTCGCCAGAGTTCGAAGAACGCGATCGCCGTAGCGTCATCAGCATCCTGCATCCGGTCGACGAGCGCGGCCGCCCGGCGGAACACGGAGTCACGGTGCCGACGGAAGAGTTCGGCGAAGGCCTCACCGCTGTCCGTGCGCGCACGACTCCAGATCTCGGTCTCGTCGTTCTGCTCGCTCATACCCCGTCATGTCCGGCAGTCCCGGAAGTGTCACACGTTCGCGGGTTGAAGTGGCCCCAGCCACGGATGCCCGGGGAGCGTCTGCTCAAGAGCATCCGACAGCCAAGCCCGCCGCCGCGCGTCGAGGAACGGCAGCGTCGCGTCGAAGTCGATCTGATCCTTCGCGCGCAGGCCCTTGGCCTTGTAGAGCAGTTGGATCTCGGGCTGCAGATATCGGATGCCGTCGCGCTCCCACAGCGCGTCGGCCATCGGCATCCGCACCGATTCGTCGCGCTTGTACCGCCATTGATCGCGGGTTCCCGGGCTGAGCAGGATGTCGAACTCCCAGGGGTGCTCGGCATCCGGCCGCGTCCAGACCTGACCAGAGCCCGGCATCAGGACGTCGTCGGCAGCGGCCTCAGGCCGGTCGCCGGGGAGGATCGGCTTGAGTGCTCCGGACGAGGCGCTCCACACGTGCAGGTGCCCGTCGAGGTGTCGCCGCAGGGCGGGCAGGTCAGCCCGCAGCACGGACGGGTCGAGGTCTTCATGGTGGCGCGTGACTCCCGTGAACGCCTCCAGCGCCCACCCGCCGGCGATCCACCAGACGCCGGGATACCCGTCGAACAGTCGGGCGGCGTCCTGCGGAGTGCGCCGTGCCCAGCGCCCGTATACCTTCTCGAATTCGGCGTCGTCCATCCGCTCAGGCCGCGCGACTGCTGCGCATCGCCCGCGTGTGCTTCAGCGCCGGGTCGGCGGCGAGCGCGGCATACTCCTCCGACTCGCGCGGGTACATCGCGACGCGGCCCTCGGCGTCATGATGCGTGCCCCAGCCGTAGCGCTTGCTGATCGGCGAAGAGCGCAGGCAGGCCTGTCCCTGAGAGAAGAACTCGGCCCTGGCATCCGCGTCGTCCGGGTCGATGCCCTTGCGCAGCGCATGAGTCTCGAACAGCACGTCGTCGCTGGTGCGCGAATAGGGATGCTCGATGATGAGCCGGTAATGCAGCGCCGCGATCGAGAGGTTCTCGGCGATCGGCGGCTCCTCGCCGTACTCCGCCCGGCAGTCCTCAGAGACCTCGATGAAAGTGTTGAGGTAGTTCGTCGTATGCGCCATCTCGCCAGCATCCCCCACCGCTCCGACATTGTCGAGGGTCCACTTCGATACCCGTGTCGGATGCCCGGGTGAAGATAGAGACATGAGCGATGTGCTCGACCGTTTCACCCCCGCGACGCAGGACTGGTTCCGGGGCGCGTTCGACGCGCCCACGCCCGCGCAGGTCGGCGCGTGGGAGGCGGTGTCGGCGGGCTGCAGCGCGCTCGTCGTCGCGCCGACAGGGTCGGGCAAGACGCTGTCCGCATTCCTGTGGGCGATCGACAGCGTCTTCCGTGAGCGCATGGCATCGACGAAGTCGGATGCTGCCGCTGAGAGCGCCCGCACTCGCATCCTCTACATCTCGCCGCTGAAGGCACTGGGCGTCGACGTCGAGCGCAACCTGCGCTCTCCGCTCGTCGGCATCGGCCAGTCCGCACGTCGCCTCGGCCTCGATGTGCCGGAGGTCACCGTGGGCGTGCGGTCCGGCGACACGACTTCCTCCGACCGCCGCAAGCTCGTCAGCGCTCCGCCCGACATCCTGATCACCACTCCGGAATCGCTGTATCTGATGCTCACCAGCCGCGCCGGCGAGACGCTGCGCGGGGTGCACACCGTGATCATCGACGAAGTGCACGCGGTCGCTGCCACGAAGCGGGGCGCGCACCTGGCGGTGAGTCTTGAGCGGCTGGATGCCCTGCGCGCGGCCGACGGCGCAGCCGAGCCCGCACAGCGCATCGGCCTGTCGGCGACGGTGCGGCCGATCGATGAGGTGGCGCGGTTCCTCGGCGGATCGGCCCCGGTCGAGATCGTCGCTCCTCGAGCGGTGAAGACATTCGAACTCGATGTCGTCGTGCCGATGGACGACATGCGCAATCCTCCTCCACCGCCCGGCGCTGCAGCCGTTTCTGACGAACCAGCGGAGTACACAGAAGTCACCGGTTCGGTCTGGCCGCACGTCGAGGAGGCGATCGTCGACAAGGTCCTCGAGAACCGCTCGACCATCGTGTTCGCCAACTCCCGGCGCCTCGCCGAGCGACTCACCGGGCGGCTGAACGAGATCTACTCCGAGCGCATCGGCGTCGCGCTGCCAGAGCCGACTGCGCCACCTGCGGCCATGATGGCGCAGGCGGGTTCCACAGCTGGCGCCGATCCGGTCCTCGCGAAAGCACACCACGGATCGGTGTCGAAGGAACAGCGCGCACAGGTCGAGGACGAGCTGAAATCGGGCATCCTGCGCTGCGTCGTCGCCACCAGCAGTCTCGAGCTGGGCATCGACATGGGAGCGGTCGACCTGGTGATCCAGGTCGAGGCCCCGCCGTCAGCGGCATCCGGTCTGCAGCGCGTCGGCCGCGCCGGCCATCAGGTCGGCGAGGTGAGCCGGGCATCCCTGTTCCCCAAGCACCGCGGCGACGTCCTGCACACCGCCATCGTCACCGAACGGATGCTGGCGGGGCAGATCGAGGCGATCGCCGTTCCGCGCAATCCGCTCGACATCCTCGCACAGCAGACGATCGCGGCGTGCGCACTCGCGCCGATCTCGGTGGAGGACTGGTTCGAGACGGTGCGGCGCAGCGCGCCGTTCCAGACTCTCCCCCGCTCTGCCTACGAGGCGACTCTCGACCTGCTCGCGGGGCGATTCCCCTCGGACGAGTTCGCCGAGCTGCGCCCTAGGCTCGTGTGGGATCGGGATGCCGGCACGCTTACCGGGCGCCCGGGTGCGCAGCGGATCGCGGTCACCAGCGGCGGGACCATCCCCGACCGCGGGCTGTTCGGCGTCTTCGTCGCCGGCGAGACCACGGGTGCCAGGGTCGGCGAGCTCGATGAGGAGATGGTCTACGAATCACGCGTCGGCGACGTCTTCACCCTCGGCACCACCAGCTGGCGGATCGCCGAGATCACGCACGACCGCGTCAACGTGCTGCCCGCCTACGGACAGCCGGGCAAGGTGCCGTTCTGGCACGGCGACGGCATCGGTCGTCCGTACGAGCTCGGCGAGGCACTGGGGCGCTTCTCGCGCGAGGTGTCCGCAGCCGCTCCTGCGAAGGCGCAGCAGCGGCTCATCGACGCTGGTCTCGACGAGAGCGCCCGCGCGAATCTGATGAGTCATCTCGCGGAGCAGCGCGAGGCAACCGGCACTCTGCCGACCGACCGCACGCTCACCGTCGAGCGTGGGCATGACGAGGTCGGCGACTGGCGGGTGATCCTGCATTCTCCTTACGGCATGAAGGTGCACGCGCCGTGGGCGCTCGCGGTGAACGCGCGGGTGCGCGAGCGGCTCGGCGTCGAGGGCTCGGCTGTGGCGAGCGATGACGGCATCATCGTGCGGATTCCAGATGCCGACGCCGAGCCGCCGGGAGCGGAGCTGTTCTTCTTCGATGCGGACGAGCTCGAGCAGATCGTCACGGCGGAGGTCGGCGGGTCGGCGCTGTTCGCGTCGCGCTTCCGTGAGTGCGCTGCCAGGGCGCTGCTGATGCCGCGGATGAACCCGAACAAGCGCACGCCGCTGTGGCAGCAGCGGCAGCGCTCGGCGCAGCTGCTCGAGGTCGCGCGCCGCTATCCGACGTTCCCGATCATCCTCGAGACGCTGCGCGAAGTGCTGCAGGACGTCTACGACCTCCCCTCGCTGCGGCGGCTGATCACCGAGATCTCCGAGCGCCGCATCCGGCTGGTCGAGACCGAGCCCGCGCAGCCGTCGCCGTTCGCCCGCGACCTGCTCTTCGGTTACGTCGGCGCGTTCATGTACGAGGGCGATTCACCGCTCGCCGAGCGCCGCGCGGCCGCGCTGTCGGTGGATCCTTCACTGCTGGGCGAACTGCTCGGCACGGTCGAGATGCGCGAACTGCTCGACCCCGATGTGATCGCCCAGTTCGAACGCGAGGCGCAGCGCCTCGATCCGCAGCGGCAGGCCCGCGGGGTCGAGGGCGTCGCTGATCTGCTGCGACAGCTCGGGCCGCTGGATGCCGCGGAGGTCGCCGCCCGTCTGGAACCCGGTGCACCGGCGACTGCTCTCCTGTCCGAGCTCGTCACGGCCCGCCGCGTGATCCCTATGACCATCGCAGGTCACGCCCGCTTCGCCGTCATCGAGGACGCCGGGCGGCTGCGCGACGCACTCGGCGCAGCGCTGCCCACTGGCATCCCCGTCGCCTTCCTCGACCCCGTCGCCGACCCGCTCGGCGACCTCGCCTCACGACATGCGCGCACGCACGGGCCGTTCACGACGGCATCGGTCGCCGAGCGCTTCGGCGTCGGCGCTGCCGTCGCTCGGCACACCCTGCAGCGGCTGGAGTCGGCCGGGCGTCTGACCAGCGGGTTCTTCCTTCCTGCTTCCGACGCCGACCCGAGTGGCGAGAAGGAGTGGTGCGACTCCGAGGTGCTGCGCCGCCTGCGGATGCGCTCACTCGCGGCCATCCGCGGCAGCGTCGAGCCGGTGAGCCCTGGGGCCTATGCGCGCTTCCTGCCGGACTGGCAGCACCTGACGAGGCCGGTGGAGGGCATCGACGGTGTGCTGAGCATCGTCGAACAGCTCGCCGGCGTGCCGATCCCCGCCAGCGCCTGGGAGTCACTCGTGCTGCCCAGCCGCGTGCGCGATTACACGCCGGCGCTGCTCGATGAGTTGACCGCAGCGGGCGAGGTGGTCTGGGCCGGTCACGGCGCACTGCCCGGTCGCGACGGCTGGGTGTCGCTGCACCCCGCGGACCTCGCGCCGTTCACGCTGCCGATCCCAGAGGAGATGCCGGCCGCAGGCTCGCTCGATGAGCGGGTGCTCGACGTGCTGCGTCTGAGCGGTGCGTCGTTCACCGGTGCCGTGAGGACGATGACGGATGCCGAGAATGAGCAGTCCGTGCTGGATTCGCTGTGGACTCTGGCATGGCAGGGGCACATCACCAATGACACGTTCGCGCCGGTGCGCGCTCTGATCGCGGGTGGCTCGCAGGCGCATAAGGCGGCGCGGCGCGCGCCGCGCACGCGCACCTATCGGGGCATCTCGCTGGCGCGGCCTGCGGGACGAGGTCCGTCGGTCGGCTCTGGCGGCCGCTGGGCGGTGCTGCCGGAAGCGGAGTCGGATGCTGCGCGCCGCGCGACCGTCACCGCGGGGCTCCTGCTGGACCGCTACGGCGTGGTCACGCGTGGTGCTGTGCAGGCTGAGGGCGTGCCGGGTGGCTTCGCCCAGGCGTACCGGGTGCTGGCCGGATTCGAAGAGGCAGGGCACTGTCGGCGCGGCTACGTGATCGAGAGGCTCGGGGCCGCGCAGTTCGCAGCATCCACCACCGTCGACCGACTGCGCACCTTCGCAGGTCTCACCGACCCTCCCCCGCGCCGGGCTGTCACGCTCGCCGCGACAGACCCCGCGAACCCCTATGGCGCGGCGCTTGGTTGGCCGCGGCTCGACGCGGTGTCGCACCGTCCCGGCCGTAAAGCGGGCGGTCTGGTGGTGCTCATCGATGGCGCCCTGGTGCTCTACCTCGAGCGCGGTGGGCGCACGGTTCTGGCATTCGACGATGACCCCGAGGTGCTGCGCGCGGCAGCATCCGATCTGGCCGCGACCTCGCGCGCACGGCGCCTCGAGACGCTGACCGTCGAGAAGATCAACGGGGCGGCCATCTACGGGACTCCCTTCGCCCTGGCTCTGCAGGAGGCCGGTTTCGTCCCCACGCCGCGCGGCTACGCGCTGCGCCGCGCGGCTGCCTGAGCGTACGCGCCTGCACACGTCTCCCCGTTCTGCACAGGAAACCGGCCGATCCGTGTGCCGGGCGGGGAAATATGTGCCGTATGTGCGCGTGGCAGGACGTCCGCGGCGGCGAATAGCATGGGCAGGCAGGACGATTTCAGATTGGCGGGCCCTTGATCAGCGAGTTCATCACCGGCATCCGATTCCTCGGGCGGGGGTTCGGGTATTGGAAGAAGCGCCCGGGAATGATGGCGCTGGGTCTTGTCCCCGCGTTCATCTCACTGGTGGTGCTCGCCGCTGGCGTCATCCCGCTGCTGCTCTCACTCGGCGGGATCACCGACTGGGCGACGCCGTTCGCAGATGGCTGGAATCCGTTCTGGCGCAGCGCACTGCGCGTGGCATTCGGCATCGTGATCGCAGTCGCCGCACTCGTGCTCGCCGGAGTCATCTTCACCGCACTGACGCTGCTCATCGGAGACCCGTTCTACCAGCGCATCTGGCGAACCGTCGAGACCGACCTCGGCGGCGACGTCCCCGCTGAGGACGGCGGCTTCCTCGTCGCCCTCGGCGAGAGCGTCCGGCTCATCGCCCTTGGCGCGCTCGTCGCGCTGCTCGCCCTCGCTCTGGGCTTCATCCCGCTGGTCGGCGCCGTCGTCGCGACCGTGACGAGTGTGCTGCTCACCGGCCGCATCCTCGCCCGCGAGCTCACCGGCCGCGCCCTGAACGCCCGCGACATGACGACCTACGACCGATCTCAGCTGTTCGCCGCGCATCGCGGGCGCCTGCTGGGCTTCGGTGCCGCGACCCAGCTGTGTTTCATGGTGCCGTTCGGTGCGGTGTTCGTCATGCCGACGGCTGTCGTCGGCGCCACCCTGCTGTCCCGAGACCTGCTCGACCGCCGACCAGTGCTGCCGCCCGCGAACGCTGCACCCTCGCCGCCGGCGCCGCCCGCCCCCGCGCACACCGCACCGGCGCCGCCTCCCGCGAGCACGCCCAGCACGCCACCCGCGCCACCCGCGCCACCGAGCGAACCCCGCTGACATGCCTGAGGGCGACACTGTCTTCAAGACCGCACAGCGGTTGGATGCCGCCCTGCACGGGCAGACGGCGACGCGGTTCGATCTGCGGGTCCCGCAGGCCGCGACGATCGACCTCGCGGGGCACACCGTGCGCGAGGTCGTCCCGCGCGGCAAGCACATCCTCATGCGCATCGGCGACTGGACCCTTCATTCCCATCTGCGCATGGATGGTTCCTGGCGCGTCTACCGGCCGGGTGAGAGGTGGCAGCATCCGGCGTTCAAGGTCCGCGCGATCGTCGCGACCGACCGTGCGGAGGCGGTGGGCGTCGACATCGCCGAAGTGCAGGTCGTCGCCGCACGTGACGAGCACGAACTCGTCGGTCATCTCGGCCCCGATCCCCTCGCGGACGACTGGGATGCTGCTGAAGCCGCGCATCGCCTGAGCGGCGACATCCGCAGCATCCACGTCGCCCTGCTCGACCAGCGCAACGTCGCGGGCTTCGGCAACGAGTATGCCGCGGAGCTGCTCTTCCTGCGCGGAGTCCTGCCGGAGACGCCGACCTCGCAGGTCGACATCGCGGCCCTCCTCGACCTCGGTGTGCGCACCATCCGCGCGAACCGCGATCGCGCCGACCGCACCTTCACGGGCGACGCCAGACGCGGCCGGACGAACTGGGTCTACGGCCGCGCGCAGCGTCCATGCCGCCGCTGCGGAACCCTGATCCAGACGGGTCGGATCGGCGCCGATCCGACCCGCGAGCGCGTCACCTTCTGGTGCCCGCGATGCCAGCGCTGAACGTCATCCTGGTGCAGGAATTCGGCTGAAACGTCCCGTCACCTGACACGATTGGCGTCTTCACGACACCGCATTTCACCCGCACGGATGGCGTATTTCCGACGTTGAACAGGGCTTTATCGTCGTGCGACAGTGTCGGCAGGAGAGGCGCGCGTCGGTGCATCTTGATCTTCGACCGGCCTGCGTTCTCCGAGACGAGTGCCTCAGACAAGGCCTCGAACATTCCGATCGCAGGAAGAAGGAACCATGACAGTACGCATGATGCGTCGAGGAGCGACGATGCTCCTCAGCGTCGCTGTGTGCGCGGGGATCGCCCTCGTGTCACCCACGGCGGCATTCGGCACCTCCGCGGCGCCGGACCCGGGTCAGGACGATTCGACATCCGCTCCGTCCTATATCTCGGGGCTTGTGAGTCCGGAAAGCGTGGAAGAAGTCGCGGCGCTTCCTCCGATCTCGGCGAACACCGACGCGCTGCGCACCGTTGCCGGCGAGCCGGAGACCGCGCCAGAGCGGCCTTCGATGCAGCAGCGCACCGCGTCGAAGACGATGGGAGCTCGGGCTGCGGCAGCGGCCTGCACGACCGCCGACTTCGCGGCGGCCTCTCCCTCTGCACTCTCGGATCTCATCACCTCCAGCACGACCGACTGCGTGAACACCCTTTTCTCCGTGACGGGTGAGCAGGCCGCTGATATCTTCACCGAGTCGAAGATGGTCGCGGCGGCGAACGCGCTGAGAACGGTCGCGCAGTCCTATGCGGGTGACAACTCGACGTCCGCGGCTCAACTGGTGCTGTTCCTGCGCGCGGGGTACTACGTGCAGTACTACAACTCCTCCGTCGTCCCCGCCTTCGGCACCGCGCTGCGTGCCGCTGTCAGCGGTGCGCTCGATGAGTTCTTCGGCAACCCGCGGTCGCAGGATGTCAGCGACGCGAACGGAGAGACGCTTTCCGAGGCCGTGACGCTCATCGACAGCGCCGAACTCAATGACCGCTACATCCACGTCGTGAAGCGGCTGCTGACCGACTACGACGCGAATTACGATTCTTCCTGGTGGATGCTGAATGCCGTCAACGGCACATTCACAGTGCTGTTCCGAGGGCATCAGGTACCCGCGTTCGTCCAGCAGGTCGCCGCTGACACCTCGCTGCTGAGCGTTCTGCGCGACTTCGCGCTCGAGCATGTCGATCTGATCGGCGGCGACAATGCGTACCTCGTGACCAACGCGGGTCGCGAACTGGGTCGATTCCTCGGCGATCCCGAGGTGAAGGCCGCTGTGAAGCCGATGGTGAAGTCCGTGCTCGATCAGACATCCCTCGACGGCGCGACTTCTGGCCTCTGGGTCGCTGTCGCGCAGATGGCTGACTGGTATGACGCCGCGGACTGCAGCTACTACGGCACGTGCGATCTGCAGGAGCGCATCGAAGCACACGTGCTGCCGACGACCCACGTCTGCAGCTCGAGCATCACGATTCGCGCACAGGACATGAACTCGGCAGAGCTGGACGACAGTTGCGCGAGCCTCAACGCGCAGGACGCCTACTTCCACGCCGTCGCGAAGGATCCCGGCCCCGTGCCGGACGACGTGAACACCAACATCGAAGTGGTGGTCTTCGACTCAAGCGACGACTACCAGACGTACGCCGGCTCACTGTTCGGAATCGACACGAACAACGGCGGCATGTACCTGGAGGGCGACCCTTCGCAGGCGAACAACAAGGCTCGCTTCATCGCCTACGAAGCCGAGTGGCTCCGGCCCGACTTCGCCATCTGGAACCTCAACCACGAGTACACGCACTACCTCGACGGCCGGTTCAACATGCACGGCGACTTCACCGAGAACATCTCGACACCGACGATCTGGTGGGTCGAAGGCTTCGCAGAGTACATCTCGTACCACTACCGCGCGGTGCCGTACACGGAAGCACAGCAGCTCGCGGCGACAGGGCAGTACAAGCTCAGCACCCTGTTCGACACGACGTACGACCATGGCACTGATCGCATCTACCGCTGGGGCTACCTGGCAGTCAGCTTCATGCTGAACGAGCGCCCGGACGAGATGCAGACCGTACTCGGCAAGTACCGCTCGGGTGACTGGGCCGCCGCCCGCAGTTATCTGAAGGACAGCATCGGCACCGCGGACGACGACGCGTTCGCTGCATTCCTCGCCAAATGCGCGCAGGGTGACTGTTCGGCAGATCTCGGCGGAGGCGAGCAGCCGCCGCAGAACCAGGCTCCGACTGCGGCCTTCACGGTCGAGGCTGATGGTCTGACAGCGACGTTCACCGACGGTTCCAGCGACACCGACGGCCAGATCGCGAACCGCACCTGGAGCTTCGGAGACGGAACGACCTCCACCGAGAAGAGCCCAGTCGTCACTTACGCAGAAACGGGCACGTTCACCGTGAAGCTCACCGTCACCGATGACAAGGGCGCGACGGCCACAGCCACGCGCTCGGTGACCGTCACGGCGCCAGACACGGGCAACCCCGACCCCGATGACACGTGGACGGTTCCGGAATGCGCCGATCCCGACGTGCGACTGCTCGGTCAGGCGTGCGGACGAATGGGGCTCACCGCCGAGGAGGGCGACACCGCGTACCTGCTCGTGTGGGTTCCGTCCGGCACCCCGCAGCTGACTGTCACGTCGGGCGGAGGGAGCGGTGACGCCGATCTCTACGTCGGTCACTCTGGTTGGGCCAGCCCCCAGAACCACGTGGCGCGCTCAACCAGTGCCGGTAACGGCGAGCAGGTCGTGATCGACTGGCCAGCGTCGGGATGGAACTACGTCACGCTGCTGGGAGTCGAGGACTTCGCGAATGTGAGCGTCATCGCCCACTACTGAGGTCGATGCCCGATCGTCGAGTGACGATCGGGCATCGTGGAGGCTTCGGCGTCAACGCGCCGGGGCCTCCACGTGCGTCTGAGGTTGGGAGTCATTCCCGAGACTCGGGAAGAACCGGCTCACCAACAGCCCCAACTGGAATCTTCCCCGTGCGCCGAGCCGCAGCTGGATGGTCTGAATCTGCCGTTGAACCGTGCGGGTGCTGACGCCGAGGGATCGGGCGATGCTGGCATCGGTGCGCCCGAGCACAAGGTATCTGAGCAGCTGGATCTGATCACCGGTGAGGATCCCCACGATGTCGGGGCGCCGCTCAGTCACCGGGATCGCGCGGGTCCACACCATGTCGAACATCTCGCAGAAGTAGCTCACGACCGCGGGATGCGCTGAGTGAAAGCCGAGCTGCTCGGCATCGGGATACCCGCTGGCGATGACCAGCACCTCCTGACCATCTCGGATGAGCACCCGCGAGGGAACATGGTCGAAGACGCGGGCGTCCTCCCCCTGCGCTATCGCGCTGAGTGTCGCCTCGAGATGGGCGTCCTGATCGAAGATGCCCGTCGAGTACACGACCCGATACCTCACGCCGGTGGCGAGTGCGACGGTCTGCGAGGGGCTCTGACCTCGCGTCTCGGCGCAGTAGTCGCCGTTGTCGAGCGCGTCGACCGAGTGCGTCGCCGAGAGCTGGAGAGAGCTGAACAGCTGATTCATGTCCGTGTGCGTAGCTATCGCCTCACCCAGAGGCGGCTCATCAGGCTGCTCACGTGTGACATCCAGCCCCGTCGCGCTCGTCTCACCAGACGCTCGGGCGGAGCGGAGGAGCGCTTCGAGTCGATCGGTGAGTTCCACTGCATCCATCGGCACGCCTTCGTCGTCGGAATCCTTGAAGCCTAGCCCGCGTCGCCCGGAAAGCGGCACGAGATGGCAGCTTTACGCCAACGCACTCGCCGACATCCCCGATCGGGAATGTATCGAGCGGGTCCGTGGTTGTTCACTTACTGGGACTAGCCCGGAATTCGGGAGGAATCGTGGGTAAGAACTACATCGATATCGAGGACGACCAGGGCGCGACGCTGCGATATCGCAAGCACGTGAACGGTCGCGGCCTCGTCGCGCATGGTGCGAAGGTGAATCCGAAGGCCTTCGTCGAGATCGGCGCCTATATCGAACCCGGTGCGCGCGTCGGAGCGGGGGCGCGCATCGCCCGTGGCGCGTGGATCGAACCGGATGCCGTGATCGGCGAGAACGCGCGGATCGACGCGCACGCGCACATCGGATCCGGCGCCGCCGTCGGCGAGAACGCCTGGATCGGCGTGCGCACTGAGATCGGCGCAGGCGCGCGGGTCGCACGCGGCACGCGAATCGGGCACGACGAGATCGTGGCACCGGGAACGAAGGTCGTCACCGACCAGAAGGGACTGTGGCTGGCGGCCTGAGCCCGCCAGTCACCGCGACGCTTCGCGATCGAGCGCGGGCGAAGAGCGCCGGCTGGACCACCACAGCCAGACGCCGATCGCGCAGCTGACCGCGACCCAGGCCACTGCGCCGACGGCGATCACGATATACCTCGTCTCGGTCTCCGCTCCGGCGTACGGCTGAGAGTCCGACCAGTCGAGCAGAAGGCGCACGAAGAGTGCGCCGGAGAGCAGTCCGACGAGCGGGACGACGATCGCCGCGACCCGTCGTCTCGTTCTCTTCTGCACTGCGTCACCTCCTCGGTTCCATTCTCGAGCCGACTTCGCTCTAGAGCAGTCGCCGCTCCGACGCCCACACCGTGAGCTCGTGACGCGACGAGAGCTGCAGCTTGCGCAGCACCGACGACACGTGCGTCTCGACGGTCTTGATCGAGATGAACAGCTCGCTCGCGACCTCTTTGTAGGCGTATCCGCGGGCGATCAGCCGCATGACCTCCTGCTCGCGGGACGACAGCCGATCGAGTTCGTCATCGACAGCCGCGGTCTCGCCGGCGACAGCGCCGAAAGCATCGAGCACGAATCCAGCCAGACGCGGTGAGAACACGGCGTCGCCGTCTGCGACGGCATGCACCGCCTGCGAGACCTCGATGCCGGAGGAGCCCTTCGTGATGTAGCCGCGAGCACCGGCGCGGATCACGCGCACGACGTCTTCAGCAGCATCCGACACACTCAGCGCGAGAAAGCGCGCGCTGGTCGGCGTCGAGCTGCGGATCACCGTCTCGCCGCCAGTCGCGTCCGCCCCGCCGCCACCGGGCAGGTGCACATCGAGCAGCACGACGTCAGGTTGCGTCTCGCCGATCACGGCGATCGCCGACGGCACGTCGGCCGCCTCGCCGACGACCTCGACGGTCGCGTCGAGGTCGGCCCGCAGGCCGGAGCGGAAGATGGAGTGGTCGTCGACGATCACCACTCGGATGCTGTCAACCACGACTCTCCTCCGCACTCGCCGATCCCGACGCGGGCGCCACGGCCGCCGATCCCGACGCAGCCGTCGCCACCGGCGATCCGACACCACCAGTCCCCGTGCCGACGATCCACAGGTGCACTTCGGTGCCTCCTCCGTCGCTGCGCACGGTCGCGGATCCGCCGGCCCGTCGCATCCGACCGATGATCGACTCGCGCACGCCGAGCCGGTCACTCGGCACCGCACTCAGGGCGAACCCGGCACCGCGGTCGCGGATGTAGACGTCGACGCCGGTCACCGCACCTTCGATGTACACCGATACGTCGCCGCCCGCGTGCCTGGCGGCGTTCAGCATCGCTTCGCGTGCGGCAGCGGCCAGCTCACCGCTGGCCCGCTCGGTGGACAGTCCAGCCGAGACCACATCGATGTGCGCGGGGTAGTCGAGCTCGAGCGCCCCGGCGTAGTCGCGCAAGTCGGTGGCCAGGTCGCTGTCGGCAGGGGCATCTCCGTCGTACAGCCATGCCCGCAGCTCGCGCTCCTGCGCGCGGGCCAGGCGCGCAGCCTCGCTCGACGCCCCGGCACGGTTCTGGATCAGGGCGAGGGTCTGCAGCACCGAATCGTGCAGGTGCGCGGCCATCTCGCTGCGCTGCTCCTCGCGGATACGGCGGATGCGCTCGCCCTGCAGCTCACGCCAGCGATGCGCGAACGACGACGAGAACACCGCGAGCAGGCCGAGGATCGGCAGCAGCATCAGGATCGGCGATGCGGGTCGCATCGTCAGCACGATGAGCAGCAGCACGAGCAGCGCCACGGCGATCCCTCTGACGATGCTGGCGTGCCGTGTGCCCCGCGCGGGGTCGGTGCGATCCACCAGCTCGGCCCAGAGCCCTGCTCCGGCGAGCAGCGCCACGACGAGCACCAGTGAAGCCACGTCGTACGCGAACGACGACAGATCACCGAGATCCGACTGAGGGATCCCCGCGAAGTAGAAGTACCCCGAGCCCACCTGCGGCAACACGATGAGTTCGAGCACGACGGCGCTCGCCAGCAGGATCCACGCGACCGGAACCTTCCGCGACGGCGCCGACTCGCCCTGCTCCCACGGCATGAACGCCCAGCACCACACGTACAGCAGCACACCGGCGCCACCGAGCAGCGTGAGAGCGAGGAACAGCATCCGCACCACCCACACGCGCGCGCCGAGGTGGCGGGCGACGCCGGCGGCGGTGCCAGAGACGGCGCACTCGCGCACCCGCGTCAGTGCGGGGCGCGGCGGGGCGGCGACGCGGCGCGGACGCGGCGCGAAGTGCGCGGCCTGTGCGACGTGCGCATCGGATGCTGCGTGCGCGGCGGAAGAGGA
Source organism: Microbacterium sp. H1-D42 (assembly GCF_022637555.1). NCBI lineage: Bacteria > Bacillati > Actinomycetota > Actinomycetes > Micrococcales > Microbacteriaceae > Microbacterium > Microbacterium sp. H1-D42. The sequence continues at coordinate 780,877 of NZ_CP093342.1, read as the reverse complement.
CATGACGCCATCCAATCATCGGATGCCCTCGCCAGACCCCCTGAGAGCACAGGATCAGGGTTCAGTCAGGGGTTCACCCCATGGCACGCACCACCACCTGACCGACAGGATCGAAGCATGACGATTCCGACCGCACCGCCGTCCGGCGACAACCGGTTCTTCTCGTGGGTCGCAGGACTCGGCATCGCGCGGTCGGAGGGCTGGATCGGCGGGGTCGCCGCCGGCATCGCCGCCCGCCTGCGCATCGATCCCCTGATCGTCCGCGGCATCCTCGTGGTCGCGACGCTGTGCGGTCTGCCGCTGATCCTGCTGTACGCCATCGCCTGGGCGCTGCTGCCTGACGCCGAGGGCCGCATCCACGCCCGCACACTGGTGCATGGGCACTACGAGCCGGCGCAGCTCGGCATCCTCGCCGGTGTCGTGATCGGGCTGATGACGCTGTGGCCGCTCTCGGCGCTGAGCCTGTTCTTCCGCATCGTCACGGGGCCCTACAACGGGTACGACTACGGTTTCGGCGGCCCGTCAGGCCTCAGCATCTTCGGCTTCTTCCTCGGGCTGGCACTGGTCATCGTGCTGCTCGTCTTCATCGTGCGCGCTGCGCGCCGCACCCCCGGAGGTTCTCCGACCGACCCGCGAACGGCTTCCGCGGCGACGGTCGCTCCGGTCTCGTTCGTCTCAGCCGGCGACTCGGGTATCGCCGCTGAGACGGACGGGCGAGGGGCGGATGCCGGGGGGATCGCATTCGCTGCGATGATGGCATCCGCCCCCGCCCTCGAACGCCCGGCCGAACCGGCCGAACCCGCCCAGCCCTCCGATCCTTCCGACCTCGGCGCCTGGCGTGAGCAGCACGCCGCCTGGCAGCAGCAGGAGCGCGCATGGCGCGACCAGCAGCAGGATGCCGATCGCGTCGCACGCGAGCAGGCTCGCCGCGAACGCGAGGAGACCGCGGCCGCATTCTCGGCCGAGGCGGCCGAGAGACGCCGCGTGCGCAGGGATTCGAAGCCGCGCGCGAGCTTCGCGTACGTCGCCACGGCGATCGGTCTCGCGCTGGTCACCGGTGCGGTCGTGTGGCTGTGGTCGCAGACTCCGGATGCTGTCACGGTCGGCCTTGCGCTGTTCTCGGCCTCCCTCGTGCTGGCGCTCGGCATGATCATCACCGGCATCGCGCGGCGACGCAGCGGCTTCCTGGCTTTCGTCACAGCGGTGACGCTGTTCGGTGCGATGATCGCCGGCATCGGCGCGACGGTGGGCGATGTGAGGTTCGGCCAGGTGCAACTGTCGAATGCCGCACCGGTCGACCTGCGCCAGCCGTTCGGCTTCACAGCTCTTTGGCTGTATCCGTTCGAGGAGGGTCGGTCTGAGCCGATCACGGTGCACAAGGGCGAAGGCTTCACCCAGATCAACGTCGATCAGGGCGTGCAGCTGGATCTCACCGCCACGATCGGCGACGACGTGAGTGTGAACTGGACGCAGGTGGCGCTCCACGCGGATGGCTCCTCCGAGCCCGGTGACAGCGGTACGTGGACCGGCCGGCCGCTCGGCGACGGCACGAACATCATCCACGAGTCCGTCACCTCCGCCAATGATCCGACAGCTGAGACCACCGTGATCACGCGAGCACCGGTCACGATCGACCAGGATTCCGGAACCATCTACGTCACCTACTACGTGCGCGCCGACGAGGAGACCTCCGAATGAACACCGAGCGGATCAACCCCGAACCCCTGAACGCGCAGCCGACGCTGCCGCTGCTGGCTGCCGAGGTGGCCGACGCCACGACGGTGGATGCTGTGGCGTCCCCCGACACCGCAGCATCCACCGGTCCTGCTGCCTCCCCCGCTCTCACCCCGCGCACCCGCTGGGCTGCGATCGTCTGGGGCGTCTTCTTCGCGGCCCTGGCGTGGACTGGGATCTGGATTCTCAGCTCGTCCGCCCGACGCGACGACCTGACCGACTGGTTCGCCGGCCTCACCCCTGGCACGATAGCCGCCGTCAGCCTGCTGTCGCTGGGGGTGCTCGTCCTGATCGCTGGGCTGGTCGGCCTGATCCGCCGCGCTCAGCGCGCGGCGCGGCCGAGCCAGCCGTAACCCTGCCCCTCAGTGGTCGGTCCGGTCGTTTCTAAAAGCGAGTACACTGTTTGTTAGAGACCCATGAGCACCACCGACCGTGCAGTGAGCATCGGCGCACTCGCCGACGAGACCCGGCGCGCCCTCTACGAGTTCATCGCCGCGCAGCCAGACCCCGTCACGCGCGACACCGCCGCTGACGCCATCGAGATACCGGCGCACATGGCCCGCTTCCACCTCGACAAGCTCGTCGAGGTGGGGCTGCTCGAAACGGAGTTCCGCCGACTGAGCGGCCGCACCGGCCCCGGAGCGGGCCGCCCGTCCAAGCTGTACCGCCGCGCCACCGGAACGATCGCCGTCTCACTGCCCGAGCGCCGCTACGACCTGGTCGGCCACCTGCTCGCCGGTGCGATCGAACGCGCCGGCGACGGGATGCCGCTGTCGGATGCTGTCGACGCGGTCGCCCGCGAAGAAGGACGCCTCATCGCAGCATCCGCGACAGCATCCGATTCGCCCGACGGGGAGGCCCCCGACGACCTCGTGCGCATCGCCACGGTGCTCGACGCGCATGGCTACGAGCCGCGCCGCGGGGGCGATGCGCTCACACTCGCGAACTGCCCCTTCGACTCGCTCGCCCGCGACCACACCCAGCTGGTGTGCTCGGCGAACCTCGCGCTGATCGACGGCATCCTCGACGGACTCGGCTGCGAGCAGCTCTGCGCGCACGGCGAACCGCACGAAGGCCAGTGCTGTGTGGCCGTGCGCCCGGCCTGAACCACCCCGCTGGCGGCGGCCGCTACGCTGAACCGATGAAGAACGACCGGCGTCGACCTGCACGTGGGGCCCGTCCGGCGCGTCCTGGTTCGGGCAAGCCCGCGCCCAAGAAGGGTGCACAGGGCAAGGGAGCACCGGGCAAGAGTACGCAGAAGAAGGCCCCGGCGAAGCGCTTCGACGAGCCCAAGCCGGCCCCCGAAGAGCCGCGCACGTTCCGCCTCGGGATCATCCCTGGTGCGACGCCCGGCAAGTGGATCGACGCGTGGAAAGAGCGCATGCCGCACGTCGAGATCGAGCTCGTTCCGCTCACCGTCGCCGCGCAGCGCGAGTTCTTCGATGACGGCGCAGAGCAGGTGGATGCTGGGATCGTGCGACTGCCGGTCGAGCGCCCGGAAGACCTGCATGTGATCCCGCTGTACGAAGAGATCCCGGTCGTGGTGGCTGCGATCGATTCGTTCCTGCTGGCGACCGATCGACTGACCGCCGACGACCTGGTCCGACAGGTGCTGATCACCCCGGCCGACGATGTGCTCGGGCCGCTGGATCTGCCGACCATCGCGCCGAGCTTCCCGCAGGTCGCGACCACCGAAGAGGCCATCGCCACAGCCGCGAGCGGCGTCGGGATCGTCGTGGTGCCGATGTCGCTGGCGCGCCTGCATCACCGCAAGGACGTCGACTACCGCCCTCTCCTGGCCGGTCCCGTCTCGCCGGTGGGCGTCGCATGGCGCCGCGACACGACCACGCCCGACGTCGACGCTTTCGTCGGCATCGTGCGCGGCCGCACCACGAACTCCTCGCGCTGAGGTCTTACGTCAGACCGCGGCGAGCGCAGCGGACTCCACGCGCAGCGCGTCGTCCACAGCATCCACCCGCACCCGACCGCCATCGGCCAGCGACCCTGCGACCAGCAGGTCGGCAATGCGATCGTCGACCTCACGCTGGATCAGCCGGCGCAGCGGACGCGCACCGTACTCGGGCTCGTAGCCGTGCTCGCCGAGCCACTCCACCGCGGCATCCGTCACCTCGAGCGTGATGTCCCTCGCCGACAGGCGCTGCGCACTGGCATCCAGCATCAGGCGCACGATGCGTCCGAGCTCGTCGCGCGACAGCTTCTGGAACAGCACGATCTCGTCGATGCGGTTCAGGAACTCCGGACGCATCGCCTCACGCAGCTTGCCCATCACGCGGTCGCGAAGGTCCTTCTGCGACGCGAAACCGTTCGCCGACCCGTCCTGCGATGCCACGAAGCCGAGCGCACCCGACCGCGACGCGAGAAACTCCGACCCGATGTTGGAGGTCATCACGATCACCGTGTTGCGGAAGTCGACCGTGCGGCCCTGGCCATCGGTCAGACGCCCATCGTCGAGCACCTGCAGCAGCAGGTTGAACACGTCAGGGTGGGCCTTCTCGATCTCGTCGAACAGCACGATCGAGTACGGGTTGCGCCGCACGCGCTCGGTGAGCTGCCCGGCCTCGTCGTAGCCGACGTATCCAGGAGGAGCACCGACAAGACGCGACACGGTGTGCCGCTCGCCGAACTCGCTCATGTCGAAGCGGATCACGGCGTTCTCGTCGTCGAACAGGCGGTCGGCCAGAGCCTTCGCCAGCTCGGTCTTGCCGACCCCGGTGGGACCGAGGAACAGGAACGAGCCGACAGGGCGACGCGCGTCGCCCATGCCGGTGCGGCTGCGGCGGACGGCGCGCGCCACGGCGGCGACTGCGTCATCCTGCCCGATCACGCGGGTGTGCAGGTCGGACTCGAGGTCGCCGAGTCGCGCGCGCTCGGTCTCGGTGAGGCGGCTGACGGGGATGCCGGTGGCGCGCGAGATCACCGCAGCGATCTCGACCTCGTCCACGACGGCGGCCGGCTGCGAGCCGAACGCGGAACGCGAGCCGACGGCCGACTGCGAGCCGGATGCCAGTTGTGCACCGCCCCCGGACGGCCGGGCCTCATCGATGCGGTGCTGCACGCGAGACATCTCATCACGCAAGCGCAGCGCCTCCTCATAATGCTCCGCGCCGACGGCGGCGTTCTTCTGCGCCTCCAGGTCGGCGAGCTCGGCGAACAGCGACTCGACATCGGTCGGCACGCCGAGGCGCAGCCGCAGTCGGGCACCGGCCTGGTCGATCAGGTCGATCGCCTTGTCCGGCAGCACGCGGTCGGGCAGGTAGCGGGCACTGAGTTCGACGGCGGCGCGCAGCGCCTCGTCGGCGTACGTCACGGCGTGGTGCTCCTCATAGGCCGGCTTCAGTCCCTCCAGGATCTTCACCGCGTCTTCGATGGACGGCTCCGCCACCTTCACCGGCTGGAACCGACGCTCCAGCGCCGGGTCCTTCTCGATGCGGCGGTATTCGCTCAGCGTGGTCGCGCCCACGAGGTGCAGGTCGCCGCGCGCCAGGCGCGGCTTGAGGATGTTGCCGGCATCCATCCCGCCCTCGCCGGATCCGCCGGCGCCGACGACGGTGTGCACCTCGTCGATGAAGACGATGATCTCGCCCTTGTGCGCGGCGATCTCATCCATGGTCTTGGTGAGACGCTCCTCGAAGTCGCCGCGGTAGCGGGTGCCGGCGAGCATCGCGGGCAGGTCGAGTGCGATGACGCGGCGGCCGTGCAGCTGCGCGGGGACGGCGTCGTCGACGATCGCGCGGGCGAGCCCCTCGACGATGGCGGTCTTGCCGACGCCGGCCTCCCCGATCAGCACCGGGTTGTTCTTCGTTCGACGACTGAGGATCTCGATGGTCTGCTCGATCTCTCCGGCGCGGCCGATGACGGGGTCGAGTTCACCCGCCCTGGCCTGCGCGGTGAGGTCAAGGCCGTACTGGTCGAGCATCGGAGTGTCGGATGCTGCAGCCGCAGCAGTCTCGGGCACAGCCTCGCCACCCGCGTGCACGGGCTCGCGCAGCCCCTGTGTGAGGGCTTCGGCGGTGACGCCGGCGCGCGCCAGGATCTGCCCTGCTGGCACGTCCTGCCCGAGCACGAGTGCGAAGAAGAGGTGCTCTGGCTCGATGTAGGTGGAGCCGGACGACCGGGCGACCTGGTAGGCGTGGAACAGCGCCCGGCTGGCGCTGGGCGTGATGGTCGCCGCATCCTGCGACGAGGGTTCGCCAGGCATGGGCAGGCGCGCTTCGACGGCCTCGATGATGGACGCCGGACGCACGCCGATCCGCTCGACCGCCTGCACGACGGCGTCGTCTTCGACGATCATGCGCAGCACGTGCAGTGCGTCGAGCTCGGTCTGGCCGCGCTCCAGGGCGAAGCGGCCGGCGCGCTGCAGGATCTGCTGCGTGCGCGCGGTGAGGAACCGGCTGAGGTCGATGGAGCGCGCTTGGCGCGCCTGTTCGCCGGCGAGATAGCGGGAAAGGAACTCGTCGAACGAGCCCGAGCCGCCATCGGTGAAGTCGTTGGACATCGCGTCCTCCTTAAAGTTGAGCGTACTTCACTCAAGTTCAACGACGTCCGGTTACGGGTATTCCCGCATGCCCCGATTCGTCGCAATAGACTCGCGACATGTCTTCGGTGCTGTATGTGTGCGTCCGCCCCGAGCGGAGTGCGGCAGACGCCGAGCATCGCTCGTTCAGCCGCGGCCTCGGGCTCGGGATGCTCGATCGGATCGACCTGCTGCACGCATCGCTGGAGACGGTGGAATGGCAGCAGTACGACGGCTTCGTGATCGGCGGCTCACCCTTCAACGTCACCGACGCGGTCAAGAGCGACTACCAGCAGGCGGTCGAGCACGACCTCGAGCGCATCGCCACCCGCGCGCTCGACGGCGAGACGACGGCGCTGTTCACCTGCTACGGCATCGGCGTCGTGACGCGCATGCTCGGCGGCACGGTGGACACCACCCAGCCCGAGCAGGCCAGCGCGACCCGCATCACGCTCACCGAGGCGGGTCTTGCAGATCCGCTGTTCGGGCCTGGGGGCCAGGATCTGTCGGTGTTCACGGCGCACAAGGAATCGGCCCGCGAGACCCCGCCAGGGGCCGTGCTGCTGGCGACCAACGCGGCCTGCCGCGTGCAGGCGTATCGCGTGGGCGACCACCTGTACGCGACCCAGTTCCACCCCGAGGCCTCACCGCAGGACTTCGCCGACCGGATGGCCGTGTACCGGGCATCCGGATACTTCGACCCGGCACAGTACGACGCCACCGAGCGGGCCGTGCTGTCAGCATCCGTCGACGGCGACGACCTGCTCGCACGCTTCCCCCGCCTGCTCGGCGGCTGACCCCGGCTCAGCGGCGCGCGAGCGCGATCTGCTCGTCGAGGTACCCCGCCAACGGCACGAGCGCGGCGCCGGGCGCCCAGCGCACGTGCGGCACGCCGCCGACGAGCGCGAGCGGATCGGATGCTGCACCAGCATCCACTGCGGCGACATCGAGCGTCCGCCAGCCGACGTGCACGACCTCGCCATCGGCGAAGCCGCCTCTGCTCGCCTGCCCAGCGCGCTCGGCGCGGGCGCGCGACGACTCGGCTGTGTACCCGCGGCGGACGGATTCCGCCGCGCGCAGGATCTCGTCGGTCGCGAGCACGGCATCTTCGGTGAGCAGCAGCACGCCCAGGTGCCAAGCCGTCCCCGCCCGTACGATGCGGGCGCCCCGCCAGCGGGAGGTGCGCTCGAGACCCAGCCCCTCTTGCGGCACGCCCGCGAGGCGCCGCCGCGCGTCGGCGAGCAGTTCGGCGGTGGCGGTCACAGTTCCCCCTGCAGCGTGCCCTTCGCGTTCTGCACGGCTGCGCGCTCACCGCGCAGCGTCATGCCGATCAGCGGGTACAGCAGCACCGACAGCATCCCCGCGCCGACGAGCGCCGCGGCGACGTCGGTTTCGAGCATCCCCTGATCGACGCCGATGGCCGTCACCGCGACGATGATCGGCAATCCGGTGGCTGCGAGCAGCGCCAGCGCCGTCCGGTCGCGGCCGCTCATGTCACGAGTGGCCGAGAACTGGGCGGCGGCTCCCCGGATCACCAGCAACGCGATCAGCAGCAGCGGCACGAGCGCCATCGCCAGCGGCGAGGCGAACAGCGCCTGCAGGTCGAAGGTCACGCCTGTGTAGAGGAAGAAGATCGGCACCAGGAATCCGAAGGCGATGCCCTCGAGCTTGCTCTCGACCTGCTCGGCATCCTTCTCGGATGCACTCGACATGACGATCCGCCACACGGCGCCGGCGACGAAGGCACCGAGCAGCATGTCGAGGTCAAGCCACACGCTCAGCGCCACCAGTGCCGCGACGAGCAGCAGCACGAACCGCACGCCGAACTGTGCTGAGGTGTGCAGCGTCGCGTTGACGAACGCATGCAGCCGACCATGAGGAATGCGGCGGGCTGCATAGACGGCGAGCAGCGCGAGGGCGACGAACACCAGCAGGACGACGGTCGCCAGCGGCGCCGAGCGCACGCTGAGGAAGATCGAGATGGCGATCAGCGGCAGGAACTCGCCCACCGTGCCGATCGCCGTGACAGCGCGTCCGAACGGGGTCGTCATCTCGCCGGCGTCGCGCAGGATCGGCATCAGCGTTCCGAGCGCGGTCGAGCTGAGCGCGATCGCGACCACGATCATCCCGTCACCCGGCGCGATCAGGAAGCCGACCCCGATGCCGAGGGCGATGCTGAGCAGCCAGCCCAGCGAGGCACGAGCCAGCGGCCGACGGCCGATCGCGGCGAAGTCGATCTCGGTGCCGGCGAGGAAGAACAGCATCGCCAGACCGAATTCGCTGAGCGCTCCGATGATCTCCGTCGGATGCACCCAGCCGAGCACGGCGGGGCCCACGATGATGCCGAGCACCAACTCGAAGACGACCACCGGGATCCGCAGGACCGGGCCGATCGCGCGCGCCAGGATCGGCGCGATCACGGCCAGCAGAGGGATCAGAACCAGTCCGAGGGCGCTCTCTTCCACTCGCCCAGCGTACTGGGCGCCGGCGGACGATCAGCAGTCATTCTGCGGACGGATACGCACTGGTCTTCAGCAGGCCCGCCAGGTGCACGGCGTTCTCGACCGCCGTCTTCGTCGCAGACGCCACCTTCTGCGGCGTCTGCGACAGGTCCTTGTAGTCGGTCTTGTGCATGGCTTCGCCGTTCCAGTACACGCACCCCTGCGCCGGCACGGTGAAGCCGACGTCGTTCAGCGCCTGGTACAGCACGGCGACGATGTGGTGCGCGCCGTCCTCGTTGCCGACGACGCCGGCGATGGCGACCTTGTCGAACAGGATCGGTCGCCCTGCGGCATCCGTCTCCGCCAACTCGGCGTCGAGACGCTCCAGCACGCGCTGGGCGACGCTCGAGTGCTGTCCGAGCCAGGTCGGGGTGACGAAGACGAGGATGTCGGCGGCGAGCACCTTCTCGCGCAGCGTCGGCCAATCGTCACCCTCCCCCATGTCCTTCTCGACACCGGGGAGGATGCGATGGTCGACGGCCCGCACATGCTCACTCGTGACGCCGTGTGCACTGAGCATCTCCTGCAGCTGGCGGCTCATCACCTCAGAACTCGACTGTCCTGGCGACGGCTTGAGCGTGCACGAGATGGTCAGTGCGGTGAGCGGGGCAGTCATCGTGGAATCGTCAGACCGTGGTGTTGCGGCCGCCGATGACCCTGATGAGGAACGCGATCAGTGCGATCGCACCGATGATGAGGGCAACCCAGAGCAACCAGCTCAGCGCGGCGTTCAGCCCCGAGACGATGGCGACGATGATCGCGATGACGATGATGATGATGAGAGCGATGTTCATACTGAGCTCCTTCTGTTGACGTGCGGCACGGGTGGATCCGTGCGTTGCGTTGTGGGTCGAGCCTGCCAGTGCCTGCGGCTGCGGTCGCGGGGGTTGACGCGGTCGGATGCCGGTGCTAGCTCCCCCGTTGACCTGACCCTGTCAACCCCCTGACGGGCATCCGCAGAACGTGCACATGCTGGCTCGATCACCACCGACACGATCAGGGAGAACATCATGCCCCGCGGACGCGGATCGAACAGCCTGAAGGACCCCGAGTTCTATGAGGAGCTCCGGGACGATGGAGCGTCGAAGGAGAAGGCGGCCCGGATATCGAACGCCGCGGCCCGAGACGGTCGCAGAACAGTCGGCAGACGAGGCGGCGAAGCAGAGGACTACGACGACCGCACGGTCGACGAGCTGCGAGCCAGAGCGAAAGAGCTCGGAATCACGGGGTACTCCGGCAAGCGCAAGGCGGAGCTGATCTCGATGCTCCGCAACCACTGAACTCAACCGCTGACGCGCAGCGCAGAGCATCGCGACAAGGAGAAGATGATGGCACAACTCACCAAGAAGCAGAACGCCGAGAGCGGCTTCCGGGCATCCGCGAAACTGCGCAAGAGCCTGCAGCGGGTGCTGGTCGACCTGCTGGAACTTCAGTTCCAGGGCAAGCAGGCGCACTGGAACGTCGTCGGCACGAACTTCCGCGACACGCACCTGCAGCTGGATGAGATCGTGGCTGCCGCCCGCCGGTTGGGAGACACGGTCGCCGAGCGGATGCGCGCGCTGCATGCGCTGCCCGACGGACGCAGCAGCGCTGTCGCGGGGTCGACGTCGCTGCCGTCGTACCCCGAGGGCGAGGTCTCGACGACCGACACGGTCGACCTGATCACCGAGCGCCTCGAGGCCACCATCGCCACCGTCCGCGAGGTGCATGACCCCGTCGACGAGGAGGATCCGACGACCGCAGACATCCTGCACGTCGTACTGGAGGAGCTTGAGCAGTTCGCCTGGATGGTCAGCGCCGAGAATCGCACGCCGGCACCCTGACGCAACTCATCTCTGGTCGGAGCGCTCGCCGTCGCTGCGCGTGGACGGCGGCCCTCCGAGCCAGCCGCGACGGCGGAACAGGACGTATGTCACCACGTCGAGCGCGAGCATGAGGGCGATCACGACGATCCAGCCCAGTTCCCAGCCGAGCAGCGGCATGGCCTTGAAGTTCATCCCGTAGACGCTGGCGATCACGGTCGGAACGGCCAACAGCGCCGCGTACGCAGAGATGGTGCGCATGTCCTGATTCTGCCGGGTGGAGACGTTGCTTTCATGGCTCGCGACCACAGCATCCAACTCCCTGTGCTCCGCCCCGGCGAGATGCGCGATTCCCACCGCGTCGTGTTCGAGGTGGACGAAATAGGGCCGCAGCTCCGGATCGTCTTCCGTGATCGCCTGGATCTCACGCCGTGCCGAGCGGACCGCCTCTGCAAGGCCGGACGCCGCGCGATCGATCTGGCCGATCCGACCGCGCAGTCGGTAGATGCGCCGGTAGTCCTCGCGCACACGGCTGTCGAACACCTCCTCCTCCACTGAGTCGAGTTCCCGCTCGATCGCGGCGCCGAGCTCGACGAAGTCCGCCACGATCGTTCCGAGAATGCGATACACGGCGGAGATCGTGGATGCCACCGGCATCGCTCCCGGTGTCGACAGCGCTGCGTCCAGATCGCGCAGCACCTGCGGCGAACCGCGCTGCACCAGCAGCAGGACCTTCTCATCGAAGATCACTGCGAGGTCGCTGTCGGTGTCGCCCTTCTCCCTGTCGCCCGCGGCGTTGAGGTCCCACAGCGACAGGTAGAGGTGATCACCGGGACGCTCGAACTTCGGCTGTTGCCGACCGGCCCGCAGATCGTCGACGATGAGCGGGTGCAGGCCGAACCGCTCTTGCAGCGCGCTGAGCTCGCGATCGGACGGATTGGCCAGGATGACGACAGCCGGACCTTCGTCGAGACGGGACTCTGCGGGTTGGGACTCTGCTGGGTAGGACATGGCATGACTCTCAGTTCTCGAGGATGAGTCGTCGGAGCGCTGACTCCGGCGCGACGTCGAGGCGCAGAAGCGCGCCACGACGGTAAGCGCGGAACACCCGCGGGTCGATGTAACTGGCCCGCGCCACGGCGGGCGTGTTGCCAAGGGCATCCGCTGTCGCGCGCACCGCCAGCGTCTCGGCCCGGCGACGGAGGTGCGCGGTGTCCGTCGCACCGATGCGCGCGAGGGTGTCGGATGCCACGATCGTGCCGTGCAGTGTGCGGAAGTCCTTGGCCGTGAACGCGCCGCCCGTGAGTGCCCGCACGTGCGCGTTCACGTCGGCAGGTGTCAGTGCGCGGCGCCGGTGCCCCTCCCGGTACGCGAGCAGCGCTGCTCGCGGCCGCCCTGCGGTGAGATCGTCCACGGCAGCGGCGAGGTCGGCATCGTCGATCTCGATCATCGCCCGCCTGCCGCTCTTGCCGGGAAACGCGAGCGTCACGGTCGTTTCGTCGACATGCGCGTGTCGTCGCTGCAGGGTGGTCAGCCCCCTGCTGCCGTGTCGCGCCAGGTATCGGGCTGAGCCGATGCGCGGGGCGGCGGCGTCCAGCACCCGAAAGGCGACCGCGAGCACGCGATCACGGCCGATGCCCTCCGCGTGCAGCGCCTTCGTCACCTGCGCACGTGCCCGCGGCAGCCCCTCGGCCAGCTCCAGTGCGCGCGCGAACTTTCGCGCGTCGCGGCGTGCGCGCCAGCGGCGGTGGTAGATGTACTGTCGGCGCCCGGCCGCATCGACGCCGACCGCCTGGATGTGGCCGTTCGGCTCTGGGCTGATCCACACGTCGTGCCAGGCAGGCGGGATCGCCAGTGCCTTGATGCGCTTGCGCTCTGCGGATGCCACTGCGGCGCCCGCCTGGTCGAGATAGCGGAACCCACGGCCGCTGGCCACCCGGCGGTAACCGGGCGCATCCGGGGAGACCTTGACCAGACGAGGCATGCGCTCACGCTATGGCCAGGGATTCGCCGCAGAGAAGGGGATTGCCGTGTCGCCTTTCCGCCGCTAGGACGACACGGACCGCGGACTGATTCGCACGCACGGTGCGAGGAGGGCAGAATCGACAGATACCCCTGCAAGGAGCTGTCATGCCGCACACCGACACCGCCCGCCTTCTCATCGCCTGCGATGACCAGCCGGGAATCGTCGCGGCCGTCGCCGGGGTGCTGGCAGCACACGGGGCGAACATCATCTCGCTCGACCAGCACTCGACCGATGAGATCGGCGGACGCTTCTTCCAGCGCACCGTGATCCACCTCGAGGGACTGTCGGCGAAGCGCCCTGCACTGGAGGCCTCACTGTCCGATGTCGCCGGACGCTTCGGCATGGAGTGGTCGCTGCATGACACGTCCAAGCGCAAGCGCGTCGCGATCTTCGTGTCGAAATACGACCACTGCCTGATGGAGCTGCTGTGGCGCACGCAGCGCGGCGAACTCGACATCGACGTGACGATGGTCGTCTCGAACCACCCCGATCTCGCGGAGTCGGCCCGCTCGTTCGGCGTGCCGTTCGTGCACATCCCCCGCGGCTCGGGCGCTGATGCCAAGGCCGAGATGGAATCCAGACAACTCGAGCTGCTGCAGGGCAATGTCGACCTGGTCGTGCTCGCCAGGTACATGCAGATCCTCACCGACGATTTCATCGAGCGGATCGGCGCGCCGGTTATCAACATCCACCACTCGTTCCTGCCCGCGTTCATCGGAGCCAATCCGTATGCGCGCGCCAAGGATCGCGGCGTGAAGCTGATCGGTGCGACCGCGCACTACGCCACGGCCGACCTCGACGAGGGGCCGATCATCGAGCAGGACGTCACGCGGGTGACGCATGCCGAGTCGGCCGCCGAGCTGCAGCGCCGTGGGGCGGACGTCGAGCGATTCGTCCTCGCCCGCGCCGTGAAGTGGCATGCCGAGGATCGCGTGATCGTGCACGGCCGCTCGACCGTCATCCTCTAGACCGTCAGAGAGTCAGTCCCGCCACGAGCTCCGCGAACACGTCATCGGCGGTCCCCCTGGTCGCGAGCGGCGCTGACTGTCCCAGCCACAGCGACTGCAGCTCGCCCATCCCCCGCTGACCGGCGACGGCGCGGAAGCGCCCGGTGAGCCAGTTCTGCGCGGGGAACGGCGCGATGGCACCGGATGCCTCGATCTCGGCGACCGCATGATTACGGGCACCTCGTGAGAGGCGCCCGCTCATCGCTCTCGTGAGCACGCTCTCATCAGCCGCAGTCGCGCGGATCGCCGCGCGGTGCGCATCGTTCGCGGCCGATTCCCCGGTGACCAGGAACGAGGTGCCCACCTGCACGCCGGCGGCCCCGAGCGCGAGGGCCGCAGTGACGCCACGCCGATCGGCGACGCCACCAGCGGCGATGACCGGTACGGCGACAGCATCCGACACCTGCGGCAGCAACGAGAACAACCCGACCAGCGACTGCTCTGCCGGGCGCAGGAACGACACCCGGTGGCCCGCGGCCTCCGCGCCGGTCGCGACGATGGCATCCACCCCTCCGGCCTCGAGCGCGACGGCCTCGGCGACCGTGGTCGCGGTGCCGATGACGCGGATGCCACGGCGGTGCGCCTCGTCGACGATGGCTGCGCTCGGCACGCCGAACACAACGCTGAGCGCTGCCGGGGCGGCCGCCCAGATCGCGTCGAGCTGCTCGTCGAGCGACGGCAGATAGCGCTCGGGTCTGGCGGGCGGATCCATGCCGACGGCGGTGAAGTACGGCAGCAGCGCGGCGGCGTAGGCGTCGTGCTCACGGCCGGGTGCGACTTCGTCGCCGGTGGGGAGCCAGATGTTCAACGCGAACGGCGCGTCGGTCACCTCCCGAAGGGCTGCCGCCGTCTCGCGGATGCGCTGACCGTCGTAGCCGTACAGACCGTAGGATCCGAGCCCGCCCGCTTCGCTGACGGCGGCCGTCAGCGGCACCGATGACAGTCCGCCGAACGGGGCGAGGATGATCGGATGCCGGATGCCGAGCAGTTCGCGCAGATCAGTCATCCTTCGAGGCTACGCCCGCGTCGGGGCCGCGCCGGGACGTGACGCCGTGCTTCAGATCGGCGGGCGGTGTCGGATCGGGGACGGCGCGCGCGACCTGTCAGAGGCGTTCGCGACCGCCAGGTCGAGTGCTTCGAAGAGGCGGTCGAAGTCGCGGAACCGGGTTGAGCGCGGACAGGGCGTGCGCAACCACAGCACGTCGAGCATTCCGGTGGGATGCCGATCCACATACGCGATCAGACAGTCGGCGTCGCCCTGGCGTCGGGCGGGATCGCAGATCCGCCAGCTGTCATGCCCCAGGCGGGTCAACTCCCAGGCGCCGTGTGCGGCCGGTCGACTCGGACCTTCGTCGGTGGTGGCACTCATAGCGGCTTGCCTCCAGTGACGGCCAGCACGCTTCCGGAGGTGTACGACGACTCCTCGGATGCCAGGTAGACATACGCCCCGGCGAGTTCGGCCGGCTGGCCGGCTCTGCCGAGCGGGGTATCCGTGCCGAAGTGCTCGAGCTTCGCTGCGTCCCAGCCGGTGCCGGGGATGAGCGGTGTCCAGATCGGCCCGGGTGCGACGGCGTTCACCCTGATGCCCCGCTCGCCGGCCTCTTCGGCGAGCGCCTTGACGAAGGCGACCTGCGCGGCCTTCGTCATCGCGTAGTCGATCAGGCCCGGCGACGGGTTGTACGCCTGGATGGACGCGGTCACGATGATGCCAGCCCCTGGTTCGAGGTGCGGGTACGCCGCCCTCGCGGTGACGAGCATGCCGACCAGGTTCGTGTCGAAGACCCGCCGCATGTCTTCGGTCTGCAGCGAGTCGAAGCCATCGATGTCGTGCTGGTAGCCCGCGTTCAGCACCAGCAGATCCAGTCCGTCGAACGTCTCGCGAGTTCTTCGCACGGCGCTCTCGGCGAATCGCTCGTCGCGCAGATCACCCGCCAGGCTCAGGCCTTCTCGCCCTGCGTCGCGAATGTATTCGAGAGTGGTGTCGGCGTCCTCCTGCTCCGATGGCATGTGCACGATCGCGACATCGGCACCCTCTCTGGCGAACGCGATCGCGACCGCTCTGCCGATGCCGGAGTCCCCACCCGTGATCAGCGCACGACGACCGGCGAGCCGCCCGTGTCCGCGATAGGTCTGTTCACCGTGATCGGGCGTGGGGTGGGTCTGCGAGGTGAGCCCCGGCTGATCCTGGTGCTGCGAGGGGAACCCCTCGTCATGCTGTTGGTGGCGGGGATCGGGCGTCGTGGCAGTCATCGTTGCTCCTCTTGCGCGGTTCGATGGATACGACGCACTCTCCATCGTCGGCGCAAGGAGTTCCAGGGGGTTGACAGCCAGACACCCCCGACGCACTAGTCCGCTGCGGGCGCCTGCTCACCCTCGGCGGGCTCCGGCACGAGGTAGAGGCCGGCCGGGGTGTTCGCCGTGTACGCGAGGGCTTCGATCCACGCCCGGTTCACTTCGGGCTGCCGACTGCCGAAGTACTTGAAGACCAGCGAGCTGCCCGGCTGGACCCACACCGTCGTCCGGCCACCGCCGACACTGGCATCCTCACGCCAGCTGAACGGGAACGGCTCCCCGCGGCGCAGCTTCGCGGTGATGACCAGCTGAACATGTGTCAGCGCGCGGTCCTCGATCTCGGTCTTCACCGTGCCGTCGTAGACGAACTTTCCCATGTGTGGCGCCTTTCTGCGTGACGACGACTGCCCACTGGTGCGCACCATGCCAGTGGGGCAAGCTTAGGCCCATGGGCTGGCTGTACTACGGCGACAATTCTGAGCCGATCGACATCGACGATCGCGCGCTCGCGCATCTCAAGGTGGTGATCGCCACGAAGCTGCGCCGCAATGAGAGCTTCACGCTGTCATGGCAGCACCCCGCCGATCATCCGACCGGCCGCTCGACGATCTGGCTGCACCCGTCGATCCCCTTGAGGTTCGTCTTCGTCGATCCGGAGCGCCCCGAGCTCAGCGCCGAGTGGATCACTTCAATGGCGAACTCCGCCAGCAGCACAGGCGGCATCACGCTGTTGCCTGAGCACCTCGACAGCAACGACTGATGCCGGGGAACGCGAGTTCCGTCGCGATCGCCTGAGGCACGTGACGCGTCATCGTCGACCTGTCAACCCCTTTCCAGCTGCGCGTCGCCCTGCGTACGGTCGTGGGCACATTGCACAGAGACATTGCGCAGAGAGACTGCACGGAAGAGAGGGAGGCAGGGCCATGACCCTGACGCGAGAAATCATGACACCGAACGCCCAGTGCATCGGCGAGAACGATGCACTCTCGATCGCCGCCGAGCGGATGAGCGAGTTGAACGTCGGCTCGCTGCCGATCTGCGGCGAAGACGGCCGGCTCAAGGGGATGCTGACCGACCGGGACATCGTGGTGAAAGCCGTCGCGATCGGGCTCGACCCCGAGACGACGAACGCCGGACGCCTCGCAGAGGACAAGCCAGTGACCATCGACGCGGATGCAGACATCGCGCAGGCGCTGGCGCTCATGGAGGAGCATCAGATCCGCAGGATCCCGGTGATAAGGGACCATCGTCTGGCCGGGATCATCAGCCAGGCCGACATCGCCCGGCATCTGGAGCCCGAGACGACGGGCCGAACCGTCGAAGTGATCTCACGCTGACGCCGGCGACGGCCGCGAGTTCTCAGCATCCGACACTGTGAAAGAGGAGGAGACATGCACGATCGATCCGACGGCTACGAGCCCACGACCACCCACGCGGAGTGGGGCGCGGGCGGACCGCACCTGCTCATCACCGCCGAGGACGGGGCGCGCCTGACGTTCGACCTCACGGTCGACGAGGTGACGATCGGTTCGGCGGGCGGCAGCACGCTGCTGTTGCCGGGCGCTGATCCGCTGCACGCCACGATCGTCCACGACGACCGCGACGAGCACGTCCTGACCATGCACGGTGCCGGAGATATGAACGCGCAACGCGACGAGGACGGCGAAGCCCGCTCCGAGGTGCTGCGCACGGGCGCGCACTTCTCTGTCGGCCGCTGGCGGCTGGTCTTCGGCCGTGACGAGTTCGCGGACCACGGGCGTCCGTACGGAGGACGAGAGGGCGGCGAACTCTCGGATCAGGACTCGCAGCCTGAGCGCCCCGAGTACACGGGCGAGCGCGACGCCCCTCGCCAGGAAGAAGTCAGGGACGGCTGAGGGTCAGTCGACCATCTCCTGCTGGGTGTGGATGAAGTCCTGCTCCGCCTGAGTCAGACGCCGGTCGGGGCGCACCGGAGCGCCCGTCAGGATCTCGATCTCTTCGCAGATCAGCACTGGCAGCCCCCGATCGGGGTCCGCAAGCACCTGCTGCATGGCGTTCTTGGATGCGATGGACAGATAGGGCCACCAGGTGTGGATCTCGGGCTCGGTCATCTCGGGCTCCTCTCGTCTTCATCAGAAGTCTCGTCTTCATCAGAAGTCTCGTCGCGGAGCACCGTCACCGCGAGGGGCTTGACAGTCACCGCGCGACAACCCCTGGAACACGCCCGCGGCCGGGGATACCTTTGAACGAGAGGCCTGCTGTCGCATCGAGGAGGCATCATGAACGACCAGAGCTACGGGTACAAGCCGACCACCACGCATGGCGAGTGGGGTTCAGGCAAGCCGCATCTGCGGATCACCGGCCTCGACGAAGAGCGCCTCGTCTTCCAGATCACCCTCGACGAGGTGACGATCGGCTCCGACGAAGCCAGCACCCTGCAGCTGCCAGGTGCCGACCCGCTGCACGCCACGATCGTGCACGACGAGCACGATGAGTATGTGCTGACGATGCACGGCGCTGGGACGATGAGCATGGTGCGCCAGGAGGAGCACGATGAGGAGCGCTCCGCGATTCTTCGGACCGGACTGCACTTCACGATCGGCGAGTGGCTGCTCGTCTTCAGTCGCGAGGAGTTCGCCGACCACGGCCGTCCGTACGGCGGCCGCCAGGGCGGCGAGGGCGGGCACCAGGGTCGGCAGCCCGATCGTCCCGACTACCCGGCGACGATCCACGCACATGACGCAGCATCCGCTCCGACAGCCGTGGCGGACGCCGCCGACGCCGAATCCTGAACCGACGACCGTGTCACGCATCGTCGTCATCGGCGGCACCGGCCAGATCGGCACGAAGGTGGTCAGCCGATTGCGCCACCTCGGCAGGGAGGTGCGGGTGGCCGCGCGCAGCACCGCCGTCGACACCGTCACCGGAGCCGGGCTCGAGTCCGTCCTCGACGGCGCCGAGATCGTGATCGACGTGTCCAAGCCGCCGACGCACGACCAGCGTGCCATGCACGACTTCTTCCAGACCGGCACCGAGAACGTGCTGCGCGCGGAGCGCGCCTTCAGCATCCGACACCACGTCGTGCTGAGCATCGTCGGCTCTGCCCGCGCCGAAGTGCCGTTCTACCGCGGCAAGGCCGCGGCCGAGCAGATCGTGCGGGACTCCGGCGTCCCCTTCTCGATCGTCCACGCGACGCAGTTCTTCGAATTCGCCCCCGGCATCGCCGCTGCCTCCGCGATCGACGGGGTCGTCACCCTGCCGGATGCCCTCGTGCAGCCCGCCGCGGGTGCTGATGTCGCGGATGCGATCATCGAGATCGCACTCGCCGTGCCACTGCGGTCGGATGTTGAGATCGCCGGGCCCGAGCGCATGCCACTCACGGACTTCATCACCCGCTCGCTGCGGGCTCGCGGCGACGACCGAACCGTGCACGCCGCCGCCGACGGGCGCTACTTCGGCGGGCCGCTGGAGCCCGACACACTGCTGCCGCGAGACGGCGCGCGAATCCTGCCCACGACGCTGGATGAGTGGCTGGCTTCGCAGTCGGGATCGGATGCTAACCTCTTGCCCTGACGGGAGGTGCACGTGATCGACACGCTGAACACGCTGCTGCAGCTGATGCTGACAGCGCTCGGCGCCGTGCCCCTGCCAGTCGACGGAATGTTGGGGGTTGCGGCGGTCCTCGTCGCCCTCGCTGTGCTGACCCTCGTGATCGCCGTGGTGGCACCGCACGCCGGCATCCGATCCGCACCACACCCGCGCCGCGCGATCGACGTGTCCACGCGTCTCGCGCAGAGTCATCCGGATGCCGATGGGCATCCGCGTCCGCGAGCACCGGGAGTCGCGCTCGCCGCGTGACCTGCCCGGTGACGCGCATCCATGAGATGTGACGTCGAGGCAGGAGAACGCGGCCTTCGCCGACCCTTCTCCTGCTCTCGAACGGACACACCTTGGACATCTTCGCCTTCCCGCCACTGACCCTTCTTCTCGACACCGCCTACAACGCCCTCCTCTCTCTCTCGCATCTGCTCGAACCTCTTGCGGGCGCGAATGCCGCGGCTCTCGCCGTCGTGCTCGTGACCGTTCTGGTGCGCACCCTGCTCATCCCGGTCGGCGTCTCGCAGGCCAGAGCCGAGCAGATGCGCGCCCGCCTCGCACCGAAGCTGCGCGACCTGCAGAAGCGTCACGGCAAGGACGCCGAGCGCCTGCAGCGCGAGACGCTGGCGCTGTACAAGCAGGAGAACGCCTCGCCGCTCGCCGGCTGCCTGCCGCTGATCGTTCAGGCCGCCGTCGTCGGCATCCTCTACACGCTCTTCCTGCGTCCCGAGATCGCTGGTCACGCGAACGAGCTGCTCACCCACGACCTGTTCGGCGCACCGCTGGGCACCTCGCTGCTGCACGCCATCGGCGCCGGCATCGATCCGGCGACAGCGGTCGTGTGGGCGGTCGTGCTGGTGGTCATCCTCGTGGTCGCCGACATCACCCGCAGGGTCTTCCGACCGCAGGCACCGGCCGAGGGGCCGCTCGCGACGCCGGGGATGCTTGGCATGATGAACGCCCTGCATTACCTGACCGCGGTGTTCGCCGTGTTCGTGCCGCTCGCCGCTGCGCTGTATCTGGTCGTCACGGTGACCTGGACGCTGGTGCAGCGGGCCCTGCTGCGCCGCCGCTACCCTCTGCCGATCGCCTGATCCTGCCGGTCTCCTGAATCTGCCGGCGGGCGCCCTGGTCAGCGGGGGATGATCCCGACGCGGAGGGGTGCGTCGGGGGCGGATGCCGCGCGCAGCGCCGCATCGAGATCGACGAGCGGATGCACGGTGCCGACGACCTCGGCGAACGGATACGCCCGCCCGCGGACGGCGAGGAACGAGACCGCGTCCGCGAGATCGGCTCCGGTGTAGTTGTGGATGCCGGTGATCGTGATCATCCGGCGCACGAGCGACTCGGCATCCAGCGGCACGGGATCTGCGGGGAACACGCTGCCGACGAGCACCACTGTGCCCCCGACGGCGACATCGGCCGCTGCCTGCGCGACGGCGTGCCCGGAGGCCTCGATGACGATCTCGGGTTCCGGGTGCACAGTTTCTGGGTGCACAGTTTCCGGGTGCACAGCGGCCGGGATCGCCTCCGCGGACACAGCGCCGAACCGCTCGGCAGCGGCGCGACGCAGCGGGTTCGGGTCGGCCACGTCGACGATCGCTCCCTGTGACTCCGCGATCGCGGCGGCCGACAGCCCGACGAGACCTGCGCCGTAGACGCGCACGCGCATCCCACTGAGATCCCGCCCGGCAGCGCCGCGCTGCACGGCCGCCCAGGCCGTCGCGGTCGCGCACGACGCCGGGGCGAGAACGGCTGCCGGCAGCGTCTCCGGCACGCGCACGATCGTCGTCCCGCGGCGCAGCTGCGCATGGCTGGCGAACCCGCCGGTGAGCTCACGATGCGGTGCGATTCGCTCGTGCCCGTACTTGCCGAGCTCGCGGCACTTCTGCGTCAGCCCGGTGGTGCAGCGGTCACACCGACCGCATGACACCGTCACCGACCAGACGACGCGGTCGCCGATCCGCACGGGCGTGCCGTCGGCGGCATCAACCCCGGCGGAGCCGATCGCGATCACGCGCCCCACGCTCTCGTGCCCGAGGACGAGCGGTGCAGGCGCGGACCGCCGCCCATGCACCGTGTGCACGTCCGAACCGCAGATCGTCGACATCTCGATCGCGACGAGCACGTCATCGGCTGCGAGTGCGACCCCTGGCACGGCGATCGGCTCGTGCGGCTGCTCCGGGGCGATGAACGCCATCGCCACCGCGGCCGGCCGCAGCACCACATCGGTGCGGCGTTCCTCGGTGCGACGTCCCTCCGGATCAGCGGTCTTCGACCTGCGGGGCAGCAACGGTGCTGCCGGCGCCGAGCGCACGTCAGCTCACCGGAACCGGGGCGAGCAGCCCACGGGCCGCCAGCGTCTCGCGCAGATCGACGATGCTCGGCAGCACCGCGTCGGCTCCGGCACCAAGGATCGCGGCTTCATCGTGCGCGCCCGAGAGCACGCCGGCGACGAATCCGGCTCCGGCCCGCCGGCCGGACAGCACGTCACTTGCCGTGTCGCCGACGACCGCGACGGCCTGCACGGACGAGACTCCCGTGCGCAGCAGCGCCGTGAGCACCAGGTCGGGGTGCGGACGTCCGCGACCGGCATCCACCGGCGACAGCGCGAGGTCGACGAGGTCGTGCCAGCCGAGGGCATCCAGCAGCGCATCACGCGTCACTGGTGCGAAGCCCGTCGTCAGGACGACCTTCAGTCCGTCGGACTTCAACTGCTCGATGGCAGCGCGCGCGCCGAGGATCTCCTCGGCGCCCTGCTCGGCGATGATCTCGTCGTATGCCGCCTCGAATGCGGCCGTGGCGCGCTCGGCCGCGACGCGGTCGCCGCCGGAAAGGTGCGTGAAGACCTCGATCTTGGACTGCCCCATCGTGTCGCGCACGTACTGCAGGGCGTCACCCCATGGCATCCGATCGGCGACGCCGGTGCGCTCGGCAGCGCGCTGGAACGCCTGCTCCACCACGCCGTCGTCGCGAACGGTGGTGCCTGCCATGTCGAGGACGACGAGTTCGATGGCGGTCATGCTGGTGCCTCCTGAAGGTGGTGGGAAAGAGTGGATTCGGCCAGCCCGAGGCCGCAGGTCATCCCGATGCCGGTCGTGGCCGCGATCGCGAGCACGCCGTCGGCGGGCGTTTCGATCAGGAACTCCGAGGGTCCGGACGCGTACACGCCCTGCCAGCGCTCCAGCACTCGGAAGCCGCCGGGGGCGAACAGCGCACCGGCCTCCTCCAAGAAGGCGTCGAACGCCGCTTCGGGCTGGAACGGCGGCGGCTGAATGGCCTTGGCGTGCGAGTCGCCGAGGATCAGCGATCCATCGGGCAGCTGCGTGTACATCTGGTTGAGATCGAGAGCCGCGTGGTCTGGGCGCTCGCCGTGCAGCCGCGCGCGCAGGGCGGCGGTCTCCGGAAGATCCGCGAAGCGTCCGTAGCGCACGAGCGACCAGCCGGTCAGCAGCGGCGCCGAAAGAGGCGTCGGCAGGTCCGCTGCCACGCGCATCATGTCGAGAGCGCAGCGCACGACGCCGCCGCGCTCGGCGAGATCGGGCAGCAGCTGGTCGAGGTCGTGGCCCACTGCCACCACGATCTGCCCGGCCTCGATCGGTCCGCGGGTGGTCTGCACGCGGCCCGTGTCGACCGAGGTCACCGCGGTGCGGAAGCGGAAGTCGACTCCGGCGGATGCCAGGTGCGCAGCGATCGCGCCGGCGGCCTCCCGCGGATTCGCCTGCAGGTCCCCCTCGATGAGCGCTCCACCGAGCAGGCCCTCGGCACGCAGCGGCGCCCGTTGCAGCATCGCGTACGGTGACAGCATCTGCATGCCCCCATCGCGCGCCGCGGTCTCGAGCACCGCGACTTCGTCGACGTGCCGCGCTGCGACGAGCGTGCCCGATTCGCGCAGCCAGAACCCGGCGTCGGTCGCCAGACGCTGCCACAGGTCGCGGCTGATCTCGCCGTAACGGCGCGCTTCGCCGGCCTGCGCGCCCACACAGATGTGACCGAAGTTGCGCACGGTGGCGCCCACCGGGGCATCCGTGCGGTCGACGACGATCACGCTCAACCCGCGGCGCACAGCCGCGTACGCCGCACCGAGTCCGACGATCCCCGAGCCGACGACGACGACGTCGGCGCGCGCGGCGTTCAACGGAACACCTTCCGCATCCACATGGCGAGTCCTTCGACGGCGAGGACGGTGACCAGGATCATGATCACGATGCTGCCGACGAGCTGGTAGTTCGACCCCTGACCGGCGTTGAGCAGGTAGTAGCCGACGCCGCCACCGCCGACGATACCCAGCAGGGTCGCCGCGCGCACGTTGGTGTCGAGCATGTAGAAGGTGTGCCCGATCAGCGCGCGCGATCCCTGCGGCAGCGTGGCACCGGCGTACATCTGCAGCCGGGTGGCGCCTGTTGCCGCGAGTGCCCGCTCCGGCCCTCGCGGCACCTCTTCGAACGAGTCGGCGATCAGCTTGCCGAGCAGCCCGATGCCGCCGATCGCGAGGGCGATGGTGCCGGCCTGCGGCCCGAGCCCGGTGATGATGATCAGCACGATCGCCAGGATCAGCTCTGGGATGCCGCGGATGATCACCAGCAGCATCCGGAATCCGCCCTGCACCCCGGCGTTCGGGGCGACGTTGCGGGCGGCGAGCGAGCCGATGATCAGTGACAGCACGAAGGTGATGAGGGTCGCGGCGAGCGCGATCCGGATCGTGTCGAACATCGCCAGCGCGATCGTCTCGAAGCCGTAGCTGCCGAAGTTCGGCGGCCAGAAGCTCGCGAGCACCGCCGGCACCTTGGCCCAGAAGGTGAGGAAGTCGCTCCAGACGATGTCGCTGACGATGACGGATGCCACGACCACCGCCACGGCGATCCAGCCCGCGATCGTGTTGCGCACCCGTGTTACGGTCCATGGCCGGTGTGCGGCCTGCTCGATGGATTCGAACGTCGGTCCGTGCAGCTGCCGACGTGCCCGCCGTCCGCTCCTGCGCCGGAACAGCTTGACGAACACGCCCCGTCCGGCATCCTTCTCGCCCAGCATCGCCACGCGCACGGCGCTGGAGATGATCTCCATCGCCACGCACAGCACGAAGATCACGAGTGCGATGCCGAGCCCGAGTCCGTAGTTCAGCGACTTGAACGCGTGCGACATCTCCAGACCAAGGCCGGCGACGCCCACGTAGCCCAGCACGACCGAACCGCGCAGGTTGATGTCGTTGCGATGCAGCACGGTGGCGACCCAGCTGGGCAGCACCTGGGGCAGGATGCCGGCGGTGAACTCCTGCAGCTTCGTGCCACCGGCTGCACGGACGGCGAGGCGCGGGCCTTCGTCAATCTGCTCGATCGCGTCGGCGAACATCTTCGAGATCATGCCGATGGAGTGGATGCCGATGGCGAGGATTCCAGGCAGCGTGCCCAGCGAGAACATCAGCACGAACACCATCGCGAGCACCACGTCTGGCAGGGCGCGGGTGAAGACGCCGATGAAGCGTGCGATGCCGCGAGCCGTGCTGTTCGGGGTGGTGTTGGATGCTGCGAGGTACGCGATCGGCACCGAAAGCACGGCGGCGAGCAGGGTGCCGGTGAGTACGAGCCCAACGGTGAGCACCGTCAGGTGCAGCAGTTCCGCGGGCTCGGGAAAGCGGAGTCCGCCGACGCGGGCGAAGAAGTTCTGGGCGTTGGCCATGCTGTCGGCGACGCCGGCGAAGGTGATGTTCAGATCGATCAGCGCGCCGACGGCGAGACCGGCGATCACGATCAGAGTGAGCCCGGCGCTGATCTTCTCGGGGCTGAGCGGCCGGCGCGGGGCGCGGGCCTCGAGGTCTGCCGGTGGTGCGGTGGGCGCCGCGGGCGGCGGGGCGAGCAGCGTCATGCCACTGGCTCCGGCACGAGCAGCTCGCGCTCGAGGATCCGCATCTCGGCGGTGGTGGTCGCGACGCGTCCGTAGATCTCCATGACTTTGGCCTTGTCGAGGTCATCGGTGGTGGTGTCGAGCACGACCTCACCGTGTCGCAGTCCGACGATGCGGTCGGCCCAGTCGATGGCGAGATCGACCTGGTGCAGGCTGCACAGTACGGTGAGGCCGTCATCGGCGGCGATCTCGCGGATCAGCGCCATCACCTGCGAGCTCGACTCGGGGTCGAGTGAGGCGACGGGCTCGTCGGCGAGCAGCACCTCGGGGTCCTGCATGAGCGCGCGGGCGATGGCGACGCGCTGCTGCTGTCCGCCGGAGAGGGTGTCGGCGCGCTGGTAGGCGCGATCGAGCAGCCCGACTCTGTCGAGATGGCCGAGCGCGCGCAGCTTGTCCGCGCGGGAGTAGCTGAACAGTCCGAGCCGCGGGCCGCGCAGACTCGAGAGCGCCCCGGTGAGCACGTTCTCGAGCACGGTCAGCGAACTGACCAGCTCGAACTGCTGGAAGATGAAGCCGACCCGGCTGCGGAGGCGACGCAGGGCGCGACCGCGCAGGGTGGGCACATCCTGACCGAGCACGCCGACCGACCCCGCTGTGGGGATCTCGAGCGCGTCGATGTGGCGCAGCAGGGTGGACTTGCCCGACCCCGAGAGACCGAGCAGCACGACGATCTCGCCGCGTCCGACTGTGAGGTTCACATCGGCGAGCGCGGTTGTCGTACCGAAGCGCTTGGTGAGCGATTCGATGCGGACGATCGGCTCGGTGGTGTTGATCGTGTTCATGCTCGTCTCTCGGGGTCGGTCCGTCACAGGGTCAGTGCGTCGAGGTCAGGCCTGGCACTGGCTGGCGTTGGTCTTCTTGCAGATGTCGCGGATGACGTCGTAGTAGGAGTCGTCAACGGGCTTCGTCTCGAAGAAGACCGAGCGGAAGCCGTCGGAGTCGGCGCTGGTCACGCCGGACTCGATGATCTGGTCGATCGTGACTTCGGCGAGCAGGTCGGTCAGCTGCGTCTTCAGCTCGTCCGGCAGGTTGTCGGAGTACACCAGCGGAGCACCCGGCACCATCGTCTCGGCGATGACCTTCACCTTGTCGGATTTGGCGACCTCAGAGTCCTCGGCGAACCCGACCTCGCACTCCTTGCCCTCACCGGTCTTGGTGACGCTTACGTCGTGCTTTCCGGCGAAGACCGGGGTGACGTCCTTCTCGGGGTCGATGCCCGCGTCCAGCAGGTTGTAGCTCGGGAACAGGTAGCCGGAGGTCGACGACGGGTCGACGAAGCAGACCTTCTTGCCCGCGAAGTCCGCGAGGGTCTTCACGTCGCTGTCCTTGGGGGCGATGGCCTGGGAGTAGTACCCCGGCTCCTGGCCCTCCTTGGTGACGATCGACGAGATCGGCGTGAGCTTCGCGCCGTTGTTCGTCGCGGTGATGTAGGTGAAGCCCGAGAACGAGGCGACGTCGACTTTGCCGGCGATGGCGGCTTCGATGAGGGCCGCGTAGTCGGTCGACTCGTGGTACTCGACCTTCTTACCGGTCTCCTGCGCGATGTAGTCCATCAGCGGGCTGTAGTTGGTCTCGGTGTCGACCGAGTCGGGGACGACGCCGAAGACGAGCGTGTTCTCGTCGACCGCGTAGCCGCCTGCCGCTGCGGGTGCGTCGGTGCCGGGGGCCGCACCGGCCGAGCCGGAGCAGGCTGCGAGGCCGAGCCCGAGCAGGGCGAGACCGGCAAGAGCGGGGAGAGCGCGAAGCTTCATGAGGACCTTTCAGAGGGGTACGGGAAGGTGTCCGCGAGAAACTCTGACAGGTCGAATGCCGAGAAATATACCTATCTCGGCACTGTTCAGCAGCCGTTCACCCAGGATTCGCCAGGATGAACGACAGGCGAACAGGGCGGCGATCACCCTACTCGGCCAAGTAGTATGCCTATGTGACTGAAGCTGTCTACACCCGGATCGCGGAAGACCTGCGGGCGCGGATCACGACCGGGGATCTGCGCCCTGGCGATCGCGTCCCGACCGAGGCCGAGCTCGCCGAACGGTGGCGCACGTCGCGTGGCCCGATCCGCAACGCGCTCAGCACCCTGCGCGCCGAGGGGCTGATCGAGACGCACCGTGGCCGCCCGGCGAGGGTGGTGTCGAAGAAGGCCGATCAGGCAGTCGACATGTCGGTGCCGTTCACGCGCTGGGCGCACGACCTCGGGGTGACGCCGGGGGCGATCACCCAGGAACTGAGTCTGCGCAAGGCCGGTGCCGAGCGGGCGGCGGCGCTGGGCGTCGCCGAGGGGGACACGATCGTGAGCGTCGTGCGCCTGCGGCTTCTCGACGGGCGACCCACCATGCTGGAGCGGCTGTGCTACCGCGAGGACGTGGGCCGGCTGCTGCTGGATGTCGACACGGATGCCGTGTCGATCACCGAGTACCTCGGGTCGCGAGGGCATGGCATCGTGACCGTGCAGCACGAGATCGATGCGGTGGCGGCGGATGCTCAGGATGCCGCGCTGCTGCGCGTGGCACCCGGTTCGCCGATCCTGCGCCTGAGTCGCATCTCGCGCGACGCTGACGGCCGCGTCTTCGAGGCTTCGGAGGACCGCTACCTCAGCGAGGTCGTGCGCTTCACCGTCTCAGGCTCGGGCGTCTCGAACGACGGCCAGTACCTGCGCGCTGTCGGCGGGTGAGCTGCGCGGCTACGCGGCGATGTCGTATCTGGCTCTGCCACCAAGGCGGGGTGTCCGCAACGGATCGACGAACGGCGGCGGCACGAACCAGACCTGAGCGGACACACCGGCCCCCTCGATGTTGATCTCCCACCCGCTGTCGTGGATGCGATGGTGACAGTTGTCGCAGAGCAGCACGCCGTTGTCGAGATCGGTGGGCCCGGAATCTCGCATCCACCAGCGGATGTGATGCGCTTTCGCCATGCCGGGCGGCAGTCCGCACATGGCGCATCCGCCGTCACGCTCGCCGAGCGCGAGCCGCTGCGCGGGCGTGAACAGGCGCTTCTCGCGCCCCCAGTCCAGGATCTCGCTGTCTCCGCCGAGCACGCAGGGGATGACTGCGCCTGAGGCCGCCATCCTTCGCACCGCGCTGATGCTGATCGGCTCGTCGACGCCGTCGATCGTGCCGTACCCGCTGCCGTCCGTCAGGTCGTCCAGGTTGACGCGCACGACGACGGTGGCGCCATTCAGGGGAACTCGGTCGGTGCTGCATCCGACCGCGTGCTCGCAGAGCGCGGTCAGCGCATCCGCCTGCAGCATCGGCACAGTTCGCTGATCCGCATCCAGCCCATCGGGTGCGATAGCCCCCTTGCGAGCACCGAACACAGCTGACACGTGCCCTTGCACGGACGCCTTGATCGGGGCACCCGCCTCGACGGTCGTGACCAGGTTCAGGTGGAACATCCCGTCGCGTTCGAACATGGTCGCCGAGCGGCGACTCCGGCGCTCGTCTTCGCGCATCTCGATCCCGTCGGGGTCGAGGAATGCCTCCGCCCTGGCGAGCAGCTTGCGCACGTCGTCGAGCGAGAATCCCACCGCCTTCGCCGCCAGCAGCTCCTCCGCCTCGGCGATCCGGTCTGCGCCGACCTTCAGACGACTCCGGTCCAACAAGGCGATGATCAGGCCCGCGGCAGACGTGCTCATCTGACCCGCGCATACCGCCCGCCGCACGGCCGGGTACTTCGCGGGAACAGGTTCCCCCACCAGGTTGGTGCGCGGCGCGATCGCCTCGCCCACCTTCACCAGCCGGGCCGCATCACCCGCCGACGACCCCGTCGTCGACGCGATCAGCTGGGCCGTGTTGCGGAATCCGTGCTGCTTCGCCAGCGAGTCCGCCCCGAGCTCGGGACGCGATTCATGCGCTATCTCGGCGGCCACCTCGGCCTGCAGCGCATCCAATTGCCGCCGCATCAGCCCGATCGCCGCATTCGTGCTGACCAACCGGGGCCGCGGGAGACCCGCCGCGTCGCCGGCATCCGCCCACACCGCGTCGAGGCGATCCATCGCCTCATGCAGTGCAGACAGGTGATCTGACATGCCTTCAGCCTACGTCCGACCAGGCAGGCAAGTCAATGCTTTGTTCTATATTCTTCTCGCGCAGGCAACTATTGAATAGTACAGTTGTTCTATATCAGTATCCACCGACACCGTCGCGGACCACCGCCTTCAGAAGGCGAGCAGCACGACGCCCGCGACCACGACCACAGAGGCCGCGATGCGGAGCCCTGGCCGCGACTCCTTCAGCACGAACGCGCCGAACAGGCTGATCAGCACGACGCTGACCTCGCGCAGCGGCGCGATCAGCGCGACCGGGGCGATCGTGATCGCCTGAAGCACGAGGATGTACGACAGCGGCGACAGGATGCCGAAGGCGATGATCCGGCGCCACTCGCGACGCCCCAATTGCCAGACGGATGCCCAGCGCCGCCGCACGACGACGCTGTAGAAGGGCAACTGCAGCACCGTGGTGCCCACCATGAAGGCCACCGGCGAGAGGCTCCATTCACGCACCGAGTGGGCGTCCCATATCGTGTAGGTCGCGATCATCACGCCGGTGAGCAGTCCGAACAGCACCGCGGGGTCGACGCCGCGGCGCACTCCTGAGGAGTCGCGGTCGACGAGTCCGATGCCGATGACTCCGAGCAGCACCAGCGCCACACCGCCCAGCGCAACCGCAGAGGGTCGCTCACCCAGCAGCACCATGGCGATGATGACCGACCGGAACGGCCCACTCCCCCGCGCGGTGGCGTAGACGGTCGAGAGGTCCCCGACCTGATATCCGCGCTGCAGCACCGCCATGTAGAGCACGTGCAGCACGGCCGATACGCCCACGCCGAGCAGGAATCCGCGAAGGTCGTCGGTGCCGAGCCCGCCGGTGAACGGGATCGCGCCCGCCCAGATCACGGCACTCGCCAGAGCGCCCCACCACAGGAACGGCACGCCCGCGCGGCTTACGTTGTGCGCGATGACGTTCCACGCGGCGTGCGCGACGGCGGCGGCAAGCGCCAGGGCGATGGCGAGACCGGACACCCGACGACCTTAGCGCGGGGGCGACGAGCGCCGAGACAGCTCGGTGACGGCGCGAGGCGCGTTGGCGTCTTCGCGGGCGCGGGTCAGAATCTCGCCTCGCCGGGAGTGCTGATCACATCGGCTGCCGGGGTCACCTTGCCGCGAATGAAGATCAGCAGGATGAGTCCGACAATGATCACAGCCGGATTGCCGAGCCCTCCAAGCGTGGCCCCCAGCCCCGTGGTCGGGTAGCTCGTCGCCAGGAAGATCGAGGGATCCGTCGACGCGTGCAGCAGAATCGGCCAGACCAGACTGCCGGTGACGCGCAAGGTGAGGTACATCAGGATGCCGAATCCGAAGGTGTACACCAGTTGGAACAGCGTCGCGAGCAGCGACTGACCGGTGAGCAGGTTCCCGGCGTGCAGCACTGCGAAAAGCGCAGCCGAGACGGTGGCGACGGCGATCTCCCGGTAACCGTGCTTGCGCATGAGGTTCACCACGACGCCGCGCGTCAGCGTCTCCTCGGCGAAGCCGATGCACAGCCCGGCGACGAGCCATGCGATGACGGCACTGGCACCGGCCGTGCCGTAGTCGACAGTTGCGAAATGCACGATGTTGAACACCAGCACGGTCGCGACGCCGATCCACATCCACCCACGGCCACGGATCGGCTGCGGACCGAACAGCTCGCGGAACCAGCCGAGCGACCACGCGAACAGCACGAGCACCAGACCGCCGAACGCGATCGGGATGACCGTGAAGATCCACACCTTTGCGGCGTCATCCAGCCCCGCGGAATCCGGGAAGAGCGGCGCGAACAGCAGCGGGACGTACTGGTAGACGACGAAGTACGCGGCGACGGCGATCGCCGACCGCCACCACCCGCCCTTCTCCCAGAAGCGCTGCCAGGCGTTCGTGCTCTTGATGTCTGACATTTCTCTCGCCCCTCCGTGTGTGGCTCATGAAACGACCGAGCCGATCCGACATTAGCGCTCGCGAACAGACCTCGGGTGCATACCCAGAGCGCGGCGGCCCATTCCACTGATCACCCCTGCGCTCATGCTCGTCGGCGCAAGGTGCGGGATAGCATCGAAGGCATGCCTGACACGTCTTCTGCCGCACCCTCTCCTGCCGCGCTGGCGCACGCCGCCGACCTCGCCGACTTCGTCGCCGCCTCGCCGTCGAGCTATCACGCGGCCGAAGAGGTCGCGCGGCGGCTGGTGGATGCTGGGTTCACCCGCCTCGACGAAGCCGACGCCTGGCCGACGCAGCCGGGCGGCCGATTCGTCATCGTGCGCGACGGCGCGGCGATCGGCTGGGCCGTGCCTTCAGATGCCACTGCCATCACTCCCGCGAACGTTCTCGGCGCCCACACCGACTCCCCCGGCTTCAAGCTGAAGCCCAAGCCGACGACCGGCTCGCACGGCTGGCTGCAGGCCGCCGTCGAGGTCTACGGCGGGCCGCTGCTGAACTCCTGGCTCGACCGCGAGCTGCGTCTCGCCGGGCGGCTTGCTCTGGCCGACGGCCGCGTCGTGCTCGCCGCCACCGGACCGCTGCTGCGCCTGCCGCAGCTCGCGATCCACCTCGACCGGGGCGTGAACGACGGGCTCGCGCTCGACAAGCAGACCGGCACGCAGCCGGTGTGGGGCCTCGGCTCAGCCGAGTCGGCGGACATCCTCGCCGAACTGGCGGCGACGGCGAACGTCGATGCCGCCGAGATCCGCGGCTTCGACGCGGTCGTGGCGGATGCTGCCCGCGGAGCGGTCTTCGGAAAGGACGACGCGTTCTTCGCCTCGGGTCGCCTCGACGACCTGGCATCGGTGCACGCCGGCGTGGTCGCGCTGATCGAAGCGGCGCCCTCGGCGTCCGGAGTCATCCCGATGCTCGCCGCATTCGACCACGAAGAACTCGGCTCGGCCTCGCGCTCTGGGGCCGCTGGCCCGATCCTGGAAGACATCCTGGAGCGGATCTACGGCTCGCTCGGCGCGGATGCTGAAGACCTGCGCCGCGCATATGCAACCTCCTGGTGCCTGTCGAGCGACGTCGGCCACTCGGTGCACCCGAACTTCGCTGGACGCCACGACCCCGTCGTGCAGCCCCTGCTGGGCTCGGGCCCGATCCTGAAGATCAACGCCAACCAGCGCTATGCGACCGATGCCCTTGGTGCTGCCGCCTGGGCGGACTGGTGCGAGTCGGCGGGTGTCGCCTCGCAGGAGTTCGTCTCGAACAATGCGGTGCCCTGCGGCTCGACCATCGGGCCGATCACGGCGACGCGCCTTGGCATCCGGACGGTCGATGTCGGCATCCCGATCCTGTCGATGCATTCGGCGCGCGAACTCGCCGGCGTCAGCGACCTGCACGATCTGTCGCGCGTCGCGCGCGCATTCTTCGCCGGCTGAGATCCGCCGCACCCGGCGGGGCCGTCGATCATCTGATCGGCGGCCCCGCTTCGGTGTGCGTCAGCAGCATCCGGTCGGGCACGTGCCGTCAGGCATCGGCTCGCAGCCGGCTTCGCAGCAGTCGTCCATTTCGCACTCCTTTCATCGATACTCATCGATATTCGGACGTTGCGATCGTCGCGTAGATATTGACGTCTGTCAATATCTTGCGCACAATCGAGGTATGCCGACTCTCGAGCTCATCCCGCTGCGCGACCTGCAATCCTGCTGTGCACCGCTGACTCGCGCGCCGATCAGCCAGGAGAACGCCGTCTCGCTCGCCGCCTCGCTGAAGGCGCTGGCCGATCCGGCGCGCCTGCGCATCCTCTCGATGATCTCGGCCCATGCCGACCGCGAAGCGTGCGTGTGCGATCTGACGGAGCCGCTCGGCCTCAGTCAGCCGACCGTCTCGCATCACCTGCGCATCCTCGTGCAGTCCGGATTCCTCGAGCGCGAGAAGCGCGGCACCTGGGCGTTCTTCCGCATCGCGGACGGCGCGATCGACACCGTCACCGAACTGCTCGGGCGCTGAGCCGCCGCGGATATCCTCGCGGCCTGGCGGAG
The DNA here is from genome assembly GCF_022637555.1 of Microbacterium sp. H1-D42. Classification (NCBI taxonomy): domain Bacteria; kingdom Bacillati; phylum Actinomycetota; class Actinomycetes; order Micrococcales; family Microbacteriaceae; genus Microbacterium; species Microbacterium sp. H1-D42. Next base: position 747,503 of record NZ_CP093342.1, on the reverse strand, counting down.
TCGGTGCCAGGATGAGGGCATGAGCGACAACACCCCCGCGCTGATCGAGCGCGTCGGCATCGAGATCATCCCTGAATCCGACCGCACCGCCAAGCCACGCGACCTGTTCTGGCCCTGGTTCGCCGCCAACGTCTCGGTGTTCGGCATGAGCTACGGCTCGTTCGTGCTGGGGTTCGGCATCTCGTTCTGGCAGGCGACGCTCGTCTCGATCATCGGCATCGTCGTGTCGTTCTTCCTGTGCGGCCTGATCGCGATCGCCGGCAAACGCGGCTCCGCACCGACGATGGTGCTCTCGCGCGCCGCCTTCGGCGTGCATGGGCAGAAGGTGCCAGGCATCGTCTCGTGGCTGACCTCGATCGGCTGGGAGACGTTCCTGGCGATCATGGCGGTGCTCGCCACCGCGACGGTCATCACCCAGCTCGGCGGTGACGGCGACAGCGTGGCGCTGAAGATCATCGCGACGATCGTGGTCGCAGCCCTCATCGTGGCGGCCTCCGTGCTCGGGTACCACACCATCATGAAGATGCAGTCGGTGCTCACCTGGATCACCGGCGCCGTCACGATCCTGTACATCATCCTCGCCAGCAGCCACATCGACATGGCCGCTGTGATGGCCATCCCGAACGGCAGCACGGGCGCGGTGATCGGTGCGCTGGTGATGGTGATGACCGGCTTCGGCCTCGGTTGGATCAACATCGCCGCCGACTGGTCGCGATACCAGAAGCGCACGGCGTCCGACGGTGCGATCGTGTTCTGGAACACCTTCGGCGGTGCAATCGCCCCGGTGATCCTGGTCATCTTCGGTGTGCTGTTGGCCGGGTCTGATCCGAAGCTGATGGATGCTGTCGGCGCCGACCCGATCGGAGCCCTGGCCACCATCCTGCCGATCTGGGTGCTCGTGCCGTTCCTTCTGACCGCGGTGCTCGCGCTGGTCTCGGGCGCGGTACTCGGCATCTACTCGTCCGGTCTCACGCTGATCAGCCTCGGCATTCGCATCCCCCGACCGAGCGCCGCGGCCATCGACGGCGTCATCCTCACGCTCGGCACGATCTACGTCGTGTTCTTCGCCGCCGACTTCCTCGGCCCGTTCCAGTCCTTCCTCATCACCCTCGGCGTGCCGCTGGCATCGTGGGCCGGCATCCTCATCGCCGACATCCTGCGTCGCCGCAAGGACTACGACGAGGATGCCCTGTTCGACGCGAACGGCCGCTACGGCGCCTGGGACTGGACGTCGGTGCTCACGATGGTCGCCACCAGCGTGATCGGCTGGGGCCTCGTCGTGAACCTGTTCGCCGAGGAGGCCGCCTGGAACAACTGGCAGGGCTACCTGCTGTTCCTCATCGGCGGCAAGGACGGCGAGTGGGCATTCGCCAACGTGGGCGTCTTCGTCGCCCTGGTGCTGTCGTTCGTGGTGACCTGGTTCGCCCGTGCGGGCAAGATCAGGCGGCAGGAGCAGGCGTGACGCAGTCCTCGTGGCTGGTCATCATCGATCCGCAGAACATCTTCGCTTCGCCGGACTCCGAATGGGGGTCGCCGTTCTTCGAGGGTGCGATGGCCAACATCCGGCTGCTCGCCGATAGCTTCGGCGAGAACGTGCTGGTGACGCGGTGGATGCCGACGGCTGACCGTTCGACCTCGTGGGGCGAGTACTTCGACGCGTGGCCGTTCGCCGACAAGCCGGCATCCGATCCGCTCTACGACCTCGTTCCCGCGGCGCGCGGCGTGTCTCAGCATCCGACGCTCGACCTGCCCACTTTCGGCAAGTGGGGTGCCGAGATCGAACAGGTTGTCGGTCGCGGCGCGCACGTCGTGCTCGCCGGCGTCTCGACGGACTGCTGCGTGCTGTCGACGGCGCTGGCTGGTGCGGATGCCGGCGCACGCCTCACGATCGCGACCGACGCCTGCGCGGGCTCGACCGCCGAGAACCACGCGGCGGCCCTGCACGTGATGGGCCTCTATCCCCCGCAGATCGCGCTGGCGACGACGGCGGAGATCCTCACCGCACGCTGACTGATCGCCGAGTGCACCGTATGCTGCCGAGTGCACGACTCGTTCACGCCAAGATCCCGTGCACTCGGCGAGATCCCGTGCTCTCGACCGAAAGAGAGTGGGAGCGGGAGCGGGTCAGGCGGCGCGCACCGAAGCCGCGATGTCGGTGGGTGAGCCGTGCCAGGGGGCGCCGTGGCCTGGGAGCACCCAGGTTGCCGGCAGCGATGCGAGGCGGTCGAGAGAGGCCAGCGCCTCGGCGGGTTCATCCGTGAACGGTGCGGGCTGGGCGCCTTCGCGGCCGGTGAGAACGTGGCGGGTGGTCAGCGCGTCTCCGACGAAGACCGCATCCACGGCCGGGATGTGCACGGCGATGCTGCCGGGCGAGTGCCCCGGCATGCCGATCACGACCGGCGCGCCCGGCAGGTCGAGCACATCGCCGTCAGCGACTTCGACGACCTCCTGCACGTATCGGGTGCGCAGCGCGTTCTTGCGCAGCCCATAGGCGAAGAACCCCAGCGTCGCCCGGATGCGCGCCGGCCCCATCGGCGTCTTCGGCTTCTCACCGGTGCGCGCCCGATGGGCATCGGCCGCGTGGATGTAGACGGGAACACCCGCCTCGACGCGCAGTCGCTCCGCGAAGCCGATGTGGTCGGAGTCGCCGTGCGTGAGAACGAGCCCGCGGACGTCGGCCAGTGGGCGGCCGATCACCTCCAGCTCCCGCTGCAGATCGTTCCAATGCCCCGGCAGGCCGGCGTCGATGAGCGTGATGCCGCCTGGAAGGTCGACGAGATACGACGCGACGATGTCGTTACCGAGTCTGTGCAGGTGCGGGGCGAGCTTCATGACATTCCTCCGGGGGCTGGTGGCGCTGACTCTTGCGATGGCTACGATACGTAGCTATCGTGGGTGATGTCAACAGTCTTTGGAGGTTCGGATGCCGACACCGCAGCGCACATCGTTCGCGGCGATCATCGCCGCAGGTCGCGAGATCCTCGAAGCCCGTGGCCCCGCGGGGCTGACGATGCAGGCCGTCGCGGAGCGGGTGGGAGTGCGCGCACCCTCGCTGTACAAGCACGTGCGAGACCGTGACGCGCTGCTGTCGGCCGTCGCGGAATCCATCATCGACGAGCTCGGCACACTGCTGGCCACCGCCGACGATGACCTCGCCGCACTCGCCAGGGCCTATCGCGCCCACGCACACGCGCAGCCAGAGGGATTTCGGCTGATGTTCACCGCATCCGCCCCGATCGCCGCGCTGGAGCGGGCCGCGGCCCCTGTCGTCAGCGCGGCACGCGCCCGCGTGGGCGACGAGCATGCGCTCGATGCCGCGCGTCTGTTCACCGCGTGGGCAACCGGGTTCCTGCAGATGGAACTGGCCGGCGCCTTCCGGCTCGGCGGTGATGTCGACGCCGCCTTCTCGTATGGGCTCGATCACCTGCTCCACGGCCTCAGACATCGTGAGATTTCACCCCTGTGACGGCCGCCACGAAAGTGATATGTTTTCGGGATGGCCGACAATGAGCGCTCCCTGGAAGAAGGCATCGTCACCGATCTGAAGGATCGGATGACCTATGGCTCGTACCTCGATCTCGACCGGCTGCTCACGGCGCAGCATCCGGTATCGAAACCAGAGCACCACGACGAGATGCTGTTCATCATCCAGCACCAGACGACCGAGCTGTGGCTCAAGCTCGTGCAGCACGAACTCGGCACCGCCCGCGACCGGCTCGCGGGCGACGACCTGCGCGCGGCGCTCAAGCACATCGCGCGCGTCAAACACATCCAAGAGGTGCTCACCCAGCAGTGGTCCGTGCTGGCCACGCTCACTCCCACCGAGTACGCCGAGTTCCGCGGCGACCTCGGCAGCTCCTCCGGATTCCAGTCGGTGCAGTACCGCTGCGTCGAGTTCGCGCTCGGCAACAAGAACGAGCGGATGCTGGGCCTGTTCCGCGACCACCCGGCGAACCTCGCCATGCTCACGGCGGAGTGGGAGCGGCCGACGCTCTACGACGAGTTCCTGCGCTTCGTCGCCCGCCGTGGCCTGCCAGTGCCGCGTGAGGTCCTGGAGCGCGACGTGCGTCAGCCGTACCGCGAGAACGCCGAGCTGGTCGATGCGATCCGCGAGATCTACGAGAACCCGCGCGAGCACTGGGACCTGTACGAGGCGTGCGAGGAGTTCGTCGACGTCGAGGACAACTTCCAGTTCTGGCGCTTCCGCCACCTGCGCACCGTCGCCCGCACCATCGGCCACAAGGTCGGCACTGGTGGATCGAGCGGCGTCGGCTTCCTGCAGAAGGCGCTCGATCTCACCTTCTTCCCCGAGCTGTACAGCGTGCGCACCGAGATCGGAAAGCCGAGCGCTGGATGAAGGCGGTCCGGTTCTTCGATGGCGCGACGGTCCGTGAGGGGACGCTGACGTCGGATACCCACGGCTGGCGTCTCAGTGACGACGAAGCCCCCGCGGGCACTGCCCGCCTGCCCGGCCTGATCACCGGTCTGTTCACCGACCACCACGTGCACCTGCAGCTGATCGACCCTGCGGGGCTTTTGGGGTCGCGCCTTGGCACTGTCGTCGATCTTGGCGCCGAGATCGGATGGATCAGCGACCTCTCGGATGACCTGGCCGAACGCGACACGCTGACCGTCCGCTACGCCGGACCGTTCCTGACTGCCGTCGGCGGCTACCCGTCCGACCGGGACTGGGCGCCGACCGGCTCCGTGCACCAGATCATCGATGCCGACGACGCGGCCGCGATCGTCGCGGACCTGGCCGCCGAAGGTGTCTCCTTCTTGAAGATCGTCGGCAACAGCGACGCCGGACCGGTGCTGAGGGACGATCTGCTGCGCACCCTCGCGCACCTCGCCGCCGAGCACCGCATTCCGCTGGTCGCACATGCCGAGGGGCCTGGCCAGGCCCAGCGCGTCGTGCGCCTCGGCGCCACCCGTCTCGCGCACTCGCCCTTCTCGGAGCGGCTGACCGACGACGAGATCGGCGAGCAGGCGGCATCCGCCTCGTGGATCTCGACGATGGCGATCCACGACGGCGAAGCCCTGGCGATCGTCACCGACAACGTGCGGCGGTTCTTCGCCGCCGGCGGCGAGGTCGTCTACGGCAGCGACATGGGCAACGGCCCCACACCGGTCGATCTGCGCGAGGCCGAGATCGACGCGCTGCGCGCCGCCGGCATCGACGGACTCGACCTGCTCAGCACCCTCGACCCCGCCGACCCGCTCGTCCCTGGCACTCCCCTGCTGCTTCTTCCCGACGCCGACCCGAACCGGGCGCGCCGACTCACCACCACCGATCTGGAGCCCTGAGATGATGACCGATGCCGAGACCCGCGACGCCGCCCTGCTCGCCGAGGCCCGCACGCTCGATGCCGCCGACCCTCTGGCGCACCACCTCACCGCATTCGCCGACGCCCCCGGCGTGACCGCATACCTCGACGGCAACTCGCTCGGCCGCCCACTGCGCGATATGCCCGAGAAGGCCGCGGCGTTCATCCGCGACGACTGGGGCACGCGGCTGATCCGCTCGTGGGACGAGCAGTGGATGGAGCTGCCGATGCAGCTCGGCGACCGCATCGCCCGCGCCACGCTGGGCGCCGCAGCAGGGCAGACTGTCGTCGCCGATTCGACGAGCGTCATGCTGTACAAGCTCATGCGGGCGGCAGTCGCCGCTCGCCCAGGCCGCGATGAGATCGTCATCGAATCGGGCAACTTCCCCACCGACCGGTTCATCGCCGCCGGCGTCGCGAACGAGACCGGCGCGACCCTACGCTGGGTGCAGCCAGACCCGGTCACGGGCGTGAGTGCGGCGGATGTGGCATCCATCGTCTCCGAGCGCACCGCGCTCGTCGTTCTCAGCCACGTCGACTACCGCTCGGGCGCACTGGCCGACATGCCGCAGATCACGAAGGTGGTGAAGGATGCCGGGGCACTGATGCTCTGGGATCTCTGCCATTCCGTGGGCGTCGTGCCGATGCAGCTCGACGAGTGGGGCGTCGACATGGCCGTCGGATGCACGTACAAGTACCTGAACGGCGGACCAGGCTCGCCGGCCTTCGGCTATATGCGCGCCGAGCACCAGGGCGCCCTCACCCAGCCGATCCACGGCTGGTGGGGCGCCGCCGACATCTTCGCGATGGGTCCGGAGTACGCACCGGTCGGCAGCATCCGACAGCTTCTCAGCGGCACCCCGCCGGTGCTGTCGATGCTCGCCATGCAGGGCATGCTCGATCTCATCGAGGCCGAGGGCATCGGCGCCGTGCGGGCGAAGTCGATCACGCTGACCGACTTCGCGGTGCGCGCCTACGACGCTCTGCTCGTACCGCTCGGCGTGCGTCTGCTTTCCACCCGCGATGCCTCGCACCGCGGCGGACACGTCACGATCGGGCACGACTCGTTCCAGCAGGTCACGCAGGATCTGTGGGCGGACGGCGTGATCCCCGACTTCCGCTTCCCCGATGGCATCCGACTCGGCCTGTCGCCGCTGAGCACCTCGCATGAGGAGACCCTTCGGGGCGTGCTCGCGGTGCGCGACGCCCTGCTGACATGACCGCACTTTCACCTGCGGGATCTGTGCTCGATGACATCGAGGCGCGACCGGGCAGCGCCACCTCGCTGCTGCGCACGGTGATCGGGCTGTACCTGCGTCCGCTCGGCGGCGAGATCTCATCGGCGGCGCTGGTTCGACTGGGCGGTGAGCTCGGCATCCCCGCCCCGCAGGCGCGCACCGCGATCGCCCGCATCAAGCAGAAAGGTCTGCTGCTGCCGACGGCGACGCGCGGCTACGCGCTCAACCCGGCGGCGATGTCGATGCTCGAGCGCGGTGACCGGCGCATCTTCCAGGTGCGCACGATGGCGCGGGGCGACGAGTGGATGCTGATATCAGCCACCATCCCCGAGACCAGGCGAGACGTGCGCCACCAATTGCGCCGGCGTCTGCTGTTCCTGGGGGCCGGCTCCATCGCCCCTGGACTGTGGATCGTGCCTGGCCACCTGGCCGACGAGGTCGAAGAGCTGCTCGTCGAGGTCGCTGCGCGCGAGTTCGCCACCCTGTTCCGCACGTCCGACCCTGTACCGCCGCGCCCGCTGGCCGAAGCCGTGGCCGACTGGTGGGACCTGACGGCGCTGCGCGCCGAGCACGACCGCTTCCTGGCATCCACCGACGCACTCGATCAGTCGCAGCCCTTCGACGCCTACGTGCGCCTGATCGACAGCTGGCGAGTGCTGCCCTACGTCGATCCCGGGCTCGCACCCGAGCTGCTGCCGGCTGATTGGCCCGGGGCACGCAGCGTGGCCGTGTTCCAGGATCTGTCGAAGCAGCTGTCAGCGCCCGCGCTCGCCCACGCGCGCTCCACGACCTGAGTCCGGCGGTCAGCCCACCTCGTGCAGGAACGCCGCGACGTGCTCGCGCAGTCGCAGCATCCGCATGTCTCGAGCGAGTTCTCTGTCGTAGCCCTCGTAGGCGAGCGGAGGCAGCCGGCGCACGTTGTCGGAGCAGCCGAAGTTCTCGCAGATCAGGGTGCCGATGCTGTCGCCGTTGCGTCCAGCGGGTCCGGCCTTGCGTGCCGAGAAGAACTGCACGTCGTTGCGGAGCGTCACGTCGTCGCACCACGAGCACTGCGCCCTGGCCGCCGTGCGCTGATCGGTGCGCTGCAGCACCACGCCGACCGGCTTGTCGTCGACGATGGCGATGACGTAGGCGCGCTTGGGCAGCTTCGGGTCGAACCAGCCGAGGAAGTCGAGCCGGTCGAAGTCGATCTCGTCGAACCCTGCGGGCAGGTTCAGGACCGAGACCTCCTTGCGGGAGGCGTTGATGAAGGACGCGCGGATGGCGCGCTCGTCAAGAGGGAGCATGAGGTGCTTTCGGTACGGCCGCCGAGTCAGGCGGCGAAGAAGAGGAGAAGGAAGGCCCGATCGGATGCCGGGTGCGACGAATGCCCGGTGACGGGGTCCGCCACCGGCTGATCGTCAGCCTCTGCCGTCGGCGCGAGATGCGCCGACGATCACCTTCTCCTGCTCCGAATGCATCCGACGAGCGTACACCCGGCGCGACGTCCGCGGCTCTCAGGTGCCGCATCGCCGCGCCAGTCAGACTGAGAACATCATGGACACCTCCGCGCCCACTGACCGCACCACACCCGCCGGCAGCACCACGCCCGCGACGAGCGAATCGCGCACGCGGGCCCGCAATGGCTGGAATGGAGCACTGCCTCCAGTGCCGATGCGCAAGCGGGTCTGGTCGGTCGTGATCGGCGTGCTCATCGCTGCGGGGTGGATGGGGTTCTCGTCGTTCGCCCTTCCGTTCGCGGGACCGCAGAGCACCGTGCAGCTGATGGCGTGGCCGCTGGGAATCCTGGCCTTCGCGATGCTGGTGCTGCTGCTGATCCGCCAGGCTCGCGGCATCGCCGTTGGCATCGGCATCGGACTCGCGGTGACCGGCGCCATCCTGCTGCTGACCTTGTGACTGCTGCTGACCTTGACTGAGGCGGCTGTGTTTCGCCGCATTTCGGCGCAGATCGACCGCAGCGCGAACCGGACGTAGCCTCGGAGAATCCGATTCCTGAGGAGGACTCCCGTGAACACGCCACTGACTCGCCTTTCGCCCCTCGAGGTGCGTGAGCGTGCGGCGTGCATGTGCGAGTTCGGCGACGTCTGCTCCTCATATGCCCCTGGCCACGCGCTGCACCTGATCCAGGCGCGGATGGCATCGGCGACGCCGCTCGGGTGGGTGGATGCCATCGTGGATGCTGTTGATGCAGCATCCGGCGTCCTGCAGCTGCGCACTCTCGACGGCGACCTGCACGTCATCTGGAACGCGGGCGGCGCGGCGCTGGAAGCTGCCGCCGGCACGCCCGTCGCGCTGCACGACGCCTACGGTGTGCTGGCGATCGGCGGCGCGCAGTACAACGTCGTGCAGTACAACGTCGTGCAGTACAACGTCGCACGCTGAGAGCCCACGGCTGACAGTCGGGTTAGGCTCGAACCATGCCATTGCACGGAGAGTATCTTCCCAGCACATCGGAGTGGGCACGCACGCAGGCCGAGACGTTCGAGGCGTCGCGCGGCGCTGAGGCGAACGAAATGCAGGGCAAGCCCGTCATCGTCCTGACCACGGTGGGCGCCAAGACCGGCGGCCTGCGCAAGACCGCGCTGATGCGCGTGGAGCACGACGGCGAGTACGCGGTCGTCGCGTCGCGCGGCGGCGCGCCGGAGCATCCCGCCTGGTACTGGAACATGAAGAAGAACGCGCATGTCGAGTTGCAGGACGGCGAAGAGGTCGCCGACTACGTCGCGCGCGAGCTCGACGGCGACGAGCGCTCGCAGTGGTGGGCGCGCGCGAACGCGGTGTGGCCGCACTACGAGGAGTACCAGCAGAAGACCGAACGTGTGATCCCGGTCTTCGTGCTGGAGCCGATCAGCTGACCGGCGGCATCAAGGTCCTGGTGCCGCGTCAGGACGCCATCTTCATCATCGATTCGCGCACGGCCATGCAGGCGTCCATGCAGGCCTTGCACGCCTGAGCGCACATCCGGCAGACCTCGTCGTGCTCGGCGTGCGGCATGCACTCGTCCATGCACATCTGGCACATCGCGATGCACGCGTCGAGCATGGCCATCATCGAGGCCGGGGTCATCCCCTGCATTCGCATCATCGAGCGCATCATCGTGTTGCACATGTCTGCGCAGTTCATGCAGGCGACGCTGCAGTCCATCATCTGCGTCGAGCAGACCGTGCACGCCTGTTCGCACGCCGAACAGGCATCCATACAGGCCTGCCAGACCTGCATGTCCATCATCTCCGTGCCTGGCATCTTCATCTCAGATGCCATGGCATCCATCATCATCGCGTCCACCGCGCACCGCCTCCGTCTTCGGCTCGCACCGACTCAGAGCGGGGCAGGTCGTCCCGCCTGACGCCAGGCTACGCCCGTGCGGCCCCCGCGTCGATGGCCGGGAGTAGTCTCAGGCTGTGCCTTCGTTCGCGCCGCTGCAGCGACTGGTCGTCACGATCGCGATCATCGCCTCGTTCGTCACGTTCCTGGACGGAACCGTGGTCACCGTCGCCCTGCCCGCGATCAGCGCGGATCTCGGCGGCGGCATCACGACGCAGCAGTGGGCGGTGGATGCCTATCTCATCACCCTCAGCGCGCTGATCCTGCTCGCGGGCTCGCTCTCGGATGCGTACGGCCGGGTGCTCATCATGCGGATCGGCCTGATTGCCTTCGGCATCTCGTCGGTCGCGGTGGCCGCGGCGCTCGACCCGCTGACCCTCATCATCTCGCGCGCCGCACAGGGGGCGGCGGGAGCGCTGCTGGTGCCGAGCTCGCTTGCCCTCATCACCGCGACCATGCGCGGAGAGCTGCAATCAAGTGCCATCGGCATCTGGACCGCCTTCACGACCGGTGCGATGGTCGTCGGCCCGCTGATGGGAGGGCTGTTCGTCGACTTCCTGTCCTGGCGCTTCGTCTTCCTGATCAACGTCATACCGATCGCGGTGACCTTGGTGCTGCTCGGCCGGCTGCATCTGCCCGAGCATCCCCGCGGCGGCCGGGTGGACTGGCTCAGCGGAGCACTGTGCGCGGTGGGCCTCGGCGCCGTCGTCTTCGCACTGATCGAACAGCCCGATCTGGGGTGGGGATCACCGGCCATCTGGATCCCCGCGGTCGGCGGTGTGGTCCTGTTCGCGCTGTTCCTGCTGCGCCAGCGCACCGAGGCCGCGCCGATGATGCCGCTCTCGCTGTTCCGCGTGCGCAATTTCGGCTGGGGCAACCTGGCGACGCTGTTCGTCTACGCGGCGCTGTCACTGAACGGGTTCGTCGTCAGCGTGTACCTGCAGCAGGGCGCCGGCCTCAGCGCGACCGCGGCAGGGCTCGCGAGCCTGCCGATCACCATCCTGATGATCCTGCTCAGCTCGCGCGTCGGAGGGCTGGCGGGACGGCTCGGGCCGCGCCTGTTCATGACGGTCGGTCCGCTGCTGATGGCCGTCGGGGCCATGCTGCTGCTCACGGTCGACGAGGACTTCAGCTACTGGTGGCAGGTGCTGCCGGCGATGATCGTGCTCGGCCTCGGACTCTCGCTCACCGTCGCCCCACTGACCTCGGCGATCCTGGGCGCGATCGACGCCGACCACTCCGGCATCGCCTCGGCGGTGAACAACGCGATCTCGCGCGTGGCCGGCCTGATCGTGGTGGCGATGCTCTCGACGATCGTCGGCGGCATGCTCGACCTCGACGGCTTCCACAGCGCCGCCGTGGTCACCGCCGCGCTGTTCGCGACTGGCGGCGTCGTGTCGTGGATCGGCATTCGCCGCAATCCCGTCGAGACCGCCGAATCGGATGCCACGGTCGCCGCGACCCCGTGAGCCCGAACGACCACCAGTTCTGGCTCCGACTACTGGATTGGGAAGTCGTGCACGGCTGAGCTCAGGGGCGTGCCGTTCAGCTCGAGGTACAGCTGCCCCTCGGTGCGCGAGAGCGTCATGGTGTTGCGGCGCGCGAGCGCTGCCGCGGCGTCATCGAGGAAACCAGGATCGAAGCTGTGCAGCACGATGGCATCCGCGTCGTGAATGGTCTTGCCCGCCCACTGCGCGAGCACCTTCGTGGGCTCGCGGTAGGTGTAGATCGTGGTGCGGTCGGCGAGCTTGCTGCCGTAGTGCAGGCGGGTGGCGTCCGGCGCTCCCACCTCGATCCATGCGGTCACGCGACCGGTGAGATCGCGCACGAGCACGGCCGGCTCGTCGGTGGCGGCGACGCCCTCGGTGAAGGCGATGCCCTCCTCGAATTCGAGGCAGTAGGCCAGCAGACGGGTGAGCATGTAGGCGTCGGTCTCGGACGGGTGCCGTGCGAGCCGCAGCGTGAGCTCGTCGTAGACCCCGCGATCGACGTCGGCCAGCTGCACATCGAACGTGTGGATCATCGCGCCTATTGCCATAACGTTCGAGCTTACGCGTGGGTGTGCCGCGCGATGCCGTCCGACGCCACGAACTCGCGGTACATCGACGTCTGCACGAGCCCTGAGTACAGCATCCATCCCGAGCTCACGCGCGCCCACCCGCCCTTCCAGGTGAGCCGCGATGCGACATCCCAGGTGCTCGCCCCCGGGTCTTCGCGCAGCACCTTCTCGACCTCCTGCGCGCGCTGCAGCGCGTGCGCGGCAGCATCCGACCGCCGCTCGCGAAGCCCGCGGAACCGGTAACCGTGACCGGGGACGACCTCGAAATCGTCGAAAGGCGCCAGCCGTCGCAGCGACCGCAGGTAGTCGTCGGGCGCGTTCGTGCCCAGATCCGCGCCGAGACCGACGCCGGGGAACACCATCGGCAGCACGTGGTCTCCGGTGAGGATCAGCTCGTGTTCGGCGTCGACGAGGCAGATGTGCCCTGGGGTGTGCCCCGGCGTGTGCAGCACCCTCCACTCGAGCCCTTCGACGGGCAGCAGGTCGCCGTCGTCGACGAGAAGATCGGCGTGCGCCAGCGCACCGCCGGCGAGCTCGGCCGCATGCATCCGCTCCACCAGCACCGAGGTCATCGACTCTGCGACGCCCCATTCCCGCATCCGCTCGCTCAGTCCCAGCGTGCCGGTGGCGCCGACGTCGATCGACTGCTGTTCGCGCCGATGCATCACGACCTGTGCGCCGCTGCGCTGCCGCAGGCTCTCGGCCGAGCCGATGTGATCGGGATGCGCGTGCGTGACGATGATGTTCTGCACGTCCTCGATGCGGGCTCCCCGCGTCTGCAGGAAGGCGTCGAGCAGATCCGCCGAACCCGGCGCCTCCCACCCTGGGTCGACGACGCTGACAGCACCACTCGGCGCGATGCAGACCGCGGCGAGGTTGTAGGCCAGACGCGCACCCGGCATCGGCATGGGCACCGACCACAGCCCATCGCGAATGCTCTCGGGCTGCGGCATCTCACCAGAGGTCGCAGCCCGATGCTGCGCCTCGCTGAGTGGGATCACGCCGACCCTCGCAAGTCGAAGTGCACCGACTTGCGCGTCAGCTGCCCTCCGCATTCCGAGCACAGCAGCACGGGCTGCAGGCGGTTGCCGCAGGCGACGTGGCTGATGGTGAGTTCATCGGCGGCATCGCCGCCGTACCAGCGCTGCGCCCAGTCGACCAGCACCGCGTAGACAGGGAAGAACGCCATGCCCTTCGACGTCAGTCGGTACTCCCCCGCCTCGTCAGGCTCGTGCAGCACGCCCTCGGCGACGAATCGGCGCAGCCGGTCCGAGAGGATCGACTGCGCGATGCCCAGCTCAGCCTTGAACGCGTTGAACCGGCGGATGCCGAGGAAGGCAGCCGCGAGGATCGCCGTGCTCCACCGATCACCGAGGATCGCCATGGTCTCGGGGTAGTACGACATCGGGTCGATCGGGCCGCTCGGCTCCTGCGCACGGCGATGCAGCCGCGGCACGCTGATCCGCGCGAACTCGGCCTGCGCTCCGCGCTCGGCTCTCGTGTCACGGGCGGTGATGCCGGCGGTGCCGCACACCCCGCAGCCGAGCACCGGGTTCAGCGCACCGCCGCACACGTCATGCATCAGCACCGGGGCATCCTCCACCGCGGCCAGCGCGGTCTGCTCCCAGCCCCAGATCGCCAGCAGCAGGTTCCACAGCTCCAGAGCGCGGGGGGTCATCCGGTATTCGTCGCGACTGCGGCCGTTGTCGTCGTACGGCACCCGCTCGAACAGGCCGGCGGCGACCATCTCTTTCAGCCGGGCGGCGAGCGTCGACTCGCTGAGTCCCAGCTGGTCACGCCAGTCGCCGAAGCGTCGGGTGTGCAGGACGAAGGCGCGCTGCAGGATCAGCAGGTTCCAGCGATCACCCAGCGCCAGAAGCGCCGTCCCGATCGCGCTCCCCTGGGAGCCCTCGTCTGCGGCCACCTCGTCAGCCTACTCAGCGCACCACGGTCTCAGCGGATCCGGCGGCCCGACATTCAGCGCGCGGCCGGCGCGCTGCCAGGCCGCGTCGTACTCGACTTCCAGCCGGTCGACGATCTCGGCGGTCGTCTCGATCGCGTTGATGTTGTCGAGCCCCTGCCCTGCCGCCCAGGTGTCCTTCCAGCGGCGGATGTTCGACATCTCCGACGAGTAGTTGCGGTCGATCGCGCCGGCACTCGACGGATCGATGCCGACGGCCTCCAGCGACGGACGCAGCCACGACGCCGGGGTGCCTGTGACCGCCGCCGAGACGACCAGGTCGTCGATGCCGCTGTCGACCACCATCTGCTTGTGCTCCTCGATGGCGATGCTCTCGGGAGTAGCGAGGAAGCGGGTGCCCATGTAGACGAGATCCGCACCGGCGGCGACCGCACCGGCGATGCCCGCACCGGTGGCGATCCCGCCACCGACGCACACGAGGCCGTCGAACGACGCCCGCACGGCGGCGATGAACGAGAGCGGCGAGAGGTGGCCGGTGTGTCCGCCGGCACCGGTCGAGACGCACACCAGGCCGTCGGCGCCGGCATCCGCCGCCTTTCGCGCGAGCTTCAGCGAGACGACGTCGGCGAGCACGATGCCACCGTACGCATGCACCGTCTCGATGACCGGTTTCGGCGAGCCGAGCGCCGTGATGACGACCGGCGGCTGGTGCTTCGCGACCATCTCGAGGTCGTCACCCAGTCGGGCGTTGGTCGAGTGGGTGATGAGGTTCAGCGCCCACGGCGCAGCCTCCGGTTCGGCATCCAGCGCCGTCGTGATCTGCGTCAGCCAGTCATCGAGCTGCTCGACGGTGCGGCAGTTCGGCGTCGGGAACGACCCGACGATGCCGGCACGACTGGCGGCGATCACCAGCTCGGGGCCGGAGGCGAGGAACATCGGGGCTGCGACAACGGGGAGTCGAAGACGCGCCAGGAGGTCGGAGGGTGTCATTGCGTCACGGGCCTTTCATCAGCGGGTGCAGCCTCGGTGGCCTGCAGTTCGAGAAGTCGGGAGACCACGGCGCGGCGGTCGACCTTGCCTGTTGCGCCGAGGGGGAGTTCGGAGAGGTGCCGGCACACCTTGGGACGCTTGTGCCTGGCCAGGTGCGCGAGGCGGTCGCCCAGCTCGCGCTGCTGGGCGTCGCTGAGATCGTCGCCGCCGGCGGTCGTGTAGGCGAGCGCGATGCGCTGTCCCCACCGTTCGTCGGGAAGCCCGACAACCGCGACACTTCGGATGCCCGCAGACGATGCCACTGCGACCTCGACCTCGCTCGGATACACGTTGTACCCACCGCTGATCAGCATGTCGCTGCGCCGATCGGTGAGCCAGAGGACGTCGCCCTCGAGCGTGCCGATGTCTCCGGTGAGCAGCGCCCCGCCTTGAACGGCCTTGCCGAGGTCGGTGCGCTCGGCGGCGTTCCAGTAGCCCGCGGTGACCATCGGCCCGCTCACGGCGACCTCGCCGATGCTCTCGCCGCCGAGGATCTCGATGCGGACACCTGGCACCACATGTCCGGCTGAGGTCAGAAGGCGCGGTGCGCCGCGCAGACCCCGGCGATGGTCATCGATGGTGAGCACGGTCAGCGGCGGCATAGCCTCGACGAGCCCGTAGTACTGCACGAGCCGATCGGTGAGCAGCTCGGCCGCGCGCCGGATGAGCACCGGCGCCATCGGGGCGCCGGCGTAGGCCAGCATCCGCACCCCCGCAAAAGCCGAGCGCTCTGCCTGCGGCAGCCGCGTGAGGGCGTCGATGACGCTGGGGACGATGGCGAGATGCGTGATGTGCTCGGCCGCGATCGTCGCAGCGATCGCAGAAGGCGTCGGATGCTGCGCCATCACCTGCACGGCGCCGAGCGCCAGCATCGGCAGGACGAACAGCCCGCTGGTGTGGATGGCGGGACCTGCGTGCAGGTACGCGTCGACGTCGCCGGTGGGGGCGAGGACGTCGCGCAGCATCGCCCGCATCGAGGCGAGCCGCATCCGGTGCGTGCGCCTTGCACCCTTGGGCGTGCCGGTGGTGCCGGAGGAGTACGCCAGGCCGATGAGATCGTCGGGGCTTGAGGTCGGCAGTCGCGCGTCGACCGATCCGGCGGCGACCAGGGCATCAAGCTCCCCGGCATCCACCCGCACGGTGGTCTCGGTGCGCAGCTCGTGCGTGATCCGCTCCCCGTCGGCGCCGCGAATGCGGTCGTCGACGATGAGCGCGCGGGCACCGCTGTCGGACGCGATCGCGCGCCACTCCCTCGAGCCGAGTCGCGGGTTCAGCGGCACCCGCACGAGGCCCGCCAGAGCGAGGGCCAGATCGGTGACGATGACATCGGTGCTGTTCGGGACGGCCTCGAGCACACGGTCGCCAGGGAGCAGCCCTGCGCGCAGCAGCGAATCGGCCAGCCGGTGCGCGCGCGAGCGCAGCTCGGCGAACGTGAGCTCACCCTGCGCGTCGCGGACGGCGACACGGCGTGTGTGCAGGCGTGCGGCGGCGTCGACGACATCGCCGATCGTCCGACATCCATCCCACACCACTGTGGTGACCACTGTGTTCACAACAGGTACTATAAACGAAGTTTGAGAAAGGGCGAACAGCATGACGATGACGTCTGCAGGCGAGGATCACGCGTACCTGGTCGACACGGTGCGCACGCCATTCGGCAGGTTCCGCGGCGCTCTCTCACGCATCCGCACCGACGACCTGGCCGCGATCCCGATGCGTGCGCTCGCGCAGCGCAACGCCGATCTCGTCGCCGGCGGGCTGGATGATGTGATCCTCGGCGATGCGAACGGCGCCGGCGAGGACAACCGCAACGTGGCGCGCATGGCCGCACTGCTGGCGGGGCTGCCGGTGTCGACCCCCGGGACGACGGTCAACCGACTGTGCGGCTCGGGTGCCGAGAGCATCGTGCAGGCCTCGCGTGCGATCCGCTCGGGCGATGCCGACCTGGTGATCGCCGGCGGCGTCGAGAGCATGAGCCGCGCCCCGCACGTGCTCGCCCCGATTGATGACCGACTGCCGGTGCGACCGGAACTCGTGCCGACCACCGTCGGCTGGCGCATGATCAATCCGGCATTCCCCGCACCGTGGGTGGAGTCACTCGGCCGCTCGGCCGAGCTGATCGCCGAAGAGCTCGGCCTCGACCGTACGGCGCAGGACGCGTGGGCGCTGCGCTCGCACCAGCGCGCCGCCGCCGCGTGGGATGCCGGATTCCACGACGGCCGCGTGCTCGCAGTGGAGGGCCTCGAGCGCGACGAGTGCATCCGACCCGGCACGAGTGCGGACGCGCTGGCGGCCCTCTCCCCCGCGTTCTCGACTGCGGGCGCCGTCACTGCTGGCAACTCCTCGCCCCTCAGCGACGGTGCGGCCGCGACGCTCGTCGCTTCCGGACGCCGCCTGGTCGAGACGGGCACTCCGCCACTCGCCCAGATCGTCGGCTCGACTGTCGTGGGCGTCGAGCCGGAGCGCTTCGCGCTGGCACCGGTGGCCGCGACGCGGAAGCTGCTGCAGCGCCTGGATCGCACGCTCGCCGATGTCGCCGTGCTCGAGATCAACGAGGCATTCTCCGCCGTGGTGCTCGCCTGCCTGCAGCAGCTGCAGCCGCCGGCACACGTGCAGGTCAACCCGCATGGCGGGGCGATCGCACTCGGGCATCCACTCGGCGCCTCGGCGACCCGCGCACTGATCGACTGCGCCCACGCCGTGCGCGAGCGCGGCGGCGGACTTGGGATCATGACCGCGTGCATCGGCGTCGGACAGGGCATCGCGATCGCGCTGGAGGTGCAGGATGACTGACGACCGCGCACCGCGCCCGACACCGACTGATGCGACGCCAGAGCAGCTGACCGAGCTCGGCGCCGGCCGCCTGCCCGGCATGCTCGGCATCACTGTGACCGCCATCGGCGAGGGACGCATCGAGGCCGAGATGGCGGTGACGCCGGCCGTGCTCGCCCCGAACGGGTACCTGCACGCGGCGTCCGTCGTGGCACTCGCCGACACGGCCTGCGGACTCGGATGCCGACTGTCGCTCCCCGAGGGGACATCCGGCTTCACGACGCTCGAGCAGAAGACCTCCTATCTCGGCACCGCACGGTCCGGCCACGTGCGCACCGTGGCGACGCTCGCGCACGGCGGACGACGCACCCAGGTGTGGGACGCCGAGGTCTTCGACGAAGACGGGCTACGCATCGCGCTGTTCCGGTGCACGCAGCTGATGCTCTGAAGGCTGGCCGGAGAAAACGGCTTGCCGTAGCCCCTGACTTCGCTTATGGTACTTGCCAGAGGAGTTCTCGATGACGATGACGACAGCACTTTCGACCGACACCGCAGCGGCGACGGCGCTCACCCGGACCGAGCTGGTCACGCGCCACAGCGACCGGCTCGACGCTGCCGTGCGCGCGCTGAACAGCCGCGCCGCCTACAGCGCGTTCACCGGGCGCGAGCCCTCCGGCCTGCGTGGTGATGACGCCAGCGCGGCATTCGACGCGTTGCTCGGCTCGACATGCGGTGTGGCCGGACAGGCCGGAGTCGAGACCAGGCAGGACGACGAGACCTCGCCATGGACGCGCGAGCCGCTCGGCATCAGCTACCCGCGGGTGGGTGCCGAAGACGCAGTCGCCTGTGCCGATGCGGCCCGCCCGGCGTGGACCGCGCTGTCGATCGATGAGCGTGCGGCCGTCAGCATCGAGATGGTCGAGCGCCTGTTCGCCGACAACGTCGTGCTCGGGCTGGCGGCCATGCACACCACCGGCCAGGGACGCGGAATGAGCCAGTCCGGCAGCGGCACCAACGCCCTCGATCGGGGACTCGAGGCCATCGCCGCCGCGTGGCAGATCCTCTCGCGCATCCCCACCTCGGCAACGTGGGAGCAGCGCTTCGGCGACGACGTCGTCTCGCTCGAGAAGAACTACCGGATCGTGCCGCTCGGCACGGCGCTGGTGGTCGCCTGCGCGAGCTTTCCGGCCTGGAACGTCTACCCGTCGGTGTTCGCCAACTTGATGACCGGCAACGCCGTCATCCTCAAGCCGCACCCGTCGTCGGTCCTGCAGATGGCGCTCGCGGTGACAGTCATGCGCGAGACCCTCAGCGAGGTGGGATGCGACCCTGACCTCGTGCAGCTCGCCGTCGACAGCGCTGTCGAGCCGATCACCTCAGTGCTGGCCACTCACTCCGGCGTGCGCATCGTCGACTTCACCGGGTCGCCGCGCTACGGATCGTGGGTCGAGCAGAACGCCCACCAGGCGCGGGTGTACACCGAGACCGCCGGCATCAACTCCATCGTGATCGACTCGTTCACCGACCCGCTGAACGAGATGCGCGCGATCGCCGGAGCGCTCTCGCTGTTCTCCGCCCAGATGTGCACCGCACCGCAGAACATCTACATCCCGGATGCCGGCGTGCACACACCCGACGGACTGCTCACCGCCGAAGAGGTGGAGACGGGCATCCTCACCGCCATCGAAGCCGTCTCGGCGAGCCCGCGCCGCGCGGCGGCGGTGCTCGGCACGATCCAGTCCCAGAACACGCTGCGCGAACTCGACGCACTCGCGAACGCGTTGCGCGACCGCGCCACTGTGCTGCGCGCACCGCAGGCGTGGGAGGCCCCTGGTTTCCCTGACGCACGCACGACCACACCGCTGATCGCGCGGGTCACCCCAGAGCAGCACGACCTGTTCGCGCAGGAGTGCTTCGGCCCCGTCATGTTCCTGATCCGGGTGCCGGATGCGCGCACCGGCCTGCGGCGCGCGGCGTCGGATGCCCGTAAGTACGGCGCCATCACGGCATTCCTGTACTCAACGGACGAGTCGCTGATCGCCGACACCGAAGACGCCTTCGCGACCGCCGGCGCGGCGCTGACGATCAACGTCACCGGCGCCATGCCGATCAACTTCTCCGCCGCCTTCAGCGACTTCCACGTCTCGGGACTCAACCCCGCAGGCACCGCCACGCTCACCGACGACTCGTTCGTCACCGGACGCTTCCGCGTCGTCCAGTCCCGCCGTCCGCTGCGCCCGTCGCACGACTGAAACCCGAGGTCACCCACATGTCCACGCACACCCCCGACCAGCCGATCGCCGTCGCTCGCGCCGTCGGCGCCGACAACTCGATCGACAACCCGTACCTGCTCGGCGTGTACGCCCCGGTGCAGAACGAGCTGTCCCTCGAGGACCTCGAGGTCATCGGCGAAGTGCCAAAGGACCTCAACGGCGTGTACCTGCGCAACGGGCCGAACCGCCGCTTCGAGGCACCGGGCAGGTACCACATGTTCGACGGCGACGGCATGATCCATGCGGTGCACTTCGACGGCGGCAAGGTGCGATACCGCAACCGCTGGGTGCGCACCAAGGCATTCCACGAGGAGTCCGCAGCAGGAAAGTCGCTGTGGAAGGGCCTGATGGAGGATCCCAAGGACAACCCGTTCGGCAACGGGCACGGCCTCGGCATCAAGGACTCCGCCAACACCGACCTGATCTTCCACCGCGGCCAGGTGCTGGCCACCTGGTACCTGTGCGGCGACCCGTACGCCGTCGACCCGCTGTCGCTCGAGACTCTTGGCGCACAGGACTTCCTCGGAACTTTCGCCGGCGACATGATGGCCCACCCGAAGGCCGACGAGCGCACCGGAGAGCTGCTGTGGTTCGACTACGGCCCCGACGTGAACTACATGCGCTACGGCATCATCGGCGCCGACGGCACGCAGACCCACCTCACCCAGGTCGACCTGCCTGGCCCCCGTCTGCCGCACGACATGGCCATGACCGAGAACTACACGGTGCTGATGGACCTGCCGCTCGTGCAGGACCAGGAGGCCAGGCGCAACGGCAAGTACCGCATCTACTACGACAAGTCGCTGGTCTCGCGCTTCGCGGTGCTGCCGCGCTACGGAACCGGAGCCGACGTGCGCTGGTTCGAGGCGAAGCCCTGCTACATCTACCACGTGGTCAACTCGTGGGAAGAGGGCTCGAAGATCATCATGGAGGTGTGCCGGGTGAAGAACCCGCAACACCAGTCCACCTTCGATCACCCGCTGGCGAACATGCTGGCGTACATGCGCCTGGACGCGCAGCTGTACCGCTACGAGTTCGACCTCGTCACCGGGCAGACCACCGAGCGCCCCATCGACGACCAGAACATCGAGTTCCCCAGCATGGATCAGCGCATCGTGGGCGTGCCGCACCGCTACTCGTACAACATGAGTCTGGCCAACGAGCCGACGCTGCTGTTCGACGGCATCGTGCGCTACGACTCGACCACCGGCGAGAAGGAGAGCTACCAGTTCGGCGCTGGCCGCTGGGGCTCCGAGAGCCCGTTCGCGCCGCGCGACGCCTCGAAGCACGACAGTGACGGATACCTCGTCACATTCGTGAACGATGAGATCGAGGGCCGAGGTGAGATCCTCGTGCTCGCGGCCGATGATCTGGCCGCTGGTCCCGTCGCCCGCATCCTGCTGCCCACCTCCGTTCCCGCCGGCTTCCACGCCACGTGGGTGCGCGCCGACCAGCTGTCCTGATCCACCCGACCGAACACCCGCCTCACACACACACAGAGTTCGCACCGACGGAGCAGTCGGTGCGAACCCGACCATTAAGGAACCCGATGTCCGAAAGCCGCCTGAACCTGCACCCGCAGTCCCGCGTCGACCGCCTTGTGGCGGACGGCCAGTGGACACCAGAGACCATCGACGGCATGTTCCGCGACACTGTCGCGCGCCGCGGTGACGCCCTGGCGATCGTCGACCCGGCCAACCGCGCCGCCCTCGCTGGCGGTGCCGCTCGGCGCCTGAGCTGGAGCGAGGTCGGCAGCGAAGTGACTGCGCTCATCGCGCGTCTCGCCGAGGCCGGAGTGAGCCGTGGCGACACGGTCGGCATCCAGCTCGCCAACGGCATCGAACTCACCGAAGCGCTCATCGCCGTGTTCGCTCTCGGGGCGACGGCCACGCCGCTGGCGATGCAGTACCGCGACCACGAGATCACCACGATGGGCAACGCTGCCGAGTTCAACTGGGTGATCGCCGCCCGCGCGTTCGGCGAGCGTCACCCGGCCGACGATTTCGCGCGACTGCGCGATCAGCTGCCGACCGTCCGCGAGATCTTCAGCTACGGACTGGCCGAGGACGCCCTCTGCGAGGACAGCACCGGGGTGACGCATCTCTTCCCCGCCGCGGCCACCGAGGCGGACGAGGCCGCTGCGGCCGCCTACCGCGCCGCGAACCCGAACGACCCCAACGACTGCGTGACCATCTGCTGGACCTCAGGCACCGAGGGGGTGCCGAAGGGCATCATGCGCGCGCACTACGACTGGCTGGTCTTCAGCAAGGTCTGCCAGGACGCCTCGGACACCACCGAGGACGACGTCATCCTGAACGCCTTCCCGATGATCAACATGGCCGGCATCTGCGCCATGCTGCTGCCGTGGGTGCGCACTGGCTGCGTGCTCGTGCAGCACCACCCGTTCGATGCACCGACGTTCTTCGGACAGATCGCCCGCGAGCGCGTCACCTACACGCTGGCGCCGCCGGCGCTGCTGTCGATGCTTCTGCACAACGAGGACCTGCTGAGCAAGATCGACCTCACCAGCCTCACGCGGATCGGCTCGGGCTCCGCTCCGCTGAACCCGGCGATGGTGCGCGGATGGCAGGAGCGCTTCAACATCCCGATCATCAACTTCTTCGGCTCCAACGAAGGCGTCGGTCTGCTCTCGAGCAGCGTGGATCTGCCCGACCCGGATGACCGCGCGCGGTTCTTCCCCCGCTACGGGGCAGAGGGCAGGGAGTGGTCGATGGAGCTCTCGAAGTGGGCTGACGTCAAGATCTACGATCTCGAGACCGACGAGGAGATCACCGAGCCCGGCGTGCCTGGCGAGCTGCACATCAGCGGCCCGCAGCTGTTCGCGCGCTACCTGAACGCCGAAACCCTGCGGAACCCGTTCGATGACCAGGGCTACCTGAAGACCGGCGACATCTTCGAGATCGCGGGCGACAACGGCGAGTACGTGCGCTACGTAGATCGCGCGAAGGACATCATCATCCGCGGCGGCATGAACATCGCCCCTGTCGAGCTCGAGACGCTGATCATGCGGCACCCGTCGGTCGCTGATGTCGCCGTCGTCGGCGACGAGGACGAGACGCTGGGCGAGAAGGTCGCGGCGTTCGTCGCGCTGCACCCCGAGCAGACGCTGGAGCTGCCCGAGCTCGTCGCGTTCCTGCGCGACCAGCACATCGCCTCGTACAAGCTGCCTGAGAAGCTGCGCGTGATCGACGTGCTGCCGCGCAACCCTGTCGGCAAGGTCGTCAAGACCGAGCTGCGCAAGGCGCTGGTCGAGGCGACCGCATGAACCGCGCCCTGATCCTCGACGCCGCTCGCACGCCCCGCGCGCGGGTGCGCCGTGATGGCGGCACGCTGGCCGGGCTCTCGCCCGCCGAGCTGCTGGCCGTCGTGCTGCGCGAGCTCGGCTCGCGCGGGCTGTCACCCGAGCGCATCGACGACCTGGTCGTCGGCGTGAGCACGGTCGTCGGGGATCAGGGCGGAGACGTGGGGCGAGTGGCTGCGATCCACGCCGGCTGGGACACCGTTCCCGCCGGTGTGGTGTCGCGGCTGTGCGGATCGGGATTGGATGCTGTCGCATCGGCCGCAGCGCAGGTGCGCTCCGGCGGGGCGGACGTCGTCGTGGCGGCCGGCGTCGAATCCATGTCACGCGTGCCGATGCTGGCCGACCGGCCCACGTTCGCGCTCGACCCGACCGAGGGCGAGATCACCGGCTTCGTCTCGATCGGGGTGTCGGCGGATGCGGCCGCCTTCCGCGCCGGCTTCTCACGCGCCGAGCTCGACGAGTACGGCCTGCGGTCGCAGCTGCTCGCGAGCGCGGCACCCGCGTGGGAGTCATCGATCGCCGTGACCACACCCTCTGGCGCCGAGCTCGCCCACGACGAGGGCGCTCGGCCCGATACGACCATCGAGGCGCTGGCGGCGCTCCCGCCGCTGTTCGCGGACGACCCGCTGTGGGAGCGCGTCGAGCGTCACCTGGGCATCGTCCGCGGTGCGGACCGCGGGCTGCACACCGTCGGCACCGCCCCGCAGTTCTCGGATGCGGCCGCCGCCATCGTGCTGGCCTCCGAGACGGGGGCGGCAGGGCAGGATCCCAGCGGTCAGGTGCTCGGCTGGGGTCAGGCCGCTGTGCGCTCACCGGGCCTGGAGGCCACGGCACCGGCCGCCCGCAGGGCCCTCGATCGCGCCGGCATCAGCGCGCGTGACCTGTCGGTCATCGAGGTCAACGAATCGTTCTCGGTCACACCGCTGCTGCTGACCCGCGAGCTGGGCGTCTCGCCCGACATCGTGAACGCGCACGGCGGGGCCATCGCTGTCGGGCATCCGCTCGGCGCCTGCGGCGGCGTTCTCATCGCCAACGCACTCGACCAGCTGCGCCGCAAGGGCGGCGGCTACGGCCTGGTCGCGATCCCGGCTGCGCTGGGTCTCGCGACGGCGGTCGTCATCGAGTCGTTCGCGTGAGGCGTGACCGGATTTCAGAAGGAGTGAACATGAGCAGTAGAGGCGTGTACCTGCTGGGCGGTGCCCAGACCGATTTCCGGCGCAACGTCGCCGCCGAAGGCATCGGCGACGGCATCTTCGAGCTGATCCGAGAGGCCTCGCTCGGTGCCGTGGCGGATGCCGGCATCAACGCCTCAGAGGTGCAGCGCGCCCATGTCGGCAACCACTCCAGCGAGTTCTTCACCGGGCAATCGCACCTGGGGGCGATGGTGCCAGCGGTGACACATGAGTGGCGTGATCTGCCCTCCTCCCGCCATGAGGCGGCGTGCGCTTCGGGCAGCATGGCCGCACTCGGCGCGATGGCCGACATCGAGGCCGGGTTCTACGACGTCGTGCTGGCCGTCGGCGTCGAGCAGATGCGCAACGTGCCGGGCACCGTCGCCGCCGACAACCTCGGCTGCGCGAGCTGGCGCTCCCGCGAGGACCTCGGTCAGCTCGCCTGGCCGACCGCCTTCGACCGCATCGCCGATGAGATCCACCGCCGCTACGGCAGCATGACCACCGAGCACCTCGGCCGGCTCGTGCAGAACAGCCGTGAGAACGCCCGTCGCAACCCGCTCGCGCAGACTCGCGACTGGGTCGAGACCGTGGCCTCGTACGCAGCTGATGACGAGGCGAATCCGCTCGTGCAGGGGTCGCTGCGCAAGAGCGACTGCGGGCGCATCAGCGATGGGTCCAGTGCGGTGATCCTGGCCAGCCACGACTTCGCCGAGCGCTGGGCTGCTCGGCGTGGGCATGACGGGCTGCCGCCGCGGATCAAGGGCTGGGGCCACCACACGTCGACCATGGCGCTGGATGAGAAGCTGCGCGCCTCGGTAGACAGCGAGTACCTGTTTCCGCACCTGCGCGCGACCATCACTGATGCGTACACCCGTGCCGGCATCAGCGGTCCAGAGCAGCTCTCGGCCATCGAGTTGCACGACTGCTTCTCGATCAGCGGCTACATGGCCATCGACCACCTCGGCATCACCGCGCCCGGCGAGGGCTGGAAGGCCATCGAGGACGGCCGCATGGAGATGGGCGGATCGATCCCGGTGAACCCCTCGGGCGGGCTGCTCTCGGGCGGACACCCGGTGGGTGCGACAGGAGTGCGGATGCTGAATGACGCGCGCCGCCAGGCCGGCGGAACGGCAGGCGAGATCCAGGTCGAGGGGGCGAAGGACGTCGCGACCCTGAACTTCGGCGGCAGCGTGGCCACGGTGGCGAGCTTCATCGTCGGGCGGGACTGACGAGGCTCAGCGGCCGGGCCTCTGAGTCTGTCAAAGGGCGCTCGCTCAGGAACCGGAGCGGAGGACCCCTCCCGGTTGCTGAGCAAGGAGGGCGGCGAAGAGCGGTGCAGTGAGCGAGCGCAGCGGGTCGAAGCGACGACGGACGTCAGCGCCCGCCGAACCCGGGCAGGAACGGCTACGTGTACGCGAAGTCGGAGAGGGAGAGGCGTGGGGTGCGCCAGCGGTGTTCGGGGTCCCACCATGCGGGTCCGCGGATTTCGGGGAGTCCGTGGTTCATGCGGATCTCCCATCCGGAGTAGTCCAGGGAGCGGTGGTGCCACCAGCACAGCGGGACGCCGTTGTCGGTGCTGATCGGTCCACCGTTGGCCCATTCGGTGACGTGGTGAATCTCACACCACGACGCCGGCACATGACAGCCCGGGATCAGACACTCCTTGTCACGGAGCGTGATCGCCCGGCGCTGGTAGACGGTGAAGATCCGGTCGGTGACCGTCATCCCCACGATCCGGCCCTGCTCGGTGAACACCCGCTGAATCGCACCCGTGCACCCCGTGTGCCGGGCAACAGCCGCGTGCACCGGGGCATCGATGCCGGGGATACTCGCCCAGGAGCTGTCGGCGAAGTCCAGATGCACCACCAGCGTGGGAGCCGCCCCGCCCAGCGACGGCATATCCGCATGCCGGGCGGCGATGCCCAGGGCTGCGGTGAGGGCGTCGTGCTGCTTCTGCCCGCGCGTGCGCGTGTCCAGCACGCTCCGCGAGTCACTGTTGAACTCGTCCCCCTCCACCCCATCACCCTCGTCATCGACGGGGTGGAACCTCACACCTTCCGGAGCGGGTGGGCCGTCGGTCTTCGGGTTCAGCTGCGCATCCAGTAGCAACTGCAACTGCGCGTAGGTTTCGGGCAGCAGGTTCCCCCGCAGCGGGTAGACGCCATCCTGCATCCGCCCGATCAACAGGAACCGACGCGTCATCGCCCGCTGCTCTGTGGGTTCCGCGCCGTCGGGGTCCAGTCGCAGTGCGATCGCGTGCGCGATGGCCTTCACGTCCTCCGGCGTCGCCGGCGGTGCCGCATCGACATCCTCAGCATCGACGTCATCCGTGGCCGCGTACCCGCGCACCACCTCCGCGAGCACCGCGTCGGCCTTCCACCGATCCGCCGCACCGATCCGGTCTCCGGCGGCCTCGACCGGCCCGGTCACGGCGAGCAGCCCGGTCACCCCGATCGCCCCGTCGAGCATCGCCTGCCTCAGCGCCGGCCACCGCGCCGGGAGCGGCGCTCCGGAGGTGAGGTCCGTCTCGCGGTGCACGGCCCTGCTGGCCTTCACGATCTGCGCCGCCGCACGGGAATCCACACGCAGGGTGCGCTGGAGCAGTTCGTTCATGCTCCGGCATCCGACACCATTCGGAAGCCCCACCGGATCCGAGGACGCCACCGTCTCGACGACCACAGCCTCCACCCGCCGCAGAGCGTCCCCGGCCCGACTCAGCACCACCAGTCGTTCCGCATCGGACAACGCCGCGAACGCATCCGCACCGAGCACCTGATCGAGGTCGGCGACGACCCGATCCAGGAGAGCTGCGGTGCTGTTCATAACTCTATTCAACACGGGGCCACCGACATTGACAGGCAGAATCCGGCTGATCAGAGAAACTTTTTGAACGAACTTCGAGACCGGGTTCCGTCCAACTCTCCGACCACGCGGCCCGGGAGCCAAAGGACGCTCACGAGCCCTCCAGAACGAGCATTCGACTCCCCGCCACGTACCAGCGGGCTCCGGGTATCGGTGCTTCGACACTTCGTCTCGCTGCGCTCGCTCAGCCCGTTTCGATTCGCTCCGCCCGCTCAACGACCGGGGCGCCCCTCGATGAAGCGCAGCGCCTCCTCGGCGAGAGCGGGCACGCCGTCCAACAGCGTCGGGGCGAACTCGTCGCCGGGGCGCTCGCCGTTCAGCCAGCGCGTGTAGATCGCCTCGCAGAAGACCGCGGCCTTCCACATCGCGAGTGCCTGGTACCAGCGCAGGTCGGTGAGATCGAATCCGGTCGCCGCGGCGTAGCGCTCTGCCAGCTCTGCACGCGTCGGGTAGCCCTCGAGACGCGTGACCGGCGTCAACTCGAGCGGGGTCGCCGCGGTGCCGTCCTGCCCGTAGGTTGCCAGGAAGTAGCCGAGGTCGGCGAGCGGATCCCCGAGCGTCGCCATCTCCCAGTCCAGGATCGCCAGCACGCGCGGCGGGGCACCGTGCGCGAACATGAGGTTGCCGATGCGGTAGTCACCGTGCACGAGCGCTGCGCGCTGACTGACGGGGATATTCTCGGCGAGCCAGCGGCCCGCGTCAGTGACGGCAGGGACGGCACGCGTGGTCACCTGCTCCCACAACCCCGAGAAGGTCTTCACCTGCCGCGCGAGGTAGCCGTCCGGTCGGCCGATCACCTCCAGTCCGCCGCTTGTGACGTCGAGAGCGTGCAGCTGCACCAGCTGGTCGACCGCCGTGAACGCCGTCGCACGCCGCATCTGCGCCGCGGCGAGCGCAGCGGGCTCATCCTCGGTGATGACCACCCCGTCGAGGTAGCCCATCAGGTAGAACGGCACCCCCAGCACGGAATCGTCCTCGCAGACGGCGAGGATCTCGGGCACCGCGATGCCCGCCCTACCCACGAGCTGCTGGATGCGCGACTCGCGCAGCATGTCGTGCGTCGACCGCGGCAGCGGTGGCCGCGGTCCGCGCCGCAGCACGCACTGCGTCTCCCCGCGGCGCAGCAGGTAGGTGACGTTCGACTGCCCGTCGCCGATGCGCTGCCAGGCGATCGGCCCAGACCCCAGCCCGCGTGCGTCCAGGAACGCCTCGAGCGATTCGATCACCAGCAGCGGCGGGCGCGCCAGCGCGGCAGCATCCGATCGCCGCGCGACGACCTCCACACCGTCCGGCTCGGTGCGCATCCCCGCGCTCACGACACGTCGTCGAGCCGGGGAGCACCCGCATCGACGTCCTTGCGACGTCGCGAGGCTGCGCGACGCGAGATCGCCCACTTGTGCGTCTCGTTCGAGCCGTCGTAGATGCGGAACGGGCGCACTTCGTTCATGTACGACACCAGCGGCAGGCTGTCGGTGACGCCGTCTCCGCCGCACAGCTGGATCGCACGGTCGATCACGCGGAAGATCGCCTCAGAGCAGTGCACCTTCGCGATGGATGACATCGCAGCTCCCGCTCGCGGATCGGATTCCAGCAGCGCCGCCGTCTTGGCGATGATGGCATCCGAGGTCTCGATGTCGATCACCGACTGCGCGAGCATCTCCTGCGCGATGCCGAGTTCGGCGATGCGCGCTCCGAAGATCTCGCGGGAGTTCGCTCGGTCGAGCGCCAGATCGACCGAGCGCCGTGCCAGTCCCAGCCAGCGCATGCAGTGCGTGAGGCGGGCGGGCCCGAGGCGCACCTGCGCATAGCGGAAACCCTCGCCTGGCGCGCCGAGGACGGCATCGTCGGCGACGAAGCAGTCCTCGAAGTGCACGTGCGGATGCCCGCCGGCGATCACCCGGTCGGTGGCGTGGATCTGCTCTCCGATGCGGATGCCCGGATTGTCCATCTCGACAAGCAGCATCGTCGCGCCAGCGGGGTGCCCATCGATGGCCTCGGTGCGCGCCATCGCGATCGCGAAGGCTGCGACCTCGGCTCCGCTGATGAATCTCTTGTGCCCGTTGATCACCCACCCGCCGTCGACGCGTGTGGCCGCGGTGAGCAGCGCCGCCGGGTCGGAGCCCGCACCGGGGTGCGGTTCGGTCATCGCGAAGCAGGATCGCACCTCGCCGGCAGCGAGCGGCGCGAGGTAGCGCTGCTTCTGGGCATCCGTGGCGATCAGGCCGAGCATGTGCATGTTGCCCTCATCTGGCGCCATGCAGCCGAGCACCGCCGGACCGATCGGCGAGTAG
This sequence comes from Microbacterium sp. H1-D42, assembly GCF_022637555.1. Taxonomy (NCBI): domain Bacteria; kingdom Bacillati; phylum Actinomycetota; class Actinomycetes; order Micrococcales; family Microbacteriaceae; genus Microbacterium; species Microbacterium sp. H1-D42. The sequence continues at coordinate 717,910 of NZ_CP093342.1, read as the reverse complement.
CCGGCCTCCTGCAGAATCGGCGACCAGTGCTCGATCGGCAGCCCGTGTCCGCCGAACTCCGGCGATACCAGCGGCGCGAAGACGCCGGCATCCTTCGCGGCGGCGACCAGCGCGCGCCGCTTCTCCTCAGTCAGCCGCTCTCCCGGCGCGGGCTCGGCAGGGATGACCACGTCGCGGATGAACGCGCGGGTGCGCAGCCGCAGCTCTTCCACCTCGGCAGGCAGCGCACTCACGCCGCACCTCCTGCGGCGAGAAGTCCGCCGTCAAGGGTCAGCGTCTGCCCCGTGACCCACGCAGCGTCGGCCGAGGCGAAGTAGGCGACGGCTCCGGCGATATCCTCGGGCACGCCGAGTCTGCCCAGCGGATAGGCTGCGGCGACCCCGTCCTCCTTGCCCTCGTACAGCGCGCGGGCGAATTGGGTCTTCACCACCGCGGGCGCGACGGCGTTGACGCGGATGTCGGGTCCGAGTTCGACGGCGAGCGTGCGGGTGAGATGGATGATCGCGGCTTTCGTCACCCCGTACATGCCGATGCCCTCGGACGGCGTGTAGCCGGTCACCGAGGCGACGTTGACGATCGTGCCACGACGGCCGACGAAGTCGAGGCCCGCACGGTGATAGACCTCCTGGGTCCAGGCGAGCGTTCCGAGCACGTTCACCTCGACGAGCTTGCGCGCCCCGCCGAGGTCGAGGTCGATCAGCGGCCCGTAGAGCGGGTTGATTCCGGCGTTGTTGACCAGGATGTCGAGACCGCCGAACTCCGTCTCGATCCGGTCCAGCGTCTCCGCGCGGTGCGCGGGGTCGTCGCTCTTGCCTGCGACGTGGATGACCGATCCCTCTGGGAAGCCCGCGGCAGCATCCACCAGTCCCTCCTCTCGGCGGGCGGTGAGGCATACGCGCGCGCCCTCGGCTACGAGACGGTGCGCGACGGCGAGTCCGATCCCGCGGCTCGCGCCGGTGACCAGGGCTGTGCGTCCGGTGAGGCGAAGGGCGTCGACGTCGTTGTCGGTCATGTCAGTCCGTTCTGATCCACCGAGCGAGCGCTCGGTAACGCTAGTATGCCATCATGAGTGCGACCGAGGACAGCCCGCCCGACTGGCGCGACTTCAGTGGCGACCCGCTTTCGCCGCTGCTGCGCTCGGCCACGCAGACCTTCGTCGCCCGCGGCTACCACGGCACGACGACGCGCATGCTCGCTGCGGCTGCGGGGATGTCGGTGCCGGGGCTCTACCACCACTTCGCGTCGAAGCAGGCGCTGATCGTCGCCATCATGGATGCCGCGATGATCGAGCTGAGAGAGCGCAGCCTGGGCGCGCTGACCGAGGCAGGCGACGACGCCGGCGCCCAGCTCGATCTGCACATCGAGTGCCTCGCGCTGTTCCACGCGCACCGCCGGGAGCTCGCGCTGCTGGCATCCACTGAACTGCGCAGTCTCGACCCGACCGAACGCGACCATCACATCGCGGCGCGCGACGCGCAGGAGCGGATGCTGGTCGACATCCTGCAGCGCGGCGTCGATCAGGGCGTGTTCACCGTCGACGACGCACGGCAGCTCGCCCGCGCGCTGGCGACGATGAGCACAGGCATCTCGCAGTGGTACTCCCCCGCCGGCCCGCTCACGCCTGCCGACATCGCGGCGAGCTACATCGCATACGCGCGCCGGCTCACATCCTGACCACCCACCGACGTCAACCGAATCGCCGCTGCACGTCGGCGTAGGCCATCGCCTCGTCAAGGAAGCCGAGGGTGCCCGTCTCACGCAGTTCGCGTCCCGCGCGGTCGACGAAGGCCAGCGCCGCCCTGGCGAGCGCGCCGCCGATGCTGACCCTCGCGACACCGAGCGAGAACAGCATCGGTGCGTCGATGCGCGTCGGGGTCAGACCCGCGACGATGTTGATCGGGACGGGGATCTCTGATGCGAGTCGGCGGATGCTGTCGGCATCGTCGACCCCCGGGATGAACACGCAGTCCGCACCCGCGTCCACGTATCGCAACGCGCGCGACACGGTCTCTGCGAAGGGGTCGTCGACGGCCGAGCGGGATGCGAAGTACGGGTCGGTGCGCGCGTTGATCACGAACGCACCGCGCGGGGCGGCCTCGCGCACAGCGACCAGCTTGTCCACCGCGAGCTCGACGTCGATCAGGCGACCGCCTGCGACATCCTCGATGTTGGCCCCCACCGCCCCGAGCTGCATCGCCAAGCCGACCGTGCGCGCGACGGCGTCCGGCGAATCGCCGAACCCGTCCTCGAGGTCCGCGCTCACCGGCACATCGACCGCTGCGACGATCTCTCCGATGTGCTCGAGCATCCGCTCGGCGCTCAATCGGCCGCCGTCGGGCAGGCCGTGCGACCAGGCGATCCCCGCGCTGGTGGTGGCGATCGCGGGGAACCCGGCCTGCGCGAGGATGCGCGCCGATCCGGCATCCCACGCGTTGGGGATGACGAACCCCTCTCCGCGGTGCAGGGCAAGCAGTGTGTCGGCATGATCTGAGAGCATGAGACCATCTGACGCCCGCCCGCGCTCCGCGTCAATGGAACCGCCAAGGAGATCCGGCAGCTGCCGCTGTCACCGTCTGGCCTCGTCCACGGCGATCCCGCGCTCGACTACTGTCGAATCACCGATCTCGGATCGTCCTCGTTCGAAAGGCACACGGATGACCACCAGAGTCTCCCCCACGGCGCTTCGCGTCCGCCCCCGCATCTGGAACGGCCCGGCTGACACGACCTGCCCGCTGGACAGACGGCATCCCGTGTGGTTCGAGCGCACCGTCTCCCCCGCCCCGGTCGCGGCATGACCGTCGACGGGCAGGCGCTCCCGGAGGAAGCCGTCGCGCCGCAGCGCGGCGGTCCCCTCCGTCTGATCCGACGGCTGCCCGTCAGCATCCTGATCCTCGTCGCGCTGCTGTTGGCGGGGCTCGCAACCGGGGCACTGTGGAGTCCGTTCCAGAACAGTCCCCTCTGGGACGTGTTGGCGTACGGCCTGCCCGCTTTGCAGGAGGGCAGGTGGTGGACGCCGCTGACCGGCACCTTCCTCGCGGCCCAGCCACTGGGATATCTGCTGCTGGTCGCATGCCTGCTCGGCGTCGCGTACCTCGAGTGGCATCGCGGGTGGCGCGTGACCGCCGCGTGGTTCGCAGGTGGGCAGCTGTTCGCCGTCCTCGCCACCGCGGGACTGCTCTGGCTGCTCACTGTCCTCACCCCGGCCTGGCCCTGGGTGCAGCATCAGGCCACGGCGCTCGACGTCGGGCCCAGCGGAGGGCTCCTCGCGTGCATCGCCGCCGCGGTGGGCGTGCTGCCCGCGCCCTGGCGGAACCGGGCATGGCTGACGTTGCTCGCCTACATCTTCATCACGCTGCTGTTCTGGGGCGGCATCGCTGATCTCGAGCACGCCGCCGCGGTCGTGCTGGTGCTTGGCGTGGACCGCTCGCTGACGCTGCGCAGTGGGACGGTGCGCGAGCAGCGGCTGCTCGCGTTCTGGGTCCTGATCGTGCTGGTGGCGATCTCGACGATCGTCGACTACGTGCCCACCTCGGGGCCGTTCGGCGACACCGTGCCCTCCGAGACGCTGGGCTGGAGCGTGCTGATCGACCTCGGGGTCAGTGTGCTCGTGCTGAACGGATTGCGCCGCGGCCGGCGCTGGGCGTGGCTGCTGTCGTTGCTCTACGCCGTACTGAACGTGCTGCTGGGTGCGGTCATCGTGCTCGCGCTCCGACTCTCGATGGAGAAGGATCTCGAGGACCTCGGGCTGAACGCGCGGATGGCGGTGGCCACCGGCGTCCTGTGGGCGCTGTTCCTGATCATGCTCCTGATCACCCGCCGCGCCTTCCGGTGGCGGCGCCGGCCGCCGCTCGGCAGCGGGCCTGCACCCACTCGCGACGACGTCATCACGGCGCTGCAGCGGCACGGCGGCGGAACGCTGTCGTGGATGACGACCTGGGAGCCGAACGAGTATCTGCGCACGTCCGGCGGGATCGTCGCCTATCAGCGCCACAACGGCGTCGCGCTCGCACTGGCCGATCCGATCGGCGATCCATCCGACCGGGCCGCGGCCGTGGCGGAGTTCATCGATCGTGCCGAGCGCGCGGGGCTCACGCCATGCTTCTTCAGCGCCGACGACGACACCCGCGCAGCGGGACCCGAGGGGTGGCAGAGCCTCGTGATCGCCGACGACACGATCGTGGACCTGCCAGGGCTGGAGTTCACCGGCAAGCGCTGGGGCGCGATCCGCACGGCCGCCAATCGCGCACAGCGCGAAGGCGTCACGTTCACGGTCACACGCCTCGCGGATGAGCGCTGGGGCGTGCGCGCACAGCTGCAGGCGATCTCGGATCTGTGGGTGGGAGACAAGGATCTGCCCGAGATGCGGTTCACGCTCGGCACGCTCGCCGAGGCACAGGACCCGCATGTGCGCGTGGCGATCGCCACCGCGGCGAACGGAGATGTGGACGGCTTCCTCTCCTGGCTTCCGGTCTACGGTCCCGAAGACGGGGTGCGCGGCTGGACGCTGGATCTGATGCGGCGCCGTCCCGACGGATTCCCTCCCGTCATGGAGTACCTGATCGGGATGTCGGCAGCGGCGTTCCGCGATGAGGGGGCCGAGTTCCTCTCGCTCTCCGGCGCGCCACTGACGCACGACTACCCGCCGGATGCCGGCGCGATCGCCGCGCTCAGCGAACGGCTCTCCGACCTGCTCGAGCCGGTGTACGGATTCCGCTCGCTGCACCGGTTCAAGGAGAAGTTCCACCCGCGGTACGAGACACTGCACCTGGTGTACCGCGAGGCGGTGGACCTGCCCCGGATCAGCGTGGCGCTGACCCAGGCGTTCCTGCCCGGAGCGACGCTGCGGCAGTACGCCGCCGCCGGGCTGGACATCATCCGACGGGACGACTGACGGGGTCAGCCCCGTCGCGCCCGCGTGGCCGCGGCCAGCTGCGCGAGCGCCTCAGCCGTGGCATCCCAGCCCATGCAGGCATCCGTCACGCTCTGTCCGCGCACCAGACCGGCCGGTCCCGATGCGACATCGAGCTTCTGTGCGCCGGCGACGAGGTTGCTCTCCAGCATCACACCGGCGATCGCCGAACCGTCGGTCGCGATCTGCGCGGCCAGCTCGGCGACGACCTCGGCCTGCCGCAGGTGGTCCTTGCCGCTGTTGGCGTGGCTCGCGTCGACGATCACCCGCGTCGTGAGCCCGGCGGCCGACAGCCGCTCCGACGCGCGCCGCACGTGCTCAGCGCCGTAGTTCGGTCCGTCGGCGCCGCCGCGAAGGATCACGGACGTGTCGGGGTTGCCTGTGGTCGCGACCAGGCTCGCGCGCCCGTCACCGCCGATGCCGAGGAAGGCCTGCGGGGCGGATGCTGCCGACGCGGCATCCAGGGCGACCTGCAGCCCGCCATCGGTGCCGTTCTTGAAGCCGATCGGCATCGACAGGCCGGAGGCGAGCTGGCGGTGGATCTGGCTCTCGGTCGTGCGTGCGCCGATGGCACCCCACGTGATGAGGTCGGCGGTGTACTGCGGGCTGATCGGCTCGAGGAACTCCGTGCCGCACGGCATGCCGAGAGCGGTGACATCGCGCAGGAATCCGCGGGCCATCCGCAGCCCGGTCTCGATGTCGTGGCTGCCGTCCAGGTGCGGGTCGTTGATGAGGCCCTTCCAGCCCACCGTGGTGCGCGGCTTCTCGAAGTACGCGCGCATCACGATCAGCAGGTCGTCGCGGTGGCGCTCGGCCTCGCGCACCAGGCGCCCGGCGTATTCGAGCCCGGCGTCGGTGTCGTGGATCGAGCAGGGGCCGGCGATCACCAGCATCCGATCATCGCGACCATCCATGATCGCGCGCACCTCGGCGCGCGTGCGGGCCACGAGTGCGCCGCGCTCGGCGCCGAGCGGCAGCGCGCCTGCGACGGATGCCGGCGACGGCAGCGCCGTGAAGCCGGCGACGTGCAGGTCGGCGGTGGTCTCGAGGGTGTCAGTGCTGTGCATGGGTCCTGTCCTGATTCGTGATGGTTCACGACGGACCCGCGCAGAGCCCGCCGAAACGGCGAAAGCCAGAGCAATTGCTCTGGCTTGTCGGCTCTGAAGGTGTTGGTGGGCGCTACTTCGGCGCCGGCCCCTCCAGAGCCGACTCAAAATACGCATACCAACGATTGATCATGTGGCTACCGTACCGCATCTGCGCTACTGCAGATCTCCTCCGGTCTGCTCCAGCAGGTCGCGGGCGGCGGCGCGACCGGCCTCGACCATCCGGTCGTACTGATGGAACTCCAGCAGCCCGACGCCCATCGAGTGCGGTGTGATCACCCAGGCGCCCAGCTGCTGTGCCTCGACAGGGCCCCCGCCGCCGATCATCAGCGTCCGCAGCATCGTCTCCCCCAGTGGCGGGATGCGCACTGGGCGCGGTGCCTCCCCAGGCACCCGCTGCTGCCCACCGCCGCTCATCGAGATGTTCACGGCGATCACCGGGCCCTCGCTGCGCTCGGTGACGCTGTCGACCGGCAGATTGTCGAGCACACCGCCGTCGACCAGCAGCCGACCCTCGCTCGGCACCGGGGTGAACAGCACCGGCAGCCGCGACGACGCCTTGATCGCGTCGAGCATGAGCCCTGAGCGGTGCATGACCGTCGCACGGGTGAGCAGGTCGGTGCTCACGCACCGGAAGCCGCGCGGCTGCTCTTCGATGCGCTGGTCGTCGAAGCAGCGCACCAGCGCGCGATGCACGCGCTTGCCCCGCGCCAGTGACGTGCGCGGCAGCCCGTAGTCGCCGAGGATGTCCTCCCGCACGAACTCGCGGTACGCGGCGTCGCCGAGCTCGGCGGCCGTGACGCCCCTCGCGTAGTACCCCGCCAGCACCGCCCCCATGCTGGCCCCGGCGATGCGGTCGATGCGGACCCCTGCCTCTTCGAGCTCGAGCAGCACGCCGACGTGCGTGAGAGCGCGCGCCCCGCCGCCGCCGAGAACGAGTGCGACCGAGTGCCCGGAGAGGCGATCGATGAGACCTCGGATGCCCGCTGCCGGCGCCCCCGCCGAAGCGACCTCGTCCATGCTGATCTCGCTGACCCGCCACGGATCGACGGCGTCCAGCCAGGCCTGCCGCATGGCTCGGGCCGGCGTGCCGACAAGTACGAGCTCCGCCCGCGTGCTGGTCTGCGGCAGCGCCGCCGGTGGGGCGTCCCCGATCAGGCCCACCAGCACGACGGCATCCGCCTCCCGTGCGCAGGATCCCGTCCAGTCACGGTCCTCCCCATCCGCGACGAGCATCACCATCTCGTTCTCGGCCTCTGCGCGATCGATCTGCTCGGGCGTGCACGGTCCCGTCAGCTGCGCGACCCGCGCGTGCGCGGCCAGGCCGCGCTTCAGCATCCCGGCGATCGCCTGCGTCGGCGCTCCCCGTCCCACCCCGATGACAGCGATCAGGTGCGGCCTCGTCGCCGACCGTGTGACCGTCGGGCGCGCCTGCGCGAGCTGCCCTGCCAGACCCGTGACGAGCGCCGAGAGGCACGCCGGATCCTCGCCTATCGTGCGGCCGAGCAGGTCGCGCGAGACTTCGAGCACGTGGCAGTCGCGGCGAGCGCGGATCGAGGCCGACCGCAGCCCGTCGGTGAACAGCGCGAGCTCGCCGACGAGCGCCCCTGGCCCCAGCTCACGCACCACCTCGTCATCGATCACCACCTCTGCCCGACCAGAGACGATCACGAACATCGATTCGGCCGCCTCCCCCTGTCGCAGCAGCCACTCACCGGCCCGCACGGTGCGGGGCGTCGCCCCGTCGCGCAGCCGTTTCTGCGCGTCAGACGGCAGCCGCCCGAACAGCGATTCCTCGGGCGACGCGACCGCGCGGCGCAGCACGACGGAACGCGCCGTGTCGGGCATCCGCAGTGCCGATGGCCGCTCGTCCGCGACCTCGACGACGGCGTCGCTCTGGTGACTCACACGCCCCAGGAACAGGGTGATCACCGCTCCGGCGGCGAAGGCGATGATGCTCATCGTCCAGCCGTCGCGCAGATCCTGCACGACGGTGGCGGCCGTCGGGGTGCCAAGGATCACGACCAGCAGCGCCACGCCGATGGTGCCGCCGATCTGCCGGGCGCTGGAGATCACCGCCGATGCCGTCGCGAACTTGCCGCCCGGCTGCGTCGCCAGCGTCGACGCAGCCAGCAGGGGCAGCGTCGCCCCGACCCCGATTCCGCTGATGATCTGCCCCGGCAGCCACTCCCCCATGAAATCCGGTGTCGTGCCCACGGCGTTGACGTACCAGACGTAGCCGAGCGCCCAGATGACGAACCCCGCCGAGATGATCCACCGGTAGCCGAAGCGCGCGGCGACTGGCTCGAGAAGCCCCGCGACCACCGCCGCCACCAGCGCCCCAGGCACGAGGGCGAGGCCTGCCTCGAGGATCGTGTACTGCCATACGTACTGCAGCCACAGCACGTTCCCCAGCATGTACGCGAAGAACCCGACGCCGGCCACGAGGGTGGCGATGTTCGCGACGACGAACGGCCGGTTGCGCATCATCGCCGCATCGAGCACAGGTGAGCGGTGTCGCATCGAGCTGAAGATGAATCCGGCGAACAGCACGACAGTGCCGCCGATCACCAGCCACAGCATCGGGCTGGTCGCACCCCAGTCGTCTGCTTTGATGATCGCCGCATTGAGCAGGCCGAGAGCACCGGCGAGCAGGATCGCCCCTCGCAGATCCGGCATGCGCCGGCGCCCCGGTGCGCGGCTGTCGACCAGCTGGCGCCGTGCCAGCCACCACGCGACCACCCCCAGTGGCAGATTCACCCAGAACGCCCACTGCCAGCCGCCGGCTTCGACCAGCGCGCCGCCGATCGGGGGCCCCAACCCCGATGCGACGGCGGCGGCAGCCGACCACAGCCCCACTGCCCGCGCCTTGCGGGCAGCAGGGAAGCCGTCGATGACGAGCGCGAGCGAAGCCGGCACGATCATCGCAGACCCCAGCGCCTGCGTGATGCGCGCCCCGATCAGCACCTCGATCGACGGCGCCAGCGCGCACACCAGCGACGACAGTGTGAACAGCCCGACTCCGAGCAGATAGATGCGACGGCGTCCCAAGAGGTCGCACAGTCTGCCGAAGACGATCATGAACGCCGCGAACACGATGTTGTAGGCGTTCAGCACCCAGGAGATGTCGCCGATGCTCTCATCGGGGAAGGACGCTCGGATGCTGGGAAACGCGATGTTCACGATCGTGGCGTCGAGAAATGCGAGCACCGCGCCGAAGGACGCGACCAGCAGCACCGTGCGCTCCGGAACCCGTCCACGGCGAGCCGAAGTCGAGTGCGGAGCGGGGTCCTGTTCCTCGGGGAGGGTTCTCTGATCGGACTGCAACGCCATCTCCACAGCGTCTCGGGTCGGCCCAGCGGAAACCTCAGTGAACTCACGGATCTTTTCACGCGTGCGGAGAGTCAGGCTGGAAAATGCCCGCCGAACGTCGAGGAGTTCGTCATGTCGCACCGCCGCCTGCGAGCAGCCCGCTCGCTCATCGCCGTCACCGCCCTGATCGGCGCGGCATTGATCGCCCCGCAGATGGCGTCGGCCGACCCGCCGCCTCCGCCCACCGCTGCCGTCGTGACCGCGCAGACCGATCCCGCTGTCGCCGCATCGCTGGGCGATGTGCCAGCGCAGGCGCTGCCGAGTGTGCTCGCCGCGGTCGGCACTCCGTTCACCATCACGGTGGCAATCACCGATGGGACTGGCCCCAGCTACTACGAGTACGACGCGACGGTCACGCTGACCGCGGACGGCCTTGGAGTGCTCGGCGTGACCAGTGCGGTCCTCCCGGCAGGAGAATCGAGCATCCAGATCTCGACGTCCTACTCGAAGGCCGTCGCGGCACTGACCGTCACGGCCACCGTGACACCCACTCAGCCGCCCGTCATCGATCCCTACGACCCGCCGACGGTCCTCCCGCCACTGGTGGGCTCCGCGCCGGCGTTCCCTGTCGAGCTGCAGTTGACCCTCGTCGACGGCGCTGACGTGTCACTCCGCGACGGCACGGCCGGCGCGGATGGCGCCGGCTGCGCGGTCGTCGATGCGCAGCATCCGATGTGCGGCATCGTCACACTGCCGCGCGGTGCCGAAGGCGGCACAGCTCTGACGCTCGGCTCCTGCCCTGCCGGGCAGACCTGCACGCCAGGAGCACTCGTCACACAGTTCCTCGGCGACCTCACCTCGGCCGACGGCGATCTGTACACCCGCACGGCGCCGGCGACGATGACCATCCTGTGCGACAAGACGCTGTGCGGAAAGGGCGGGGTCGCGCACTACCGCGCGCTGTGGTCGGATTCCGCGACCGACCCGCTGCAGATGGCGCCCGCCTGCCCGGCCAAGGGCGTGATCGGCGCAGATCAGGACTTCTGCACCGATCACCGCGCCAGCAGCCGCATGAAGGGCGGCGACCTGCGCCTGGTCGTGCGCTTCCTGACCGACGTGCGAGGGATGATCTGAGGCGAGCCATGGGCGCCTGAACGGGGGCGCCCGAGCGGGGGCGCCTGCGCGCGCTCCCCGCTCAGGCCACTACGCCGAGCGAGTGCAGCACCTGGCGCGACTCGGCCCGCAGCAGCTCATCGTCCGTCGCCTCGGCGAGCGCGAGCCGCAGCAGAGCCGGCTCGTATCCGCCGAACCCACCGGTGGTGCGCGCGAGCCCGTCACGGGCAGCGTCCGCCGCGCGGTCGGCCTGCCCCTGATTGACCAGCACCTGCGCCCTGATGCGGTGCAGGCGCGCCAGCGTATCGGCGGCCTTCGCCTGAGCGGCGAGGATCGTCTCATCGATCAGTGTCAGCGCCTCGGCGGAATCGCCCTCGGCGGTCAGCGCCTCGGCCCTTGCCGCATCGAGCAGGGCGACCTCGGTGGTGAGTTCGAGTCCCGCGAGCACCTCGCGTGCCTCGTCGAACAGCGGCCAGGCTCCGACCCGATCGCCGCTGCCGGCTTCGGCGCGGGCCTGCTCGCGCAGCACGAGCCCGACCAGCTCCTCATCGTCCGCCCGGCGCGCGAGGCGAAGCGCGATCTCCAGCACCGGAAGCGCCTCGGCATGTCTGCCCTGCGCGACAAGGACATCCGCACGGTTGTACAGCGCGGTCGCCTCGTTGGCTTCGTCACCCAGACGGCGAAAGGCATCACTGGTCCGCTCGAACGCGTCGATCGCGTCGGTCCATGCGCCGCTGTTGTACGCGTCGATGGCGAGATTGTTCAGAGTGAGTGCCTGACCGGTCAGGTCGTCGAGGCGCTCGTACAGCCCGAGCGCGAGCTGCCCGTACGGTCGGTCCTCCGCTTGAGCCGAGGCGCCGTAGGCCAAGTGCAGGGCATTGCAGGCTTGGGCCAGCGCCGTCTGGTCGCCAGAGGCCTGCGCCCACTCCACCCCGCGGCGTCCCCAGCGCACGGCGTCACTCGCGCGACTCTGCAGGTGCAGGCCGAAGCCGTAGCGGGTGGCGAGCTGCGCGCGCACGGCATCCGCTCTCGCGCCCTCGACCCCCTCGAGCAGCCGCAGCCCGCGAGTGAGCTGCGACAGCGCCAGACGGTAGCGCCCGAGCCGCTGAGTGATGCGAGACTCCTTCGACAGCAGCTCGGCCGTCGCGATCGGATCATCGCCCAGGTCTCGCCGTGCCCGCCTGAGCGCCGTCAGCGCGCCTGTCGCATCTCCCGCCATGTCGAGGCAGTCGCCGAGGGAGGAAGAGGCGTCTGCGCGTCGTCCATGCGAGATCTGCGGCAGGTGCGCCGCGGTGTCCAGTGCACGGGCGAAGAAGACCGCCGCCTGCGCGTACGCGTATTTGCGGCGGGCCTCCTCACCCGCGGCGAGTGAGTGGGTCCAGGCCTGCTCGTGCAGTCCGGCGGCGTGGAAGTGCAGGCTCAGCAGATCGGACCCGACGGTGCGGTCGGTCGCGGCCACCAGGGCAAGCGCGACGCGCTCATGCAGGCGGCGCCGCAGGCGGAACGGCAGCCCCTCGTACGCGACCTCGCGCACCATCGCGTGCCTGAACTCCAGATCGCCGTCGTCCGTCGGCCGTAAGAATTCCTCCAGGCGCACGGCCACGTCCGCCTCCGGCATCCGACTCTGACCATCGTCGAGCTGGGTCAGGAATCGCGGATCGAACCGCATGCCGAGCACGGCGGCGAGGCGCAGCAGGGCACGGTCGCCGGTGGCGAGGCGATCGATGTCGACCAGCAGCACCGCCTCGACCGATCCGGGCAGCTGGTCGATGGAGCCTCCCGCGCCGAGAGCACCGGCGCTGGCCGCGAGCGAGGTCAGGAACAGCGGGTTTCCCCCGCCGCGCTCGACCATCGCCTCCAGGGCATGGCGGCTGGCGCGCACCGGCCCGACGGACTCCACAACCAGGGCGAGCGCCAGATCATGCGGCATTCCGGCGATTCGCATGCGACGATCCGCTGGCGCGTCCAGCGATGGCACGTGCCCGATCGGCACCTCTCGTCGGGTGATGATCATGCACCACGGCAGATCCTCGGCGGCACCCTCGAGGTGGTGCAGCAGGGAGCCCGAGGCCTCGTCGAGCAGATGGGTGTCCTCGAAGATCAGCAGCGTCGGCGTGCTGAGCAGCTCGGCGAGCAGTGAGAGCACGACCTCCTCGATGCGTCCGCGGCGGAATCGGGGATCCAGCTCCTGCACCTCACGGCTCGGTGGCAAGTCGAGACCGAGGGGAACGGCCAGCAGCGCCAGCCAGATCAGCAGATCGGGCCGCAGATCGTGCACAGTCTGCTCCAAGCGGTGGGCGACGACTTCGGCCTCATCGTGCGCGGCAAGACCAAGTACTGCGCGCATCAGCCCGCCGATGGTCGCGTACGTCGCCCCCGCGTCGTATCCGCTCACGCCGGTCGCCACGGTGCGCATGCCTGGCGGCACCTCCGCTTCGGCGACGAGCCGCGTCTTTCCGATGCCCGGCTCGCCGACGATGTCGACGACGCTGCCGCGATGTTCGGATGCTGCCGCGATCGCGGCCCGCAGCTGGGCGAGCTCGTCTGCGCGCCCGATGAATCGCGTTTCGGCGGACATCCCCGCCGCATGCGCCCGCACCTGACGCACGATCACGGCGTGCACAGGGTCGCGCTTGCCCTTCACGGCGAACGGCGCCAGTGCGCTCGCCTCGACGGCCGCGTGCACCTCGCCGACGACGGCGGCCGTCGCCACCAGCTGGGCGGGTCCCGTGTGACCGAGAAGACGGGCGGCGAGATTCACCGCATCGCCCTTGATCGAATAGGCGCGACGGACAGCGGGGCCGAGCTCGCCGGCGAAGACGTGACCGGATGACACACCGACCCGCACAGTGAGCGCACCTGAATGGTCAGCGATCTCGCGGCCGGCCGCGAGCATGCGCTCCGCATCACGCCCGGCACTGCGCGGGGCGCCGGCGGTGAGCATGATCTTGCCACCGTCCGCGGCGATGTCGGATTCGAAGAATGTCACCCCGTGTCTCAGACATGCGCGCTGCACCGCGATGACCAGAGCGTCGACAGCCTCCGTCGCCTCCTGGGGCGAAAGGGCATCGAGCCCGGTGAACTGCACGAATCCGATCGTGACCGGACGATGCTCGGGCTCGGATGGTCCCGATTCGACGTGAGCGCGGATGCCAGGAGGGACGGCCATCGCGACGGAGACCGTGGGCAGCACGGGCCGCGCCGGTGCAGCGACATCCTGGACGAGAAGGTCGGGTGCGGTCGGCGCCGATCTCAGCATCCGCCCCGGCGCACCACCGTAGATCTCGCGCGTCTCGCCGAGCACCCTGGTCGACAGCAGAGCGGCCGTCTCATCGCTGAGCAGGATCTGCCCCGCCCCGCACACCTGCTCGACATCGACGAGCCGCGTGATGTCTGGCCCACCGACGATCAGCTCGAGATGGCTGGCCGGGTCTCCGACCAGATACAGGTCGAACTCGCCACTGTGCACGCCGATCGACATGCGCAGCTGGGCGGGCACGGGAAACGACTCGCCATGCATCAGTTCGCGCAGCGCCGCGCGCATGCGGTGCGCCGCCCGTGCCGCGCGCACCGCATGGTGCTCGCCGCGGAAGAACAGCAGCACGGCATCCCCGCCCCATTTGAGCAGGTCGGCGCCGTCGGAGAATGCCGGCGCGAGCAGCGTCGCGAACGTGAGATCGAGGGCGTCGCTGAGCAGTTCTGCGCCGACTCTGCCTCGCCGCGCGAGCCGCTCGGTGAGCCTCGTGAAGCCCGAGATGTCGGCGAAGACCATCGTGCCGGGCATCCGACGATGGCCCCGCTGGGAATCACCGGCCGACCACTCGCCGACGATTCGCGGCGCGAACGCCGAGAGCACGGCGGGATCATGCGAGAAATCAGGCCACATCGCGTTCCTCCGTCACTAGAATCCAGCTAGGGACTGGGGCCTGAGAGGCGGTGCTGCGAGCATGCCACCACGTGCTGACCGCGCGACGTCCGCAATGCCGACGGGGCGTCTGTTCGTCGGTCGGGATGCTGAGCTCGCGCGCCTGCTCGGCTTCGTCACCGACAGCGCTCCGCACGGTGGGTTCATCGCCGTTCAGGGTGACGGCGGCATCGGCAAGAGCTCGCTGATCGACGCAGCGCTCGCGCAGCTGCCGCGGAGACATCAAGTGCTGCGCGGCGCGGCAGATGCCATGGACAGGCGACGCGCCTACGGCATCCACCTCGATGCGCTCGCCCCGAAGCTCACTCTCGAAGACCACCGGATCGCCGCCGAGCGCAGCGAGCACCTCGCAGGGGAGCGACTGCTGGAGGTGATCGACGCCTGTACTCGCGAGCCCACGATCCTCGTGCTGGAAGACCTGCATTGGGCGGACCCTGGTTCGCTGCGACTGCTCACCAAGCTCAGCCGCACCCTCGAGCAGATGCCGCTGACCATCATCGCCTCGCTGCGCACGCAGGCCCGTCACGAGACCGCGCCTGCCCTCGACCATCTGCTCAGTGTGCTCAGCGAACGCGGTCTGCTGCACGTGATCGACCTGCAGCCGCTCACCGAGAGCACCTGTCTGCACATCACAGAGCACCTGATCGGCGGGCGGGCGGATGACTCTCTGGCCAGATACACGGCATCCGCGGGAGGGAACCCGCTGTTCCTCACCGAGCTGATCCGTGCTCTGGTGCAAGACGGGGCGGTCACTCTCGGTCCGCGCGGCGAGGCACGACTCGATGCCCCCGCCGGCCCGTCGCCGTCCCTGGCGATGGTGATGATGCGCCACCTCAGTCATCTGACGCCCGCGACGAGAGAGCTGCTGACCACCGCCGCTCTGCTCGGCACACGGTTCCCACCCGCCCAGCTGCGACTCGTCGCCGATCGCACGATGAGCGATCTGGTGCCGATGCTGCGCGAGGCTTTCGCCGCCGGGTTCCTCGAAGAGATCGATGACGACACCCTCGGCTTCCGGCATCAGCTGATCCAAGAGGTGCTGCTGCACGACATGCCTGCGGCAGTGCGCGGCGAGCTGCACCGCGACGTCGCGCTGCGACTCGAGGCGGCCGGCCTGTCGCCGGCCACCGTCGCAGGGCACCTGCTGCACGCACCGGTCGCGGCCGAGGACCTGACGTGGATGCTGGCGCTGGCCGAGCGGACCGCCGCTGCGGCGCCGGGTACCGCCGATGAGCTGTGGCAGCGAGTGGCGGCGCACACCGCACCGGCCAGCCTGATGCACGTCACGGCCACCGCCGGGCTCGCCCGCACTGCGCTCAGCGCCGGAAGACCGGCCGAGGCTGCCGCCCTCGCGACGAGCGCCCTGCAGCACGAGAGTGCCCTGCGGCAGGAGACCGCTCTGTCGGGAGCGGACCGGATCGGACCGCTGCTGCGCGCGGTCGAGACGCGCGCCCTGCTGCTGCAGCATCAGCATGACGCAGCGCGCGATCGCGCTCTGGGCTATGCGGCGTCCAAGGATCTCGCCGCGGCTGAGCAGGCCGCGCATCTGACGTTCGCCGCCTGGCCGGTGTTCATGCTCGGCGACATCGACTCCGCCGTGCGGTTCGCGCGCCAGGGTGCAGCCCTGGCCGCCGAGCAGGGCAACCATGGCGCCCGCGTGTACGGGCTGTCGCTGCTCGGCCTGATCGCGAACTGCCGCGGTGAGCTCGATGAGGCGATCAGCGTGCTCTCGGAGGCCGTGCTGATCGCGGATCAGCATCCGTCCCTCGCCTCGATCGAGGCCTTCCCGCACGCCCAGCTGGCCGTTGCGCTCGCCGATGTCGACCGCACGGCGGAATCGGCCGCGCTGGTGCAGCGCGGCATGGCGGTGTCGGCGCAGTTCGGATACCGCACCGGTCTGCTCGCGACCCACTCGCTGGCAGCGCAGGCCCGCAGCCACAGCGGCAACCTGTCCGACATCGCGGTCGAACTGGACGCGCATCGGACGCTGCTCGGCTCGATGGACATCCGCCTGGATCCCCCGGTGCGCGGGCTGCGCACCCAGGTCATCGCCCGCCAGCGCGGCCCGGCCGCCGCGCAGGAGGCGGCCGCACAGCTCGACCCGGTGCCGGGGCGCGAGCAGTGGGGCGGACGCGGGCGGTCGTGGGTCTGGCTTGGCCACAGCCAGCCGGATCGTGCACGCCGCGACGACGCCGCGACGCTCGACGTGCTGTGGCGGGGATGGCAGGAGTTCCGTGCCGGCGAGCTGCTGATGGACTGTGCCGAACTCGCCCTCGATCTCGTCGAGCTCGCTCGGCGCATGCCGGACGAGCGGTCGGATGCTGACGAGCGCATCACCGACGTGGTGAGCGTCATCTCGGCACTGGCCGCGAAGAACCCCTCGGTGGCGCACCTGCAGTCCACGGCGCTCGCCGTCTCGGGCGTGGCCGCCGGCGATGCCGCGGCACTGGTCGAGGCCGAGCGGCTGATGGCGCTCACCCCTCGCCGGCTGGATCATGCGCGCATCGCCGAACTCGCCGCGCTGGCGCTGCCGGCCTCGGACGCCGGCGCCCTCGCCGAGACTGCGCTGCGCGCCTACGCCGAGGTCGGCGCCGATCACGAGGCTGCGCGCTCGCGGGCATCCTTCCGTCGTGCCGGCGTGGCGGTGCAGGTGATGACGCGGGCCCGAGCGACCTCGGGCTGGGAGGCGCTGACGCGCACCGAGGAGCGCATCGCCGGGCACGTCGCCGAGGGAGAGACCAACCTCGAGATCGCCCAGAGCCTGTTCATCTCGCGACGCACGGTGGAGACCCATGTGTCAAACATCCTCACGAAGCTCGGCCTGCGTTCGCGCACCGAACTCGCCATCCTCATCGCGCGACGGCTCGATGATCCTGGACAGCACGGCGAGTAGATCGATCCAGCCGCAGAACGGCATCGCCGCGTCGCCACTGTCGACCCGGCCCTCGGGAGGATCCGTGCCATCCACCCAGATCTCGATGTGCACCCTGCCAGACTTGCACCATCAGCGTCGGGCCGGATCCGTGAGTTCACGGATGTTCAGCGGTCGCCGGCGAGACCGGTCGAGATGAGATCAGTCGAGATGGAAGACCTCGGGCACCGTGTGCCACCACTCGCCCTCTTCGCGCTCGGCGACGGGACGCTGCTTCGGCTCGCAGACCGCCCACCACTCCTGCGTCGTGGGGTCCTCCGCCATCGCGGCCATGTCGGCCTCGTAGTCATCGCCGACGTATTCGAAGTACGAGAACAGCAGGTTGCCATACCGGTAGATCGAGTAGTTCTGGATGCCGCTGCCCTTGATCTGCGCGAGCACGCCTGGCCACACCTCGCGGTGGATGCGCTCGTACTCGTCGATCTGCTCGGGATCGAGGCCGATGACCTGTGCGACGCGCTTCATGCTGTTCTCCTCGGGGTGATGAGTGAGGTTGCCTCGAGTTCTGCCCAGAACTCGTCGGGGATCGGGGCGGCCATCCGCTCCGCAGTCTGCGCCGCCTGCTCCGCACCGCGGAATCCGGCCACGACCGACACCACCTGAGGGTAGCGGAGCGCGAACTGCAGCGCCGCCGCCGGCAGGCTCACGCCGTGGCGGCGACAGACCGCCTCGATCACGCGGGCGCGGGCGATGAGCTCGGCGGGCGCCTGGGCGTAGTCGAAGGTGGCATCGTCCGGCACGCTCTCGCGGCTGAGCAGCCCGGAGTTGTAGACCGCGGCCGCCACGATCGCGACATCGTGCCGGGTCGCGGCTTCCAGCATCCGCTCGGCACTCGCGTGCTCGAGAAGCGTGAGGCGCCCTGCGCACATCAGGAGGTCGACGTCGGCGCGCTCGATGAAGTCGGCCAGCATGCCGGTCTGGTTCATCCCGGCGCCGAATCCGCCGATCACGCCCTCATCGCGCAGCTGGGCGAGCGTCGCGGCGCCAGTGGTGGATGCCTGCTCCCAGTGCTCGTCGGGGTCGTGCAGGTACACCACGTCGATGCGGTCGAGGCCAAGGCGGTCCAGACTCTCCTCGATCGAGCGCAGCACGCCGTCGCGGCTGAAGTCGTACACGCGCTGGGTGTCGGCCGGCACATCGAACCCGTTCACGAGGTCGCTCTGCCCCGCCACCGGGTTCGGCTCCAGCAGCCGCCCGACCTTCGTCGAGACGACGTACTCGTCACGCGGGTAGGCCGACAGCGCTCTGCCGAGGCGTCGCTCTGACAGCCCGAGACCGTAGTGCGGCGCGGTATCGAAGTAGCGGATGCCCGATTCCCAGGCCGCACGGACGGTCTGCTCGGCCTCGTCGTCGGACATCGCGAAGCTGAGGTTGCCGAGCTGCGCGCAGCCGGCGCCGAGCGCGGTGAGGTTCAGTGAACGATGCCTGCGGGTGGGCAGGGTCATACAGGGGCCTCCGAGCGGTGGATGTGCGACATCACAGCCTGACTCACACTGTCATAGCGGTGGTCGTTGGGCACTTCACCGCGGACGATGAACTCGTCCATGACCACGATACGGTCCGCGAGCGTGATCATCTCGGCCAGATCGCTCGAGATCAGCAGGATGGCGAGACCTTCGTCGGCGAGGCGCCAGATCAGCTCGTAGAACGCGCGCTTGGTGCGCACGTCGATGCCGACGGTCGGCTCGTCGATGATGAGGATCTCGGTCTGGGCCGCCAGCCATTTCGCCAGCGAGACCTTCTGCTGGTTGCCGCCGGAGAGCTGCCCGGCGAGCTGATCCTGCGAGGAGATCTTGATGTCGAGCACCTTGACGTATTCGTCGACCACCGCGCGCTCCCTGGCGCCTGGGACGAAGCCGAGGAAGCGGGCCAGCTTCGACCAGATGGTCACCGAGACGTTGCGCGTGATCGATTGCAGCAGGAAGACGCCCTCCTCCTTGCGATTCTCGGTGACGTACCCGATCCGGAAACGCTGCAGCGCATCACGCACCGAGCGGATGCGGGCGTCCTCGCCGCGTACGAGAACATCACCCGCCGTGACGCGATCGATGCCGAGGATCGCACGGGCAAGCTCAGTGCGCCCGGCGCCGACGAGGCCGTACATGCCGACGATCTCACCGGGATGCACATCCAGCGACACCTCGCGGTGTCCGGTGCTGGTGCTGACCTTCCGCAGCTCAAGGGCGGGGGTCCCGGAGCGATCGATGCTCCGTTCCTCGACCTCGAGCGCTGCCAGCGATCGCCCCACCATCCGTGCGACCACCTCGTCACGCGAGGTGTCGGCGATCGGCTGGGATTCCATCGCCGTGGCACCGTCACGCAGCACAGTGATCGCGTCGCAGTGCGCGAAGACCTCGTCGAGCTTGTGGCTGACGAGCACGATCGCCGTGCCCTTCTCGCTGAGGTCGTGCACCACCCGGTACAGCCGGTCGGCCTCGTCCACGCTGAGGGAGGCCGTGGGTTCGTCGAGCAGCAGCACCGTGGCCTCTCGGTGGAGTCCTCGGGCGATCTCGACCAACTGCGTCTGCGCTGCCGACAGGTCGCGCATGGGCGTGCGCGGGTCGATGTCGAGGTGCAGCAGATCAAGGCACCGCTGAGCCTCACGCCAGACCGTCGGCCAATCGACGCGGCCCAGACGACGCGGCATCTGGGACAGCACGATGTTCTCGCCCACCGTGAACTCACGGATGACGTTGCGCTCCTGGTGCACGACGCCGACGCCGGCCTGCATCGCCTCCAGTGGATTCGCGAACGACACGGTATCGCCGGCCAGGACCAGTTCGCCAGAGTCGGCAGGCTGCACGCCGGTGACGATCTTGATGAGCGTCGACTTTCCTGCGCCGTTCTCGCCCATCAGCGCGTGGATCGAGCCGCGCTCGACCCGCAGATTCGCCTCGGCCAGCGCGACGACCCCAGGGAAGGTCTTGCGCAGTGCCCGTACTTCCAGTGCCGCGGTCATCGCTTCGCCTCCGCAAGTGCAGCTTCGGCGCGTTTCGACCGAAGTTCGAGTCCCCGACGTGCGGCACGCACCTCACGCAGTCGTCCCAGCGCGACGGTTCCGAGAACCACGGCGCCGACGACGAAGTTCACTGCGGCCGCGTCGAATCGGAAGATAGGGCTCGCCGAGTCGACCAGGCGCACGACCATTGCCGCGAGCACGGTGCCGAGCACGGCGACCGTTCCACCCGCCAGCGCGACACCGCCGATGATGGGTGCGGCGAAGCTGGGCAGCAGCCAGTCTCCTCCGACGGTGGTGTTCACCCCTGGCAGGAACGAGATGCTCACGAACGCCGCGACTCCGCACAGCAGACCGGAGATGGTGTGCGCGAGCACGAGCGAGCGGTCGATCGAGATGCCGGCCAGCTGGGCCGCCACCGGGTTGCCGCCACTCGCCAGCATCCGACGCCCCGTCACGGTCTGCGCGAAGAAGACGGCGACGACGACGGCCACGCCGAGAGTGAGCAGGAAGATCGTCGGGATGCCGAACACATCGGACCGACCGAACGCGGCGACCTCGGGCCAGGCGCTCTTCGAGAGGGTTCGGGTGCCGACGAGTCCGTACTGCACGCCGATGAGGATCTGCGACATGGCGAGAGTGATGATGAAGCCGTTGATCCGGGTGCCGATGACTAGCAGGCCGTTCGCGAGGCCGAGCACGCCACCGGTGACGACGGCACTCAACGCGCCGATCCACGGCGGTGCGCCCCATGAGGTGATCATCACGCCGGAGAGACAGGCGGCGACGCCGCCGATGGCACCGACTGCGAGGTTCAGCTGGCCGACGCAGAGCGTCACCATCTGGGCGAGGCCGATGAGGATCGGCACGCTGACGAAGCGGAAGAAGCTCGTCATCGACACCGGGCCGAGGAACTGCCCCGATGTCACCACGGCGAGGAACGCCGCGCCGACGAGGACGACACCCAGCAGCAGGAGGTTGTTCGTGCTGATGATCCGCTTCATCGTGCCACCTCGGATTCGTTGAGTTCTGTCGCGAGCTCGGCGGCCGAGACCTTCTCACTCGGGGGACGCTTTCGGGTGAACAGCAGGCGCAGCCGATCGGTGGCCAGCGCGACGATCAGGATGGCACCGAGCAGCACGTTCAAAGCCTCAAGGCCCACGCCGAACAGCTCGAGTCCCTTGCGGATGACGGATGTCAGCGTGATGCCGAGCACCGTGCCGACGACCGACACGGCGCCGCCGGCGAGCAGCGTGCCTCCGAGAATCGGTCCGAGGAACGATGGCAGCATGAACTCGCCGCCGATTCCAGGGGTGAACGAGCCGGTGCTCGCTCCGAGCAGGATGCCCGCGAGCGCTGCGAGCAGACCCGAAAGCCCATGGGCGAGGATGATCCGTCGCCCGGTCGGCACGCCCGACAGCTCCGCCGCATCGACGTTGCTTCCCGTGACGAGCACCTCCCGCCCGAGTCGGGTGCTGGAGTAGAAGTACCAGACGACGACCGACGCCGCGAGCGCTGGGAGGATGATCAGCGGCACGGCGTTGGTGCCGCAGACGCCGCCGATGCAGAAGTCGGCGAATGTCCCGCGGCCGATGGCCTCGAGCCCGTCCGGCTTCGTGGTGAACGCGTTGCCGGTGCTCCACATTTCGTACAGCGTGGGGATGAGGCCCATCAGGCTGAAGCTCAGCGCGAGAGTCACGATGAACGAGTTGACGCCGGTGCGGGCGATCACCCACCCCGCGAACGCACCGACGGCTGCACCGGCCGCGCAGCCGAGCACGAGTCCGACGAGGAACGGCATGCCGAGCTTGTCGAACGAGACGCCTGCGACGAGTGCGCCGATGCCCGCCATCTGTCCGACTGCGATGTTCATGTGCCCGATCGAGAGCGCCACCATCTGCGACAGGCCCACGATCGTGAAGATCGAGATCGAGGTCAGCAGCGGTGCGATCACGAACGGGCCGTTGAGGAATGATGGCTTCAGGATGGCGAAGACCACGACCAGCACGATGATGAGCGCGAGCAGTACAGGCCGGGGCGAGTGCAGCTCGGTGCGCACCGCGCGCGAGAGGCGATCGCTCATTCCACGATCCGATCTTCCATCGCGTCCCGATCCCAGTCGATGCCGAGGCCGACCGTCTCGGGGGCCAGTGCGCGGCCGTCGGCGATCTCCATCTCGGTGCGGGTGATGGCCCGCAGCTGCGGGATGTGCTCGACGTAGCGACCGTTCGGAACGGCGGCGACGAGGCTGACGTGCAGCTCCATCAGGAAGTGCGGGCAGACGTGCACGTTGAACGTCTCGGCGAGGTGCGCGACCTTGAGCCAAGGCGTGATCCCGCCGACCCTGGCGACGTCGACCTGGACGATGCCGGCCGCGCCGCGGTCGAGGTACTCACGGAACTGGGCGGCGGAGTACATCGACTCGCCCACGGCGATCGGGGTGGCGGTGGATGCCGCGAGTCGGACGTGCCCCTCGATGTCGTCGGCCGGGAGCGGCTCTTCGATCCACGCGAGGTCGAGTCCGTCGAACTGGCGTGCGCGGCGGATCGCCTCGGTCGAGGTCATCGACTGGTTGGCGTCGACCATGATGTCGAAGTTGCCGCCGACGGCGGCGCGCACTGCGCTCAGCCGCTCGAGGTCTTCGTGACCGGTGGGCTTGCCGATCTTCAGCTTCACGCCGGAGAGGCCGTTCGCCTTCGAGGCGAGGGCACCCGCGACGAGGTCTTCGGTGGGGAGGTGCAGCCAGCCGCCTTCCGTGTCGTAGAGCGGGACGTCTCGGCGGAAGCCGCCGGCCAGACGCCAGAGCGGCAGACCTGAGCGCTTTGCGGCGATGTCCCACAGGGCGGTGTCGACCGCGGCCAGCGCGAGCGATGTGATGGCGCCGGTGGTGGTCGCACGCGTCGACGCGAACAGCTGGAACCACACCGCCTCGATGCGGTCGGAGTCAAGACCGACCAATTGCGGAACCAGGTGGTCGCGCAGCATCGACAGCACCGCGCGACCTCCTGTTCCGATCGTGTAGGAGTACCCGAGGCCGCTCAGGCCGTCCTCCGTGGTGATCTCGACGAAGATCGTCTCCTGCTTGAGGAAGCTCTGCACGGCATCCGTGCGGACGGTCTCGACGGCGACATCCACGAGGAATGCTCGTGCTGCGGTGATCCTGCTGGCCATGGGTGTTCCTGTTCCTTCTCAGTGCGTTCGCGTCACTTGCAGGTGAGCAGCTCGGACTCGAACTTCTTCATCACGGTGTCGGCGAAGGCCGAGCGCTCGTCGTCGTACGTGTCGACGTTGTCCTTGGTGACGACGAACGAGCCGGAGTCGACGATCACGCCGGGCTCGTTGACTGTGCAGTTGCCGCTGGCGAGCTGGGCGAGCACCCAGCTGCCCACGTATGCCTGGCCGGCCGGGTTCTGCGCGACGGTGCCGTAGACCGAGCCGTCGCGGATGCCGTCGAGGATCGTGGCGTCGTCGTCGATGGCGACGAGCTGGATCGAGAGGCCCGCCTCGGCGATCGCCTCAGCGGACGCGACTGCCGGGTTGTATGCGGTCGTCACGATGGCCTGGATCTCCGAGCCGCTGGCGGCGAGCAGGTCGGATGCTGCCTTCTGCGCGGTCGCGAGGTCGGTGTCGACATCGGTGATGTTCTGCAACAGGGTCACGGCACCGTCGGTCTCGGCGACCGCACGCTCGACACCCTTGATGCGGCGCTGCGTGTTGGAGTCGACGTTGTTGCCGGTCATGTGGACGATGTTGCCCTCGCCGCCGATCGCCTCGATCGCGGCGACGGCAGCCTGGTAGGCGGCCTCTTCCGTGTCGGTCGACAGGCAGAAGTCGGCGAGGTTCTCGTCACCGGCCGGGCACGAGCCGATCGATCCGACCGCGAGATCGGAGTCCTTCAGCCGCTGGAACGTCGAGTTGATGTCGGTGGGCGAGACGCCGAAGACACCGAATGCGTTGTATCCGTTCGCCGCCAGTGAATTGATGACGTCGTTCTGCTTGGTCTGGTCCCATTCGGCGGTCTCGTTGAACGTGACATCGCTGATGCCGAAGTCCTCGACGGCCTGCGCGCCGGCGTCGGCCCAGGGCTGGAAGTAGGGGTGTGCGCCGCCGGAGACGAGCGCCACCTTGACGGAGCCGAGGTCACCGGATGCTGCGGAGTCATCACCGCCGCCGTTGTCTGCGGGCGTCGTGCATCCCGTCAAGCCGAACAGCAGCGCTGCCGCGGCTGCGGCGACGGCGATGCGGGTACCTGTCTTTGCGCTCATCTTCGAGTCTCCATCTGTGTGGGAATGCATCCGGTGCGGGTGTGCATTCGATGTGATTTCAGATTTAGAAGATCGTATTTGATCTTCGGGTGAGGCTAGACTTGCCGATTACAACGACGCTGTCAACCCGGAGGTGAAGATGTCGACCTTGGACGCACTCCCCACACTCGGGGCCACAGCTCGCGTGATGCTGGCAGACGAGGTGTACTCAGTGCTGCAGCAGGCGGTTCTCGACGGCACTCTGCCTCCCAGCGCCCGAGTGAACGCCGGCGAACTCGCGCGACGCTTCGGTGTGTCCCCCACTCCGGTGCGCGAGGCGCTCGCACGCCTGGAATCGGATGGGCTCGTCGAGAAGCATCCCCTCAAGGGCTATCGCACAACCGACCTGCTCGACCCTGCGCAGCTGGGCGAACTGTTCGAGCTGCGCTTGCTGCTCGAACCGGGCACAGCAGGGCACGCGGCGACCCGTCGCTCCGATACCGACGTCCGGGCCCTCCAGGATGAGGTCGCTCGCGCCCGCGGTGCCATCGACGAGCCGGATGCATATGCGCTGCTCTCGCAGCACGATGTTCGTCTGCACGATCTGGTCTTCCGCTCGGCTCGCAACGCGACCGCACACACCGCGTACAACCGCACGCACTGTCACCTGCACACGTATCGCCTGTCGTACACCGGCACGTACGTGCCTGACACAGTCGATGAGCACGCGCGCATCGTCGAGGCCATCGCCGAGGGCGACGCGAAGAAGGCCGAGCGTGCGATGCGAACGCATGTCGAGCGCTCCCGCTCGAGACTGCTGCTCAAGTTCGACCGCTGACCTCGTCGGAAGCCCCGCACCGCGCAAACCATCGCAAGGCGGACAGCCGCTGAGAGGCAGCTGAGGTCGCCACCGGCATTGTCCCGGCCCCGGGGCGTTGCGGACGGCTGGTCTGTTGGCAAGCATGGATATGCGGGAGAACAGCCCGCATCGACTGAAGGAGTAGTCATGACCCGCACCTACGTCGTCACCGGATCCGCATCAGGAATCGGCGCCACCACCGCGAAGATCCTGCGCGAGCGTGGCGACACAGTGATCGGCATCGACCTGCGCGGGGCCGAGGTGGAAGCCGATCTGTCCGGTCCGCAGGGACGGAAGGATGCCGCAGCCAAGGCGCTCGAACTGGCCGGCGGCACCATCGACGCCGTCATCGCCTGCGCCGGCATCGCAGCCCCCATCCCCGCGACCATCGCCATCAATTACTTCGGCGTCACCGAGCTGCTCGACGAGCTGCTTCCAGGGCTCGTGAAGTCGGATGCGCCGCGCGTCGCAGTGGTCTCGTCGATGGCATCCCTGCAGCCGAACTCGGCCGATATGGTCGAGGCCGCTCTCGCCGGCGACGAGGAGAAGGCGAAGCAGATCGCCGCCGACCTCGCCGAGCAGGGCCCCGAGCTTGGCTACCTCGTCTACCCGTCGTCGAAGCGCGCGCTGGCACGCTGGGTGCGCCGCGCATCGATCACGCCCGAGTGGGCAGGCAACGGCATCCCGGTCAACGGCGTCGCGCCCGGCACCGTGCTCACGCCGATGACCGAGGGACTGCTGTCGACGCCAGAGGGCGCGAAGATGGTGGATGCTGCCGTGCCGATGCCCCTCAACTACCACCAGCCGCCTGAGTCGATCGCGCACCTGCTGATCTGGCTGACCAGCGTGGAGAACACGCACATGGCCGGGCAGATCATCTACGACGACGGCGGCGCGGATGCCACGCTGCGCGGCGACGACATCTGGTCGTGGAACGACGCCAGCTGAATCGCTGACACTCGCCCCGCCGACAGATTCGCGGTGCGAGATCACCTCGCAGCGGCCTGGCTAGCGGGTCGCACTCTCGAGGAACCTCACTGCCTGCTCGACCGACGGCAGGGCGTCGATGGCAGCCGCCACCGATTCTGCGACCTCGCGATACGCCGGATCTCCGAGCACGGCCATCACCTCTCTGCAGGCGCGGATCACAGCATCCGCCCCTGGTTCCACGTCGCGTCCGGCGCCGATGGCGGCGACATGTCGCGCGTTGATGACCTGGTCGGTGGTGAAGATGGGGGCGACCACCTGCGGAACACCCGCCGAGAGGGCGCCCATCGTGGTGCCGAATCCGCCGTGGCCCAGCACCAGCGCAGCCTGGCTGAGGACGTCGGCCTGCGGCCACCACGCCTCGACTCGCGCGTGGGGCGGCACAGCACCGAGCCCTGCGATGTCGACTCGATGGCCGACCGTCATCAGCACGCGCACCGGCAGGTCGGCGAGGCCATCCAGCGCCTGCCGGAAGACGCCGGCGAACGGTGGGAGTGATCCAGTCACGGAGCCGAAGGTGACGTAGACCAGTGGCAGCGCTGGATCGCCCCAGCGGGGCAGCGGCTGTGGTGGAGTTGCACCCAGCTCATCGCGGTAGCGGAACGCGACGCCTGCGGGATCGTACGCGTCGTCGCCGGCGAGGTCCAGCGGCTCCGGCACCGAACTCAGCACGGGCTCCGCGGCGAGCGCAGCCGTCAGTGCCGCCTCCGCCAGCCCAGCTCCCCTGCTCAGCTCTGCGAGCGGGCCCGCCAGGTGATCGGCGAAGAGCCGCGCCATCTCGGCCATCCCGATCGCCACCTGCACGTGAGGCAGTCCCGCGGATTCCGCTGCGGCCAGTGAGCCGACTTCAGCCGGCTCCCGCACGACGAGATCGGGGCCCCACTCATCGATCACACTGACGAGACCCGGATACGCCGCCTGCGCATCGACCCGTCCGAACACCTCGCGGATCACGACCGCGTTGGCTTCGTCGAACGGCAGCGCCGGCACGGTCACCATGATCGGCCCGATCAGTTCGGGTGGGGCATCGGCGAACGGCACATGGCGGAGGGAGGCGGCCTGCACTGTCCCGGCGAAGGACGCCGGTGCCGCCACCCGCACGTCGTGCCCTGCCTCTGCTGCGGCACGGGCCAGCGACACCAGAGGACCGAAATGCCCCTGGTTTCCCGTCGTCGAGAAGAGCATGCGCACGACTAGAGAATCGCACTCCGCGGGCCTGTCCGCCAGGGGTTTCGCTGCGCGCGGGCCGGCGCTTGAGGGACGGGCTTTCGCCGGGCTGGCACCTTATGTTTAATATCTGACATGTGCTATGTTACTGGCGAGCCAGCCCTCGGCTCATGCCCGTCACAGCAGCGGGTGATACCCGAATCAAGGACTCAAGGATGACCCTATGACTCGCAAGATGAAAGCCCTGCTCACACCGTTGGTCGCCACTTCGGCGCTAGCCCTGGTGCTCAGCGGCTGTTCGACGACGGGCGGCGACCCCACCGGCGATGCCGGTGAGCCGCAGACCGGAGGCACCCTGAAGGTGCTCTCCAACGGTGACGTCGACCACCTCGACCCGCAGCTGATCGCG
Organism: Microbacterium sp. H1-D42; assembly: GCF_022637555.1. NCBI lineage: Bacteria > Bacillati > Actinomycetota > Actinomycetes > Micrococcales > Microbacteriaceae > Microbacterium > Microbacterium sp. H1-D42. The sequence goes on along the minus strand of NZ_CP093342.1, from coordinate 689,991 downwards.
TATGTTCCGTCCAACGGCGTGACCCGCACGATCTCGCGCTCCATCCTGAGCTACGAGGCGTCCAACGACGAAGCCGAGCGCTCCGCGCTGGTGGGCGACCTCGCCACGGACGTGCCCAAGCCTGAGGATGGCGGCCTCAGCTACACGATCACCCTGCGTGATGGGGCGTCCTGGGATGCACCGGACGGCGCTCGCGACATCGTCTCAGGCGACATCGCGCGCGGCATCGAGCGCATCTGCAACCCCTACATCGGCGCCGGACTCGGCGGATACTTCATCTCTCTCATCGAGGGCATGGACGAGTACTGCGAGGGCTTCTCGGCCATCGCACCCGAGGTCGCGCCGATGAAGGAGTACATCGAGTCGAACGACATCTCCGGCATCGAGACGCCCGATGACAAGACGGTGATCTTCCACCTCGTGGAGCCGGCATCCGACTTCACGAGCATGCTCAGCCTGGCGACGGCCAACCCAGCGCCCGTCGAGGTGCTGGACTATCTGCCCGACTCGCCCGAGTACCGCAACAACTTCGTCGCCTCGGGGCCGTACACGGTCGCCGAGCACAAGCCGGACGTGAAGATGACCCTCGAGCGCAATCCCTCGTGGAAGGCGGAGAGCGACCCGCTGCGCAAGGCGTACGTCGACTCGATCGAGATGACGATGGGCATCGAAGTGGATGCTGCGATGCAGCAGGTGCAGGCGGGGTCCGCCGACTTGCTGTTCGACATCCAGCCCAGCCCGGCGAACATCCAGCAGCTGACGAGCGTGGGTGACAAGAAGTTCTCCACCCTGGAGAACGGTGGCATCGACCAGTTCCTGTGGTTCAACACCAAGACGACCAACAACGGCAGCGCCCTGCAGAAGCCCGAAGTGCGTCAGGCGCTGCAGTACGCGATCGACAAGGCGGCCGTCGTGCAGGTGATGGGCGGCGAAGAGATCGCCACAGTGACGAACGGCCTCTTCGGACCGGGCATCAACGGCTTCGAGGAGTACTCGCCCTACGGCGACGGCAGCGGCAAGGCCGACCCCGAGAAGGCCAAGCAGATGCTCGCCGACGCCGGCGTGCAGAACCTCACGCTGAAGTTCCCGTACCGCAACCTCGGCTCGCAGCCCGACATCGCACAGACCGTGCAGGCGAGCCTCGAGGCCGCAGGCATAAAGGTCGAGCTGTTCCCGGTTCCGCCCACCGACTACTACGCCAATTTCATGACCAACCCCGAGAACGCCACTGGCGGCGAGTGGGACGTCGCGCTGGTCGGCTGGTCGCCGGACTGGGTCGGCGGCGCTGCGCGCAGCGTCTACCAGCCGCAGTTCAGCTTCAACGGCACGCCGCAGGCGTACAACTACGTCGACTACAACAACGACGAGGCCAATGAGCTCGCAGCTCAGGCACTCGCCGCAAGCAGCCCCGAAGAAGCAGGCAAGCTGTGGCACCAGGTCGACGAGACGGTGATGAAGGACTCCCCCATCGTGAGCATCGCTGCCAAGAAGAAGGCGAACTACCACTCCGAGCGCGTGCAGAACTTCGCGATCTACGCCCTCGCACAGAACGGTGACTGGGCCAACGTGTGGCTGAGCAAGTGACCCCACGTTGACGATGCTGCTGCGGCACCCCGACCGGTGCCGCAGCAGCCTCACTGTTAGGAGGAATCGCGTGTCGATTCTTGAGGTATCCAACCTGCGCGTCGATATCCCCACCGAGAGCGGAACCGTGCACGCCGTCAAGGACGTCTCCTTCGACGTCGCAGAGGGCGAGTTCTTCGGCATCGTCGGGGAGTCCGGCTCAGGCAAGTCCGTGCTGGTGCAGTCCGTGATGGGGCTCATCCCCAACGCCCGCACCACCGGCGCCGTCCGCTTCCAGGGTGAGGATCTGCTCTCGCTGGCACCCGACCGGCTGCGCCGCAAGCGCGGCAATGAGATCAGCATGATCTTCCAGGACCCGCTGTCGAGCCTGCACCCGCAGTACACCGTCGGGTGGCAGATCGTCGAGCAGATCCGCGCGCACGAGAACGTCTCCAAGCGGGCGGCCAAGGCCCGCGCCATCCAACTGCTCGAAAAGGTGCACATCGCCGACGCCGCATCTCGCTTCGACGCGTACCCGCACCAGTTCTCGGGCGGCATGCGCCAGCGCGTCATGATCGCGATGAGCCTGTCACTCGACCCCGCGCTGATCATCGCCGATGAGCCGACCACCGCGCTGGACTCGACGGTGCAGGCGCAGATCCTGCAGCTGCTCGGCGAGATGAAGGAGGACTTCGGCGCTACGGTTCTGATGATCAGCCACGACCTGAGCGTGATGGCCAGTGTCGCCGACCGCGTCATGGTGATGTACCGAGGCGAGCAGGTGGAGCTCGGCAAGAGCGCTGACGTGCTCACCCGCCCGCAGGAGCCGTACACCGTCTCGCTCATCGAGTCGTCGTCGTTCACGCAGAGCGAGCGGCAGCCGCCGGTCGAATCGGCAGCGGCGTCAGAACCGGAGCCGGCGCCGATCGCCCAGGTCTCGGACGTCAGCCTGTCGTTCACTCAGCGCCGCGGCGTCAAGCGCAAGGTGTTGGACGGCATCAACCTCGAGGTGCGGCGCGGCGAGACGCTCGGCCTGGTCGGCGAGAGCGGATGCGGCAAGACGACGCTCGCGCGCACCATCGCCGGACTCGTCGACCCGTCAGAGGGCACCGTGAGCTTCGACGGCACTGACCTCTCGACCGTCAAGGGCGCCGCGTGGCGGCGGATGCGACAGCGGGTGCAGGTGGTCTTCCAGGATCCGTTCTCGTCGCTGAATCCCAAGCGGCGCGTCGGCTCCATCATCGAAGACCCGCTGCGCGTGCACGGCTTGGGCAACGCCCGCGAGCGACAGCGGCGCGTGCTTGAGCTGCTCGAGCTGGTCGGCCTCGACCCCGACCATTACAACCGCTTCCCCTCGCAGTTCTCCGGCGGCCAGCGCCAGCGCATCGGCATCGCGCGGGCCATCGCCCTGAACCCCGATCTGGTCATCCTCGACGAGCCGGTGTCGGCTCTCGACGTCACCGTGCAGGCGCAGGTGCTGCAGCTGCTCGATGACCTGCAGCGCGACCTCGGGCTGACGTACCTGTTCATCTCTCACGACCTCGCCGTCGTCAGACACATGTGCGATCGGATCGCGGTGATGGAGAACGGCCGGATCATCGAGCTGGGCGACGCGGAGACCATCTACAACTCCCCGCGCGAGCCGTTCACGAAGCGACTGCTGGCCGCATCGTTCCTCGACACTGTGGGCATCGATGCAACCGCGCACGCTCCCACGGAGCAGGCCCAGGCAGAACAGGCCACCGCAGCGCAGGAGGTCGGCTCATGAACGTCTTCTCCAAAGAGACGATGACTCTCATGCTCCCCTCGCGCGGAGCCGAGAACGCAGCGAAGGCCCCGAAGAGCTCGTGGCATCTCACGCTGCGGCGGCTGCGCCGTGATCCGGCGAGCGTGGCATCCGCCATCGTGATCGTGCTGATCGTCCTCTTCGCGGTGTGCGCCCCGCTCATCGCCCAGTGGACCGGCCACGGGCCGACGCAGCAGTTCCGCGAGACGGGACTGTCTCCCTCTGGCATGCCGGTCGCTCCGAACAGTGAGTTCCTGCTCGGCACCGACCAGCTCGGCCGCGACGTTCTCGTGCGCCTGGCCTATGGTGCGCAGGTCTCTCTGCTGGTCGGCGTGGCCGCCTCGCTGGCGGCCGCTGCCATCGGCATCCTGATCGGCATGACGGCCGGCTTCGCCGGCGGGGTCGTCGACACGGTGCTCAGTCGCCTGATCGACCTGGTGATGAGCGTGCCGTTCCTGCTGGTGGCCATCGCCACCGTCTCGGTGCTCGGCCCAAGCCTGCAGCTGTCGATATGGGTGATCGTGTTCTTCAGCTGGGCGGGCCTCGCCCGCGTCATCCGCGGCCAGGTGCTGGCCCTCCGCGAGCGCGAGTTCATCGAGACCGCCCGCTCCATCGGGCAGTCGGGTGTCGCGACGATGTTCCGCGACGTGCTGCCGAACCTGGTCGTGCCGATCGTCGTGTACACGACGCTCATGATCCCTGCGGCGATCGTGTTCGAGGCGACGCTGTCGTTCCTCGGTCTCGGCATCGTCCCTCCGACCCCGAGCTGGGGCAACATGCTCGCCGACGCCGCCAACGGATCGATGTACATGGTCGCCCCGTGGATGGTGCTCGTGCCAGGGCTCGCGTTGCTGACGCTGACGCTCACCTTCAACCTGCTGGGCGATGGCCTGCGCGACGCCCTTGATCCGTCTTCGACGAAGGGAGCCCGAGCATGATCCGCTACCTGCTGTCACGCGTCGGCTTCGGACTGCTGGTGCTGTTCCTGCTGAGCGTGTTCGTCTTCGTACTGTTCTACGTGACGCCGTCAGACCCGGCGCGCATCATCGCCGGCGACAAGGCGACCGAAGAGCTGATGGCGCAGATCCGCGTCAACCTCGGCCTCGACAAGCCGATCTGGCAGCAGTATCTCGTGTTCCTGGGCGGGCTGCTGCAGGGCGACCTCGGCTACTCGTACCGTTCGAACCTTCCGGTCGCCGACCTCGTGCTCGCCCGCATCCCGGCGACGATGTCTCTGGTGTTCGGTGCGGTCGTCGTGTGGCTGGCGATCGGCATCCCGATCGGACTCGCATCGGCCAAGCGCCCTGGCAGCATCCGCGATCGACTGGGTCAGGGATTCGCGCTCGTCGGCATCAGCTTCCCCACCTTCGTGCTCGGCATGCTCGCGCTGTACACGCTGTACTTCCTGCCGACCCGGTTCGGGGTGATCCTCTTCCCGCCCTCTGGTTACGTTCCACTCACCGAGGACCCGCTGCAGTGGGCCTGGCATCTGGCGCTGCCGTGGCTGACGCTGGCGATGGTGACCGCTGCCGTGTACGCACGACTGACCCGCGGGCAGATGCTCGATGTGCTCGGCGAGGACTACGTGCGTACCGCTCGCGCCAAGGGCCTGACCGAGCGTCGTGTCATCTATGTGCACGCCTTCCGCAGCGCGATGCCGCCACTGGTCACCCAGCTCGGCATCGACATCGGGCTGATGCTCGGTGGCGTCATCGTGATCGAGCAGGTGTTCGGCCTGCAGGGTGTCGGTGCACTCGCCATCACGAGCGTGGCGATGCAGGATAGACCCGTGATCATCGCGATCGTGCTGCTCGGCGGTCTTTTCGTCGCGCTGTCGAACCTCATCGTCGACCTGTTCTACGCGCTGCTCGATTCCCGAGTGCGCACCCGCGCGAACTGATCGCGAACAATCCCGAAAGGCAGGTGCGGTCCGGCATGACCCGCGACTTCGAGTACTTCATCGGCAAGGACATCGTCGCCCGTGATGTGTGGACGACGGTCCCGTTGGACTGGAACGACCCCGACGGCGAGACGATCGACCTGTTCGCCCGCGAGTTCGTGGCCGCTGAGCGTCGCAACGATGACCTGCCGCTGATGCTGCACCTGCAGGGCGGGCCCGGCGGCAAGGGCGCGCGTCCGCTCGGGCGCGATGCGTGGATGGATGCTGTGCTGTCGCGGTTCCGGCTGGTCGTGCCCGACCAGCGCGGCACTGGACGCTCGACGCCGCTGTCCGGCGCCGACTTCGCGGCGATGCCGGCGGGCGAGGCGGCTCGCCGGCTTTCGCTGCACAGGGCGGATGCCATCGTGCGCGACTTCGAGGCGCTGCGCGCCACGCACTACGAAGGCCGGCAGTGGTGGACGATCGGGCAGAGCTATGGCGGGTTCCTCACCCTGCACTACCTGTCCACGGCGCCGGGCGCCATCGTCGCATCTGCCGTGGCCGGCGGGCTCCCCTCGCTGACGCCGGATGCGTCGGAGGTCTACCGCCGTACCTTCCCGCGCGCCCTGCAGAAGAACCGTCTGTTCCGCGAACGCGCTCCTCATCTCGAAGAGCGCATCGGCAAGGTCGCCGACCTGCTGCAGGCCGACGAGGTGCTGCTGGCCGACGGCGACCGCCTGACCGTGCGCCGGCTGCAGACCCTCGGCCTCGACTTCGGCATGGGACCAGGCGCCGACCGCGTGCACTGGCTGTTCGATGAGGCCTTCGCCGACCGCGCCGAGACGCGCCTGAGCGATACGTTCATCGCCTCCGTCGGAGGAGCCACCGCGTTCGCGACGAACCCGCTGTTCATCGCCCTGCAGGAGAGCATCTACGGCACGGGTCCCACGTCATGGGCCGCGCAGGCCGAGCGCGATCGGCATCCGGAGTTCGCCGAGTCCGCACGACCGCTGCAGCTCACCGGCGAGATGGTCTTCCCGTGGATGTTCGACGAGATCGGCGCGCTGCGCGGGTTCCGCGCCGGTGTCGAAGAGCTCGCCGCCCGCGAGTGGCCGATCGAGCTGTACGACCTGCCGCGCCTGGCCGCGAACGAGGTGCCGATCGAGGCCGTCGTGTACTTCGACGACATGTACGTCGACGCCGGACTGTCCCTGGAGACCGCCGGCCACGTCGGCGCCCTGAACGCCTGGGTCACCAACGAGCACGAGCACGACGGCATCACCCGCGCCGGCGTCGTCGAGCGCCTCTTCACCTCGCTCGAGAAGCGGCTCGGCGGCACGCCGCACTCCCGCTGATCCCACACTCCCGCTGATCCGCACGCGCTGAAACATCCCCCGAAAGAACCACCAGGAGCCCCGCTTTGAGTACCCCGCACCACCACGACGCCCGCTACGACGACACCGTGCATGTCGTGGACTGGGAAGGCAGCATCCCCAACCCCCGCTCCACCGCGAGCGACCCTCGGATGCCGTCACTGGCCAAGGCTCCGGGCTTCGCCGAGTGGATGCGCACGGGGTGGGGCGACGCCGACCGCACGCCACGCGTCGAGCCTGGCGCAGTCGACGCCGCCCGTCAGCACCGTGAGCGGCTCTCGCAGGCGCTCCCAGGGCAGACCCTGGTCGTGCTCGCCGGCCGCGCGCAGGCCAGAGTGCACGACAACTTCTTCGAGTTCCGTGCCCACAGCGACTTCCTCTGGTTGACCGGATTCCCGGTCGAGGACGGTGTGCTCGTCATGACGCCGACCGCCGGCGGCCATGACGCGACGATCTACATCGTCCCGCCCGCACGCCCCGGCGCCGCGGCCTTCCACGCCGACGCCGCGCACGGTGAGCTGTGGGTCGGTCCCCAGCCGGGAACGGCTGAGCTGGCATCCGCTCTCGACGTGCGCGTGAACGTCCTCGACGACCTCACCGTGCCGAACGGCGCGCTCATCGCGGGCCATGCTGTCGTCGGCAAGGGCACCGGCGCGCGCGTCGGCGGGCGCGTGCGGTCCGCACAGCTCGCGCGCACGCTCGCTGAGCTGCGCATGGTGAAGGATGCCTGGGAGCTGGCCGAGCTGCGCTCGGCGGTGAACCACACGATCGACGGTTTCGCGGCCGTGCGCCGCGAGGTCCCCCGCGCCATCGAGTTCGGCGGCGAGCGCTGGCTGCAGGGCACATTCGACAGGCACGCACGAACCGTCGGCCAGGCCCCCGGTTACGCATCGATCGTCGGCTCTGGCGCGAACGCGCCGATCCTGCACTGGGTGCGCGCCGAGAGCGCGGTGGACCCGGATGCCCTGCTGCTGCTCGACATGGGAGTGGAGAACCGCAGCGGCTACACCGCCGACGTCACTCGCACGATCCCGGCGAGCGGCCGGTTCACGACCGCCCAGCGCGAGGTGCACGATCTGGTCGAGCGCTCACACCGGGCCGGTCTCGCCGCTGTCGCCCCTGGGCGCGACTGGCGTGACTTCCACACCGCGAGCTTGGAGGTCATCGCGCAGGGGCTCAGCGATTGGGGCATGCTGCCGGTGTCGGTCGACGAGGCGCTCTCGGCAGAGGGACAGCACCACCGCCGCTACATCGTGTGCGGCATCGGCCACCACCTCGGCCTGGACGTGCACGACTGCGGAGCATCGTCGTACGAGCAGTACTTCGAGGCGAAGATGCAGCCGGGCATGGCGCTGACCGTCGAGCCCGGTCTGTACTTCCACGCCTGGGACGAGACGGTGCCGCCCGAGCTGCGCGGCATGGGCGTCCGGATCGAGGACGACATCATCGTGACCGACGACGGGCACGATGTGATCAGCGACGGTCTGCCGATCGATGCGGCAGGGCTTGAGCAGTGGATGGACTCGGTCGGAGTGCGTCTCTCGTGACCCACGGTCCTGGTGTAGTATGTTACATATTATTGGCGTCGGAAACGCCGCATAGCTAGCTGGAAAGGAACAAGGATGTCTCAGAAGGCTCCCTGGCACGGCGTCATCGTCGCGTCCGCCCTCCCGTTCAAGGAGGATCTCTCGGTCGACTACGACCGGTTCGCCGATCACGTGCGGTTCCTCGCCGACAACGGCTGCGACGGCATCGCCCCCAACGGCTCGCTCGGCGAGTACCAGAACCTCAGCGAGCAGGAGCGCGCGCAGGTCATCAAGACGGCAGTGGATGCTGCCCCCGAGGGCTTCTCGGTGATGGCAGGCGTCGGCGCGTACGGCGCACTGCAGTCGGCACACTGGGCAGAGCAGGCCGCCGAGGCCGGCGCGGACTGCGTCATGCTGCTGCCCCCGAACACGTACCGCGCGACCCGCGAGCAGGTCAAGCACCACTACGCGACCGTCGCAGCGGTGGGCCTGCCGGTCGTCGGGTACAACAACCCGATCGACACCAAGGTCGACCTCGTTCCCGACCTGATCGCCGAGATCCACGCCGCCGGCCACATGGTCGGCGTCAAGGAGTTCACCGGCGACCCGCGCCGCATCTACCAGATCCAGGAGCTCGCTCCCACGATCGACATCCTGATCGGCACCGACGACAGCGTGCTCGAGGTCGGCATCGCCGGCGCCGTGGGCTGGGTCGCCGGCTACCCGAACGCCATTCCGAAGGCGACGGTCGAGCTGTTCCGCCTGTCGACCTCGGGCGACGTGCGCGACCTCGAGCGCGCCAAGGTGATCTACCGCGACCTGCACAAGCTGCTGCGCTGGGACACCAAGACCGAGTTCGTCGAGTCGATCAAGCTGTCGATGGACGTGCTCGGCCTGTACGGGGGCCCGTGCCGCCCGCCGCGCCTGCCGCTGCCGAAGGACGTCGCCGACACGATCATCGCCGACACCGAGGAAGTCATCGCCAAGGGGTACGGCGCCTGACTCAGCTCAGATGATCTCCACCGGACGGGGTGCGGCACAAACATGTGCCGCACCCCGTCCGGTAAGTTCTTAAGGCAGTGCAATGCCGCATTGCACAGCATCCACTCTCTGATCGGCCGCACATGTCCCAGTTCTCCGTCGTCACCCCGCTTCAGCCGGTGCTGAACCTGCGCGAGCGCGTCGAGGTGGCCCTCGAAGCAGCCATCCGCTCCGGCGAGATGCCCGCAGGTGAGCTGTTCTCGGCACCAGCGCTGGCGGCGAAGTTCAACGTCTCGGCCACGCCGGTGCGCGAGGCGATGCTGAACCTCGAGAAGCTCGGCTTCGTCGAGGCCGTCCGCAACAAGGGCTTCCGAGTCACGGGCATCCGCGATGAGGACGTCGCCAACATCGTCGCCGTCCGGCGCATGCTCGAACCGGCGCTCGCGCGCGAGCTCGCCGGGCAGATCCCCGCCGACGAGTACGGGCACCTGCGCGCGATGGCGGATGCCATCGTCGACGGTGCCTCGAAGGGCGACCTGACCACCTACCTCGAGGCCGACCGCGCTTTCCACGAGGCCGTCAATGCGCACAGCGACAACCCGCGCCTGACCAGCCTGATCTCGCAGCTGCGCAAGGAGACCCGCCTGCCCGGCCTCGCCGGCCTGCTGGCGACCGAAGAGCTGTCGAAGTCGGCCGCCGAGCACCACGAGCTGCTCGACCTGCTCGAAGCCGGCGACGGCGAGCAGGCCGAAGCCGTCATGCACCGCCACATCGGCCACGTCATCGGCTGGTGGGCAGGCAGGCCGGAAGCCGGCGCCTGAGCCGAGGTCGGATTCCCGGAGTCAGTCTGCTGTCACGTCGAGGTAAGGCGCCAGATACCGCTCGATCATCAAGGCAGTCTCGGCGTGCACACGAGGCGCCAGTTCCGGGGCATCGTTGACGAGATCGAGCAGGCTCGTGACGGTGTGGACGACGACCAGCGCGATGTCCGTCGACTGCCGCTCCCCCAGCGCCGGGTTCACCTCGCGCAGGAAGGGTGCGATCGCATCGGCGGTCCGCACCACGACGTCATGATCGAGGTCCCAGAGCGATGGGGAGGACGTGAGCGCACGTCGGATCGCCCGCGTCGCCGGCTGCTTCACGCGCAGGTCCGCCACACCGACGATCGCCTGACGGACGGGCTCTCGCCAGTCCGCGCCGGCACGAAGGCTGCGCAGGGCGTTCACCGACACCGCCGACCGCTCACTCTCCAGACCCTCTGCGAGTTCGCGCACGATCGTGAACTTGTTCGGGTAGTACCGGTACAAGGTGGCGATGTTCACGCCGGCGCGCTCGGCGATCGCCGACGTGGTGAGGCTGTCGAAGCCGATCTCGTCCAGCAATGCACTCGTCGCCAGGCGAATCGCTTCCACCGCAGCCTGCGCACGTGCTTGGCGCGGCTTGCGGCGGGGGACGGCACTGTCATCGTTGGTCATCGCGCCTATCCTCGCATCCCGGCAGCAGCGCCGCACTTTCCACTCTTGACGAATCGTGTCCGCGCACTATTGTAAGTAAATACTTACTTTTTTGGAGTGAAGATGACGCAAGGAAGCGCACACACGTTGGACGACCTGAACGGACTCGTCGGCGAGGAGCTGTTCCGATCGCCCTACATGGCGATCGATCAGGAGCACCTCAGCCAGTTCTCGTTCTCGACCTACCTCGATCCGGCATTCACCGACCTCACCGCGAGCAAGAACAACCCCCTCGGCGCTGAACTCGTCGACGGCTTCCTGCTGCTGAGCATGCTCACCGCGTTCCAGTTCAACAACAGCCCGCTCACGGCGACCGGAATGTACGGCTTCAACTACGGCCTCGATCGAGTGCGCTTCACCCGCCCCGTCTTCCTCGGCGAGAGGATCCGCTGCATCGCGACCCTGAGCGAAGCGGAGCACCGTGCGGACGGGACGTGGCGCGTCGTGACCGACAACATCATCGAGGTCGAGGGCGCCGACAAGCCCGCCATGCTCGCGCGGTGGGTCTGCCTGTACGCGACCCGCGACGACCACACCGACGTCGGCTGAACCATGCCCTTGACGCTTCCGCGACTGACGACGTTCGCGGATTACCTGGATCACTATGCCGCCTCGACTCCTGGTGCACCTGCGGTCTGGCACGACGGCAGCGCGCTGACGTATGTGGATCTCGCCGCGCGAGTGGAAGCCATGGCGTCCTCGCTCGCAGCGGTCGGAGTGCAGCGAGGCGACCGCATCGCGGTCCTGTGCACTCCACGCCCTGAGTACTTGATCTCGCTGTTGGCTGCGGCACGTCTCGGTGCCGTGTGGGTGGGACTGAATCCGCGTTACACCCTCGCCGAGCTCGCACAGGTGGTCAGCGACTCGCGGCCGTCGGTCATCCTCGCAATGCCCGCCTTCGACGGCCGGGCCTACGCGGACGATGTCGAGCGCCTGACCGCAGAGTTCGGTGCACGGGGCTTCGGACTCTTCCCCGCCCCTGAGACCGCTGGGGCGCTGCCGATGCTGCCGCCAGGGCCTGCCCTGCTGCCAGAGCTCGTGGGTCCGGATGATCCGGCCGTCATCGTCTACACCTCTGGCTCGTCCGGCACGCCGAAAGGCGCCGTGCTCAGCCACCGCGGTCTGGTCTACGCCGCGGCCGAAGAGGCAGAGGTGCTCGGCATCGCAGCCCCGCGAGTGCCGTGCAATCTGCCGATCAACCATGTGGCGTGCATCGCCGACCTCACCGGCACGACACTCGTCGCCGGCGGCATGCTCGCACTGCTTGAGCGCTTCGATCCAGCTGAGATACTCAGCCGGATCGCAGAGCTGCGCCTCACGAACCTCATGAACGTGCCCACCGTGCTGCAGGCTCTCACCCTGATGCCGGAGTTCGACACGCTCGATCTGTCGAGTCTGCAGGCGGTGGTCTGGGGAGGCGCGCCGCTTCCGGTCGACACCATCAGACGGTTCCGCGAGCGCGGCGTCCGTCTGATGACCGTGTACGGCATGACAGAGACGACGGCATCGATCACCTTCACTGACTCCGATGCCTCCACCGATGTCCTCGCGCACACTGTGGGACGCCCCGACCCGAACATCGCCCTGCGCATCATGGATGAGTCAGGCGTCCCGGCTTCGACGGGCGAACAGGGTGAGGTGCAGGTCCGTCACATCGGGCTGTTCCTCGAGTACTTCGGACGCCCTGGCGCCACACGTGCCGCCTACACGGATGACGGGTGGTTCCGCACTGGTGATATCGGCGTGCTGCGCGCAGACGGCAATCTTCAACTCGTCGGACGCAGCAGCGACATGATCAAGTCGGGCGGCTACAACGTGTACCCGCGCGAGATCGAGCTGCGCCTGGAGGAATGTCCCGAGATCTCACTCGCTGCCGTCATCGGGCGCCGCGACGAGACCTTCGGCGAGGTCGGCATCGCCTACCTCGTGCCAGCCCCCGGCGCCGCGATCGACGTCGACGCACTGCGTGCCACATGTCGCGAGACCCTCGCGAACTACAAGATCCCGAAGGAGTTCATCATCGTCGATGAGCTTCCCCTGCTTCCTGTCGGGAAAGTCGACAAGCAGGACCTGCGTCGCCGCGCCCGCGACGACGCATCACGTGATCGCTCACCGTCGAGCGGCTCTTCTGAGGAGATTCCCGTATGACCACACCCTTGGCGCCGACGTCGGCACCGGCAATCATCACCGACGGCATGCGCCGCGCGCGCACCGCCCTGTTCATCGTCTTCTTCGCGCAGGGCCTCGGTTTCGGATCGCTCTTCGCGCGCCTGCCCTCGATCAAGGATCGATTCGAGCTCAGCGATTCGACGCTCGCACTGCTCACCCTCGCCCTGCCTCTGCTCGCCGGTGTCGCGACGCTGGTCACGGGCAGCGTCGTGCAGCGCATCCACAGCGACCTCGTACTGCGGGTGGCGATCGCCGCCGAACTCGTCGCCCTTGTGGTGATCGGCGTCGCACCCTCATTCGCCGTGCTCATTCCGGCGTGGGTCGTGATGGGCATCGCATTCGGGATGGTGGATGCCACAATGAACATGAAGGCCGTGTCCCTGCAGGTGAGATACGGACGCAGCATCGTCGTCGGCTTCTACGCGATCTACAGCGCGGCGGGCATCGTGGCGTCCCTGGCCGCGGCCTGGTCCGCTCATCAGGGGCTGCCCCTGTGGATGTTCTTCGGGATCGAAGCAGTGATCCTGCTGCCGCTGCTCCTGGCGACGGGCCGCCACCTCGTCCATGCTCGAGTGGGAGCCGCTGGTGGCCAAGCCGGTGCCGACAAGCGCACCAGCCTGAAGGTCCGCGTGCCGTGGGCCCCCGTCATCGGCATCGGCATCGTGCTGACGTCCGCGTACTTCATCGAGTCGTCCGCGTCGAGCTGGGGGTCCGTGTACGTCAAGGACACTCTGATGGCCCCGGAGAGCATCGCCGCACTCGCATATGGCGGCTACAGCGCCGCGATGCTGATCGGGCGCCTCAGTGCCGACCGACTGATCCGCGCCTTCGGTGCGACCCGCGTGATCCGGGCGTGCGCCCTCATCGCCCTTGTCGGGATGGTGGCCGTGGTCGCCGCCTGGGCTCCCTGGGTCGCGCTGGTCGGATTCGCGCTGGCCGGTGGTGGCCTGTGCGTCATCGCTCCGCTCGCCTTCGCGGCGGCAGGCACGCTCGATGACTCGGGCGTCGCGGTGGCCCGCGCCAACACCTTCACGTACGTCGGCTTCCTGCTCGGCGCGGCGCTGATCGGTCCCATCGCCGACCTCAGCAGCATGCGAGTCGCCTACCTCATCTCGGTCGCACTCGCAGTCGTCATCCTGCTCATGGCAGGAACCCTCGCCAAGCGACTGGAGGGCAAGGAGTATGCACTCTCGTCGACTCCTTGACCGATCTAGCGGCTGCAGCGCGCCCCATGGTAGACCTTCGCCATGGGGCTGCGCGCGTGGTATCGATCGACCGGGGCTGATCTGCCGTTCCAGAGCCCGCTCCCCGCGCATCCTGGTGTCGCGATGGAAGGGTACTTCTGGCGCATCACCGAGCCGGAGTCAGGGCGGGTGATCATCGCCCTGAACGGAGTGAACCAGGGGCCGAGCGGCCCGTGGGCGACGCTCGGTTTCGCCGCGCATCCCGGTGGCTTCCTGCGGGTGGCGGAGCATCCGACAGCATCCGCTGACAAGGGCGACGTCGGCGCCCACGCCGGCGACGCGTTCCACGGCGATGTCCGCCGCCTGCGGGTCGATCTCGGGCCAGACGCACGGCTCGACGTGACGATCTCCGATGCCCTCCCCTGGCCGCACCGCGCCTTGGGTGGGTCGAGCATCTTCCAGTCGGTCCCCGCGCTCAACCAGTACTGGCATCCGTGGCTGCTGGGCGGACGAGTGAACGGCACCGCGACGATCGGCGGCGAGACATGGCAGCTGCGCGACGCGCAGATCTACGCCGAGAAGAACTGGGGGCGGGAGGGCTTTCCGGAGTCCTGGTGGTGGGGTCAAGCGCAGGGGTTCGACGACCGTGAGGTGTGCGTGGCGTTCGCCGGCGGCCAGGTGCATTCGGGGCCCATCCGCACCGAGGTCACCGGGCTGGTCGTGCGGCTGCCAGGCGGGCGGGTGGTGCGGTTGGGCAATCCCGGCATCAGTCCGGTGCGTGCCGTCGTCGACGATGAGAATTGGATGCTCCGCGGACGCGGTTATGGGTGGACCATCGAAGTCGACGGGGCGGCGCCGCGCGCAGCATCCCACGTCCTGCCGGTGCCACTGCCGTCGCAGGAGCGCAACACCGCCGGGGCGCTGGAGCACCTCGCAGGAACACTAGACGTGACGGTCCGCCGGCGCGGACGGATCGTCTGGTCGGGGCGGTCCGTGCTCGCGGGGCTGGAGCACGGCGGGCTCGACCGGGCACGGGCGGAGCTCGTGCGTCGCGGTCTCGACACCTCGGCGACCCACGCATCACCCCTGTCGGGGTGAGCGGGCGCGTCGACATGCGCTAGTGTCCGGAACATGACCACCACTGTCACGATCGACAACTTCACCCGCGCCGAGACCGACGCAATGATCACCCGCATGTTGCCGATCATCGGCGGGCAGGGGGTGTTCCACCACGATCGCGAACTCGCGCCGCTGGACGAGCAGCCCGTGATCCGGCAGAATCGCGACACGCTCTACTCGGTCGCCGTGGTCGACATCACCGATGGTGCGACCCTGACGATCCCCGAGGTGGGCGAGCGCTACATCTCGGTGATGGTGATCAACCAGGAGCACTACATCAACCGGGTCTTCCACGAGGCCGGTGCGTTCCCGCTCACCGTGGACGAGTTCGGCTCGGACTATGTGGTCGTGGCCGCGCGCATCCTGTTCGATCCCAGCAACACGGATGACCTCGCCGAGGTGCACCGCCTGCAGGACGGACTTGGTCTCGACGTCGGTGCACAGCGCCCGTTCAGGGCCGGCGACTGGGATCCCGCATCGCACCTCGAGGTGCGCGACGCGCTGCTCGTTCTCGGCCGGTCGATGGGCGGGCTCACGCATTGCTTCGGACGCAAGGAGGAGGTGGATCCGGTGCGGCACCTCGTCGGAACGGCCCTGGGCTGGGGCGGCCTGCCCGATGCGGAGGCGCAGTACATCACGATCGATCCCCGACTGCCCCAGGGTCGCTACACGATGACCTTCCGCGATGTCCCCGCCGACGCGTTCTGGTCGCTCAGCGTCTACAACGCGGCCGGATACTTCGAGCCCGGCCCGTCCGGCATCACGAACGTGAACTCGGTGTTCGCCGACGCGAACGACGACGGATCGACGACCGTGCGACTCGGCGATGAGGACGCGGTCAACGGCATCCCTCTTCCCGATGGCTGGAACCTGCTGATCCGCATGTACCGCCCTCGGCTCGACGACCTCGCGAGCTGGAGCGTCCCCGCGATCGAACCGGCCTGAGTCGGGTCCGGGCGCGCGCCGCCTAGATGTAGTTCCTAGAGAGCCCCAATGAAGCGGCGTCGGAGCATGGCGAGCTGCTCATCCGTCAGGCCGAGCCCTGCGCGCGCATAGCTCTCGATGTCGCCGTAACTGAGGCGCACCTCGTCGAGAGCCGCATCGAGATAACTGTCGCGCACGCCGAGGATCGGCTGCAGCAGCGCGGTGTTCACGCCCTGTGCGTCGAGGGCATCGAGCATGGGCTGCAATGTCGGGGCGAGGTCGGCGTTGGTCTCCAGATAGTCGGCGCGCACGTCGTCTTCGGATGCCCCGAGCAGGAGCAGCAGGGATGCGGCCGCCCATCCGGTGCGATCCTTGCCTGTCGTGCAGTGGAAGAGAGCAGCGCCCGTGCGGTTCTCGTCGATGAGGTCGAGGTAGAACCGCCGGTAGGCGGCGAGCGCAGACGCCATGCTCACGAATTCGCGGTTCGCCTCAGCGAGATAGCCATCAGCACGGCCGCCGCCGAGCAGACCCTCCAGCGCGGCCGGGTCGGAGAGGAGATCGGGGATGCGCGCGGCGATGTTCTGCGGTGCGTCGGCGACGACGTCGAGCCAGACGGATCGGGCGCCGTCGAAGAGCTGGTCGAGGGCACCATCGCGCTCGGCCGCGGTGCGCAGGTCGTACACGGTCGTGATGCCCAACTTCACGAACATGCTCGCGTCCTCCGGATCGAGCTTCGCGAGGGATGCCGAGCGGAAGATCATCCCCGGGCGCACGACCCCGCCGACAACCGGGATGCCACCGAGGTCGCGCATGTTCGGTGCGCTCGCGAGCAGGATACGGCGATCGGGAAGGTGAGTGGCCACGGGAACTCCTTCTGGGGCGCAGGCGCCTTCGGTGTCGGATGGTCGTATTATGACTGGTCCTACCTGGAGCCGGAGATCTTCGAGAAGCATCCGCCGGGCTGGCCGGTCAGAAGAAGGCGCCGAGCAGGTCGAGACGCAGCTGTGCGGCGACCAGGATGATGGCGTAATTGGCCACGACGATCAGCACGAGCCAGCGCCCGAGGAAGCGACCGGCGTGGCGCAGCCCGGGGCCCCACACGCCCACGCGGAGAGTCCAGGCCGCGACCGACCAGAACAGCGGGATCGTCATCAGCCAGACGACCATGCACCACGGGCAGAGCGATCCGAACTCGAAGATGCTGCGGTACGCGAACATGCTGACCAGGGCGTAGCCGCCGAGCACGGCGAGGGCGTAGACCCGCCAGTACCAGGCGCGCATGCCGCCGGGGGCGGCGAGCGCGCTGACGCCCGCGAGCACCGGCCCTGCGAAGACGACGAGCCCGATTACCGCGTTGGTGAAGCCGAGCAGATTGCCGGCCGGGGCGAGCAGGTTGGGCCCGCAGGTCACGATCGGGTTGATGTCGCACGACACGATCGCGTCGGCCTCGGTGAGCTGCCCGATGTATTCCAGGTAGAGCAGGAACGACACGATCCAGGCGATCACGCCTGCCGCGATCCAGAACCAGGCGGTGCCGGCTCCGGGCCGGAATGCGCGAAGGTCGGATGCTGGTGCGCTGATTTCAGTAGACATGACCGGACCCCTTGGACGAATCGTCGCTGGTTGCTCACGCTACGTGCCATGGGGGTTCTGTGAACGGCGCGGCGCCGGGCAAAATCCGGGGTGAGCTAGCCCGCGGGATCCTTCGCCGCCATCGCGATCTCAGTCATCGATGTGCCTCCTGCGTGCGAAGCGGACGATCTGTCTCGCCTCCGTGTTGTTCGGCGTCACCACCTTGCGCGAGCACACGCAGCACGGCTGCCGTGAGGATGACCGCCGCCGAGGCGACCAGCGCCGCAAGTGCGACCGGCGTCGACTGGGGTTCCCCCGTGAGCCTTGCCACGGCCAACCAGCACAATCCCCATGCGAGCCCGATAGCGGGTGTGAGTCGGCCACGCCCGGCGATCGCCGTGGCGATACCGAGCACCGCGGCAGCGATGACGACCGCGACGCCCCAGCCGTCGGCGGGGATGCCGAACCCGGTGAACCCCGTGTCGACCAGCCAGGCGGTGATGTTGGCCGCGGTGGCGATGGTCACCCACCCCAGGTACAGGCCGACTGTTCCATCCAACACGATGGATTCGGTGATTCGCGCGGCCTGGGAGCCAGCCTCCCTCGGCATGCGCTGCAGCCGGCTGAATGTCACGCCCAGCACGGCGAGCAGAACGACGATGACCACCACCGACAGCCCGACCTGCCCCAGCTGAACGACTGCGAGCCATGCCGCGTTGAGCAGCATCGAGAGCGCCACGAGGTAACCGACCCGACGGTGAACTGCGCGCGCGGCCTGACCGGGAAGCGCCTGCCAGACGGCGTAGGCCAGTAGTCCGGCATAGATGACCGACCAGATGCTGAAGGCGGGACCTGCGGGTGCGATGAGCGTCGCGTCGTCGGAGAACGCACCGTCGGCGGCCTCCTGCATGGGTGTTCCACCGAGGGCCCCGGATCCGACGAAGGCGGCGGCGATCGCCACGATCGACAGGACGAAGACGATGACCTGCCGAACGCGGTCCGCTCCTTGAGGCTTGCCCATCGCGCGCGCACTCAGCGGTACAGCGGGTAGTCGGGGTACGCGTAGTCGGGTCCCCACCACAGCGGGTAGCCGTAGTAGCTCAGGTACTCACCGTAGGTGTCACGCTGGCGTTCGCGGACAAGGTCCGGGTCATAGGCCGGCGCGCCGGCGACCTCGGTGCGGGTCTGGTCGATGCGCACCTCGTCCTCGGCGATCGCCGTGATCGCGTCGATGGGGATCAGCGACGTGTCCTGCCCGATCCCGAGGAACCCACCCGAAGCGACCTCCATGAACCGCACACGGTTCTCGTCCTGGTCGATCAGAAGGTCCTTGACCTTGCCGAGGTCCTCACCGGCGCTGTCCTTCACCTTGCGTCCGCGGATGTCATCAGCGCGGTCAGCCACGGTCTCGTCGGTCTCGCTGAGCTTGATCAGCGTGCCACTGCTTGAAGCGTCCATGATCGTTCTCCTCTGCTTGTTGCGGAGGAACCACGCTACGGAGGCCAGGGCGGAACGCGACCCCCTGGCCAAACGCCGCGGAACGATGTATGCAGCTTCGGGCTGGGTTGCGATACTGGGCGGATGCAGAGCCTGGAGTTCTTCGTGGAGCGGGAGTCGCGCGTGTGGGAAGCGCTGGTCAGCGGTGACGCGGATGCTGATCGCGAACTCCTGTCAGCCGACTTCGTCGGTGTGTACCCGACGGGCTTCGCCGTTCGAGACGATCATGTTGCCGAGCTGGCCGGAGGTCCGAGCATGGCATCGTACGCGATCAGCGAAGCACGGATCGTCGACGTCGCGCCGAGCACGGTGATGCTCTGTTACCGCGCGGACTATCTGGCTTTCGGGGGCACCACGCGGGAGGCGATGTACATCAGCTCGCTCTGGCAGGAGCGCGACGGCCGCTGGTGGAACACATTCAGTCAGGACACGCCGGTCAGCGATCCCGAGAGCGTCCGCTCATGACGAGTTCGGTAGACCTCCACTTTCCCGAGCTGGCAGACATCATCAGCCCGTGGTGGCCGGGGACGCACCCGGTGGGCGTCCCGCCCCACATCACCCTGTTGTACCCGTGGGTCGACCCCATCGACGACGCTGCAATGGCTGCTGTTACTGAAGTCGCCGCTGCCACTGATTCGTTCGACGTGCGGTTCACCAGCATCCACATCTTCGAGTCGGGCGCGATCTACCTTCGACCAGACCCGGATGCCGCGATCAATTGCCTGATGAGACGGCTCGCGCACAGGTTCCCCGAAACACCGTTGTACGGCGGGGCGGTCGTGGCACCCGTTCCTCATCTCACCGTCGCGCGAACCGATTCCGGCGAGGCCGCACGCTCACTGGTCACGCGTATCGCAGACGCTCTCACTCCATCCCTTCCGCTGCGGGTGTCGATCACTGCACTGTCGGTGATGGAGGAAGGACGCGACGGGGTCTGGGCGACCGTGCGGAAGATCCCGCTGCGACGCCCGACCTGACGCCCCTCGGAAGCGGCGCTAACAACAGCCCGGAAGCCGTCGCCCGCGCAGCGCCGTGAACTCCTCCAAGGTCCAGGCACTGCGCTTGTACGAGCGACCCCGATGTCTCGAGGGTGCGCATGAGAAAATCGAGTAGGTATGCGCAAGACAGAAGGACCCGCTTGCCGCGGCGAACGACTCCGCCCGAGTTTGCGGACTCTTCTGTACATCGTCAGCCGCGTGATCTTCGCCGGCGGTCTCATCATCTCTGCATGGACGCAGGAGGTCTGGATCTTCGCGCTCGCAGCGGCCGTCAGCCTCGTCGTGGTTGGAGTCGATGGCCTGGTCGCGAAGAATGCCTCGTTCGATTCCGACGTCGATCAGGTGTTGGCCCGCATGCGCGCGGAAGACGCGCAGGTCGCGTCCAGGGACACCGGCGCCAGCGAGTAGGCGTCATCCGACGCCCGACATTGGGACCCTAGCCAACGCCTATCGCGAGAACGCTCTCGTCCTGCGCTATTGGATCGCGGGTCGGCTCGGGTGCGCGGAGGACATTCTGAGACGGCGGCTTAACGAGGACCCACTTAGCAGTAGCTTCGTTACCACTTGAGCGATGACCAGAATGAGGACGACGGATTGCGTCCGCGCTCACGAATTGGCGATTGTGGATGAGATGTGGGCATTTCGTGGGTGGACGAAAGAAAAAACCCCTGCTGAACAGGGGTTTTTCTGGCGGTGACGGTGGGATTTGAACCCACGGTAGGGGGTTACCCTACACAACTTTTCGAGAGTTGCACCTTCGGCCGCTCGGACACGTCACCGTCGTCCAGCTTACGACATGGGATACCTGGTGCGCGAATCGAGCGCGAACACCGCACACAGCCTGATAGAACGTGACATATTACTCGACCTCGCCTAGATTGAGAGCATGCCCGACGTCATCGAAGATCTCACCCTGGTCGGCGCCGACCGCATCGCCGAGCGCATCAGCATGTCAGCCGCCATCGCCGCCATCCAGAACACCCTGCGCGACGGCTTCGACCCCGAAGACGATCTCGCCCGTCAGATCCTCGACGTCCCGAACGGACAGCTGCTGCTCATGCCCGCCGCAGCCGGCGGCGCCGTCGGACAGAAGTTCGCCACCGTCGCGCCGGGCAACCCGGCCCGCGGGCTCGAGCGCATCCAGGCCGTCTACATCCTCGTCGACGGCGAGACCCTCGCCCCCACCGCGATCCTCGACGGCACAGCCCTGACGAGCCTGCGCACTCCCGCCGTGTCCGCCGCCTGCGCAGACGTGCTCGCCGAGCAGGATGCCGCCGACCTCGTCGTCATCGGCACCGGCCCGCAGGCCATTCGCCACGTCGAAGCCCTCGCCGCGATCCGTCCGCTGCGCACCGTGTGCATCATCGGCCGCGACGCCGAGCGCACAGCATCCGCCGTCGACGCCTCCCGCAGCTACGCACCCGACGCCGACATGCGCGCAGGCACGATCGACGACATCGCGAACGCCACGCTCATCGTGTGCGCGACGACAGCATCCGAGCCCCTCTTCCCTTCCGCGCTCGTCCGCGACAACGCGACCATCATCGCGATCGGCTCGCACGAACCCGATCGCACCGAGCTCGACCCGGTGCTCGTCGGCCGCTCGCAGGTCGTCGTCGAGAGCCGCCGCGTCGCCCGAAGCGAAGCGGGCGACGTGATCGTCGCCGTCGCTGCGGGGATGCTGCGGCACAGCGACGTCGTCACGATGAACGAGTTGTTCACCGGCGCCGTCGCACCGGCATCCGACCGTCCGCGCATCGTCAAGACCTGCGGCATGGGCTGGCAGGACCTCGCCGTCGCCCGCCTCGCCGTCTGACCCACCACCCCCACTGGAGCACGAATGCGCTGGATCACCGATGACTGGCACACGGCCGGAGAGCCGTTCCGCATCGTCGAGAACGTTCCCACCCACGGTGCGACCGTCGCGGAGCGGCGAGCCAACGCGATAGCCCACGGAGCGAGCGCGATCTCCGGAGGCGCCGATGACGTCCGCCGCTTCCTCTGCCTCGAACCCCGCGGCCACGACGACATGTACGGCGGATTCATCACGCCGCCCGACGACGACGGCGCCGACTTCGGCGTGCTGTTCTGGCACAAGGACGGCTTCTCGACCGCCTGCGGGCATGGCACGATCGCGCTGGGCGCGTGGGCCGTGCGCACCGGGCGCGTGCCGTCGGATGCTGACGGCGAGACGACCGTCACCATCGATGTCCCGAGTGGTCGCGTGCAGGCGGTCGTGCGTCAGCGCGGCGGGAAGATCGAGGAGATCACGTTCCGCAACGTGGAGTCGCGGGTGCTCGCGCGTGGCATCCGACTGCAGACCTCGCGCGGTGAGGTCGACGTCGATCTCATCTTCGGCGGGGCCGTGTACGCGACGCTGTCGGCGGGCTCGGTCGGGCTCGAGGTGACGCCGCCGCACACCACCGACCTCATCGCGATCGGCCGTGAGATCAAGTGGGCACTCAACGAGCATCCCGCCGCGCAGCTCGCCGACGCCCGGCTGTCCGGTGTGTACGGCACCATCCTGTTCGACGATCTCGGCCGCACCGAGACCGGTCCGCACCAGCGCAACGTCACCGTCTTCGCCGACGGCGAAGTCGACCGCAGTCCCTGCGGATCCGGCACCGCCGCCCGCGTCGCGCTGCTCGCCGCGACTGGAGAGCTCGCCGACGGCGAGACACTCACGCACGACTCGATCATCAGCACGCGCTTCCTGGCGCGGATCGCCGAGCGCACAGCATCCGGAGTCATCCCCGAAGTCCGCGGCAACGCGTACCGCGTCGGCTCCTGCGACTTCGAACTCGACGAGGGCGACCCGCTGCAGGGCGGCTTCAGCCTGCGCTGACTCACTTTTACCCACCGGAGGACACCATGTCTGCTGCATCCCTTTCGATCACCGGCGCACACGTCTGGAACGGCTCGGGCTTCTCGGTGCGCGACGTGCACATCGTGGACGGCCGGGTCGCCTCAGCGGCCGCGTCGGATGCTGAGTTGCTCGACGCCACGGGACGCTGGCTGATTCCCGGCCTAATCGATGCGCACTTCCACGCGTACGCCACGAGTATGGACGGCTTCGAGAACGAGCGCGGACCGCTCAGCTACGCCGCCCTCAACGGCGCCCGACGACTGACGCGCGCCCTGCAGCGCGGATTCACCACAGTGCGCGACGTCGCCGGCGGAGACATCGGCCTCGCACAGGCGATCGACGCCGACCTGTTCCCCTCGCCGCGGTACCACTTCACCGGTCCTGCGCTCAGCCAGACCGGCGGACACGGCGACCCTCGCTCCGCGCACGTGGACGTCTGCTTCTCGCACGGGCACATGTGCGAGGTCGTCGACGGCGTCGACAACCTGCGACTGGCGGTGCGCAACCGGCTGCGCACCGGTGCGCACGCGATCAAGGTGATGGCCTCCGGTGGCGTGTTCTCGCTGACCGACCCGATCCGGGTGCCGCAGTACTCCGTCGACGAGCTGCGCGCCGTGGTGGATGAGGCCGCGCGGCGTGGTTCGTACGTGTGCGCGCACGCGTACTCGTCCGAGGCCGTGCAGCACGCTGTGGGCGCCGGAGTGCGGTCGATCGAGCACGGGAACCTCATCGACGAGGCGACCGCGTCGATGATGGCGGAGGCCGGGGCGTTCCTCGTGCCGACCCTCGCCGCGTACGACGCGATGGATCGACGCGGCGCCGAGATCGGGCTGAATGCGGTGTCTCTCGAGAAGAACACCGAGGTGCTCGCGAAGGGGCAGGATGCTGTGCGCCTGGCCCATGCGGCAGGTGTGCGCGTCGGCTTCGGCACGGACCTGATGGGCGACCTCGAGGACGATCAGCTGGCCGGCATCCGCCTGCAGGTCGAGGCGTCCTCGGCCACGGCCACGCTGCGGTCGATGACCGCCGTGAACGCGGAGCTCATCGGGGATGAGGCGCTTGGCCACCTGGATCTCGGGGCGTACGGGGACGCTGTGCTGCTGGCATCCGATCCCCTCGCCGACTCGTCAGCGCTCTGGCGGCAGGATGCTCGCGTCTCGGTGATCCGCGCCGGTTCGGTCGTCTGACGCCACGCCCTGATCCGACGGGATTCAGGTTTCCCGCTTCCTCGCCCCTGCTGAGCGTCCTCGCCCCTGCCCAGTTACGCAACTGAACAGGGGCGGCGGCAACGAGCAGGGGCGGCGATGAATGGGACGGCGAGTTCGAGGACAGGCGTACTTGACGCCCCAGGCAGCAAAGGCACACGACCACGCTGAACCATGCGTCGCGTAGCGTTGATGTCGTGAGTGAACTTCGCCTTCGTGCAACCTTCGGCGCTGCCGAATACCCCGACCTCGTCCGCATCTGGCGCGGCGCGATCGACGCCACACACGACTTCCTCGCGGACGCCGACCGCGACGAGATCGAATCGCACCTGGCATCCGACTACTTCCCCGCCGTCACGCTCACCGTCGCCGAGCTCGACGGCAGCCCGGTCGGATTCGCAGGAACCCTCGACGGCGCGCTCGAGATGCTGTTCGTCGACGCCGCACACCGCGGCAACGGAGTCGGCTCAGCCCTGCTCGAGGAAGCGATCACGAACCAGGCGGTCACCAGGGTCGACGTCAACGAGCAGAATCCCGCCGCCGCCGGCTTCTACGAGCACCACGGCTTCGAGGTCATCGGCCGCAGCGAGCTCGACGATGCCGGGCGCCCGTACCCGCTGCTGCACCTGCGCCTGCGGGCCTGACGGCCCTCGCCGCCTCTCACTACCGGACGTCGAGAGCACGGGATCTCGCCGAGTGTACGGCTCGTTCACGCGAACACCCCGTACGCTCGGCAGCTTCCCGTGCACTCGGCGATATGGGCGTCGAGTGCACGGGTAGGCAACCGGGCTCAGCCGGCGAACGAGCCCCACGTCGTCGAGCGGCCGGCGGCGCTGCGAGTCTGCGGCACACCCCACGGGTTCGCGTCCTGCAGCGGAGCGGGCAGCAGCGCCTGCGGCGCCCCCTGATACGAGACTCCGCGCAGGAACCGCGTGATCGCGGCCGTGCCGACGCTGGTCGCATCGCTCGTGGTCGCAGGGTACGGGCCGCCGTGCTGCATGGCCGGGGTCACCGAGACGCCGGTCGGCCAGCCGCCGAACAGCACACGTCCGCTGGTCTCGGCGAGCGCGTCGACGAGCTCGGTCAGCGATCCGTCTGCCAGCTCGGCCTCGCGTGCATGCACGGTCGAGGTGAGGTTGCCAGGGAAGAGTCCGGCGTGCAGCGCGGGCAGTGTCGACAGGTCGGAGTACCGCACGATCACCGAAAGCGGGCCGAACGACTCCTCGAGCAGTGCGTCGCCGGCAGCCACCAGGGCATCGACGTCGACCGTCACGACGGTCGGGGTGGCGTAGGTCTGGCCGTGCTCGTCGGTGCGGGTCTCCCCCGCCGACAGCACGGTCACGCCGTCCGCCTCGAGCACGTCCTCGCGGCGCTGCGAGAACGCGCGCCCGATGCCCGGGTTGAGCAGACGATGCTCGGCCACGGCGCCCGCAGCATCCGAGACGGATGCCAGATCAGACCCCTCAGGCACGAACAGGAAGCCAGGCTTCGTGCAGAGCTGCCCCGCTGACCCCGACATCGAGGTGACGAATGCGCCCAGTAGCGCGTCGTCTGCGTAGGTCGCGTAGACCGGGTTGACGCTGCCGAGCTCGCCGTAGAACGGGATCGGCACCTCACGCGAGGCGGCGATGTCGGCCAGCATCCGCCCGACATGAGTGGAGCCGGTGAAGGCACCGGCTCGGATGCGCTCGTCCTTCAGCATCGCGACGCCGTTCTCCTGACCCGAGATCAGCTGGAAGACGCCGTCTGGCATCCCCGCCTCGCGCAGTGCGTCGGCGACGACCTCCGCTGTGCGGATCGAGAGCTGCGGATGCCCGGAGTGCGCCTTCACGATGACAGGGCAGCCTGCGGCGAGCGCGGCGGCGGAGTCGCCGCCTGCGACCGAGAACGCGAACGGGAAGTTGGATGCCGCGAAGTTCAGCACCGGGCCGACCGGCTCCAGCATCCGACGCAGATCCGGACGCGGACCGATGACATACTCCGGGTCCGCCTCGTCGATGCGCACATCGAGGTACGCCCCATCGACGATCGTGTCGGCGAACAGTCGCAGCTGCCACGAGGTGCGGCGCAGCTCGCCGGTCAGGCGCGCCTGGGCGAGGCCGGTCTCGCGCATCGCGATCTCGATGAGCTCGGGGGCGGCCGCGTCGAGGGCATCCGCCACAGCCACCAGCGCCGCACCGCGCTCACGCGGGCTGGTGCGGGCGAAGGGTCGCGCCGCGGCGGCGGCGGCCGCGGCGATCTGGTCGATGTTCTGGTTCTCAGTCACGAATGTCTCCTTGTGAGGGATCGGATGCGGGAGGCGCAGCGTCAGAAGACGAAGCCCTCGGGGAACGGGTCGTTCTCGTCGAGCATGTACTGGCCGAGGCCGGTGACCCAGGCGCGTCCGGTGATGGTGGGGATGATGGCGGGACTGTCGCCGACAGTGGTCTCGGCGACGACCCGGCCGGTGAACTCGGTGCCGATGAACGACTCGTTCACGAACGGCGTGTCCAGGGCCAGCTCGCCGCGCGCGTGCAGCTCGGCCATCCGCGCGCTGGTGCCGGTGCCGCAGGGCGAGCGGTCGAACCATCCGGGGTGGATCGCCATCGCGTGACGCGAGCGGACAGCATCCGACCCCGGCGCGATGAACTCGACGTGGTGCACGTGGTTGGCGCCCTCGAGCACCGGATGCACGGGCGGCGCCTGCGTGTTGATGGCACCCATGATCTTCAGCCCTGCCTGCAGGATCTCATCCTGGCGGGCGCGATCGAACGGCAGCCCGACCTGGTCGAGACCGACCAGCGCGTAGTAGTTGCCGCCGAACGCGACCGAGTAGGTGATCTCGCCGATGCCGGGCACGTCGATCCGCTCGTCGAGCCGGTCGACGAAGCTCGGCACGTTCTCGATGGTGACGTCGACGGCCCGGCCGTCTTCGACCTGCACGCGCGCGATCACGAGTCCGGCCGGCACGTCGAGGCGGATCTCGGTGACCGGCTCGGTGACCTCGACCATGCCGGTCTCGACGAGCACGGTGGCGGCGCCGATCGTGCCGTGTCCGCACATGGGCAGGAATCCGGATGCCTCGATGAAGACGATCCCCCAGTCGGCGTCATCGCGGGCCGGTGGCTGCAGCAGCACTCCCGACATGGCGGCGTGCCCTCGGGGCTCGTTCATCAGGAACCCGCGCAGCCCGTCGAGGTGCTCCATCGCGTACAGGCGACGGTCGTTCATGGTCGCGCCGGGGATGCGGCCGACCCCTCCGGTGACGACGCGCGTCGGCATCCCCTCGGTGTGGGAGTCGACGGCCTGGATGGTCCGGCGTGCGCGCATCAGCTGCCTCCTGCGGAGTCGGTGGTGGGGGTATCAGCAACGGTAGTCGGGGTGGATGCCGGTGAGGGCGGTGCCGCGAGATCACTCAGCGCGGCGAGCTCGCCGATGCGCACCGACGACAGCACGGGCCGGTTGTCGAAGACCGGGCGACTGTCCGAACCCTGGCCTGGCTGGCAAGCCCCCACGATGTCCTCGACGCTGCGTCCGCAGGTGCGCCCCTGGCAGGCGCCGAGTCCTGCACGCGTAGCCAGTCGCATGCCGCGCGACGAGACGCCGGCATATTCATCGATGCTCGCCTTGCGCACCGATTCGCAGCGGCAGACGATGGTGTCGTCGTCGAGCCAGGCGGTCCAGCCGGGTCGGATGCCGTGCACGTCGAGCCGCGCGGCGAACGCGCGCATGCGGCGGCGAGCCGCGAGCGGAGACCTGTAGCGCAGGTCGGCACCGGGGATGCCCGCGGCCGCGAGCCCCGCGATCTCGCCCTCGGCGAGCGCAGCATCGGCCCCGCCGATCCCGGTGATCTCCCCGGCCGCGTACACCCCGGCGACAGAAGTCTGCTGCTGCGAGTCGACCGTCACGAACCGGGTGGACGAGATCTCGCAGCCGAACTGGATCGCCGTCTCAAGCCGAGGCGTGAACCCGTGACCGAGAGCCACGGAGTCGCACTCGACAGTGCGCTCGGTGCCGGCGATGGGCCGCCACTGCGGGTCGATGCGCTGCACGGTGACGGCTTCGACAGCATCCGATCCGTGGATGCGAGTGACGGCGCTTCCGAATCGGTACGGCGTGCGGTGCTGTGCCAGAGACGCGACGTACGAGCCGAGCTCGCCGGCCTTGCCGGCAGCGGCCGTGAGCTGCCACGCCTTCGCGCCCCAGCCGCGCACGATCGTGCTGATGGATGCTGCTTCGACGACTTCGGCGACCTCGCCGCCGAGGATCGCGATGCTCTGCGCGACGGGCAGCAGGAAGGGTCCGGCGCCGGCGACGACGGTGCGCTCTCCGAGGGTGAGGGCGTCGCGCTTGGCGAGCGCCTGGGCAGCTCCGGCCGAGGTGACGCCGGGAAGGGTCCAGCCCGGCACGGGCAGCACGCGGTCGTGCGCGCCCGTGGCGACGACGATGGCATCCGCCTCGAGGGTCTCGCCCTGTCGGTTCGCGGCGTCGGTGGGGCCGGTCAGCACGTGCACCCGCAGCGGGAAGTTCTCCACCCGCCAGACGCTCGTGGATGACAGCATCCGCACGCTGCCGAGGGCGGCGCGCAGGGTGCCGAACCTGCCGAGCTGGTGCTGCAGGCGCGGGTCGGTGAAGTCGGGGTGGTGGCGCCAGAACTGTCCGCCGACGCGCTCGCCCTCGTCGACCAGCACGACGTCGGCGCCTGCGGCGGAGGCGGATGCTGCTGCCGCGAGCCCTGCGGGGCCAGCGCCGATCACGATGACGCGCGTCATGCGCTGGTCTCCCGTTCGATCACGTCGCCGTCGCAGGCGGGACGCTGGCAGGCGCGGACGCCCTCGACGCCGTTGACGGTGAGGATGCAGTCCTGGCAGATGCCGATGCCGCAGAAGATGCCGCGCTCCGCGCCCTGCGCGTCGCGCCAGGTGCGCTGGCCGTTCGCGAGCAGGACGCCGGCGATGGTCGCCCCGTCACGCCCCTGCAGCTCGTCCCCGTCGAATCGGATGCTGATGCTCATCGTCCGGTCCTCCCCTGGCGCTCCGTCTGGTCTCTCGCCGCCCCAGCACGCCATTCAGGTCGCAAAATGTCCCGCTGCGCCCGCCCGCGAGCGGGAGAAATCGCGACCGGAACCGAGGTCCGAGCGCCCCAGGCGGGAGAAACTGCGACCGGAACACAGCGTTCAGGTCGCGATGGTTGCCGCTTCGACGCCGGAATAGCGGCATCCATTGCGACCTGAACGGTGGGCGCTGTCATCGGGCGGATGCCGGCGCTCATGCCGCAGCCCCCTGCAGGGTGCTGCGCGACGGCAGGAAGGGTGTCGGGTCGAGCGGGGCCGGCGTGCCCAGCACGGCGTGGGCGATCAGCGCGCCGGTGGTCGGGGCGAGGCCGATGCCAGCGCCCTCGTGGCCGGCGGCGTGGAAGAGCCCGGCGACGCGAGCATCAGCACCGATCGCGGGCAGGTGATCCGGAGCATAGGGTCGGAAGCCGTAATAGGTCCGCAGCAGCATCGTGTCGCGCAGAAACGGGAACAGCCGGCTCGCCTTCGCGGCGACCTCGGCGAGAGGGGCGACCAGTCCGTCGCTCGAGAAGCCGACGCGCTCGCGGCTGGAGCCGATCAGCACGGTGCCGGACGGCGTCGATTCCACCACGGTGGACGTCTGCAGGGCAGCATCCCCTGAGCCGACCGCACCGACGTAATCGGCGTCGTACACCTTGTGGAAGACCCGCTGGGGCATGGCCGACGTGACCAGGATCGTCCCGCGCCGCGGCCGGATATCGAGCTCGACCCCGAACAGCGCCGCAGCCTCACCCGCCCAGGGTCCGGCGCAGTTCACCACGGCATCCGCATCGATCCGGCCCTCGGTCGTCAGCACACCGCGCACACGATCCGCGCCTGTGACCGCGCCGGTGACCTCGGTGATGCGCAGCTGCGCGCCGAGGTGGCGAGCGCGCGCGAGCATGGCCTGCGTCGCGAGACTCGGCTGCACCTGCGCATCGTCTGGGTAGTGCACACCGAGCGCGACCTCCGGCGACAGGTGCGGTTCGGCGGCGCGGAGCGCGCGCTCGTCGAGAACCTCGGATCGGATGCTGATATCGCGCTGCCCGGCGGCGAAGCGCTGCAGGGCTTCGCCTCCCCCGGCGAACGCCACGACGACGCCGCCCTTCGCCTCGAACTCGGTGGCCGGCTGCCCTGGCACGCGGTCGGCATCGAGCCGCTCTGCGAGCTCTCGCCAGGCGCGGTTCGCCTCGATCGCCATCAGCGCTTCGGCACCTGGAGCCTTGTCGGAGACGAGGATGTTGCCCTCGCAGCGACTGGAGGTCTCTCCGGCGACACCGGTGCGGTCGAGCACGATCACCTCGGCGCCTGCCTCGGTGAGCGCGAGCGCGCACGCTGCGCCGATGGCGCCGGCACCGATCACGATGATCCGCATGCGCACACTCCCTCGCTACGAGCGCCTCACCGCGATTTCGATGAGTAACATGTTACATTCTACTTCACCGCGGGCGTGCCTGTCAGCATCCGATTCTGCCCTGCGACAGCATCCGATCGCGACCTCGCGACAGCATCCGATGCCACCCCGATCGAACTCGATCAGCCACCCAGGTACGCGTCGATCACTCGGGAATCGGCGGCGAGCTCGGCGGCCGGACCCGACATCGTCGCCTGCCCCGTCTCGACGACGTAGCCGCGGTCGGCGATCTTCAGCACGGCCCTGGCGTTCTGCTCCACGAGCAGCACCGTGGTGCCCTGCGCGTTGACGGCCTGGATCGTCTCCATCACCTGCTTGACCACCAGCGGCGCGAGCCCCATCGACGGCTCGTCGAGCAGCAGCAGCTTCGGCCCGCCGATCAGCGCGCGCCCGATGGCGACCATCTGCTGCTCACCACCCGACAGTGTGCCGCCCTGCTGCTTGCGCCGCTCCGCGAGCCGGGGCATCAGCGAGTACACCTGGTCGATGCGACTCGCGATGGCCTTCTGATCCTTCACGGTGTACCCGCCCAGCAGCAGGTTCTCGTGCACGGTCATCGTCGAGAAGATGCGACGCCCCTCTGGCACGTGGATGAGCCCGGCCGAGACGATGTCCCACGGTTTGGCCGTCGCCAGGTCCATGTCACCCCAGCGCACGGTGCCCGACTTGGGGCGCACCAGACCGGAGAGCATGTTCATCGTCGTGGACTTGCCTGCGCCGTTGTTGCCGAGGAGGCAGACGATCTCGCCCTCCTGCACCTCGAAGCTCAGCTCGCGCAGCGCATGCACGCGCCCGTAGTAGACGTCGGCCGCCTCGACAGTCAGCGTGCTCATCAGCGCTTCTCCTTGCGATTCTTCTCCAGCAGCGACAGATCGACCGTCCCGGTCTTGAGCTTGGTGTCATCGAGCGGCTCGTCTTCGACGCCGAGGTACGCCTCGATCACCAGCGGATCGTTCTTGATCTGCTCCGGCGTGCCCTCGGCGATCTCCTTGCCGTAGTTGAGCACGACGATGCGCTCGGCCAGCTCCATCACCAGGCCCATGTCGTGCTCGATCAGCACGACGGCGACGCCGAGGTCGCGGATGCGACGGATGAGCTGCATCAGCGCCTGCTTCTCGTTGAAGTTCAGGCCGGCGGCGGGCTCGTCGAGCAGCAGCAGCTTGGGCGCTGTGGCCAGCGCACGGGCGATCTCGACCCGGCGCTGCTCGCCGTACGGCAGCTGAGTGACGTAGAGGTCCTCGTCGTCCGTGAAGCCGACGAAATCGAGCCAGCCGCGCGCCTGCTCAGCGCACTCCTGCTCGGCACGGCGATAGCCGGGCGTATGCAGCAGAGTCGCCCAGAAGCCCTCGCGCAGGTTCGCGTGCATGGCGGTCTTGACGTTGTCGAGCACGCTGAGCTCACGGAACAGACGCAGGTTCTGGAATGTGCGCGCCATGCCCCACTTGGTCACCCGCGATGGCAGCACCCGGTAGAACCCGAAGCTCTGCAGCAGATCCAGCAGGCGCAGTCGGCGCCAGATCGGCGGGGCCGCGCGCACGATGTCGTTGCCGTCGAAGATCACCGATCCCGAGGTGGGCAGGTAGAACGCCGAGATGCAGTTGAACGCGCTGGTCTTGCCGGCGCCGTTCGGTCCGATCACGGCCAGGATCTCCCCCTCATCGACCGTGAAGCTCAGGCCGTCGACGGCCTTGACGCCGCCGAACTGCAGGCGAAGGTCCTTGACATCCAGCAGCGCGGTCATCGCTCCTCCTCCCCGTCGACGGTCTCGAGATCCTCATTGGCGGACGACGACGGCGGCACGGCGATGAACCCCGCCGTCTCCGGCGGCACCGGCCGCTTCTTCTTCAGCCACGGCAGCACCGCGGTCGCCGGCCACAGCCCGGACGGGCGGAACAGCATGACGACTACGAGAAGCACACCGAAGATCAGGAAGCGCCATTCCGAGAAGTCGCGCAGCAGCTCGGGGGCGAGCGAGACGAACAGCGCGCCGATGATCACACCTGGCGTCGAGCCCATGCCTCCGAGCACCACAGCCATCAGGATCAGCGCCGAGTACAGGAACTGGAAGCTGTTCGGGCTGATCGCCGACAGGTGCGTGGCCATCAGCTGCCCGGCGAGTCCTGCCCACACCGCGCCGATGATGTACGCGGTGATCTTGGCGATGTAGGTGTTGATGCCCATCGCCTCGGCGGCGTCCTCATCGTCGCGCACAGCCTTCCAGGCACGGCCGAGCTTGCCCTTGGCGAGGCGCCCGGCGCCGATCACGCCGACCAGCACGACGACGATCGCGACGAAGTAGTAGAACACCACCCGCTCGGGGAAGTGGATGCCGCCGATGGTGAACCCGTCGGAGAAGCTCCAGCCGCCGAAGGTCCAGGTCGGGATGCCGTGGATGCCGGAGGGGCCACCGGTGATGTCGAGGTTGTTCGCGGTGATGCGGATGATCTCGCCGAAGCCGAGCGTGACGATGGCGAGATAGTCGCTTCGCAATCGCAATGTCGGCGCGCCGATGATGATGCCCGCCAGTATGCATGCCAGCACCGTCGCCGGCAGCGCGGCCCACATCGGCCAGCCCACCACGGTGGTGAAGATGCCAGAGACGTAGGCGCCGACGGCGAAGAAGGCGATGTACCCGAGGTCGAGCAGGCCGGCATAGCCGACGACCACGTTCAGGCCCATGGCCAGCATGATGTAGATCAGCGCGCTGGTGGCGATCGAGATCGTGTACCGCGAGGCGTCGAGGAAGGGCAGCATCGCGAGCAGCAGGATGCCGAGTCCGCCGAGTGCCCGCAGGAATCCGCGGTTGGAGTTGAAGATGCCGGACGGTGCGGCTGCGCGATCGAACAGCGGAGACGGAGCTCGCAGCGCGACGTCTTTCAGAGCGGAGCGGGACATGTCACATCCTCTCGACGACGCGGGCACCCAGGATGCCGGTCGGTTTGAACGTGAGGAACAGGATGAGGAAGGCGAACGAGAACACGTCTCGCCACTCGCCGCCGAACCACGCTGAGCCGAATGACTCGAGCAGTCCGAGCAGCAAGCCGCCGAGCATGGCGCCGTAGAGGTTGCCGATGCCGCCGATCACCGCCGCGGTGAACGCCTTCAAGCCGATGATGAAGCCCATCAGGAAGTCGATCGATCCGTAGTACGCCCCTGCCATGACGCCGGCGGCTCCGGCGAGTGCCGATCCGATGAAGAACACGGTGGCGATCACGCGGTTGACGTTGATGCCCATCAGCTGAGCACCCTGCGGATCCAGCGCGATGGCGCGCATGGCGCGTCCGGAGTTGGTGCGCTCGACGATGTGGGCGAGCACGAGCATGAGGCCGGCCGCGATCACGACGAGCACGATCTGCGCGCCGGTGATGCGCATGCCGGCGAAGTCGAAGCCGGTGGACTCCAGTCGCACTGGGAACGCCTCGGGGTTGGGGCCGAAGATCTGCCGCACCGCGTACTCGAGGGTGAACGAGACGCCGATCGCGGTGATCAGCACGGCCAGGCGGGGGCTCTTGCGCAGCGGCCGGTAGGCGATGCGCTCGATGCCGACGCCGATCAGGCCGGTGGTGACCATCGAGAGCAGCATGATGACCAGCAACAGCGGGATGGAGGTCTCGTTCGAGATCCCGAATGCCGAGAGGGTCGCGAACCCGGCGAAGGCGCCGAGCATGTAGATGTCGCCGTGCGCGAAGTTGAGCAGCTTGATGATCCCGTAGACCATGCTGTAGCCGAGTGCGACGAGGGCGTAGAACGACCCGACGATCAGGCCGTTCCAGATGAGTTGCATCACTGCGGATGTCCTTCCACGTTGAAGGGCGAGGCCGAGGAGGGCGGGGCGGCTTGCGCCGCCCCGCCGATCGGATCAGCCCTGAAGGTCATCCTTGAGGACGAAGTTGCCCGTGGCCGGGTCGATGCTGACGATCACGAATCCGCCACCCGAGAGGGTGTGGTCGTCGGTGAAGGTCAGCGGCCCTGCGAAGGTGTCGAAGTCCTTCAGTCCCTCGAGCGCCGCGACGACCTTGTCGAACTCGGTGCTGCCGGCGTCCTTGATCGCCTCGGCGACGACGCGCACTGCGTCGTACGACTGTGTCGAGTACGGGCCGGGCGCCCCGCCCGCCAGCTTCTCGTAGTCGGCGATCCAGTTCTCGGCGCCCTCGATCATGTCGGGCGTCTGAGTGAAGGTGCCGAGCACGTTGTCGGTGTAGCCGGAACCTGCGATCTCGGCGAACTTCGCATCGACCGAGCCGTCGCCGACGAGGAAAGTGCCCTTGTAGCCGGCATCCGTGGCCTGGCGGACGATCAGACCGCCCTCCTGGTAGTAGCCGGTCCAGTAGACGAGCTCTGGCTGCTCCTTGGCGAGCTGCGTCGCGACGGCCGAGTAGTCGCTCTCACCGGGCGTGACCGTCGCCTCGAACAGGACGTCGAGTCCGGCAGCCTTGCCCTGGTCGACGAACGACTTGGCGAGGTCGGCGGAGTAGGAGGTGGCGTCGTTGATGACGCCGACCTTGGTCGCGCCGCTCTTCTCGGCGTACGTGACAGCCGCCTCCGCCTGCTGGGTGCCGGTGCCGTTGATGAGGAACACCCCAGGCAGGCCCTGCTTCACCAGCTCGTTCGAGTTTGCAGCGGGAATGACCATGGGCACGCCGGCCTCGTCGAAGATCGGCAGCGTCGGCAGTGTCGCTCCAGAGCAGTACCCGCCCACCGAGGCGACGATCCCATCGGTGACCAGCTTGTTCGCCGCGGCGACAGCAGCAGTGGCGTCGCACGCGTCGTCCTCGACGACGAGTTCGAGCTCGCGCCCGTCGATGCCGCCGTCGGCGTTGATCTCGTCGATCGCGAGCTGCGCGCCGTACTTCATGTAGTCGCCGAAGGCCGACTCGCTGCCCGAGAAGGGGGCGAGCATGCCGAGCTTGATGGGCCCTTCATCGCCGCCTCCACCGCCGGTGTCGCCGTCGGAGCCGAGACCGCCTGAGCAGCCGGCCATGAGGATGATCGCGCCGGTTGCGGCGGCGATGGAAAGTGCGCGCCGATAGCGCTGTGTGCGGGTGAGCATGTTCGGGCCTCCTGAATGCCACGTTGCATTTCCTCGGATAGTACGTGACACATTACTGACCGATGCGCCCGAACGGAACACCCGAGATCAATCCGTGACCGATCGGGCTACGCCGATTCAGCCTCCGTCGACGGTTCATCCCGTCCACTCCACACCCCGCCGATGTGGCCGATGTGCCGGCGCATCAGGGCCTCCGCACCCGCGCCGTCACCGGCCACCAGCAGGTCGACCAGCTCGGCGTGCTCGAGGGCTGTCGACATCAGGGCACCGGTCTCAGAGAGATGCGCCAGGCCGACCAGGCGGGTCTGCTGTCGCAGTTCGCGCACGAGCTCGATGAGCTTTCGGTTGCCACCGGTCTCGAGCACCTGCAGGTGGAACGCCGTGTCGGCGGCGAGGAACTCGACGAACCGACCGGCGCGCCCGGCATCCACGATCTCATCCGCCAGCGCCCGCAGGGACGTCACCGACTCCTCGCTCAGCGCTCCGGCGACCTGCCGCATGGGAGGCGCTTCGAGCAGCATGCGAACCTCGCACAGCTCGTTGAGGTCGTCCTCCGACACCTCGGTGACTGCGAATCCTCGGTTGCGGATGGGCTTGAGGAACCCCCTGCGCGCGAGCGTGAGCATCGCTTCGCGCACCGGCGTCGCGCTCACGCCGAACTCGCCCGCGAGGGTGGGCACCGTCAGGACGCGCCCTGGGGCGAACTCTCCCGAGACGATGAGTGCCGAGAGCTGGCTCTCGATCTGCTCGCGCATGTTCTGCGTCGGAGCGAGGTCGGCGCCGAAGCCCTCAGGCGCGCCGAGAACGCCGGTCACGGCGCATCCTGGTGTGTCATGTGGCACACACTATCCGGCGAATCGGTCGCTGACCAGGGTCAGCGACCGGAGTCAACAGTCGAGGTCAGCAGCCGCGGCCGGCGGCCGCCGACCGGCAGCCAGGCAGAGTCACCAGTTCGAGGCGACAGCCGCGTGGGTGTCGAAGATGCCCTCGGTGGTGCCCTCGGGAGCACGCCCGATGCCGCACTCCGTCGCGACGCCGAAGGTCGGCACGACAGTGGATGCCACGGCGATGCGCCGCTGGGCACCCTCGACGCCGTCCTCGCGGTGCACGAGACCGAGGTAGAGCTCGTTCATCGGGGCGAGCTCGGCGAGAGGGGCGTAGTACGCCTCGTCGTCGCGCTCGATCGGCACAGGCAGGTGCAGCCAGCTCAGGTCGCGATCGGTCGCGGCGACGACCGCGTTGGCGAAGCGCACCAGTGTGCCGGTGTCGGTCGGCTCGATGAAGTGCGATTCGGCGATGTCGCCGTAGCAGAGGTGCACGCCCACCTCGACGTCGGAGGGAACCGAGTCGATGAGTCCGGCCAGCCGCAGCACGAGTCCGTCGAACGGGTCGCCCGCCCACCACGCCTGCACGGGGTTGCCGCGAATGACGGCCTTGTCGAGGATGCCCATCTCGCTGGCGACATCCCACTGGATCGCAAGGTCGCTGTGCGGGATCGCGGTGAGGATCTCGTCGAGATCGCGCATCATCGCCGCTGTGTAGACGGGCTCGATGGCCGCGCGATCATCGCCGAAGAAGAACGATCCGACCACGGCGACGAGCGTCGGCAGCGACACCTGGAAGCGCACGCCCTCGGCGATCGCCCCCTCGTCGCGCAGCTTGCGGAAGACCTCGTACGATTCGATGGCCGCCGAGGCGTAGCCGAGCGGAGGGAAGGTCAGCGTCGCAGCATCCACTCCGTCCGCGATGCGCAGCGGACGGGCGTCGAGGTCGCGCAGCCACACGGGCTCGGCGCCGATGCGCTCGAGTCCCTCGGTCTGCCCGAGCACGTCGGGCTGGAACATGATCCAGTGGAACCGCTTGCCCACCTCGCCGTCGGGGATGCGCTTCAGACGCGCGCCCATCACCTCGGCCGCGGTGCGCATGGTCTTCTCGGCATCGTCGTAGTTCACGCTGCCGACGAGCAGCGCGCCTTGAGGCTGGGTCATGTGTCCAACTGTACGGCTCTCGCCGGGTCGTTTTCGCACGGCGACGACACCAGCCATCGCGGTGCGCCGCGGATAGCATGGAACAACGGATGCCGGAACGGAGATCGCGATGGGATTCCTCACCTCACCCGCGTTGGATGCCACGGGGCTGGTCGTGCTCGACCGCCTCGACCTGTCGATCGACCCTGCCCAGTGGCGATCGCTGGAGTACATCGGCTGGAGATCCTCCGGCATCACGCGATTCGCTCCCCTGGCCAGCTACGCGGGCGAAATCGACTGCAACGGATTCTGGAATCACACGCCGCCACGCACCGACAAGGACGGCGTGTGGATCGACTCGCAGGTGGCCACGGCTCCGGATCTGCAGCAGCTCGCCCTCGAGCCCGCGGTGAACGTGGGCCGCTGCCGGGTGATCGAGCTGCAGCCGAACACCTACGCCGACGCCGTCTACAACCTGCACCAGGACGACAACAACAGGCTGAACGACGACGGCACCGGCTGGGTCGTTCGCAGCTGGATCAATCTCACCGATGACGCCGACTCGCTGCTGATCCTGCGCACCGACCGTTTCGACCCGGCCACCGAGATCCGCCTGCCGCTGCACGCCGGGTCGCGGATCATCGTCGACACCCAGCGCTTCTGGCACGCCGTCTGGCACCAGGGCCCTGCGCCGCGCTACGCACTGATCAGCTCGTGGACCTCAGGCCCGCAGCTGGATGCGTACATCGCCGCGGGAGGCGGCGACCAGCATCCGACCTCTGTCGAGCTGCCGGCCGGCCTCGTCGACGCCGCGCAGACCGAGCTGCATCGGCGCATCGAAGAGCGCCGTCAGGCGTTCGAGGCCATGGGCATCGTCATGGAGCCGGTCGAGTCACTCTACGAGTGACGGCGGGCGTGCCGGGGCTCAGGCCGCGGCGGAGACCGGGGCGGGGGTCGTGACGGCAGCCGCAGCGGCGCTGAGACGCAGCTGCACCGTGCACTCCTCGGGACGCGCCGGCTCGCGCACGCAATCGGCGGCGAGCGGCCCGCCGGCTTGGTTCAGCACGGACTGCATCAGTCCGAGGTGCACCTGGCACAGCATCGGACGGTGCGCAGGGGCGCTGGCCGCGTGCGGACACGGGGTCAGCTCGACAGTCAGATGGTCCTCATCGATGACCGGCTCGAAGCCGCTCTCCTCGAGGTGCTCGATCAGGGCATCCAGCTGGTACGTCGCCTCTCGGCCCAGCTCGGAGTCGTCTTCGGCCAGCATCCGACGCAGCATGTCGCCGCGGCGGGCGGCCTCGGCGACCTTCTCGCGTGCGACAGGACTCGATGCCTCCGGCATGCCGGTGGCTGCGCTGTAGAGCGTGCGCGGGCGGCCGCGGGTGGTGCGGTGCTCACTGGTCTGGATGACGTAGCCGCCCTCGATCAGACGCTGCAGATGCTCGCGCACCGTGTTGGCGTGCAGGCCGGTGGCCTCGCACAGCTCACCGATCGTGCGATCAGGTCGCGTCTGCACGAGGTGCAGGATCCGCACTCGTGAGTAGCTGGAGATCGGCCCGTATGCGAGCCCCGCGTTGGCCATGCCCCCATCCTCTCAGAGGTTTTACACGGCGCACCGGGAGCGGGCCGTGAATAATAACGGCCACCGGTTTCGGGCGCGCGGATAGGCTGGTCGCATGTTCGCAGCGGCCGTGCTCACCGTCTCGGATCGCTCGGCTTCGGGGGTCCGCGACGACACCGCAGGACCCCTCGCGGTCGCAGCTCTCCGCGAGGCGGGATTCGCGTGCGACGATGCGGTCGTGACGCCGGACGGGTCGGATGCCGTCGAGCGCGCACTGCGTCGGATGCTGGCATCGGGCATCCGACTGATCGTGACCAGCGGCGGCACGGGTGTCGCCCCACGCGATGAGACCCCCGAGGGCACCTCTCGGGTGCTGGAGCGCGAGCTGCCAGGCATCGCAGAGGAGCTGCGACGCGCAGGGGCCGCCGTCAAGCCCGCCGCCATGCTGACCCGCGGCCTTGCCGGGGTGGCGGGCCGCACGCTGATCGTCAACCTGCCCGGATCACCGAAGGCCGTCGCCGAGGGCATGCCGATCGTGCTCTCAGTCGCCGCACACGTACTCGATCAGCTTGATGGAGAGGACCACTGATGACCGTCCGCCTTGCCCGCATCTCTGACACGCCGCTGTCGCTCGACGAGCACGTCGCTGCCGTCGACAGCGCGACTGCCGGCGCCGTCACGACCTTCGTCGGTCGCGTGCGCGACCACGACCCTGATGCTGCCGACGCCGTCGTCGCACTGGAGTACAGCTCGCACCCCGATGCCGAGCCGACCCTGCTGCGGATCGCGTCAGAGGCGGCAGCGGGCACGGATGCCGTCGTCGCCGTCAGCCACCGGGTCGGACGCCTGGGGGTGGGCGAAGCCGCTGTCGTGATCGCCGTGGCGTCAGCGCACCGCAACGAGGCGTTCACCGTGTGCCGCGAGGTGATCGAGGCGATCAAGCGCGACCTTCCGGTGTGGAAGCGTCAGGTCGAGGCCGACGGCACGACCGCCTGGAAGGGCATCGGCGGGTAGGTTCACCTGCGGGCAGGCTCGTTCAGCCGCCGTGTTCAGCCGCCGTGCTCATCCTCCGGCGAACGGCGGGAGCACGTCGACGGTCGTCGCGCCAGCGAGGGCATGATCGTCCTGCACGCGCGCACCGTCGACCAGCACCGCGCAGCGCGAGAGCAGTCCATGCAGGGCGGGATGATCCGCCAGCAGGCTCGCCTTCAGGTCGCCGAGCGTTCCGGCATCCGTCAGCAGGGCATCCTGACCGACCGCTTCCTGCGCGGCGGCGAAGAATCGCACCGTCGTCATGTCAGACCTTCCGTTCCTGCCAGGTGTCCGCCAGCGCCACGACCGAGGCGACCGCCTCGCGCACCTGCTCGGGTGTGCCGCCTGAGCGCCCGGCGACCAGACCCGCGACGAACGCGCTGAACGGTGCCGCGGGCCTTGCCACTCCGTTGGCGACGTCGCGTGCGAGATCGAGGATCAGCGAGATCGGCACATCCTCGGCCGCCAGGCCGAACTGCTCGCGCAGCGCGAGCGCCCACTCGTCGAGCGCTTCCGGCGGCAGGGTGCGGGGTGATTCGCTCACGATTCCTCCTCGAGCTCAGCGCGGATGCGCGCCAGATCCGCCGGGGTGTCGATGTCGGCGGTGATTCCATCATCGTCGCTCAGCCAGGTGATCTCCAGATCACCGAGCAGAGTGCGAGCAGCCGCGTCGGCGACGGCATCGCCGAGTGCGTCCAGCGCGGCGCGCAGCGCCGTCGTGCGGTAGATGCCGGCCAGCCATTGCGGATGCCCGTCGGCGCGGAACACGCAGGCGTCGGCATCGGATGCTTCCGTCACCGCAACCAGTCGTTCGACCACGCGCGGGGCATGCGGCAGGTCGCCAGCGAGCACCAGCATCCACTCGGGCGGCGCCGCCGCCGAATCCCGCAGCACGGCCATCGCCGCCGCGATCCCGGCGACCGGTCCCGTGAAGGGCGGATCCTCGCGAGCCCATTGCACCGGAGCATGCTCATCCAGCACGGGCCCTGCGGCGATGATCGGCGCGCACCCAGCATCCGACAGCGCGGCGACAGCGCGCCCGAACAGCGACGAGCCGCCGACCTCGATCAGCGGCTTGTACCCGCCGCCCATGCGGCGCGAGCGCCCGCCAACGAGCAGGATCGCCGCGACGCTCACCGCCACCGGGTCATTCCCCCGGCCGCTGCCAGGATCCGCTGCGGCCGCCTTCCTTCGCGGTGATGCGCAGGTGCTCGATGCTCGCCGAGCGGTCGACGCCCTTGATCATGTCGATCACCGACAGCGCCGCCACCGAGACGGCCGTGAGGGCCTCCATCTCGACGCCAGTGCGGTC
Source organism: Microbacterium sp. H1-D42 (assembly GCF_022637555.1). Classification (NCBI taxonomy): domain Bacteria; kingdom Bacillati; phylum Actinomycetota; class Actinomycetes; order Micrococcales; family Microbacteriaceae; genus Microbacterium; species Microbacterium sp. H1-D42. The sequence goes on along the minus strand of NZ_CP093342.1, from coordinate 648,464 downwards.
GGCGGTGCGCACAGTGGCCTCGATGGCGACGCCGTCATCCTCGATCTCGAGGTCGACGACCGCGCCGTGCACGCCGATGACGTGCGCGAGCGGAAGCAGCTCGGGGGTGCGCTTGGCGGCCTGGATGCCCGCGATGCGCGACACAGCTAGCACGTCGCCCTTCGGCACCGAGCCGTCGCGCAGCAGCGCCACTGTGGAAGCTGCGCAGCGCACGAACCCTCGGGCCGTGGCGGCGCGGACCGTCGGCGTCTTCTCTGTGACGTCGACCATGCGGGCGTGGCCGGCGGAATCCAGGTGGGTGAAGGTCATCACAGCTCCATGACTTCGATGAGATCGCCGGCGGAGACCTGCTCCGTCTCGGCGGGGATGATCGCGTAGACCTCGGCGACACCGAGTCCGACGCTGAGGTGCGAACCGGAGCCGCCCTTGGTGGCGGGGCGAACGACGGGGCGAGCGGGGTCGGTGCGGTCGATCACTGCGGGCAGGTACTGCCGTCGCCCTGGCGGCGTGCGCCAGTCGCTGCCGGCAGGCAGCAGCATGCGCGGACGGTGGACGCTGGCGCGCCCCTGCATCCGCATCAGTGCGGGTCGCACGAAGACCTCGAACGACACCGCAGCGCTGACCGGGTTTCCCGGCAGTCCGAACAGCAGCATCCCCTCGTCCGTCGCGCCGAATCCCTGCGGCTTGCCCGGCTGCATCGCCACCTTGGTGAACTCCATCGCGCCGGCGAGGCTCTGCTTGACGATCTCGTATGCGCCGGCGCTGACGCCGCCCGAGAAGATGATGGCGTCGGCGCCGCGGCTGCGTGCTTCGGCGACGGCTTCGGCCGGCCCGTCTCCCTCATCGTCGACGGAGCGGCGCAGCACGATCTCGGCTCCGGCGTCGACGGCGAGCCCGGCGAGCAGGGAGCTGTTCGACTCAGGGATCTGCCCGCGGCGCAGAGGCTGCCCCGGTGCGACCAGTTCCGACCCGGTCGAGACGATCGCGACCTTGGGGCGGGGTGCGACGGCGACCTGCGCGATGCCGGCGGATGCCAGTGCGCCGAGCTGTCTGGCTCCGATCAGCGTTCCTGCGGTGAGCACGACGTCGCCGACGGCTGTGTCTTCGGCCGCGCGCCGGATGTGCGCGCCCGGCGTCTGTGGGGCATGCTGCACGATCGCGGTCTCGAGCGAATCGGCCAGGCCGCCCGCGGTGTCCTCGAATGGGACGATCGCGTCGGCATCGGTCGGCGCCGGGGATCCGGTCATGATGCGTGCGGCTTCGCCTGGTGCGAGGGCGGGGTCGATGTCGCTGCCTGCGGGGATGTCGGCGATGACGCGCAGCGTGACCGGGTGGTCTGGGCTCGCGCCGACGACATCGGCGAACCGCACCGCGAATCCGTCCATGGCCGAGTTGTCGAACACCGGCACTGCGCTGATCGCAAGGGCGTCGGATGCCAGTGTGCGGCCGTGCGCCTGATCAAGGGGCACCGTGATCGGCGGATGCCGGCGCACCTGTGCCAGGACTCGCTCGAGCTGCTCCTCAACGGTCCGGAAACTCACGCCGAAGTGCCCCTCACCTGCGACCGGGACCCGCACGAACCGGAGGAGTTCGCACGAAATGCCGGAGCTGTGCGGCCGAAAGCCCCTGCGATTCGGGCGTTCTCCTGCAATCCGCGCGACGGTCCGTGGCTCATGATGCCTGCTCCGCGTCCCAGGCGACCATGCCACCGGTCAGCACGACAGCATCGGCGCCGACGGCACGAAGGGCTTCCGCCGCGCGGCGGGCGCGTCCCCCGGCGTGACAGATCACGACGATCCGCTCTGCGCCCATGGCTTCAGGATCGGCCAGCACCTCACCCAGCGGTACGTGCCTGGCACCAGGGATCATGCCACCGGCGACCTCCACGGCCTCGCGCACATCCAGCAGCAGCGCACCGGCATCCGCCTCGGCAGCGAGGTCCGCGATCGTGACGTCCACGACAGCAGCGGGGATGGTCGAGCGCGCCGACACGGGCGCGCTGACGGGCGCGGCGCCGCCGTCGTCCGAGACTGCCCGCGACGAGCGCAGCGGCACCTCGCTGACCTTCGCGCGCAGCGCGTCGATCACGAGCACCCGGCCGAGCAGTGGCTCGCCGATGCCGGTGATGAGCTTGATGGCCTCCATCGACATGATCGACCCCGCCTGCAGACACAGGGCTCCGAAGACGCCGACCGCGGCGCACGTCGGCAGCTCGCCCACGCTGCCCGCCGGGTACAGGTCGGCCAGCACGACAGCATCCGATCCCTCCGGCGGAGCCGACCAGAACACCGTGACCTGCGATGCGAACTCCTGGATCACACCCCACACCAGGGGCACGCCGAGGTGCTCCGTCGCCGCGGCGACGAGCAGGCGAGTGTCGAACGTGTCGGTCCCGTCGATGACGAGATCGGCGCCGGCGAGCAGCTCGTCGGCGTTGTCAGCAGTGAGGCGCACGCGCAGCGGCCGGACGGTCGTCTCGGGTGAGAGATCGGATGCCACTCGCACCGCACTGTCGACCTTGGCGACACCGACATCGGCGTGACGGTGCATCACCTGGCGCTGCAGGTTCGAGCGCTCGACCACGTCGTCGTCGATGATCGTGAGCGTGCCGATGCCCGCTGCGGCGAGCGCGAGCACGACCGGAGCACCCAGTCCTCCGGCACCGACGACCGCGACGTGCGCTGCCCTCAGGCGGCGCTGGCCGAGCTCGCCGAGACCGGCGAGCACCTGGTGTCGCGCTGTGCGGGCGCGCTCGGCGACGCTGAGGGCATCGACGGGGTCGACGAGGGGTGGCAGGGCCATACTCAGAGGCTACGGACAGCGCGCGCTCGGCGCCAGCCGCGGATGCCGGGGATATCCAGCCCCCAACGTCGCATGCCAAGTTTTCCGCATCTGCGGAATAATCCCGGCCGATCGCCTGGATCTGCGCCTGATACGTCCCTATGCTCGAGACCATGACCTCGTACCGCATCGCTGAGGCCGCCCGCCTGCTGGGTGTCAGCGACGACACCGTCCGACGCTGGATCGATCAGGGCACACTGTCCGTCACCGGCGACTCCCCCACCCGCGTTCCGGGCGACGCTCTTGCCGAGCATGCCGTGCGTCTGGCAGAGGCGCCCCAGGCCGACCCCGACCTGCTCTCCAGCGCGCGCAACCGGTTCACGGGACTCGTCACCCGCGTGCAGATCGACGGCGTGATGGCGCAGGTCGACATCCAGTCAGGACCCCACCGCGTGGTCTCGCTGCTGTCGGCCGAGGCCGCGAGGCAGCTCGACCTGAAGCCCGGCTCGCTGGCCTCGGCCGTCATCAAGGCCACGAACGTCATCGTCGAGACGCCTAAGGAGCACGCATGAGGATTCGCACGTCGATCGCGGTGCTCGCGACGCTGATGCTGCTGGCCGGCTGCGCGTCGGCATCCGACACCGCCGAACCGGGCGACCCCGCGCCGACCGCGTCGGGCGATCAGCTCACCGGCGAGGTGACGGTCTTCGCCGCCGCGTCGCTGCGCACCGCGTTCGATGAGATCGCCGAGGCGTTCGAGCAGCAGCATCCGAAGGTCACGGTGAACCCAATCGTCTACGACGGGTCGAGCACCCTGGTCACGCAGCTGCAGGAGGGTGCGCAGGCCGACGTGCTGGCGACCGCCGACGAACGGAACATGCAGGTGCTGGTCGAGTCCGGCCTGGCATCCGACCCTCAGGTCTTCGCGACCAACACGCTCGTCCTCGCCTTCCCCGCCGACAACCCGGGCGATGTCACCGCGCTCGCAGACCTGGCGAATGTCGTCACGGTGCTGTGCGCTCCCGAGGTGCCGTGCGGCAAGGCATCCGCGACGCTGTTGGACAACGCGGGCGTGCACGTCACCCCTGCGAGCCTCGAGCAGAACGTCACGGCGGTGCTGCAGAAGCTCGCCGCCGGCGAGGCGGATGCCGGACTCGTGTACGCCACGGATGTCATCGGCGAAGACGCCGTGCACAGCGTCGTCCCTGACGGCGCTGCGGACGTCGTGAACCGCTACCCCGTCGTCGCGCTGGATGGCGCGGGCGAAGCCGGCGTCGCGTTCGCCGAATTCGTCCGGGGCGAGAAGGGGCAGCAGATCCTGAGCGAACTCGGTTTCGGGGCCCCGTGAGTCCACTGGGGGTGGCCGAGGGGGATCGGATGCCGGCGCAGGCACCGGGGGGCGCCGGCGCCGGCATCCGATCCCACTCCGGCGGACGCGACACCGGCACCGGCACGCCCTTCACACTGATCGCGCCAGCGGTGCTCGGCGTCGCGCTGCTGATCCTGCCGCTGATCGCCCTCGTCGGCCGGGCATCATGGTCGACGCTGTGGGCCGACATCACCTCTCCGGCCGCTCTCGATGCACTGCGCCTGTCACTGCTGAGCGGGCTCGCCGCGACGGCGCTATGCCTGGTTCTCGGACTGCCGCTGGCGCTGCTGATGGCCCGTTCGGGCCCGCGGGTCTCCGCGCTGCTGCGGGCATTGGTGGCCGTGCCGCTGGTGCTGCCCCCGATGGTCGGCGGTGTCGCGCTGCTGTTCCTGTTCGGGCGCACGAGTCCCCTCGGCCGGCTGCTCGACGACTGGTTCGGGCTCACGCTGCCGTTCACGTTCCCCGCCGTCGTGCTGGCGCAGGCGTTCGTCGCCCTGCCGTTCCTGGTGCTCGCGGTCGAGGGCACGATCCGCGGCATCGGCGGGCGCTATGAGCGCACGGCCGCGACGCTCGGTGCTCGTCCCTGGCGTGTGCTGTGGCGGGTGACGCTGCCGCTGGCCATGCCAGGGATCATCGTCGGAGTGATCCTGTGCTTTGCCCGCGCGATCGGCGAGTTCGGCGCGACGGCGCTGTTCGCCGGCAACGCCCCCGGAGTCACGCAGACCATGCCCCTCGCGATCTACACCGCCTTCAACGGCGCCAGCACCGGACGCGAGACCGCGGTCGCCCTGTCGATCCTGCTGCTGGCGACCGCGGTGGTCGTGCTGCTGCTCGTGCGGGCCTGGCGACCGGGGGCGCTGAAGTGAGCTGGCGCGCTGAGGTGAGCGTGAGCGGCGTGAGCGGTTCTCTCGACGCGCATGTCGTCGTCGCGCACGCCGACGTCGACGCGCACCTGACCCTGGCCCCGGGCGAGGTGCTGGCCGTGATGGGCCCGAGCGGCGCAGGCAAGACGACGCTGCTGGATGCCATCGCCGGCCTCACCCGCCTCGACGGCGGGTACGTGCAGATTGACGGGACTCTGCTGGCGGATGCCAGGCAGCACACTCCCCCGTCGCGGCGCGCGATCGGCCTTCTGGGCCAGGAGGCGCTGCTGTTCCCGCACATGAGCGCCGTGGGCAACATCGCGTTCGCGGCGCAGTCCGCCGGTGCGAGTCGCGATGAGGCTCGCGCCGTTGCCGAGGAGTGGATGCCCCGCATCGGCCTGTCCGGCCTTGGCGACCGCCGCCCCGACCGCCTCTCCGGCGGTCAGCGCCAGCGGGTGGCCCTCGCTCGCGCACTGGCGGCTCGCCCACGGGTGCTGCTGCTGGACGAGCCGTTCAGCTCGCTGGACGTGCAGGCCGCCGCACAGCTGCGCGAGGTGGTGCGCGATCAGCTGCAGCATACGACGACCATCGTCGTCTCGCACACACTGGCCGATGCCGAGGCGCTGGCCGACCGTCTGGTGATTCTCGAGCAGGGCCGCATCACCCAGCAGGGCCCCCTCCCCGAGGTGCTCAGCACCCCGGCATCCGACTTCACCCAAGCAGTCGCCGCCTCACGCTGAGGCCCCAGTGTGTGTTGGCTAAGGCCTCCGCAACCGCTCCGGATCCGGGGCCTCCACCGGGTCCCAGCCGCGCTTCGGCGCCCGCGCCCCGCGCTGCTCGTCACGCGAGCGGTACACGATGTACGGACGGAAAAGGTAGCCGACCGGCGCCGAGAACACGTGCACCAGGCGCGTGAACGGCCACAGCGCGAACAGCAGGCAGGCGGTGATGATGTGCAGCTGGAACAGCAGCGGCACATCGACCATCAGCTCGGGCCGAGGGCGGAAGATGATCATCTCGCGCATCCACGGCGAGATGGTCTCGCGGTAGTGGAACCCTGGACCGAACACCTGGTACACCAGCGTCGCGGCCGTGCCGAACAGCAGCGTCGCGCCGAGGAAGACGTACATGACCTTGTCCATCACGGTCGTCGCGAGGAACACGGCCGGCACCGTGCGGCGGCGGAAGATCAGGATCGCGAGCCCGGCGAGCGTCAGCAGGGCCGCGAACGTGCCGAGCACGGTGGCGCCGATGTGGTAGATCTCCTCGCTGATCCCGATGGCGTAAAGCCACTCGCGCGGGATCAGCAGGCCGACGACGTGACCGGCGATGACCATCAGGATGCCGAGGTGGAACATCGGCGAGCCCCAGCGCAGCAGCTTGTTCTCGTAGGTCTGCGACGACCGGGTCGTCCAGCCGAACTTGTCGTAGCGGTAGCGCCAGATGTGTCCGAAGATGAACACCGCCGCACACACGTATGGCAGCGCCACCCACAGCAGGATCTGCATCGTGCTCATGATCACTCCCCTGTCACAAAGGCCGAAGTCGAATCGCCGGTGCCACGGAAGGCCGGCATGGGCAGGCTCAGACCGACCGTCTCGGTCGGCGGGCCCTCACTCACCAGGGCGAGCACTCTCTCACGAGTGGCCTGGTCGACCTTCGGCAGCGACAGTGTGATGACGCGCACGATGTCGGCCCACGGGCTGTCCATGCTCTCCAGCGCTGCTCGCAGCACCTCGATGCCCTCCCGGTGCGCGGCGAGCACAGCATCCGCCACATCCGACTGCGACCGCGCTGAGAACTCCAGCACCGCCGGCAGGTAGTCGGGCAGCTCGTCGGCGTCGAACTCCCACCCCGCCGCCCGGTAGGCGTCGAGGAAGGTGACCAGCGCCGTGCCACGGCGACGGGTGTCGCCGGTGGCGTAGTAGCTCAGATACAGCGAGCACTTGCGCTTGAGGTCGAACGTGGTGACGTACATCTTCTGCAGATCGGATGCCCCGATCTCGCGTGCCCTGGCGATGAATCGCTCGAGCGGCTCGGCGACGGCCTTCGGCAGCGCGACCGCATTCGCCTCGAACACGTCCAGGCGCTCGGTCCACTGCGCATCCGGGTAGTCCAGCAGCAGCGAGGCCAGCATGTGCACGGTGCGCCGCTGCGCGGCGTTCAGCGAGGCCGGTGCGAGGGCATCCGGCAGCTTGCGCTTGGGCGTCACCCGCGGGGGCAGGACGGTGCTCATGTGCGCTCACCGTCCGTGTCGTACGAGCGCTGCTCGGCGCGCTCACCCTCGGGCGGGAACAGCCCCTGGGCGCTGCCGTTGCCGTCCCAGTTCAGCAGGTTGATCCGTCCTGGGCTCGAGGGGCGATCGGCGGTCTGGCGGTCCGAGAGCGCGTTGAAGTTCTCCACCGCCACCGGCACAGAAGATCCGCTGGCCGCGCCGAACGGGCCGCCTCCGCCCATGCCGGGGCCGCCATCGAAGTCGAGCGAGCAGCCCATCTCCTCGAGGTCGTGTGCCTGCTCCTGGTGCGCTGCCGGAATGACGTAGCGCTCCTCGTACTTCGCGATCGCGAGCAGTCGGTACATCTCCTCCATCTGCCGGCCGCTCATGCCGACCGCATTCGCGATCTCCTCCTCGCGCACGCCGTCGATGCTGATGCCGCGCATGTACGAGCGCATGGCGGCGAGCTTGCGCAGCGAGTCGTTCACGGGCTCCACATCGCCTGCCGTGAACAGCTCGGCGAGGTAGCTGATCGGGATGCGAAGCTTGTCGATCGCGGCGAACAGCGTCCTGGCATCCTCACCGTCGTTGCCCGAGCCGGTGACCACGTCGACGACGGGAGAGAGCGGCGGGATGTACCAGACCATCGGCATGGTCCGGTACTCGGGGTGCAGCGGCAGGGCCACCTTGTAGTCGTGGATCAGGCGCCACACCGGGCTGCGCTGGGCGTGCTCGATCCAGTCCTCTGGGATTCCGTCGCGGCGTGCGGCCTCGATGACCTCGGGGTCGTTCGGGTCGAGGAGCACCGAGCGCTGCGCGTCGAGCAGCTCGTGCTCATCCTCGACAGCCGCGGCCTCGGCCACGCGGTCCGCGTCGTAGAGCACCAGACCCAGGTACCGAAGGCGGCCGACGCAGGTCTCGGAGCACACGGTGGGCAGGCCCACCTCGATGCGCGGATAGCACATCGTGCACTTCTCGGCCTTGCCGGTCTTGTGGTTGAAGTAGACCTTCTTGTACGGGCATCCCGAGATGCACATGCGCCAGCCGCGGCAGGCGTCCTGGTCGACCAGGACGATGCCGTCCTCCTGGCGCTTGTACATCGCACCGGACGGGCACGACGCCACGCACGAGGGGTTCAGGCAGTGTTCGCAGATGCGCGGCAGGTAGAACATGAAGGCCTTCTCGTACTCGGCCTTCACCTCTTCGCTCATCTTCTTCAGGATCGGGTCGTCCTGCATCGTCTCGATCGAGCCGCCGAGGTCGTCGTCCCAGTTCGCCGACCACTCGACCTTCATGTCCTTGCCGGTGATCAGGCTCTTGGGCCTGGCTACCGGGGTGTGGTCGCCGCTGGGGGCGTTGACGAGCATGTCGTAGTCGTACGTCCACGGCTCGTAGTAGTCGTCGATGCCTGGCAGCTTCGGATTCGAGAAGATGCGGGCGATCTTCGCGAGACGCCCGCCGCTGCGCAGCCGCAGCCGACCGCGCTTGTCGCGCACCCAGCCGCCGCCCCACTTCTCCTGGTCCTCGTACCCGCGCGGGTAGCCGACACCGGGTCGGGTCTCGACGTTGTTGAACCAGACGTACTCCACGCCGGTGCGGTTGGTCCACGCCTGTTTGCAGGTCACCGAGCAGGTGTGGCATCCGATGCACTTGTCGAGGTTCATGACCATCGACATCTGAGCCATTACTTTCATCGGTAAGACACCTCCTGGTTGCGGCGACGGATCGTGGTGACCTCGTCGCGCTGGTTGCCTGTCGGTCCCAGATAGTTGAACGCCCATGCCAGTTGCGCGTAGCCGCCGATGAGGTGGCTCGGCTTGAGCAGGATGCGGGTGAGGGAGTTGTGGATGCCGCCGCGCTTGCCGCTCATCTCACTGAGCGGCACATCGACCGTTCGGTCCTTCGCGTGGTACATGTACACCGTGCCCTCCGGCATGCGGTGCGACACGTTGGCCCGCGCGACGACGACGCCGTTGCGGTTGTACGACTCGATCCAGTCGTTGTCGCGCACGCCGATCTTCTCGGCGTCCTGCGGACTCATCCAGATCGTGGGGCCGCCCCGCGAGAGCGAGAGCATGAACAGGTTGTCCTGGTACTCGGAGTGGATCGACCACTTCGAGTGCGGCGTCAGGTAGCGCACGTGCACCTCGGTGTGGGTGCTCTTGCCCGGGATGACGTCGCCGAACAGGCGGTGCATGTCGAGCGGCGGACGATACACCGGCAGCGATTCGCCGAGCTCATCCATCCAGTCGTGGTCGAGGTAGAAGTGCTGGCGACCGGTGAGGGTGTGCCAGGGCTTCAGGTGCTCGACGTTGATCGCGAAGGCCGTGTAGCGGCGGCCGCCATGCTCTGATCCCGACCACTCGGGCGAGGTGATCACACTGCGCGGCTGCACCGAGACGTCCTGGAAGGTGAGCTGCTTGCCCTCGTGCTCCTCGGCGAGGAACACCATCTTCTGACCGGTGTGCTTCTCGAGCTGCTTGAAGCCCTGCACGGCCAGACGGCCATTGCTGGTGCCCGAGAACGCCAGGATCATCTCGCACGCGCGCTGGTCGCTGTCCAGTCGCACCGAACCGGCGTACGGTCCTGCTGCGACGGTTCCGTTCACGCTCTTCAGCCGCTCGATCTCGGGCTCGGGGTGATAGGTGATGCCCTTGGTCGTCATGCCGAGCTTCGCGGTCAGCGGGCCCAGCGACTTCCACTTCTCAGCGAGGTTCGGATAGTCCCGCTCGACGACCGCGAGCTTCGGCATCGTGACGCCTGGTACGCGCGGCAGATCCTCGACCCGGCCGTGCGGGGTGGCCATCGCATCGGGGGTGTCGTGCTGCAGCGGTGTCGCCACCACGTCGCGGCGCACTCCGAGGTGCGTGCGCGAGAACTCGCTGAACTTCTCGGCGAGGATGCGGAACGTGTCGAAGTCGGTCTTCGTCTGCCACGGCGGCGCGATGGCCGGGTTGAACGCGTGGATGAACGGGTGCATGTCGGTCGACGACAGGTCGTACTTCTCGTACCAGGTCGCCGCCGGCAGCACGATGTCACTGAACAGCGTGGTGCTGGTCATGCGGAAGTCGGCCGTCATCAACAGATCGAGCTTGCCCTCCGGCGCCTTCTCGTGCCACGTCATCGACGTCGGCCGCGAGTCGGGTCCTGCTTCGGATGCCCGCACCGAGGCATCCGTTCCGAGCAGGTGCTTGAGGAAGTACTCGTTGCCCTTGCCGGACGAGCCGAGCACATTCGCGCGCCAGATCGTCATGATGCGCGGGAAGTTCTCCGGGGCATCCGGGTCTTCCACTGCGAACTTCAGCGAGCCGTCGTTCAGGCTGTCGACGACGTGCTGGGCCGGCTCCTTGCCTGCGGCCTCCGCCTCATCCACCAGGTCGAGCGGGTTGCGGTCGAAGGTCGGGTAGCTCGGCATCCAGCCGCGCTGCACCGATTCCACGAGGCAGTCCGCCGTCGTGCGGCCTTCGAAGCGCCCCAGCCCCAGCGGGGAGGCGAGCTGATCAGCAGGCAGTCCGTCGTAGCGCCACTGGTCGGTGGCGAGGTAGAAGAACGCCGTGCCGATGGTGTGCCGCGGCGGGCGGTTCCAGTCAGCGGCGGCGGCGTACTGCTGGTAGCCGGTGATCGGGCGGACCTTCTCCTGGCCGACGTAGTGCGCCCAGCCGCCGCCGTTCACACCCTGGCAGCCGGTCATGGTCGTCAGCGCCAGGAAGGCGCGGTAGATCGTGTCGGAGTGGAACCAGTGGTTGGTGCCGGCTCCCATCAGGATCATCGAGCGACCGCCCGAGCGCTCGGCGTTGTCGGCGAACTCCCGCGCGATGCGCGCGGCCTGCTCGGCGGGCACCGAGGTGTGCTCCTGCTGCCAGGCGGGGGTGCCGGGCGAGGAGGCGTCGTCGTAGCCGGTCGGCCACTCACCTGGCATCCCGTCGCGGCCGACGCCGTAGCGGGCCAGCATCAGGTCGAAGACCGTCGTGACCTTCTTGCCCGCGATGGTGCGCACCGGCACGCCGCGCGTGACGACGCCGGAACCGCCGGCGTGCTCCTGGCCGGGCTCCGGGGCCAGGTCGAACCGGGGCAGGCTGATCTCTGAGGTCGCGCCGTCCCACGAGGCGAGATCGGCGACGGACAGCGGCGGTACGACGTCGCCGAGGTCGAGGTTCCACTTGCCCTCGTCCTCGGGGCTGAAGCGGTGTCCGAGCGAGCCGTTCGGAACGACCGCGCTGCCGGACTGGTCCATCAGTACCGGCTTGAAGTCGGCGCGCGCCTGCGTGGCATCCGCCCCCTCGAGATCGGATGCTGTCACGAACTTGCCCGGCACGAATCCGCCGTCACGCTCTTCGACCTCGACGAGGAACGGCGCGTCTGTGTAGCGCTGCATGTAGTTCTCGAAGCGCTCGGTGCGCGCCTCCACGAAGTGCTCGCGCAGGATGACGTGCCCCATGGCGATGGCGAGCGCGCCATCGGTGCCGGGATGCGGGGCGACCCACTCGTCGGCGAACTTCGTGTTGTCGGTGTAGTCGGGCGAGACCGTGATGACCTTCTGGCCGCGGTAGCGGGCCTCGGTCATGAAGTGCGCGTCGGGCGTGCGGGTGACCGGCACGTTCGAGCCCCACATGATCAGGTAGCCGGCGTTCCACCAGTCGGCGGACTCCGGCACGTCGGTCTGGTCGCCGAACACCTGCGGGCTCGCGACCGGCAGGTCGGCGTACCAGTCGTAGAACGACAGCATGGTGCCGCCGATGAGGTTCATGAAGCGCGACCCCGCACCGTGCGAGACCATCGACATGGCCGGGATCGGCGAGAAGCCGGCGATGCGGTCGGGACCGTACTGCTTCACCGTGTGCACGTGGGCGGCCGCGGCGATCTCCATGACCTCATCCCAGCTCGTGCGCACGAGTCCGCCCTTGCCGCGCACCTTCTTGTACGCGCGGGCCTTGTCGGGGTCCTCGACGATCGACGCCCAGGCGTCGACGGGGTCGGGATGCTGCGCCTTGGCCTCGCGGTACAGCCGCGCGAGCGTCTCGCGGATGTAGGGGAAGCGCACGCGGGTCGGCGAGTAGGTGTACCAGCTGAACGCCGCGCCCCGAGGGCAGCCGCGTGGCTCGTACTCCGGGGAATCAGGGCCCACCGACGGGTAGTCCGTCTGCTGCGCCTCCCACGTGATGATGCCGTCCTTGACGTACACCTTCCACGAGCACGAGCCGGTGCAGTTCACGCCGTGCGTGGAGCGCACGACCTTGTCATGCGACCAGCGGTCTCGGTAGAACGAGTCGCCGGAGCGGCCGCCCTTCAGGAAGACCGAGCGCAGGTCCTCCGAGGTCTCACCTGGTCGCACGAAGCGTCCCATGTTCAGCAGGGCATCGGCGAGTGGGCCATCCGTCGCAGGTGCGATATCGGTGCGGGGACCAGGGGTCATCTCTGCTCCTTCCCGGAGTACACAACGTGTACCCAGCATCCTGCCCACGCCAGGGCCTGTAAACAAGGGTTCGCCGTTTTTAATGCTCTGCACGCCGCCGTGCATATTCCCGGCGCAAATGGTGGCCCCTGCGCACCAGGCGCGCTACTGTCGCCGGTATCTAAGGGATGCCACCGGTATCGAAGGGATACCCGATGACCGAATCATCTAAGACCGCCGCTCCGTCTTCCACAGACCTCAAAGGCGGATTCGCCCAGGTGCTCCTGGCGACACTCGCATCGACCATCGGCTTCTGGGCCTGGATGGCGATATCGCCGCTGCAGCAGACCTATGCCGAGAACATGGGACTCGATGAGGGCCAGATCTCGCTGATGCTGGCCACCCCGGTACTCGTCGGCGCGCTCGGACGCATCGTGATCGGCGCGATGACCGACCGCTTCGGCGGACGGAAGATGTTCACCGCGGTGCTGCTGCTCTCTGCTCCGGCCGTGCTGCTGGTCGCCCTGGCCGGCAGCATCAACAGCTTCCCCCTGCTGATCATCTCGGGGTTCTACCTCGGTGTCGCCGGCACGATCTTCGCCGTCGGCATCCCATTCTCAAGTGCGTGGTTCCCGCCAGAGCGTCGCGGTTTCGCGAACGGCGTCTTCGGCATGGGCATGATCGGCACAGCCGTGTCCGCCATGCTGACGCCCCGGCTCGCCGACGGCATCGGCTACCTGCCCACGCACCTGATCATCGCCGGCGCGCTGGTCGTGATGGCTGTCGTGGTGTGGTTCTTCCTGAAGGAGTCCCCGGTCTGGGTGCCGAGCAAGGACAAACTGATCCCGAAGGTCACCGGCGCGCTCAAGCTGCGCGTGACGTGGGAGATGTCGTTCCTCTACGGCATCGTGTTCGGCGGGTTCGTGGCCTTCTCGACCTTCCTGCCGAAGTACCTCACGACGATCTACCCGGATGACGTGGATGCCCTCGGCGCCGGCGCCCGCACGGCCCTCTTCGCGGCGGCCGCCGTCGTCGCGCGCCCCATCGGCGGTGTGCTCGCTGACCGCTTCGGCCCGAAGGTGATCTCGCTGATCTCGCTCGGCGGCATCGTCTCTCTGGCGTACGTCGTCGGACAGCAGCCGCCGGAGGGCATCGTGACCGGCGCCGTGTTCATCCTGATGGCCGCGGCCATGGGGCTCGGCATGGGTGCGGTGTTCGCCTGGATCGGCCCGTCGACCCCGAAGGACAAGGTCGGCGCGGTCAGCGGTGTCGTCGCTGCGGCAGGTGGCCTCGGCGGCTACTTCCCGCCGCTGGTCATGGGCGCGACGTACCACCCCGAGACCAATTCGTACTCGCTCGGTCTGTGGCTGCTGGTTCTGGTCGGGGCGTTCGCCCTTGTCGTCGCCGGCATGCTGAAGGATGTCGGAAAGAAGGACTGATCTGTGGTGGCCGTTCCTGTCATGATCGCGCCCGCCCCGCCGCGGGCGGCCGCGAGGCGGATGCCGAATGCCGGCCCGCTGCGTGACACCCACGGACGCGCGCATCGCGATCTGCGCATCTCGCTGACCGACCGGTGCTCTCTGCGCTGCACGTACTGCATGCCTGAGCAGGGCGTGGAGTGGCTGGCGAAGACATCGATCCTGTCGACCGACGAGATCGTGCGAGTGGCGCAGATCGCGGCGGATGCCGGGATCACCACGTTCCGGCTGACCGGTGGTGAGCCGCTGCTGCGCCGCGACATCGTCGACGTCGTGCGTCGGATCTCGCGGATCGAGTCGGCGGGCGCTCCGGTGCAGGTGGCGATGACCACGAACGGCATCGTGCTGGCCGACAAGCTCGACGAGCTGATCGACGCCGGGCTCACGCGTCTGAACATCTCGATCGACACGCTGCGCCGCGATCGGTTCGCCGCCCTGACGCGCCGCGACCGACTGGACGATGTGCTGCGCGGGATCGCCGCGGCGGCAGCATCCGACCTCCGCCCACTCAAGCTCAACACCGTCGCGATGCGCGGCGTGAACGACGACGAGATGGTCGATCTGGTGCAGTTCTCCGTCGACCACGGCGCCGAGCTGCGCTTCATCGAGCAGATGCCGCTGGATTCGGGGCACACCTGGGATCGCTCGGCGATGGTGACGCGCGACGAGATCCTCGCCGCGCTGTCGCAGCGCTGGGACCTCGAGCCCGTGCCCGGACGCGGCGGCGCGCCGGCCGAGCGCTGGCGGCTGGACGGCGGCCCCTCGACGGTGGGCGTGATCGCTTCGGTGACCGCGCCGTTCTGCGGAGCGTGCGACCGGCTGCGGCTGACCGCCGACGGCCAGCTGCGCAACTGCCTGTTCTCCACCCACGAGTTCGACCTGCTGCCGTCATTGCGCGACGGGTCGCCTGACGCCGTGCTCGAAGACGTGCTGCGGCGCTGCATCTGGGCGAAGCTGCCGGGGCACGCGATCAACGACCCGTCGTTCCTGCAGCCCGACCGCGGCATGAACGCCATCGGCGGCTAGCTGGCGCTGATCACGCCTACCGCAGCACCACCGGGACGGTCGCCCAGCCTCCGAGGGGCGCTTCGAAGCGTGTCGGATGCTGATCGCGGGCGGGCTCGATCATCTCGGACCCCTCGAGCAGGGCGATGACCACGGCACGCAGTTCGGCGTACGACAGGTCGCGGCCAGGGCACACGTGCGGGCCGATGCCGAAGACGAGATTCGCCGCCGCGTGGGCCTGCGGGTCGAAGCGATCGGAGAACACGTCAGGGTCGACGTTCGCCGCAGTCCAGTCCAGCAGCACGGGCGCGCCCTGGGGGATCTCGACGCCGGACTGCGTGGTCACCGGGCAGGTCGTGACGCGCTTGTTGGCCACGAACGGATCGTCGATCCGCAGGCACTCCCCGAGGATCGCGTCGAGTTCGCGGCGCCCGGCGACAGCATCCGAACCCCCGCTCCGGATGCCGCGTGCCAGCTCACGCATGCGCTGCTGCCAGCGGGGCCGCTCCGCCAGCCGGTGCACGACGACGCCCACGCAGCGGGCGAGCGATCCGAGGTCGCCTGCGGTCCAGTTGCGCAGGATCGAGACGATCTCGTCATCGGTCAGTGCGCGGTCGTGCACGCGCTCGTCGAGCAGGCGATGGGTGGCATCCGGTGTGATCGGGAGTCCCCGCCCGCGGGCGACGCGGTGCGCGGTGACCTGCCGCTTCACCAGCGCGTCGAAGTCGGCCGCGATCCGGGCGTTCACCGTGGCATCCGGCTGGCGCGCGGCGGCGTAGTTGCGCGCCATCCACTCGCGCAGCTCGTCCTCGACCTCGACCGGCCACCCCAGCCATCGGCACTGCGCGCGCACGGCATACGCCTCGCCGAGGTCGCCGACGGCGTCGAAGGAGACGTCAAGCGGCAGCGCGGCGACGATGGCGCGGGCGACCTCGTCGAACAGCGGCTGCAGGTCGTCGACGATCGTCGGCGTCATCTGGCGGTCGACGAGGGCGCGAAACGCGCGGTGCTCGTCGCCGTCCATGCCGTTGGGAACATGCAGGTGGCGTGAGGTGCGGCTCGAGAAGGACTGCGCATCCTTCGCAGCGGACACCACATCGGCATGTCTGGTCAGCCTGACCGTGTCGGACATGGCCCCTCCCCCGAGATCTGCTCGCCTCAGATTATCGCCGTGAGCGCCTCCCGCACACCGTGAATATCGTTCGCTCGACGCGCGCCGTTTCGCGCCGCGCCCTGGGACGTCGGATGCCACGGATAGCCTGGGTCCATGGCCACCCGTCGACCCGCACCGCCCGCCTTCGTCTGCACCGAGTGCGGCTGGACGACGGCGAAGTGGGTGGGCCGCTGCGGCGAGTGCCAACAGTGGGGCACAGTGGCCGAGCAGGGTGCGAAGACGGGCTTCGCCCGGCAGACGGATGCTGTCGCACCGGCCGCCCACCGCGCAGCGCGTCCCATCACCCAGATCACCACGGCTGACGCCCCGCGTCGCACCAGCGGCATCGGCGAGTTCGACCGGGTGCTCGGCGGCGGCATCGTGCCGGGGGCGGCGATCCTGCTCAGCGGCGAGCCAGGGGTCGGCAAGTCCACCCTGCTGCTCGAGGTCGCAGCAGCGACCGCCAGAGCCGGCCGCCGCGTGCTGTACGCCAGCGCCGAGGAGTCACCGGCACAGGTGCGACTGCGGGCCGAGCGCACCGGTGCGCTGCATGACGACCTGTACCTCGCGAGCGAGACCGATCTCGCGACCATCCTCGGGCACATCGATGAGGTGAAGCCCGAGCTGGTCATCGTCGATTCGGTGCAGACCGTCGCCTCTGGGCTGATCGACGGCGCCGCAGGTCAGCCGAGCCAGGTGCGCGAGGTCGCGGCGACCCTGATCCGCGTGGCGAAGGACCGCGGGCTGCCCGTGATCATCGTGGGGCACGTGACGAAGGACGGACAGGTCGCCGGTCCGCGCGTGCTCGAGCACCTCGTGGACGTCGTGTGCCATTTCGAGGGCGACCGTCAGACGGCACTGCGGTTCATCCGGGCACTCAAGAATCGCTTCGGCCCGACCGATGAGGTCGGATGTTTCGAGATGACCGGAGTCGGCATCGCCGAGGTTCCCGACCCCAGTGGACTCTTCCTCTCGCGGGGCGCTGCCGAGCCAGGCACCTGCGTGGCCATCGCCATGGAGGGGCGCCGCGCACTGCCCGTCGAGGTGCAGGCGCTGACCATCACCTCGAACGCGCCGAACCCCCGCCGCGTCGTGCACGGGCTGGACTCATCGCGCGTGGCGATGGTGCTGGCGATCCTCGAGCGACGCGCCGGCATCGAGACCTCGAAGCTCGACGTCTACGTGTCGACGGTCGGCGGAGTGCGCTTCACCGAGCCTGCGGCTGATCTGGCGATCGCGGTGGCGGTGGCGGGCTCCATCCGGCACACGTCCGTGCCGCAGACGCTGGCCGTAGTCGGCGAACTGTCGCTGGCTGGTGAGATCCGGCCGGTGACGCAGGCCGCGCAGCGCCGCAGCGAAGCCGCGCGATTGGGCTATCAGCATGTGATCGACGACCGCTCCGCGAAGCTGAGCACGGCCCTGACCGACATCAGGTCGCGATCGAAGGGCGCGCCCACGAGCACCCGCGACGACGAAGTGCCGCCGTTCTAGGACTCAGTGAATTCAGGCCTCGAGCGCCTTCAAGAGCTCAGCGGGCGGGGCCTGCATCGGGTGCGGGCCGGCGATGTCGAGGAACACGGTCGTGATGGTGTCGCGGTGCGTCGTGAGGAACGACTTCAACCACGCCGGTGAGTAGATTCCGACGCCGGGCGGCAGGTTCGCCGGCTTGTGTGTCGCATCGCTGAACAGCAGTAGGGCCACATCGCCACTGTTCGGGTCGCGGTAAGTCCAGACCTCTCCCCCATCCAGAGGGTTGTCGCGCGCGCCGGGTTTGATGAGCGGCACGACCGTGTTGCCGTTGCGCAGCGCGAGGGCGACGGCCGCCATGTCCTGATTCTCGAGCGCCTGAGCCAGCGCCTCGGAACGGAACTCTTCCGGTGCCGGGCGCTTCTTCGCCGCTGCCCTCTTCTTCGCCATGAGTCCAGCCTACGAGAGTGCGCAAAGAGCGACAGTGGAAAGAGTGGGGCCCTCTCGAGTCCTCCATTGGGGACTGGGGTACTCGAGAGGGCCCTCCTGGCTCCCGACGCGGCGTTGTCGAAGCGCTGGGGACGCTCAAATCGACACCACTGGGGATGGTTTACGCCACAACAGGTCTAGGAACCACTATTCATGGTATCCCAAAATATCGGTTGTGTGTGTTGAACATCCGATGGTTTTCAGCGCAGAATGACCTGTTTTGAGGTCTCGCTCTCAAACCCGCCGATCTCGACATTCACGTGGTACGAAGCGCCACCGCCTGGAGCACGCGGACGATTCTTGTCTTCACAGGTGTCCACAGACGACCGCGTGCGATCCCAGATCACCGGCGTCGCACTGGAAACCGACTTTCCGGCCTTCATCGTGACGATCATGTCACTGGGCGCGGTCTGGCAGTCCGTCGAGCGCCACCACTCGTCAGAGCCGCTGGTGACAGTGAACTTCTGCGTGGCGGAGCCCACATTCATCGTGCAGTCGTGCTCACCCCTGTTGGTGAGCTTGATGGACAGTTCGGGCAGCTCACCGGCTGCGTACGTGTCAGCATCCGTCTGCGCCTCCACGACGATGTCGGCCGCGGCGCACGCGACGATCCCCGGTGTCTCCGACGCGTCGGGGCTCGGTGCGTCGCTGGGCTCTTCGCTCGGGGACTCGCTGTCACTCGGCGCGGGCTTCGTCGGCTTCGGCGACGAGGTGGCGGGAGTACCGGATACGGCCGACCAGGGCTGCGCGATCGCGAGCCAGACGCCCCCACCGATCGCGGCGACGAGCACCAGTGAGAGCACGATCACCAGGAGTCGTCGTCTGCGGTAGACGGCGGCGGACTGACGGGGCATGAACCAAGGCTAATTCAGGTGCTTGATCATCCTGGTGTTGCCGAGCGTGTTGGGCTTGACGTGCGCGAGATCGAGGAACTCCTCGACACCGGCATCGCCGCTGCGCAGCAGCTGGGAGTAGACGTCGGCATCGACCACCTGCTCTCCGATGGGCACGTATCCGCGGCGGGTGAAGAACTCCGTCTCGAACGTGAGGCAGAACAGACGCGTGAGGCCCAGCTCGCGAGCGCGCTCCTCGAGGGCGTCGACGATCGCACGGCCGACGCCGTGCCGCAGGTAGTCGGCGCGCACGAGCAGGGTGCGCACCTCACCGAGGTCCTCCCACATGACGTGCAGGGCACCGCATCCGATCAGCACACCGTCCGCCTCCGCCACGACGAACTCCTGCACCGCGCCGTAGAGCACCGCGAGATCCTTGCCGAGCAGGATGCGCCGGTCGACCATCGGCTCCAGCAGGGAGTGGATGCCGGTGATGTCGGTGCTGCGCGCTGCGCGGACGGTGTACTCGCTCACGATTCAAGACTAGAACCCTGATGCTGGTGAAACAGCGAAGGGCTCGGATGCCGTGGCATCCGAGCCCTTCGATGGTGCGTCGTGCGATCAGTCGGTGCCGGTGGCAGCGAGGTCGGGCGTGGCCGAGATACCGGCGCTGGTGTCAACACCGACCGAGACCTTCTCGCCGCGCGGCGCGTGCACGAAGTCGAACTTGCCATCGACGACGTCGACCTTCACGTGGTCACCGCTGTTGAGCTGACCGTGCAGGATGCGCTCCGAGAGCTGGTCCTCGATCTCGCGCTGCATGGCGCGGCGCAGCGGCCGTGCGCCGAGCGCGGGGTCGAAGCCGATGTCGATGAGCTTGTCCTTGGCCGCATCCGACAGCTCCACCGTCATGTCACGGTCGAGCAGGCGGTCGCCGAGCTGCTTGGTGAACAGGCCGACGATCTGGCGCAGCTCGCTCTTGTCGAGCTGCGGGAAGACAATGATGTCGTCGAGGCGGTTGAGGAACTCGGGCTTGAAGTGGCGCTTGAGCTCTTCGTCGACCTTGCCCTTCATCCGCTCGTAGGTCGTCGTCGAGTCGCCCTCGAGCTGGAAGCCCACGGGGCCTCCGGCGATCGCCGACGAGCCGAGGTTCGTCGTCATGATGATCACGGTGTTCTTGAAGTCGACCACGCGGCCCTGACCATCGGTCAGACGACCCTCTTCGAGGATCTGCAGCAGCGAGTTGAAGATGTCGGGGTGGGCCTTCTCGATCTCATCGAACAGCACCACCGAGAACGGCTTGCGGCGCACCTTCTCGGTGAGCTGACCACCCTCTTCGAAGCCGACGAACCCGGGAGGGGCTCCGAACAACCGCGAGACGGTGTGCTTCTCGCCGAACTCCGACATGTCGAGCGAGATGAGGGCCGCCTCGTCGTCGAACAGGAACTCGGCGAGAGCCTTGGCGAGCTCGGTCTTTCCGACACCGGTGGGGCCAGCGAAGATGAACGAACCGGATGGGCGCTTCGGGTCCTTCAGACCCGCACGCTGACGGCGGATCGTGCGCGAGAGCGCGGCGATCGCCTCTTCCTGACCGATGACACGCTGGTGCAGCGCCTTCTCCATGAAGACCAGTCGCGAGGACTCCTCTTCGGTGAGCTTGAAGACCGGGATGCCAGTGGCCTGAGCCAGAACCTCGGCGATCAGACCCTCGTCGACGACGGCCTGCGTTGCCACGTCGCCCGAGCGCCACTGCTTCTCGAGGCGCAGCCGCTCACCGAGCAGCTCCTTCTCCTGGTCGCGCAGCGACGCGGCCTTCTCGAAGTCCTGCTCCTCGGAAGCGGCTTCCTTCTCCTGCCGCACCTTCGCGATGCGCTCGTCGAACTCGCGCAGCTCGGGCGGGGAGGAGAGGATGCTGAGGCGCAGGCGCGCGCCGGCCTCATCGATCAGGTCGATCGCTTTGTCAGGCAGGAACCGGTCCGAGACGTAGCGGTCGGCGAGGTTCGCCGCAGCGACGATGGCGCCGTCGGTGATCTGCACCTTGTGGTGCGCCTCGTAGCGGTCGCGCAGACCCTTGAGGATGTTGATCGTGTGCGGCAGCGTCGGCTCGTTCACCTGCACCGGCTGGAAGCGGCGCTCGAGCGCGGCATCCTTCTCGAAGTACTTGCGGTACTCGTCGAGCGTGGTCGCGCCGATCGTCTGCAGCTCGCCGCGCGCGAGCAGCGGCTTGAGGATGCTCGCGGCGTCGATCGCGCCCTCGGCAGCACCCGCACCCACGAGGGTGTGAATCTCGTCGATGAAGACGATGATGTCGCCGCGCGTGCGGATCTCCTTCGTGACCTTCTTCAGACGCTCTTCGAAGTCACCGCGGTAGCGGGAGCCGGCGATGAGCGAGCCGAGGTCGAGCGAGTAGAGCTGCTTGTCCTTGAGCGTCTCGGGGACGTTGCCCTTGACGATCGCCTGCGCGAGGCCCTCGACGACGGCGGTCTTGCCGACGCCGGGCTCGCCGATCAGGACGGGGTTGTTCTTGGAGCGGCGAGAGAGGATCTGCATGACCCGCTCCGCCTCCTTCTCGCGCCCGATGACGGGGTCGAGCTTGCCGTCACGGGCGGCCTGCGTGAGGTTGCGACCGAACTGGTCGAGCACCTGCGAGCCACCCTGAGCGGTTGCCGGGCCATCGTTCGCCTGCGCGCCGACCGAGGCCGTCTCGCGACCGGGGGCGCCGGAGAGCAGCTGGATGACCTGCTGGCGCACCTTGTTCAGGTCAGCGCCGAGCTTCACGAGCACCTGAGCGGCGACGCCCTCGCCTTCGCGGATCAGGCCGAGCAGGATGTGCTCGGTGCCGATGTAGTTGTGGCCGAGCTGCAGCGCCTCGCGCAGGCTCAGCTCGAGCACCTTCTTGGCGCGAGGGGTGAACGGGATGTGACCAGAGGGCTGCTGCTGACCCTGGCCGATGATGTCCTGAACCTGCTCGCGCACGGCGTCGAGCGAGATGCCGAGGCTCTCGAGCGCCTTCGCTGCGACACCCTCACCCTCATGGATGAGGCCGAGCAGGATGTGCTCGGTGCCGATGTAGTTGTGGTTGAGCATCTTCGCCTCTTCTTGGGCGAGGACGACGACCCGACGGGCTCGGTCGGTGAATCTCTCGAACATGCTGTGACTCCTTTTCGCACGTCGGCGAAGCGGCGTAGTGCCTTGTACATCGAGAGTAACGAGCGGACGGGACGTGGATGCCCGTGTTCGCCGTCGGCATACTGGCGCGGGCGGGCTCCGGGACGTTCCCTTCGCTCGCAGAGCGGGTGCCCCTCCCGCTTCGCGGGTCCCTCCCCGATGCTCACTCCGGGAACGTCCCCGCGCCCTGGGGTTCTGCGACGATCGCTCGGCCGCCCGGCGAATGGGGAGAAAGCTATTGACACTCATATCGATTGTCGTTACCTTAACGAAAGTCGATAACAACGAATATCGATATGGAGGGTGATCATGACGGGGAACACTGGACGGCCGGTGTCGCGAGCGGACGGATTCGGACTGGGGCTCATCGCCACGGGCGCGGTGAGCGTCGGCATCGCGGCACTCGTCGCGGTGATCAAGGGGGCGTTCGAGGTGTTCGGCTCCGAGGTTGCTGTGCGGATGCCCGTCACCGGGGGTGCGGTCTCGTCGCTGGCCGGCGTCGATGGCATCCGCTCTGCCGACTACTCTCAGGCCGACGTCACCTTCACGACGCTCTCGGCCGGGGCACGGTGGATGCTGCTGCTCGAGGGCGCACTGCCGGCGCTGGCGACCATCGGTGTGTGCGCCGTGGCTTGGTGGCTGGGCGTCTCGCTGATCCGCGGACGGGCGTTCCGCAAGACCATGTCGACGACCATCGGAATCGCAGCCTGCCTCGTCGTCGCCGGTGGCATGTTCGGCCAGCTGTGCGGAGCGATCGGTCGAGCCATGATCGTCGATCGGCTCGGATCCGACGATCCGTCGATCTACGACACATTCGCGGTGTTCTCGATCGACCTCGATCTCGCGCCACTCGGTTGGGGCTTCGCCCTCGCACTGATCGCAATGGCGTTCGCGACGGGCCAGCGCATGCAGCGCGACACGGAAGGGCTCGTGTGATGTTCAGCGTGGGAACGTCGGACCTCGCGTCCGGCCTGTCGCAGGTGCTGCTCGCACTCGTCGTCGTCGGCCTGATCGCCTCGATCGTGGGCGTCCGGGCGAAGAAAGCGGGCAGCTCTTCCGTGGCGCTGGATGTCGCAGCGTCGTTGTCGTTCGTCTGGCTCGTGCTCTGCGCGGTCGCGGTGGTGTTCGTGACATGGCAGAGCCTGGCCGGTTCGAACGTGCTGACCTCGGGCGCCGGCGTGGATTGGAGCGAGCCGGACGGAACGTGGAGTGGCGGCAAGGGCTTCAACGACCCCGATGCCGTTGATGATGGCCTTCCGGCACTGATCGGCGGCTACTCGAACGGGACCCAGTTGGAGATCGTTGGCCTGCCCCTGGGCATCCGGCTCCTGTTCGTCAGCGTGCAGGTGCTCAACATCGCACTGGCCGCGTTGCCGGCGGTCGTCGTGCGCGCGATCACGGTGAAGGCCGCGCTGGGCGATCCGTTCGCTCCGCGAGTGGCGAAGACGCTGTGGGTCTCATCGCTCGTCGTGCTGGTCGCCGGAATCGTTCGCGACCTGATCGATCCCATCTCACAGACCCTGGCCGCGCAGGCCGTACTGCCCTTCGAGCGCGCGGATGCAGGACTCGTGGCGTCGCCGACGTTCGAATTGACGGTGCAGATCTGGCCGTTCGCCGCTGCGTTGGTGCTCGCCGCGCTGGCGGCGGTGTTCCGGCACGGACACCGGCTACAGGAGGAGCGCGAGACGCTCAAGCGTGAGACGGACGGCCTGATATGAG
The DNA here is from genome assembly GCF_022637555.1 of Microbacterium sp. H1-D42. Lineage (NCBI taxonomy): Bacteria > Bacillati > Actinomycetota > Actinomycetes > Micrococcales > Microbacteriaceae > Microbacterium > Microbacterium sp. H1-D42. The sequence continues at coordinate 624,532 of NZ_CP093342.1, read as the reverse complement.
CCCCGCCGACGCGGACGACGAGTTCACTGGCATCCACTGCCGTCTCGACGAGCTGCTTGCAGAACGCAACATGACCCTCACCGAGCTGAGCTCGCGAGTGGGAGTGAGCATCGTGAACCTGTCGGTGCTGAAGAACGACCGCGCGCGGGCGATCCGCTATTCGACGCTGCGGGCGATCTGCGACGCGCTGGAGTGCGAAGTGGGTGAGCTGCTGGTCGTGGCCGAGCGCTGAATGCACCCCTTGCGGGTGCACGTTCGTCGATGCAGGATTAGCGGAACAGCAGCTCCCGATGCAGCAATGAGGTGTGCGATGAAGCGAACCTGGCCGTTCTTGGTCGCAGGCATCGTCCTTGTGGCCATCGGTGTGGTGTGGATGCTGCAGGGCCTGAACGTGCTGCAGGGCTCGGTGATGAGTGGCTCTTCACTCTGGGGCACGATCGGCCCGATCGTCCTGATCGTGGGACTGGTGCTGATCGCGATGGGGATCCTGCGCCGCCGCAAGCGGTGACGCGAACAACTGGTCCTCGCCCTTCGTCATTCTTCGTCATCCCCGCCCAGGGAATGGTGTGGCGCTCATAACGTTGGATCCACGTGGCGCGCACAAGGCGCGCGAAGACAGCGAACATGGAGACCCCCGTGAGCAGCACCACCCGCGCCGCCAAGGCGCCCGACACCCGAGGCCCGGTGCGCAAGCTGCTGACCTCCTTCGGGTTCCAGATCATCGCCGCCCTCGTGCTCGGCATCGCCGCCGGCCTCATCGCGGTCGCGACCGGAGCGAGCGCAGAGAACAAGACGGCGCTGTTCGTCACCCTCGACACCATCGGCAGCTCGTACGTCACGATCCTCAAGGCCGCGGTCGTTCCGCTGATCTTCACGGCGATCGTCGCGAGCATCGCCAACCTGCGGCGTGTGCAGAACGCCGCGCGCCTCGCGGGTCAGACGCTGCTGTGGTTCGCGATCACCGCGTTCATCGCCGTGTCGATCGGCATCGTGCTCGGCCTCGTCATCCAGCCGGGCGCTCGCGCCGGCGCTGGGCTCGAGACCGGCGACCCGTACACGGTCGGCACCTGGTGGAACTTCCTGCTCGGTCTGATCCCGCAGAACTTCCTCGGCCTGACGGTCTCGGCGGGTCAGGACCCGACCGGCGCGATCTCAGCCAACGTGGGATTCAACATCCTGCAGGTCATCGTCGTCGCCGCAGCCGTCGGCATCGCCGCGCTCAAGGCGGGCAAGAAGGCCGAGCCGTTCCTCGCCTTCACCGAGTCGCTGCTGAAGGTCATCCAGCGCGTGCTGTGGTGGATCATCCGCATCGCCCCGATCGGCACCTTCGGCCTCATCGGCGCCGCGGTCGTCAAGTACGGCTGGGACAAGCTCACCTCGCTCGCTTGGTTCGCCGGTGCCATCTACATCGGCCTCGCCCTGGTGCTGTTCGTCGTCTACCCGATCCTCATCAAGACCCACGGCCTGTCGATCAAGCAGTACTTCTCCGGTGTGTGGCCCGCTGTGCAGCTGGCGTTCGTCAGCCGCTCCTCGATCGGCACCCTGCCGCTGACCGAGCGCGTCACCGAGCGCAACCTCGGCGTGCCCCGTGCCTACGCGTCGTTCGCCGTGCCGCTGGGTGCGACCACCAAGATGGACGGCTGCGCCGCCATCTACCCCGCGATCGCCGCGATCTTCGTCGCGCAGTTCTTCGACATCCAGCTGAACCTCGTGCAGTACCTGCTGATCATCATCGTCTCGGTGGTCGGCTCGGCAGCCACCGCTGGCACCACCGGTGCCGTCGTCATGCTCACACTGACCCTGTCGACCCTCGGCCTGCCCCTCGAGGGCGTCGGCCTGCTGCTCGCCATCGACCCGATCCTCGACATGGGCCGCACCGCGGTCAACGTCGCAGGTCAGGCGCTGGTCCCGACCATCGTCGCCAAGCGCGAGGGCATCCTCGATGAGGAGCTCTACAACGCTCCCCGCAACGGCCTCCCCTTCGCCGAGGACCTCGACGACGACTCGGAGACCGAAGCGTCGGATGCTGGTGAGCCGGACGCCACGAAGGAGCCGGTCACCGCGGGCTGACCCTCACCGCTCTCCACGTCACAGGCGCCTCGCCCCTTCTTGGGGCGGGGCGCTTGTGCGTCAGGAACCTGGCCCGCGGGTCGCGATCCTCGCATCCAGCGCCAGCTCTTCAGCATCCATCGCCGCGATGAGCTCGTGCATCACCTCTTCGCTGAGGTTGCCGGCATCCCGCTCCTCCAGCAGCAGCTGTCGGCGCACCGACAGCCACTTGCGCGACATCGCCGCGAGCTCGTCGTGCGTCGGCAGCGCGTGATCGTCCAGCTGCGCGCTTTCCGCATCCGACTCCACCCGCACGAGCCGCTGCGCGAACTTATCGAATGCAGGCAGGCGATCCTCGCCGTACTCCTTCGCCCACTCGCGCCGCATCTCACGCAGGTACGCCTTGCCTGCCTCGCGACTGCGCTGGCGCACAGCCGCCACCTGCCTGGCATCCTCCTGCGCCTCCTTGTCGTCGACCACGCCGAGCACCCGGATCAGCCACGGCAGCGTCAGCCCCTGCAGCAGCAGTGTGCCCACGGTCACGACGAAGGCGACCACGACGATGGCGTGCTCGGCCTGAGCATCCAGTCCCGCAAGGTCCGCCGCGGCGAGCGCCGTCGCCAGCGTGACAACGCCACGCATGCCGGCCCACGAGATCACGGCGTTGTCGCGCCACGAGAGCTTCGTCTCGGCAAGCTGCGCGCGCACCTGCTCCATGGTGAGGGGCTGCCGCCGTCGGTGGGCCTCGTCAGCGGGCAAGCGCGCCTGGTGCGACGCGACCCTCTCCCACTTGCGCAGGCGCTGCTTCAACCACCACTGCCCCCACATGTCGGCCGGGTAGACGAACGCGGGACGCACCACGAGCACGACCAGCAGCACGATCAGCGACAGCACGATGATCGGGCCGACATCGCCGTCCTGCAGATCACCGAGCACTCGCGGCAGCTGCAGTCCGATGTAGGCGAAGACGAACGATTCCAGCAGGAAGTCGGCCGACAGCCACAGCGGCGCCTCCTGCATGCGGTTCGTGTAACTGGTCTTGGGTGCGTTGAAGCCGACGTAGAGTCCCATCGCGACCACCGCCAGCACGCCCGAGCCGCCCAGCTGCTCGGCGATGCCGTAGGCGCCGAACGGAGCCAGCAGCCCGAACGTGCCGTTGACGACCGGATCGTCAACGCGCATGCGCAGCTGATGCAGCACCATGCCGAACACCATGCCGACGGCCACGCCGACGATCACCGCGAGCAGGAACTGCCAGATCGTCTCGCCGAGGTTGAACGCCGCGGCGCCCGCGACGACCGCCGCGAACACGCGGAACATCGTCAGCGAGGTGGCGTCATTGATCAGACTCTCCCCCGACAGCACCGTCATCACCCGCCGCGGCAGGCCGAGTTTTCGCCCGATGGATGCTGCCGAAACCGCATCCGGAGGTGCGACGATCGCTCCGAGCAGCAGCGCGCCGGGCAGGGTGAGGGACGGCATCAGCCACCAGGCGACCAGTCCGACGACCACCGCGGTGACGACCACCAGGCCGATGCCGAGGCGGCGGATCTGCGGCATGCTGCGCCGGAAGCTGAAGAACGACACGTCGAGCGCCGCCGAGTACAGCAGCGGCGGCAGCACGATGTTCAGCAGCACGTGGCCGTCGATCGAGATGTTCGGGACGAACGGCAGGAACGATGCCGCGAGCGCGACGACCGTCACAAGCAGTGGCGCCGGCCACCCCCGTCTGCGTGCGACGGCCGCTACCGCGACAGCTCCGACAACGACGAAGAAGATGCTGGCATCCATCACGAAAGCGTAACGGGTACGTGCCCGTCTATTGAGGGTGCGTGCCCGTCTAACGAGGCTGCGCCAGCAATTCGATGACCTCGGCATCACTCGTCTGGCGGAAGTCGATGTAGTGCATCCCGACGGCCATGAACGTACGCGGCGCATGCAGACACACGACCTCGTCGACGTCGGGCAGCTGCTCGAGCGCATCGGGAGCGGCGACGGGCACCGCGACGACGACGCGCGCGGCTCCTCTCGCGCGTGCGATCGCGCAGGCGGCGCGCATCGTCGCCCCGGTGGCGATGCCGTCGTCGACGATGATCGCGGTGCGACCCTCCATTGGGACGGGCGCGCGTCCGGGGCGGAAGAGAGTCGCACGGCGCTCGACCTCCTCGCGCTGCACGGCTTCTCGCGCGGCGAGGTCGGCGGATGAGATCCCGGATGCCCGGATGAGGTCGTCATTGCGCGCGGTCGCGCCCTCTTCGCCGACCGCGCTGAGTGCGAGCTCCTCCTGACCAGGTGCGCCGACCTTGCGGACGACCAGCACGTCGAGCGGGGCGTCCAGCACATGGGCGACTTCGGCGGCGACGGGGACGCCGCCGCGCGGCAGGCCGAGGATGACGCCTCTTTCGTATGCGCCGGATGCCCGTGACGCGAGCTCTTCGGCGAGCCGGCGACCGGCATCCGATCGGTCGATGAAGGTGCGCATGCTCTCGGCCTACGCCGACCTCGGACGCGGATCAAGAGTTTCTCGGAATGCGGCCGGCATGTGCGAGGTTGGGAATGATGATGACTGCTCCCGCCCTCTCCGTTCTCGACCTCGTTCCCGTCCGTCACGGACAGACCAGCGCTCAGGCGGTGACCGCCTCGATGGCGCTCGCTGTCAGGGCTGATGGGCTGGGTCTGCGCCGCTACTGGTTCGCAGAGCATCACAACATGCCGTCTGTGGCATCCACTTCTCCGCCCGTTCTGATCGCGGCCGCGGCGTCGCGCACTTCTCGGATCCGGGTGGGATCGGGCGGTGTCATGCTGCCGAATCACGCGACGCTGATCGTGGCGGAGCAGTTCGCTGCGCTCGAAGCGCTCGCCCCTGGACGGATCGACCTCGGCATCGGGCGTGCTCCGGGCAGTGACCCCGTGATCACGCAGTTGCTGCGGCAGTCGGGCACCGCAGCTGACGTCGAGCGGTTCCCGTCTCACGTGCAGGACATCGCCCTGATGCTGCAGCCAGAAGGCGCCACGCTGCAGTTCACCAGCGGCGGCGAGTACAACGTGACGTCGACGCCCGCGGCCACGGGCGCTCCGCAGATCTGGCTGCTCGGATCGAGTGACTATTCTGCCCAGCTGGCGGCTGCGCACGGACTGCCGTACGTGTTCGCGAACCATTTCTCGGGTGTCGGGCTCGAGCGGGCGCTCGATCTGTACCGGACGGCGTTCCAGCCTTCTGCTGCGTTGGCTGCACCGCTGACGTTCCTGACCGCGAACGTCGTGGCGGCTCCTACCGCTGACGAGGCGTCTGAGCGCGCGCTGCCCCAGCTGCGGACGATGGCTCGGCTTCGGCAGAACAAGCCGATGACCGCGCTCGAGACAGTGGAGCAGGCCGTCGCAGGGCTGGCGGCCACGTCGGACTCGGCGGAGCTCGCGCTGATCGACTCGATGCGGGAGCGCTGGTTCATCGGAGACGCCACGTCAGTGGCATCCGACCTCGCGTCCTTCGCCGCACGCCACGGCGTCGACGAGATCATGGTCTCGCCGGTGTCCGGCTCGTATGAGGCTGAGCCGCTGGATGCGTCGCCAGGCCGAGTGCAGACGCTGGAGCTGCTGGCCGGCTGAGGAGCCGCGGCTCTGCCTCGCGCATGCGCCTGGGTCGGGTCGCGACAAGGGATGGGTTCCTCCGATGGCGAGGCCGGCCTTCCCACCGGAGGAATCCATCCCGACCGCACGACGGGGATGCTTTCGTCTGGTGCGGAGATGCGGCCGCCGCACATTTCCATCCCATGCAGCAGTGACGGACGACGCGACACCACTCCTCCTCCACAGAAGCGGGCATGCCCCCGCTTGTCCACCGATTCCGGAATACCGACAATTGCCGGCACGCGGCTCGGGTCAACATGTTCGGATGCGCCACCGGATCATACTGCCTCCGTCCCTGGGCAACCACTTCGCGCTCCGGGATGCCACGGCTGCTGGCATCGGCAAGTGGCGGGCCAGCACGCCCGACCTTGTCCGCCCTTTTCGCGGAGTACGCGCCCCCGCCGCTCCGAAGACGTTCCTCCAGAATGTCGACTGCTATCGGCCGAAGATGCGGCCCCACCACCGACTCGTCGGCAGATCTGCCATGCGACTGTGGGGACTCCCTCACCCGGTCGAATGGCAGCCCGAGACATCGAAGAAGAATCGGGAGCCGCTGGAGATCGCCGTGCCGCGGAATGCAACTCCACCAAGGGCGGCGGGAGTCTCCGGACGGCGCCTCAACGCCGAACGCGCGGTGACCTGGACGGTTCGCGGGACGCAGGTCGTCGATCCTGTCGCCGCGCTGATCATTTCCGCCCACGAACTGTCCGTTGACGCGGCAGTCACCTCCATCGATGCGATCGTCACTGAATCCGCCAATTATCCGGGGCTGTACCCCGGTCGCCCCCGCTTCAGTCGCAGTGACATCGAAGCACGGGTCGAGGCCTGGGGATATTTCCAGGGACGTGGGGGCATTCTCGCGGCACTCGCCCTCGCTCGCGACGGCGTCGAATCGCCGAAGGAGACTGAAACTCGCCTGCTGCTCGTGCACCGCGGCATGCCGGAGCCGGTCGTGCAACATGACGTGTTCGACGGGCGCAGGTGCGTCGCTCGCGTCGACCTGGCTTACCCCGAGCTGAAGATCGCGATCGAGTACGAAGGCGATGGACACCGCACCAGCAAAGAACAATGGCGGCGTGACATCCAGCGGCAGCGAGAGCTGGAAGCCCGCGGATGGATCGTCATTCGACTGACGCAGGATGACCTGGATGATGCGGATGGGCTGATCGATCGCATCCGCGCCGCCATCGCGTCCCGCCGCTGACCTTCAGGCGCGGCTTGGGATGCCATCTGACGGTTCGGTTACCTTCCAACCGCACCTTTGCATCCCACGCCCTCGCGGGTGACAGGCCCGGGATGGATTCGTCGGGTGAGCGGGTCATAGCACCGGACTTTGACATCCCTAGCCTGAGACTGCCCGCGGCGGCCGCGAGCCCCGAGCCTATGCCTCCGGCTCGCCGTGGATCAGTGCACGCAGCCAGTCACGGGCCTCGACGAAGACACCGTCGGCGTAGCGCTCCGGATAGTGCACGACCTTGCGGTCGGCGCGCGGGTAGGACCCGAGGAACACCACGCGCGGGCTGAACCGACGGATGCCAAGCAGCGCATCGGCCATCCGCTCGTCATAGGCGTGCCCGTCAGCATCCACCACGAATCGGTACCGGCCCAGCGCATCGCCCACTGGCCGCGATTGCAGCAGCGACAGGTTGATGCCACGGGTCGAGAACTGCTCGAGCATGTCGAGCAGCGCGCCAGGGCGGTCATCGGGCAGCTCGACGATCAGCGAGGTCTTGTCGGCGCCGGTCGGCTCGGCCGGCTTCACCGCCTTCGACACCAGCACGAAGCGGGTCACGGCGTTGTCGTTGTCGCCGATCTGCTCGGCGAGCACCTCGACGTCGTGGTGCGCAACGATGCCGGGGGCCGCTATCGCGGCCTGCGCGTGCAGAGTGCCGTCGAGGATGCCGATGGCGGATGCCACGTTGCTGGCGGCCGGCACATGGGCGTGCTTCGGCAGATGCGCGCCGAGCCAGGCGTGGCACTGTGCGTAGGCGACCGGATGCGCGGCGATGACCTGCACGTCCTCGAGCTTGGTGCCTGGCTTCGCGACCAGCACGAAGTTGACGTTGACCAGGTACTCGCCGACGATCCGCAAGCCGGGGAGCACGGCGAGGGCATCCAGGGTCGTGGAGACTCCACCCTCGACCGAGTTCTCGATCGCGATCATCGCGGCGTGGCTGGTGCCGTCGAGCACGTCGGCGAGCGCCTCGCCGACGTTGTGCACCGGCTTCCAGTCCTGGCCGCGCGCTTCGGGCACCTGATCGAGCGCCGCCTCGGTGAAGGTTCCGGCAGGGCCCAGGTAGCTGTACGTGCGGCGTTCGTTCACTTCGCCAGCCTACTCACCCGTCACGAGGGTGCGGATCTGACGACGGCGGGGCAGACTATCTCCATGACGAGCCGTGCCGGCCTCCCTGCGGAGGAACAAGATCTGATCGACGTGGATGAACTGATCAACGCTTATTACGACCGGCATCCGGATCCTGCTGTCGCGTCGCAGCGCGTCGTGTTCGGCACCAGTGGTCACCGCGGCTCCGCATTGTCGTCGAGCTTCAATGAAGACCACATCCTCGCCACCACGCAGGCCATCGTCGACTATCGCAACAGCCAGGGCATCCGCGGTCCGCTGTTCCTCGGCCGAGACACGCACGCGCTCTCGCTGCCCGCAGAGCGCACCGCGATCGAGGTGCTCACCGGCAATGGCGTTGATGTCCGGATCGACTCCCGTGAATCGTGGGTGCCGACGCCCGCGCTCAGCCACGCCATCCTCACGTACAACCGCGAGCGCGCAGCATCCGACTCCGCCCGCGCCGACGGCATCGTCGTCACCCCCTCGCACAACCCGCCCCGCGACGGCGGCTTCAAGTACAACCCGCCGCACGGCGGCCCCGCTGACACGGACGCGACCGGCTGGATCGCCGACCGCGCCAACGCGCTGATCGCCGAGGGCCTTGCCGGCGTGAAGCGCATCAGGCACGCCGACATCGACGAGGCGACGATCGGCACGTATGACTTCCGCGATGCGTACGTGCGCGACCTGCCGTCGATCATCGACATCGACGCCATCAAGCGCGCAGGCGTGCGGATCGGCGCCGATCCGCTGGGTGGCGCGTCGGTGGAGTACTGGGCGCTGATCCGCGAGATGCACGGGCTCGACCTGACGGTCGTCAACCCCGAGGTCGACCCGACCTGGCGTTTCATGACGCTGGACTGGGACGAGAAGATCCGGATGGATCCTTCATCGCCCAGCGCGATGGCATCGCTGGTCGCTCGCCGAGGAGACTTCGACGTGCTCACCGGCAACGACGCCGACGCCGACCGGCACGGCATCGTGACTCCGGATGCCGGATTGATGAACCCCAATCACTACCTCGCCGTCGCGATCGACTACCTGTTCTCGCACCGCGCCGAGTGGCCGCGCGACGCTGCGATCGGCAAGACGCTGGTGTCGTCGATGATCATCGACCGGGTTGCCGAGTCATTGGGCCGGCGGCTGCTGGAGGTGCCGGTCGGGTTCAAGTGGTTCGTCCCAGGGCTGCTCGACGGCTCGGTGGCGTTCGGCGGCGAGGAGTCGGCGGGTGCGTCGTTCCTGCGCCGCGACGGCAGCGTGTGGTCGACCGACAAGGACGGCATTCTGCTCTGCCTGCTGGCCGCCGAGATCATCGCCGTCACCGGCAAGTCGCCGTCCGAGCGCTACGCCGAACTGGAGAAAGCCTTCGGCGCCTCCGCGTACCAGCGAGTGGACGCCCCGGCGACGCCGGAGCAGAAGGCGACGCTTGCGAAGCTGGCCCCGGATGCCGTCAAGGCGACGGAACTGGCCGGAGAGCCGATCATCGCGAAGCTCTCCCACGCTCCGGGTAACGGTGCTGCGATCGGCGGGTTGAAGGTGCAGACCGAGCACGCCTGGTTCGCCGCGCGCCCTTCAGGCACCGAGGACGTCTACAAGCTGTACGCCGAGAGCCTGCGCGGGCCCGAACACCTCGCCGAGGTGCAGGCCGAGGCGCAGGCCGTGGTGGCCGCTGCGCTGGGCGGCTGACGGCCGACCGTCAGCGCCGACGCGCGAGCACAGCGCCGGCCTCGCGCAGCCAGTGTGCCGGGTCGGCGAGGGCGGATGCCCCGGAACCGGCGAGTTCGGTCAATGACACCGAGCTCGTGAATATGCCGGTATCGGAATCTTCGTCGATGCGGCCCGCGGCGAGCATGGGCTCGGCCGAGGCATCCGCTGCCAGCGACGCGACATAGGACGGCACCTTGCCGTCGCCCGACTGGCCATCGTAGGCACCTTCGCCGGTGATGACGACATCGGCGCCGGCGATCGCGTCGGAGAGGCCGATCAGGTGCGCTACCTCTCCAGCACCGGGCGCGAGCGTCGCACCCCAGGCGATGAGCGCACCACCGACGCCACCGGCGGCGCCTGCGCCTGGTGCCTGCGCATCGAGATCGAGCAGCTTTGCGAGGTGCGCGAGCGCAGCATCCGTCCGCTGCTGATCCGCAGCATCGGTGAGGCCCTTCTGCGGCCCGAACACGGTCGCGGCCCCGCGGGGGCCGGTGAGGGGGTTGGTGACGTCGGTGAGCACGCGCACCTCATCGGCGCGGCGAAGCCCGCCGAGATCGACGCGCGCGATGTCCGGAAGGCCCCGCGCACCGGGCGCCACCTCCGCCCCCGAAGAGGAGAGGAACCGTGCGCCGAGTGCCCGCAGCATGCCGGTGCCCCCGTCAGTCGACGCACTCGACCCGATGCCGAGCACGAGCCGCGAGACGCCATGGTCGAGCGCCGCTTCGATCGCCTGACCGAAGCCCGAGGAATCGGCAGCCAAGGGACGCAGTTCGACGAGCATCTCGATCCCCGAGGTGGAGGCCATGTCGATGACCGCCGTGCCGCCTGGCGCCTCGGCGGTCGACGGCAGCAGCAGCCATGCCGTCTCGACGGGCATTCCGGCCGGACCGTCGACTGTCACGGGCATCCGCTTCGCGCCGGGCACCGCCGACGCGAATGCCGCGACCGTGCCCTCTCCCCCGTCTGCCATGGGGCGCAGCACGATCTCGGCCGCAGGCTCCACGTCGCGCCACCCCGCGGCGAGCGCGTGCGCGGCATCTGCCGCGGTGATAGAGCCCTTGAAGCTGTCCGGGGCGATGACGACTCTGCGCGACTGTCGCTCACTCACGTGCGTCTCCCCACACCAGATAGTCACTGCCGATGACGGTGACGGCGTCGACTTCCAGCGCCGACCCGCGCACGGCGGCGATCAAGTCCGCCGCGTACCCCGCCGCGCGGCTGTCGGCGAGAAACTCCGCCTCATGCTCGATCATGTCGTCATTGCCCCAGTCGCGCACTGGCATCGCGATGGATACGCGTGTGCTGTCGCCTGCGATGTTCACCCAGACCTGCACGTTGTAGACGGCATCGCCGATGTCGGCGACCCCGTCCTGCTGGTGCGCGGCCGTGTCGGCGGAGATCCGCTCGATGATCGGCACCAGGTCGTCGAACATGTCCGCCACGGCGATCGGCGGGGTGACGTCGGAGATGATCCCCATCTCGTGGGGCACCGGATCCGCGCGCGACGGATTCCAATGCACGTCCCACTCTGTCCTGCCGAGCTCCGGCTCAAGCGGCCCGCCTGAGATGATCTCGCGGATGCCCGCAGCGCCCTGCGCCGTATCACCGTCGAGCTTGACCCCTACGATCTTCCAGTCACGGGCGGCATCGCTCTGCTCGTCGGCCCGGTAGATCGACACCCACTCGCTGCGCAGCATCCGGTCCGCGAGCAGCGCCCATCCCTCATCGCTGACACCGCTCCAGTCGTCCGCCTCGAGCGAGGTCGGATGCTCGGTCCGGACCGACACGATCGAGCAGGTGCTGCCCGTGTCCGTGCCGTCGATGCCCGACAGCACCTCGACGAGCTCGTCTGCGGTGACGTTCTCGCGCATCTGCAGCCGCACCTCGCATCGCGGCATCACATTGATGTTCGGTTCGACGATGTACGCGTCCACTTCTCCCCGGTCGCCGACGAGGGCTTCCGCTGCAGACACCGCCGACCACGAGGCGACTGTCATGGGCGCACACGCACGGAAGACCACCACAGCCAAGCCCACCACCGCAGCGATGACGACGCCCCGGATCACCCAACTCCGTCGTCGACGGCGCTGGTCCGCTTCTGGGCTCACGGCGTCAGCCCTGGCGTGCTCTCGCGCACCAGCACCTCGAGATCCATTGCCGGCTGCTCCCACTCGGCATCCACTGTGGCGCGGAACGCCTGATACCCGAGGTCGCTCAGTGGCACCCGAACGGTCGTCAACTGCGGCGTGACGTCACGGCTGACGGGCACGTCGTCGAAACCGGTCACGGGGATGTCGGTTCCGACCGTGCGCCCCGCTTCGCGGATGGCTTTCATGGCGCCGATCGCGACGACGTCGCTGAGCGTGAAGACCAGCGTGCCGGCATCCACTCCGTCGGCGAGCGCCTGCGTCATCGAAGTCATGCCTGACTCGCGCTCGAAGGTGCCGCGATAGGTGCGCTCGACCTCACCGCCGCCCGCCGCGAATCCGGTGATGAAGCCGGCGAGGCGGTCGTCGGACGTGCGCACGCCTTCGTCGGCGGCGATCGCGATCGCGCGGCGGTAGCCGAGGCGCGCCATCTCGCGGCCGAGCCGCTCGGCGCCGCCGCGGTTGTCGATGCGGATGCTGCGATCACCGCCTTCACCGAATGTGACTGTGCGTCCGCCGAGGTCGCCGAAGGCGGCGAGTTCGGCGAGCGAGGTGCTGTCGCTGTCCCCTGTTCGCGAGGCCGCGAGGATCACGCCGCGCGGTCGCTGTCCGCGCAGCGCGCGCAGGATCTTCGCTTCGCGGTCGGGGTCTCGCTCGGTGATTGCGATCGTCACGATGAGCCCTTCCTCATCGGCGCCGTGCGCGACGCCTGAGGCGATCAGCCCGAAGTACGGGTCGGCGATGTCGGCGACCAGCAGGGCGATGGCGGCCGAGGTGCCGCGGGCGGTGGCCTGTGCCGACGCGTTGGCGGTGTAGCCGAGGTCGTCGGCGGCCTTCTCGACCCGCTCGCGGTAGGACTCCGCGACCTTGCGCTCGGAGCCGTTCAGCACGCGCGATGCTGTCGCCAGCGAGACACCGGCCTCGCGGGCGACGTCGTGCAGGGTGGGCGATCGCCGCGCGTCGGAAGTCATGAGGTGAGCCTATCGACGGGCGCGTGCGGGTCGTGCTTCATGCCGCTCTCGGGACCCAGGACTCGTCCAGGTCGCAATGGATGCCGCTTCGACGTGCGAATAGCGGCAACCATTGCGACCTGGACGGGAAGACCGACCCAGGTCATCGCGCCTCGGCGAGCCAGCGGCGCAGGGTCGCGGCCTCGGATGCCAGCAGCATCGGGTCGTCGTCGGGTACGAACTCCAGCAGGGCGTCCCTCGGCGGCGCGGGCTGTGCGGCGGCCGCAGCGAACAGCGCCCGCCACAGGCCCTCCCGTACATCCAGTCGAAGACGCTCAGCTGCTGGCCACCACGAGAACACGTGCACGGCGCTGGTGTGCACGGCCACGGCGTCGTACTCGGCGAGCGCGACGGCATCTGGCGCGTCGACCGACGGCTGCCAGTACGTCGTCAGCGCAGGGCTGTCGACGTCGGCCAGCAGCCGCAGCACCGCCTCGGGGTTGTCGGCGAGCGTGCCGCGGTGGAACTCCAGTGCGAGGGAGATGCCGCGATCGGATGCCTCGGCGGCAGCATCCGACAACCTGGCGACCACCTGTGCGTACTCCTGCGGCGTCGCGTCCGCGGAGTCGAGCTGGCCGGCCCAGATGCGCACACGGTCCGCGCCCAGCGCGGCCGCACTGTCGAGGATCGGTGCGAGGGGCTCTTCGGCGCCGGCGCGGAAGTACGAGCCGTACGAGGCGACGGCGAGTCCGGCATCCGAGGTCATCCGCGCGACTGCGGCAGCGCGCTCGGGGTCACCCGGCGGCACGTGCACGTCGCCGCCCCACTCGATCACCTCGAGCTTCGCGTCCGCGGCGAGCGCGACGATCCGCTCCGGCGTGAGCTGCCGGAACGTCACAGAGCACAGTCCAGGTCGCACAGTCATCTCCTCAGTGTGGCCCGGTCAGGGCAGATGCGGCGAGACGGTGGCGGTGAAGGATGCCACGGTGCGCGCCACGACAGCGGCCGGATCATCGTTCCAGATGTCGGCGTTGAAAAGCTCCACCTCGATGTCGCGGTCATAGCCGGTCGCGACGACCGCACTCGTGAGCGAAGCGAAGTCGATCACGCCGTCGCCCATGTAGTGACGCGACAGCAGCACGTCAGCAGGCAGGGGTGTCGCCCAGTCGCACACCTGGTACGTCGCGATGCGGCCCTCGCGCCCGGCGCGGGCGATCTGCTCGAGCACCTG